>JBJKSI010000001.1:0-11350 GCA_046704165.1 Candidatus Acidiferrales bacterium
GCCCCTAGTACGAGAGGACCGGGGTGGACGGACCTCTTGTGATCGAGTTGTCGCGCCAGCGGCACCGCTCGGTAGCGAAGTCCGGAAGGGATAACCGCTGAAGGCATCTAAGCGGGAAGCTCGCCTCAAGATAAGGTCTCCCAAGGCCGCTACGGCGGTCTATGAAGGCCGGAGGAAGACTACCTCCTTGATAGGCGGGATGTGTAAGCACAGTAATGTGTTCAGCTAACCCGTACTAATTGGCCGTTCGGCTTGACCATAAAATTTATCCAGATTGTCGCTGGATACGATTTGCGGTCGCTCATTTGCAAATGCCCGCTCGAATGAGGCGTGGCTGTTAGCGATTCTTGCGATTGTCTATGAATTTCCTGGTGGCCGTGCCGCGGGGGATACACCCGTTCCCATCCCGAACACGGAAGTTAAGCCCCGCTGGGCCGATGATACTGCGCTGGCAACGGTGTGGGAAAGTAGGTCGCCGCCAGGATAAATTCCCTAAGAAGCGAAAAGGGCTCCGGAGATCCGGGGCCCTTTTTTTGTTCTCTCCGGTTGACCCGCCTGAATCGGGCCGCGCCGCCAGGGCGAGCTTCCGCTTCAGGCGCCCCTTAACCTAGCGCCCTATTTATCACTCTCGCCAGTCGGTACAGAGCCCTAAAGTACTCATCTCCCACCTTCGCTTCCGACTTGAACTGCTGGCAGTACAGCTTCTGATGTACGGGCCATGCCTGGTCGTGATCACTTGCACGTGGAATTCCGCAGCCAGATCCTGTAGAACCCTACCGAATGCCGCCTGTGCCGAGGGGTACAGAAAGCTTTCTGGTTCCTCGCCGACAATGCATGGGGTTATCTTGCCCGCGGTTATTCCCGACTGTGAGATCTCCCTCGCTCGAAACAGCGTGAGAAGTATGCAGGTCCGATTCCTTGTACCGCCCGGGGCGGGCACGAGGCCCGCCCATGTGTTATGGCACTCATGCTAAAACCTGTGCCACGTTACTACTGCCTGAAGTTGAACGGGGCCTCGTGGATCACGAAATTCCTGGGCGGCTTGACCCCGAGCAGGTGACGCACGAAGAAGTTCCAGCGGCGGAGCCCAACGTATAGGGCATGAGGCCCGCTATCACCGTGGTACATGTTGGGGACGAGAAGCATTCTGAAGGGCTCGTTGGCCGTCATCAACGCGTTCACCAAGTGCATCGTCTCCGTGGGGTTGACGTTGTCGTCGATATCGCCGTGGATCAGCAGCAGGTGGCCTATGGGGTGACCCTTCAACTTCAACGCCAGCGTTTCATTGGCTTGCTCGACGTAGTCCTTGCCCACCGGCCAGCCCTGGTAGAGTTCGTTCCACCAAGCCTTGTCCAGACGTGGGTCGTGATCACCGGAAGTCGACACGCAAACCTTGTAGAAGTTGGGAAACTGAAGGAAGGCGTGTGCCGAGCCGTAGCCGCCCGCCGACGTCCCGTAGATCCCCACGCGCGTGATGTCCATCCACGGATACTTGGCCGCCATCTGTTTGATCATGTCCACGTGGTCGATGAACACGTTCCCCATGTTGTGATAGGAGAAGTCATGGAACGTGCGCGACCGGCCCGTGGTGCCACGGCCATCCAGCATCACAACGACGAAGCCTGGTTCAGCCATTGACTGGAGCCGAAGCGCCGCGCCGAACGTCTTCGGAGCGAAGAAGCCCTGCGTCCCGGTGTAGATGTTCTCGAGGATGGGGTATTTCTTCGCCGGATCGAAGTGCGTGGGCCGGACGATCACTCCGTAGAGCTTGGTCTTGCCGTCGGCGGCAAGCCCCTGGAAGCTGATGGGAGGCACCCAGCCTTGCTGCTTGAGCCAAGTTACGTCCGTCCGCTCGAGCACGCGCACCACCGAACCATCGCTCACCCGCTGCAGCACCGACTCGCCCGGAACGGAAGGAGTCGAATAGTTATCGACGATGTACTTTCCGTCGGGCGAAACGCTGGCGGTGTGATTGGCGTTGCCCGGCGTCAGCAGCTTCATGCCCGTGCCGTCGAAATTCACGCGATACAGCTGCGTGTAGTAAGGGTCCATCTTCGGATCGACCCCGCCGGCCAGGAAAAAGACCTGATGGGTTCTCTGGTCGACGGAGACGATCTGCCGCACGACCCAATCGCCTTGGGTGACCCGATCAATCAGCTTACCGGTCGCCGTGTCATAGAGATAGAGCTGGTTCCAGCCGCTTTGCTCGGAGGTCCAGAGAAACTCCCTGTGGCCATCGACCCACCGGAACATCGTTTCGCCCGGATCGATGTAGGGATAGGGCTTGGCGTTTTCCTGATAGATGGTTCGTTGCACGCCGGTCTTCGCGTCCACCTCGCGCAGGGCGAAGTACTTCTCCCCGCGCGATTCGTAGATGTAGAACGCGTGGTCGTTATTCAGCCACTCGAAGCGCTGGGGATAGCCTTCGGGGTAAATCTGGAGCGGCGGCGTCTTCACACCGATACGCTTGCCGGCCTGAACGTCGAAGATGACGGGATAGGCCTTCGGCAGAATTTCACCCGGGAGCGGATACACGTAGTTGTAGGCGATCGGGCGGAGCCGGCCAGGCGGAACGAACTGGATGCTCGAGTAACGGCCGGCGCTGCGCGAGTCGAGGCGGTAGGTGATGAGCCTGGTCGAATCGGGAGACCAGAAAACCGCGGGGCGCTCCTTAACGTGGTCGCCGTTGGTCACGTGCTGGGAAACCAGCGTGCGCAGATCGGGCGGCCACGTGGCATAGTCGTCGCCAGGCTTGCCGTTATGGGTGAGCTGCACGACGGTGCCGGTGGGCACGTAGCGCACGTAGAGGTTGTAGTCGCGGATGAACGCCGCCCACTGGCCGTTGGGCGAGATGTTCTCATACGCTTCCCGCCCCATCCCCCTGGGCGACGTGGGAGACGAGTAAGGGGAGCGGTGAAGCAATTCGGCGAATTCCCCTCTCTGCGTGCACTCGTAGGTCGAGAGCGAGCAGGTCCAGCCGGCATTATTGAAGTTGAACTGGATGCTCTTTTCGTTCTTGGTGTATCGGAAATTGAAGAACGGGAGGTGCTCCGCCTGCACCGGCCGATGTGCGGCGCGCGAGAGCCCCTGGGCCAGTCTCCCTTGATCGAACGCCGGCCCGGTGGTGTTCGCACTCGCGTCGACCAGAATAAATAGGTTCCCTCGCGGATTCCTCCGGAGATACCAAAAGCGGTCCGACTTGCCCACCCAGTGCGCCTGTACTTGGGCCGGGAAGAAGTGCCTATACAGGTTTCCGGGCAGGAACTTTACGGCATTTTGATAATCGGCGAGCGTGCCTTGCGCCCGCGCCGTAACGGGCAGCAACGCCACGAAGATGGCGGGGACGAACCAACGGCGGAGATTCAAAGCCATTTTGTCAGTTGCCTCCTTGCGGTCCTTCCTACAGGATGCCGTTGCCCAGCCCGGGTACGATTCGAGCGTTGCACAAGCTCCGGAGTGGATCGTGAGGGGCGCGTCCGCCGCGGCAAATCACCCGTACAGAGATCGCGGACGCTGGTTTGGACGCGCCGTAGCAGAGAGCCGGGGACGCCCGCCCCACAACGTGAGCTCACAGCACTCGCCGTGGCTGGCCATCCTTGGCTGTACGCGCCTCGCGCCCTATAAGAATTTCCATTTTGGACTCGGACGATGCCCGGCAGCATACATCCTACCGGCAGCGAGTGCAATTGTCAGTCGGGTTCGGGCCGTTCCGTCTTTCCAGGGACCGCACAACGTGCCAGTTTTCGCTCGACGCAGGCCACCGGAGCCCGGAACTGGCCGTTGTTTGACGTGCGCCTCCGACACTTTTCCGTCCCCTACCATCCCGTCTCTGATGCCCTTCCGTCTTCGGTCGGGCTATCCTTCCGGCAGGGGCAGCAACTCGAGGCAAGGCGTGTTCATCGCGCTGAAACACGCATAAATAGTGGTGATGGCGACAATCTGAGGGTTCAAGAGTGCCGCTCAAAATGGAACTCTGGGCTTAGGGGGCGTCGCTGGTTGGAGAGAGGTGGGTGAGCGGGACGTCGTAGACGGGTGAGGCCGGGGATGGCGGGGCAACGTCGTAGATCGGTTCCCATTCGGCGGGATTTTCGTAGAGCGGCTCGAGAGCGGATTCGGCAGGCAGGCGCTTGCCGGTGCCTGGCTGCATGGCGAACTGGCCGACCGATTCCAGCACCATCTGATCCCAGAAATGGTGCACGTAGTAGTTGGTGAGCACGTAGCAATTCAGGGCGCAACCGCGCCAGCATTCCTTCCAGGGACCGAACTTGCGTTCCCCTTCCCTGTAGACAGCTTGAATCGAGCCCAGATCGAGCAGATTGCCGCCAATGCGGCCGAGAGGCTGACAGGGATAGAAAACGTCACCGTTCGGGTAGACGTGGGGCAGAGCCGTGGCGTAGCAGGGAAACGGGCGGCCGAGCAGCAGCGTCTCAATGGAGTCGATCGAGCCGAGGATGGGATAGCCGCGGCGCTTGAGCTCGGCGATGTGACGCACCAGGCGCTGGTAATCTGGGCGAGTGAACAGTTCCCGGTCGGGCAGTGAATCGGTGGCGGCAGCGACGGGGGCGAAAACGACATCGTGGCGAAAGCAGAATTCCATGACGCGGTAGACATCGGCGATCGTGTCGCCGGTGATGACACAATTGATCATCAACGAGATGTGGCGGCGGCGCTGATTGCGGGCGTAGTGGGCGACCACGTCGTAGATGCGGCGCGCCTGGCCCGGGCCGGCGCCGAGCAGGCCATCCCAAGCGTCGGGATCGGTGGAATCGAGCGAGATGACAACGCGATCGACGTAGTCGAGCACCTTGTCGCGCAGCGGGAGCAGCAGACCGTTGGTACCCAGGTAGATGGGGAAGAAATTGAGCCGGTGCGCCTCGTGGAGGATCTCGACGATATCGGGCCGGACGAGCGGCTCGCCGCCCGTGAAATAGATGGCGTCCATTTCGCGGCGCATGCGGGCGAGCACGGCAAGGGCGCCCTCGGTGTCGAGGTCCACCGTATCTCGGATTGGGTAGCGCTCCGTGCAGTAACCGCACTTGAGGTTGCAGCGGTGCGTGACGTAGTACGACCCGATCAGCGGGCGAAGCTTGAAATCGCCTCGGGCAATGCGGCGACGGTTGGTCCGGTGCGTGAGGATCGCCGAGACCGCGCCACGAAGGTTCTTGCGCAGCATCTGCCAGCGGGTATCGTGCTCGAAACTCTGGCCGGGCGAATTTTCAGCACCGGGAGCGACCCAGGAGGGTTCGGCGTAGACTTCTGGCGAGACAATTTTCATGCGACCCATTATCTGGATGCAGGGGGCGACGGTAAAGCTGGCGGGAATCGACTTCTCGCAGGAATTTTCCAGCAAACCGTTGCGAGGAATGCAATGCTGCGAATTTTGGTAGAAGGTGTACTGTGGCGGGCTGAATTCTCGGGTGGGGAATGGGCGCGTCACAAGAGCGAGCTCGAGGAGTTGCCTGCCCCGCGCCGGCTGGGCGGAATAGAAGAAGCAGATTCCTCGCTTCGCTCGGAATGACCAGCCGGGGCATCAGTTTAGGCAGGCACCGATAACCATTTGGGGCGGCTACCGTTAGCTGAACGCCGCGAGAATTCATTCAAGGGAGGGAAACCGAGCGAGTCTGCCCGGTCACGTGAAACTCGCCATTCATCTCGACTGGCTTCCTATCATCATCTTCCTGATCACCTACGCGCTGATCGCCGTTGAAAGCAACATCGGTTTGTATCTGGACCGGACGGCAACGGCGTTTTGCGGGGCTGTGGCGATGGTGCTGGCCGGGTCACTGACGCCGGGGGCGGCGCTAGGGGCAATCGATTGGGGCACGATCGCGTTTCTGCTGGGAATGATGATCCTGGTGGCGCATTTTCAGGTATCGGGGTTTTTCCACTGGGTGGCGGCGACGGTGGCGCGGGTGGCGCGGACCCGGTTTCAGCTGCTTGCGCTGGTGGTGTTCTCGGCGGGGATCCTTTCGGCGTTTTTCGTGAACGACACCATCTGCCTGATCTTCGCGCCGCTGGTGCTGACGGTAACCGAGGAGCTGGAGCTGCCAGTGGCGCCGTACGCGATCGCGTTGGCGTTGGCGGCGAACATCGGGTCGGCGATGTCGGTGACCGGGAATCCGCAAAACGCGCTGGTGGGTGTGGCGGGACATTTCACGTTCCTAGATTTCCTGGCGCATTTGGCGCCGGTGTCGCTGGTGGGACTGGGACTGGAGCTGGGAATCCTGGCGCTGATGTTTCGCAAGCAGGTGTTCGGACCGCTGCCAAAGCGGCCGGCGCCGCTGCCGGTGGAGATTAACCGCAGGCTGCTGTGGAAATGCGGGGCGGCGGCGGCGATGGTGCTGGTGCTGTGGGCTATGGGCTATTCGTTTCCGCTGGTGGCGATATCGGTGGCGGCGGTGATCCTGGTGCTGGGGCGCGTGCGGTCCGGGAAGATCCATCAGCGGGTGGATTGGGAACTGCTGCTGTTTTTCGCTTCGTTATTTGTGGTGGTGCGGGGGCTATCGGCGTCGGGGGCGATCGACCGGCTGGTGCGCATCTTCGAGCCATGGCTGGGCGGGCGCGCGACGGCGCAGCTATTCGGGGTGAGTGGGGCGATGCTGGTGCTGGGCAACGTGGTGAGCAATGTTCCGGCGGTGCTACTGTTTCGGCCGCTGGTGCCGCGCTTCCCTCACCCGCATTTCGTCTGGCTGACACTGGCGTGTACGGCTACGCTGGCGGGCAATCTGACGCCGTTTGGCTCGATCGCAAGCCTCATTGTGGTGCAGCAAACGCGAAGCCGTGGCGGGGTGGGCTTCGGCGAGTTCGTACGGGTAGGGCTGGTGGTGACGCTGGTGACGACGGCGGCAGCGATGGCGATTCTGGCGGCGGAATACGCGATGGGGCTGCACCCGTGAGGCGCTCCGAAGCGAGTCCGGAGCACCTCTGCGGGCGCGAAGCGGGCGTCTACTTGCGGGCGTCCTGCAGGTTCTGGGCGACCTGGTCCCAGTTGATCAGATGCCACCAGCTCTCGATGTATTCGTTGCGCCGGTTCTGATACTTCAGGTAGTAGGCGTGTTCCCAGACGTCGAGACCGAGGATCGGCTTGGCGCCCTCGATCACCGGATTGTCCTGATTGGCAGTGGAATCGACGACGAGATTGCCGTTCTTGAGCATCAGCCAAGCCCAGCCCGAGCCGAAGCGGCCAAGCGCCGCGGTGGTGAATTTTTGGCGGAAGTCGGAGAAGCTGCCGAAGGCCTTCTTGAGTTCATCGGCCAGCTCGCCCTTGGGCTCGCCGCCGCCGCCCTTCTTCATCAGCTTCCAGAAGAGGGAGTGGTTGAGGTGGCCGCCGCCGTTGTTGCGAACGGTGGTGCGGATGCTTTCGGGAACCTGGTTGAGTTTGGAAAGAAGCTCGACGACAGAGAGCTTCTGCAGGTCGGCCTGGTCCTCCAGGGCCTTGTTGAGCTTGTTGACATAGCCGCCATGGTGCTTGGTGTAGTGAATTTCCATGGTCATCTTGTCGATGTAAGGCTCCAGCGCATCATACGCGTAGGGCAAGGGAGGAAGTTGGTGGGGGAAGATCTGAGCGGTTTGCGGAGCGGATTGAGCCATGGTGTCCTCCTTAAGGATTCTCTACGTAAGATTCGGGAAGTGGCCGCGAGGACGCATCCTCGGGCTCCGGTTTCCCGCCAGGTGAGCGGTCGGGCGCGTCAGGGAAGCGTAGCCCGCCAAGCGCTTTGTCGGGACGTGGTCAAGGCAAAAAAGCCGAGGGCCGTGCTCAACCGCGACGGGATCCCCCGGAGATTCCCCATGCAGTTTCCTATTTTACTCCGGCCGGGACGGCCACGCTACCCCGGCCGGGTGGCGCCGAGGGTCCAAGTGGCTTGATTTCCCTGAATGTGCATCTAAACTGGAGAGTATCATCAGGTTCTCATTCGTGCCCGCGTAACGACAACGAATTTGGACAAAGGAACGACCGATGGTTCAAGCGTTTAAGGAATACGGGAAACGAGCGCTCGTGGTGGTGCTGTGTGAAGTGCTCGTTCTGCTGCCGGCGCTGGGGGCGCCGCTGCCGCGCGCGTCGAACCGGCCGAAAGCCGCCTCCACAGGGACGGAACCGCTGCCGTTGCGGGCCTACCTGGCGAAACCTTATCTCGATCTATTCAAGATTTCGCCCGAACTGCATTTTGCCGCCGCGCAGTACCAGGCGGAAGAGAAACGGCTCGAAACGAATGAAAAAAACTGTGTCCACAAATTCAAGCAGAAGGCAGACAGCTACAACAAGAAGATCGATGCAGCGCAGAAACAGCTGAAGGCCAAAAACCTCACCAGCGAGGAACGGCACAATCTGCACTGCAAGATCCAGGACCTGCGGTTTGAAAAGAGCCAGGAGGAGATCCTGGCCAAGCACGGCATTCCGATTGCCTACCAAAACCTGAAGGCTAAGCTGGAGCTGATCCAGAACTGGCCGGCCGACTACAAGCAGATCCATCAGGAACTGGCCGATGGCGCCTACAGGAATCGACGCTGGGGCGACGTGAAGGACATCGGCTTCCGCGTGATCGCCAAGGGACAGTCGAAAGACATCAAGACGGGCGAGCAAGCGATCCAGCAGATGAAGCAGGAGGGCATGCTGCCGCCCGAGATCCACAACAAGGCGATCCTGAACTACGTGAAGCAGGTGGCCATGCGGGTGGCGCGGCATTCCGACCTGCACGTGCCGCTGCACGTCTACGTGGTGAATTCGAAAGTGATCAACGCGTTCTCTCTGCCCGGTGGCTTCGTTTTTGTGAACCTGGGCCTGCTGCGCGCCGTCGACGACGAGGCGGAACTGGCCGGCGTAATCGGGCACGAGATCGGCCACGTGGTGGCCCGGCACGGCCACAAGCTGATGGAGCGGGCGACGATCGCGTCGATCTTCGAGCAGGCGGCCGAGGTGGCCGGCATGGTGCTCACCGGTGGCATCGCCAGCCTCGGCGAATACTACGCGCTCGAGTACGGCTTTCAAGGACTCGGCATGCTGCTGAACCTGAAGCTGCTCGGCGTGAGCCGGCAATACGAATTGCAGGCCGATCAGCTCGGCATTCAGTACGCGTGGAACGCCGGGTATGATCCGACCGGCTTCATCCGGTTTTTCGACAAGATGGCGACTCAAGAAGGCTACGTCAACGGCATGGCCTGGTTCTACGACCACCCGCCGTTCTACAAGCGCATGGTGGATGCGATGCGGGAGATCGACTTCCTGCCGAAAAAGCCGGAATACGTTGTGCAGACTTCAGCCTTCCTGCAGATGAAGAAGGAACTGAAGCCGTTGATTGCCAAGGCGAGCAAAGAGTCCAAGAACCATCCAAGCCTTATCCCGCACGAGCAGGGCTGCATGGCGCCGCCGAAGATTCACTATAAGGCCGGCGAAAACATCGACAACGTGTGCGGGACATCCACGGCCTCGACAACGGCTTCGGCAAAAAAGCAATAAGACCTTTGGGAAGCGCGGCAACACTGCTACAATCTGTAGCGTTACACTGCGTAGCGTAAAGAAGCGCGCTTCGGGGGAACCCGAGGGTTCCTCGGAACCGAAACAACGATGAGCGAGCCAATCCCTCGCACGGATGGATTTCGAAGGAGGAGTGACATGGATAAGAGCGCCATCCGCTCACGGTGGCTATTTGTGATTGTAGTAATTTTGGCCGGGGTGGTGGCAGGCGGAGTGTTGGGCTCCTGGGCCGCCCGGAACGGCTATCCGGTGTTTACCAGCGGATTGCTGACTCCGACGCTCGCCAGCAACGGCGGCGCGGCCATGAGCAACGTGGCTCAGCCAGGGCAGGCACCCAAGGACCTGCCGGACAGTTTCGCGCCTGTCATCGAGCCGGATTTGCCCGGCGTGGTGTACATCTCAACGACGAAGGTAATCAAGCGGCGCTATTCGCCCTTCCCCTTCATGAACAACCCGTTTTTCAACCAGTTCTTCGGCCAGCCTGGCCAGCAGCAGGAGCCGCAAACGCAGAAGGAGTATGCGCTGGGGTCGGGCATCATCGTGCGGTCGGACGGTTACATCCTGACGAACGACCACGTGATCCGCGGCGCCGATGATATTCACGTGACACTGCGGAATGACACGCGCTATAAGGCGAAAGTCGTGGGCGCAGACCGGCGCACAGACCTGGCCGTACTCAAGATCAACGCAACTGGCCTGACTGCGCTGCAACTGGGCAATTCGAACAACCTGCACATCGGCGACATCGTCTTCGCGATTGGCGATCCGTTTGGCGTAGGCGAGACGGTGACGATGGGCATCATCAGCGCCAAGAACCGCACCAACGTGAGCATCGAGGGTCCGAACAGCATTCAGGATTTCATTCAGACCGACGCCGCGATCAATCCAGGCAATTCAGGCGGTGCCTTGATCAACACCAACGGCCGCGTGATCGGGATCAATACGGCGATCGAGACCGGCGGTGGTGGCGGCAACATCGGCATCGGCTTCGCGATTCCGGTCGATCTTGCCCAGCAGGTGATGAACCAACTGATTGCGCACGGCAAGGTGGTCCGCGGTCAGTTGGGCGTCTTCATTCAGGAAGTCACTCCGCAGCTGGCGCAGCAGTTCGGCCTGCCAAAGGCGGAAGGCGCGTTGGTGGCCGGCGTGCAGCCGAACAGTCCGGCGCAGAAGGCGGGCGTGAAGCGCGGCGACGTGATCCTGAAATTCAACGGCGAGACGGTGAAGAACTACAACGATCTGCTGCTGAAGGTGAGCGGCACGCCGCCTGGCACCGTGGTGCATCTGGAGCTGTTCCGCGACGGAAAGACGCGCGAAGCGAACGTGACGCTAGAGCAGGCAACGGCTGGGCAGCAGGGTGGGCCCTCTCAGGGTGCGGGCAAAGGCAGCGCGCTGGCCGGCGTGAACGTGCAAACCCTGACGCCGGAGATCGCCGGCCACCTGAACCTGTCGCCGGATACGCGTGGCGTGATCGTTACGGGGATCTCGCCCGACAGCCCGGCGTCCGATTCCTACCTGCAACGGGGCGACGTGATCCAGGAAGTGAACCATCACCGGGTCGACAACGTCTCGCAGTACAACCAGGCTGTGAGGGAAGCGGGCAACAAGCCGGTGCTGCTGCTCGTGAACCATGGCGGCCAGACCATCTACATGGTGCTGACACCGAGCGGCGAATAAGCCGAACGGAGAAGCACATCGCACAGCGGGCCGGCCACGTGCGGCCGGCCCGCTGTGCTAAAATCCTGCAAGGCCAAGCTCGTGAGCCGAGCGGTTCACGAGCTTGTGTTTCCTCAGGCCCGTAGCTCAGTTGGTTAGAGCGCTACCTTGACACGGTAGAGGTCTACGGTTCGAATCCGTACGGGCCTACCATTTCTTCTT
>JBJKSI010000002.1:0-25274 GCA_046704165.1 Candidatus Acidiferrales bacterium
GTCGCACGCTTACCAGAACTTTCTGGTGACCCCGCAGCCTCGGATCGGATTGGCCTGGAATCCTCGAAATCTCTCCGGCTTTCTGGCTAAGCTGACCGGTGATGGCAACGCGGTGATCCGGGCAGGCTTCGACATCCGACGTTTCACCGAGCCGGAACAGTATTACTGGGATGGGGCCACGGACTTCGGTTTCGCGTATACCCAGGCCTGCAATCTCTCGAACGTGGCTCCGGGAAGCTATTCGGGCTTGGACGGCACTTTCCCGGCAGGAAATCTGCAACTGGGACTGACGCCGGAACAACTAACGGCCCAATACCCCTTCCTCTGCGATCCTACAAGCTATCAGTCCACCTATGCCGAGGCGTCGCAGACATGGACGGGATTCCACGGCGGCCAAGTCGGCGGCTTCAACTACAACATTCGCCAGCCATACCTGGAAGAATGGACACTGGGCATTGAGCGGCAAATCGGCCAGAACAATGTGCTGGAAATTCGTTACGTGGGCCACCACGCACTGCACGAATGGGTGAACGCGAATCTGGGAGAAGTGAATGTCTTCAACAACGGCTTCCTCTCACAGTTCGAGGCGGCGCAGCACAATCTGGCGATCAACGCAGCCAACGGAGAGCCCGGAAATTTTGCCGACTTCGGGTATGCTGGAGACCAGCCACTGCCCATCTTCGAGGCTGCCTTTGCTTCGGAGGAGTCGAACCCCTACACTGCAAAGGACTACCATAACGGAACCTTCATCAATTGGCTGAACGAAGGTGCGGTCGGGACGATGGCCGGACAGCTCTCGGCCTATGGTGGGCCATCCTATTTCTGCAACCTGGTCGGCAGTTCGAACTTCTCTCCCTGCATCGACAACGTGGGCTACTCTGTGCCGGGAGCAGGCTATCCCATCAACTTTTTCTCGGCCAACCCCTACGCCGCGAGTAGCGGATCCGCACTCATGATCGACTCCGGCTACGGCAACTACAACGCCCTCCAAGTGGACTTTCGGCAGCACAATTGGCATGGGATGATGTTCGACGCGAACTACACTTGGAGCCACGCTCTGGGAATCGAGCCCAACGGCAACTGGACGGCGCAAGGCATGTTTTTCACACTTCGCAACCCACGGCTGAGCTACGGACCAGCGGCGTTCGATATCCGCCAGGTGGCCCATGTCAGCGGCACCTATGACCTTCCACTGGGGCACGGTCAGCGATTCCTGGATACCAGTAATCCGATCGTCAACAAAATCGTCGGAGGGTGGACGCTTGGCACGATCATTACGTATCAGACGGGCTTGCCGACATCCCTCGGAGGAGGGTACAACACGTACAACAATTTCGCCGACGGTGGCTTGCTTTACCACGGGCTGACCAATAGCGAGTTGCAGAACGCCATCGGCGTTTACCATATCCCCGGCGCTACCGTTGCACACGGTCTCAATCCAAATCTGTTTCAGGAGTCCAACGGAGGAGCCACGGGGCCAAACGGCTCGATCATCTCGCCAAACACGGTTCCTGGTACATTCGGGCTCCATACCTGGATCTATGGTCCGCACTTCTCCAACACGGATATCGCCATCACCAAGACAACGGCGATCAGGGAGAACGTGAGTCTCATTTTCCAGGCGGAATTTCTGAACGCTTTCAACCATCCGAACTGGACTCTGTACAACAGCAATGTTCAGAGTCCGGCTTTCGGCAACGTCAGCGTCTCGAATGGTCCACGTCAGATTCAGTTGCGCGCGAGCATCATCTTCTGACGGGTTTGAGACAGCCGTTTGACCGATGATGCATTCACTGGACGTCGGATGCCCTCCACGTCCAGTGAATGCATCCCTCCTCTCCCGTTCCCAGGAAATTCGGCGGCTTCGGGCCCTTTCCTGGCCGTTGCAGCAGCGCAAGACATGTTTCTTCCCCGCCTCTGCCGCACCATCGGGCCGCGCGGGACCAGTCGCCGCGCTACAAATTGAAAAACCCGGCATGGCAAGGATGGGCCAGCTTTGTTAGAGTGCCAAGGTTCAGAAGGGGGGAGGGAGAAGCATCTTCCGCCGTTCCACAGGTATGCCACGATGAAAGCACCTGGCCTCAAACGGGATCTGGGACGCTGGGACCTGACCGCCATCGGCATCAACATGGTGATCGGGGCCGGCATCTTCCTGGTTCCTTCGGAAGTGGCGGCGCAGATGGGCACCTGGAGCCCGGCCGTATACCTTGTGCTGGGCCTGTTCTCGATCGTGGTCGGTTTGTGCTTCGCGGAGGTCGGCAGCCGCTTTGAAGGCACTGGTGGCCCTTACCTTTATACCCAGGCGGCTTTCGGCCGGTTCGCGGCATTCGAAGTCGGCTGGATGTACTGGTTCACTCGCGTTACCGCCCAGGCGTCGGTCACGAACGGCCTGGTGCTCGCCCTTGGTTTCTACTGGCCGTCGATCGTCACCGGGGCCACGCGGATCCTAGTGATCACCGGGGTTACGGCCGTGCTTGCAGCAGTAAACGTCCGCGGCGTTCGCCAGGCGGCATGGGTGGTGAACTTTTTCACCGTGGGCAAGCTACTGCCCCTGCTCGTATTCATCGGCGTCGGCGTCTTTTTCATAAAGCCGCACCTGCTCGTTCCCATCCATCCGATTCCGTGGGCGCACGTGCCGGCGGCCATGCTGTTGCTGCTCTTTATCTTCAGCGGCTACGAAGTGATTGCCGTGCCGGCCGGCGAATCGAAGGATCCTCGCCGCCAAGTACCGTTCGCGGTGGTGGCGACGATCCTGGCCATCACTGTCATCAATACGCTGGTGCACGTGGTAGCCATGGGCACGGGGGCCGATCTGGCCCACACGGCCACGCCGCTGGCTGATGCCGCACTGGTTTTCATGGGCGCCGCGGGCGCGTTGATGATCGGGCTGGGCACCGTCACCTCGATCACAGGAAACACCGCCGGCCAGATCCTCACCAGTTCGCGAATGCTTTTCGCCCTGGCCGAAAACGGAGACCTGCCTCCATTCTTCGGCAAGATTCATCGCACGTTTCGCACGCCGGCGAACGCTGTGCTCTTCTCTTCGGTTGCCGCGCTGGCTCTGGCGCTTTCCGGTTCCTTCGCCGAGCTGGCGGCGGCAAGCGCGATGGCGCGCCTGATCGTTTACTTGAGCGTGTGCGGCTCGACGCTGGCGCTGCGCCGCCGCCGGTTCCAGGGAGTCGTCAAGCCGGCCGCCTTCCGGATTCCGTTCGGCTGGATGCTTCCCGTCCTCGCCATTATCCTTTCGGCATCGATCCTTCTTGGCGTGTCGAAAGACCAGTTCTTCGTCGGCATGATCGCGTTGACGGTGGGGGCGGGACTATTCCTGGCTAATCTTCGCGCCGGGCGGTCCAGTCGCATTGCACCGGTCCGGTGAGCGTCAGTCCCATTTTTTGGCAAGCCGATTGCATTGACGGAAAGGCGATCCGGAGCGGATTCGATGTAGAATCAGTCTGGAGTGGAAAAGCGAGAGTGGGTATTTCAAGGTTTTGTTGTCCACACGCTAGCCGCCGATCCGCCTCAACTGCCGTGTGAGGAAACCGAATGAATAACATGAAAGGTGCCTTGTCCGGCTACAGGACAAAGGGCGATTTGGTGTACGAAGCGCTGCGCCAGGCGATCCTCGCTGGACGCTTCCAGCCGGGCTCTCGCATCAACATCGATCAGCTGGCCATCGAACTCGGCACGAGCAAGGTGCCTATTCGTGAGGCCATCGGCCGTCTGGTCGGGGAAGGCTGGCTCCAAATGAGCCCGCACGTCGGTGCTATCGTTCCCGAGCTCTCCCCCGACGAAATCATTGAAACGTCAATCATTCGCTCCGTTACCGAAGGCGCGGCGGTGCGGTTTTCGGCGCCACGCCTTACAGAAGCAACGTTGAAATCGCTGCGCAAGCTGGCGGCGCGGATGGATGAAGCCCTGAAAACGGATGATCCGGAGTTCCCCCAGCTCAACGTGGAATTCCATACTGCAGCGTTCTCCGCATGTCCCTTCCCCTCGCTCAAAACAATGGCCTCCTCTCTGCTCGAAAAAAGCAGCCGGCTGAGGACTGTGCGTTTTCTGCCCCAATATCTGCCCGAAGCGCAGGCGCAACACCGGAAAATCCTGCAAGCCCTCGAAAAGCACGATGGAAAGGCCGCAGAGCGCATCACCCGCCATCATGTGGAGTACGCCGGCAAACTACTGGCGCGATTCGCTCTTGAGCACGGCAAGGCATCCGCCTCCCCCCGAAAGCGCTCCCGCAAGAAGCGCTTGTGAGTCAGAAGTGTCTTTGATTCCTGAAGACAGCAGGAGTCGACAAGAACGCACCGGAATCGAAGCCAGCAGTAAAATCTCAAGTCTCGCATTCTCCCTGCTTTGCGACCACATGCTTCCGGCAACGAAGGCACGTCGTACACACCAGAAGACCCGCTCAAGAGTGCGCCTTTGGGTGTAAAACTGGGCTTGGGAGCGCAAGGCTCGCTCGGACGTTTCTTCCTTTTCGGATAAAACGCGTGAGCGCCCTTGGCGCATCCAATTTCTCACGGGGCACCGCGGTGGTGTGGCAGGAGGGTTTTGTCTGTTTGCGCCACGAGCGGTCCTCGCGCTTTATCTCCGCCCCGAGCGCATGGACATGGCCAAGGCCTTTGAGCATTCCGGCAATTCCCCAGCAACCGCGGAACGTCGCGGCCACCCCCGACGAAAAATAAACGAGGTCAGCTACATCGATCTCCGCGATGGCGCGAACGGCGGTCTTGTCCTGGATATCAGCGAGGCCGGACTGTTGCTGCAATCGGCCATGAAAGTCACCGAGGAAGAGGTGTCGCGGCTGCGCTTCCAGCTTCCTGCTTCCGACCAGTGGATCGAGGCTCGGGGTAAGCTCATCTGGGTCAGCGAGTCTGGCAAGGAAGCAGGCGTTCAGTTCTTTGAGTTGTCGGAAGGTGCCCGAGCCAGCATCAAGGAATGGATTGCAAATGGGGCTTCTCCCAGGCGCCAGGCGGAAGTCTCGGGAATGCGAACCGCCCCGCAACAAACACCCAAGGAGCCACCCAAGCCTGCTGAGGCTCCGGCAACGAATCCAGCGACGCATGCCGCAGATTCGAACTCCGCGACCGATCAAGGGCGTCCGGCTTCTCAGCTGGGCGCAAGCTTCCCAAACGGTAACTTTGGGTGGGGTGGGTTCGGAAGACCGGCGGAGGAAAGGCCGCCCGGGACTGCCCAGCAGAATCCGGACTGGGCAGCACCCTGGTTCGTGCAGCACAGGAACGTAACCAGGCACCCTTGGCGGAGGTTGGTCAAAACCCTCTTCTGGGTGACCGTTGCCGTTGTTGTCTTTCTGGGACTGAGTTATTACCCGGAATTGTCCCGATCAGCGATGCTGGCCGGGTGGAAACAGAGGCTGATTAGCCTGATAGGTTACCCAGAAACCGGGCAAACTGCTCCATCGGAACCACCAACGCCTGACGCCGCTGCGTCTCCGCAGGCGCAATCGCCTGGACTTCCGCCCAGCCCCCTTGAAAGCGAACCATTTCCTGCCAATTCGAAGAACGGACTCTCGGCGCTTACTCCTCTCGCGCCGGAAAGTCGTACCTCCGCATTAGGCGGCATGGCCACGCAAACGTTGTCTCCCGGCATTGCTGCGACTGAACGTAATGCAGACGGACTTCACTCTGTTGCGCGGACGAGGCGCCGCTCTCGCTCCAACCTGAGGCCGACCCACAACCGGGTCCCGCCGCAGCCTGGTGCCTCCGCTCCGTCCCACAACACGGTTCTGGTTAGCGCGCCACCCGTTGGAGCACCGCCCGCCCGCGTGGTTCTGGGACCGGAACCGGTTAGCGCTTCGTATTTCGTTGCTGTCACTGTGAGACGATCGGTCCTTGTGCCTTCGTCCTACAATCCGACTGCGGAACTTCAACTCGGCAAGCTTCTGTCCCATGCCAACCCGGTCTACCCAGCCAGTGCGCTGGCAAGAGAAGTCCAGGGCATGGTGAGGGTCCGCGCTTTCATTGGCCAGTCTGGCGAGGTGCTGAGTGTGCGGCTCCTGGGCGGTCCGGCGGTTCTCGCGCCAGCCGCCATAAGCGCCATTCGCCAATGGCTCTTTGCCCCGACGTACCTGAACGGGCAAGCCATAGACAGCCAAGCCGACGTTTCCGTCTATTTCCGCCTGCATTAGCCCGTCTTGCCGCAAGGAAAAAATCCCTCGCGCTCAAGACAGATAGCCCCGGCAAGAACTGCAGTCTTCGCTAACAGGAAGTTTGGCGGAAGCGTGTGGGAGTCGAACCCACCATCCGGCTCGCGAGAGCCGGATCGCCGGCTTTGAAGGCCGGGAGGATCACCGGACCCCTTTCGCCTCCACGGTGACGTAGGGTCATCGTATCACAAGGTTTACCTGGCATCCGGCAAGCTGCAACTGTTGAAGCACGTTCCACGCGTCACCGTGCGACGCCAGTCCGCGGGACCAGAGGGAACGGGAAAGACGCGGGCGAGTATTGCCCCGCAACTCTTGCCCCGCACTCTTGCCCCGCACTTGCCCCGCAACTCTTGACTTTTCAGGTTTCCGGAGAGAGCCTACCAACCGGAATAAGGGCCAAGCGCCGGAATTCTTCGGTGATGCGCAGCGAAGGCTCTGTGTACCGTGCACATACCTACTTCTTGCACTTCGCCGCAAGGCGGAGTGACACACGCCCACCCAGGACTTTCGCTGGACGGCCAGAAGTCAGCAGCGGAAAGCATCGCGTTCGATCCGGCATCTCCGCCGCGCGTGCGGCAAAGTTGGTGGCCGAGCAGTCTGCCGTGAGCGCTTTTTCTGCGTAAGAAGCAAGGCCAATTGGCCTAACGATCCAAAGGAGGCTGAGATGAGTGCTCCATTGATCGGAATGTCGTTTCTTCCCTTTCTGATGCTGTTGATCCTGAGCGCGTTTGCCGCGGCAATCGTCCATTGGGTGTGTCGCTATCGGTTGTTCAATGGCTTTGATGGTTTTGTTGGTCAGTGGATCGTCGCCTGGGTCGGCGCGTGGATCGGTCCATCTGTGATTGGCCATTGGGCCGGTGCCGTGATGCTCTGGCACATCTATATCATTCCTGCGCTGATCGGCGCTTTTGCCGGCGCCTACGCCGGCACGATTAATGCCAGGATTCTGGCATCAATCGGCACGGCAAAGGGACAGACTTCCTCGACCGGAACCGCGGGCTGATTCCGTGCCCGGAGCGGGAACTTACCGACTGCTGAGTCTCCTGTTCGCACGCAAACCGCAAAATGAAGCGGTCGCGACGCGAGTTCACCTGGACTCATGCGCGGAAGTGGTGTGGAATCGTATCCTGTTTTATGAGGAGGTGCCTGGTCGCCCGCCGCTGCTGCTCCGCAGCCTGCTGCCAGAACCCGTACGAACTGAAGGCGGCAAGACGCAGGTGGGGGCGACGATCCGCTGCATCTATCGTGGAGGCGAACTGCTGAAGCGCATCACCGCCGTCGATCCGCCGCATCGGGTGCAGTTCGAGGTGATTGACCAGCACCTCGGCATCGAAGATTGCGTCCAAACACTCGCCGGTTCGTATCGGATTTCTCCCTGCGGTGACGGAATCGACGTGGTGCTTTGCACCCAATATCGGGCATACTTGCGCCCGCGCCGGCTGTGGCGTCCACTCGAAGCGCTGTTGATACACCAGCTCCACCACCACATTCTCGGGGGCATCCGCGCCGCGATGCAGCCGACGGGCTCCGCGCGGCGTTCTTCTGCCGCCAAATCGCTCGCAGCAAACTGCACCGCTCCAGGGAGTCTCGCATGCACGCCATCGCCGTCCCGTTCCCGCCGTTAGTTCTCATTCGCATCAGTGTGGCTGCCGTGTGGCTTTACGAGGGGCTATGGTGCAAACTCCTCGGCCGAATGCATTCCCAGTTTCAGGTAGTCAAGGCTGTTCCCCGCCTGGGACCCCTCTTCGGCGCGCCATTTCTCAAGGCGCTCGGCGTAGTGGAAGTCGCCCTGGCCGCATGGGTGCTCACCGGCATCGCGCCCGGCGCGTGCGCCATTGCGGAGACGGCGTTGCTCATCCTGCTCAACGCGAACGGGCTGCTGTGGGCGCGCAAGCTCATCCACGATCCCGCCGGCATGGTCGTCAAGAACTTCTCCTTCCTCGTACTCGTCTGGATATGCGGCGCCATTCCGGGCGGACGGCTGTGAAGTCGGAAACCGCCTGGCGCACCGGGCGCCTGCATTCCGCGCGCGGTCCTCAGCGACTGCTCTTCGGTCGCATGTACGAAGACGTGGAGATCGAGCAATCGGTCTTCGAAGGCAAACGCCGCGTCTTCTGCATCGCCTCTGCCGGCGACACGGCCATCCGCCTGGCCGATCATCACGAAGTGGTCGCCTGCGACATCAACCCCGCACAACTCGCCTACGCCGAACGGCGTGCCGCCGGCGGGCCTGTCGAAACCGGCGACGCCGAGCGGGGAATGAACTTCGCTCGCGCCTTCATGCCCCTCGTCGGCTGGAGCAGGAGCAGAATCCGAGCGTTTCTCGATCTCTCCGACGTGACCGAGCAGGCGGTGTTCTGGCACGAGCATCTTGACACGCATCGATTTCGCTTTGCCTTCGACACGTTGCTGTCTCCCCGGGTGCTGCGTTTCATCTATGCGCCCCACTTCCTCGCGTTCTTGCCTCCGAAATTCGGCCCCATTCTAAGGAAGCGCATGGAACGCACGTTCACGCACCATCCAAACGCTTCGAACCCATACGCGAGGGCATTGCTGCTGGGCGAGTCCGCAGAAGAATCTGGACCGGAAGCACAGAACATTCAGTTCGTCCCTGCGGATGCCGCTTCCTACCTGGAATCCTGTCCCGCAAGCCATTTCGACGCCTTCACACTCTCGAATATCCTCGATGGCGCGGAGCCTGCGTACCGTTCGCGGCTCTCGCGGGCAGTGCGTCATGCGGCGGCCGAGGATGCCGTCGTCGTCCTGAGAAGCTTCGGCGAACCGCCGCCGGGCCTCTCCAGCAACCTGGCCGCACGCGACCGCTCGATGCTTTGGGGCGTTGTCAGTATTATCTCAGCACGGAAATTCTAGTCCGAACATTTCCAGCGCTTCCCGTGAAGCCGCCCTTTGAGTCGTTCTTTCGACGTGAACGTGAGACCTCGCCGGGCCGGACAGTCGCATCGCGCGTTGCGGCCACGTCCGCGAAAGCGGTAAAACTATCGGCTCAATCACCTCTGCGCGTGGAGGAAGGCAGACCATGAGCCGAAACGACGAAAAGAAACCCACGACGAAACCAACTCTCTTGCCGGACGTTCTCGAATTCGTGGAGGTGAATGAACCTCTGGTCGCACTGAAGCATGTGCGCGTGATCGACGGCACCGGCGCACCGGCGCGCGAAGACCAGACTTTGCTGCTGCGAGACGATCTGATCGCCTTCGTGGGCGACTCCGGCGCCGCAACGCTGCCCGAAGACGCTCTCGTCCTCGATCTCGCCGGCCGCACCGTTATCCCCGGCCTCGTCGGCATGCACAATCACCTCTTCTACACCGGCTGTCCGAATCGCGACGCTCAGGGACGTGTACCCGCTCCCGGCCCGCTGGTGAACCAGATCTCCTACACCGCTCCGCGCCTCTATCTGGCCTGCGGCGTCACCACCATGCGGACCACCGGCTGCATCGAGCCCTACACCGACTTGAACGTCAAGAAGCAGATCGACCAGGGCCGCATGCCGGGCCCGAAAATCGACGTCACCGGCCCCTACCTCACCGGCGCCGGCCCATTTCCGCAGATGCACCAGTTGACCGGCCCGGAAGACGCCCGCCGCATGGTCAGCTATTGGGCTGACGAAGGAGCGACTTCCTTCAAGGCCTATATGCACATCTCCCGCGCGGAACTCGCCGCAGCAGTCGAGGAAGCCCACAAGCGTGGTCTGAAAGTCACAGGCCACCTCGGTTCGATAGGCCACAGGGAAGCCGCCGCACTCGGTATCGACAATCTGGAACACGGCCCCATCTATACGGACACGGAGTTCGTGGACGGGAAGCAGCCGGACGTCTGCCCGCCGCCCATGTCGATGATTGAATTCTGGTCAAAAGCGGAGTTCACGAGCGCGCCGGTGCAGAAAATGATCCGCGACCTCGTAGCGCGCCGCGTTGCCATCACTTCCACACTGCCGGTTTTCGAATTGGGAGTGCCGGGCCGCCCCGCGCTCCAGCAGCGCGTGCTCAACGCCATGTGTGTCGAATCGCGCGATAGCTATCTGACTCTGCGCGCGCGCGGAGTTTTCACGGGCATTGCGCCTCCCGGTCCGTGGGAGCTGCTCTTCAAAAAGGAAATGGAGTTCGAGCGCACCTTCGTTCAAGAGGGAGGACTTTTGCTCGCTGGCCCCGATCCGACGGGAATGGGCGGCGTCCTTCCCGGCTTCGGCGATCAGCGCGAAGTCGAACTGCTCGTCGAAGCAGGCTTGACTCCGCTCCGAGCGATCCAGATCGCCACGCTCAACGGAGCAAAATACCTGGGCCAGGAAGCCCACATCGGCTCAATCGCCGCCGGCAAGCAGGCGGACCTCGTGGTTATCGATGGCGACCCATCGCAGCGGATCGACACCATCGAGAATGTCGAGTTCGTCTTCAAGGATGGAATCGCCTATGACCCGGTGAAATTGATCGATTCGGTACGCGGCCAGGTCGGCATCCGCTGATCCATGACTGGCGTGGTACCGGCCGTGGGCCTATGCCATATGCCACGGCCCGTTTCGCCACGCGCCAAGGGCCGAAATCTTAGCTTGTTCTCTCTTCGTAGCTGATGCGAGGCCGTGAATCGGCGTCAGCAAACTCAGTGGTTGCGCTTCCGCCCCGCCGAACGTTCGTCACCAGTGCCGGCCGAAAGCAGGCCAGGCAGGTTCCTCTTGCGCGACGGACGCTCGGATAGACGATCCCGATCGAGCCTGCCGCCAGCAGTTCCCTTCCCAGCTCCTGCGATCGGCGATAGCTTTTTGGATCGAGACATCCCGAAAAGGACACGCCGTGGCGTATATCGTGAAATTCACCGCGAAAATCAGCCAGGTAATCGTCAAAGGCAAACGACTCCGCCTCTCTCCAGTCGATTTCTTGTAGCTCCTGCGATTTGTGATACGCAACTTCGGCGGCCGCCGTCTCCAATTCAAATGCCGCATACCAGGCGCCTCTGCCGGAACCGTTGAACCGGCTGCCCGTCGGATGCGCGTGGCAGAAAGCTGCGTTCACGATGTGCGCATACGGCACGCCAAACAGCAACTCATGCACGCTGATCTCCGGTAGCAGGTTTGCCTCGCCGATCAGCCGGTCGTTTGTGGCCCCATCGAGTTCAAAGAGGTCGTTCAACTGATCTTCGTCGTCAGCCAATCGCTCCAGTACGCTCTTTTCTTTATCGCGAGATGGAATGAGCCTATGGGTATCGTCACGCCGAATGTAGGTAAGCTTGGGAATCACCGCCCGCCCCGCCTGGCGTCGAGCAGTTGCCGTATGCGGACCAGTGCTGGCACACCTCCCTTGATCATATAGGCGAGAGGCGTCCCTCCCTCAAACATCGGATTGGAATTGGGCAAACGGACCCATACATCGGCCAGCTTGCGACTGTAGAGGATATTCAGCGCCCGAAAAATTCCCACCAGCAGGGAAATCCTCGTCAGCTTGTCCTGATCGAGAGTTTTTTTCGCGCCACGTTTCAATTGGTAAAAAACGCCGTTGGAGACGCCGCCAAGCAACTGTCGTGCGTCCGCGTCGCGCAATTCCCAGCAACGTCCCAATTTGAAAAACGCGGCAATTGCCGATCGGCTGAGTTTCCGCTGAACCTCGGCGCGGGAGAGGTCTACCGCTTCCCCGGCCGAAAACCCCGCCAGTGGCAGTTGAAGCATCCCCATGCCCTCCCTCCATATATGGAGAACTATATATCCATTTGTGGACCCATGCAAGCAACGCTCAGCGCGTAGCTTTCCGCGCCGGACTTGCTATGCGCCACACGTCCCTTTGCGTAAGAACTGGAGCAACAATCCCTGCGGATCTTGCAAGGGAGGGGAAAATACCTCGTTGCCATTCGCGTGGAGGGGCACAACCCCAGAGGATCCGACGGCTTAAGGTCAGGTAATCGCGGCCAGTTCAACTCCGAGCTTGTCAGGAATGTACTATGCGGACCGTGGTAGCGCCCGCACCGCCTGTCGCGCAGCCAGTTTTACCCCTCCGCTTCGCGGAGGAAATTGGCGGACTGCTCTGGCGGTGTGGGATTGATATAGAACCCTGTGCCCCACTCGAAACCGGCAACCTTGGTGAGCGTAGGCATCATCTCAATGTGCCAGTGATAGTGCTCGTTCTGCTCTTCGCCCACGGGTGAGGTGTGAACAACGAAGTTGTAGGGCGGATGGTCGAGCACCTGATCAAGCCGGCGGAGCATATTGCGCAGCATCGACGCGGCGCTCGCAACGATAGAGGCCGGTTCTGCCTCAAACGCCGAACCGTGCTGTTTCGGCAGTACCCACGTCTCGAAGGGGAATCGCGGTGCGTAAGGAGCGAGCGCCACGCAGTCTTCGTTTTCCGCGATCACGCGGCTGCCGTCCTCGCGCTCCTGCCTGACGATGTCGCAGAAGATGCAGCGTTCCTTTTCCTCGAAATAGTGCCGGGCGTTTTCCAGCTCTTCCTGCACCTGCTTGGGAATAATGGCCAATGCGATGAGTTGCGAATGTGTATGCTCGAGAGAGGCGCCGGCGGCCTGACCGTGGTTCTTGAAGACGAGGACGTAGCGGAAGCGCTTGTCGTTCTTGAGGTCGTTCATCCGGTCACGATAAGCCCAGAGAACCTGCTCCACCTGCTGGCTGGACAGCGTGGCGAGCGTGCTGCTGTGGTCTGGCGTCTCGATGATCACTTCGTGCGCGCCGATCCCGTTCATCTTGTCGAAAATGCCCATGCCCTGCCGGTCGAGCGAGCCTTCGATACCGAGTGCCGGGAACTTGTTCGGCACCACGCGCACCTGCCAACCTGGCGAATTGGCCGGCCGGCCGTTTCCGCCGTAGGCGATGATTTCCGGCGGTGTCTTCGCTTCGTTCCCGTAGCAGAAGGGGCAAACGCCGTTGCCCTTGATTTCCACCCGGGACTTTGCAAAATCGGTAGGCCGCTTCGCGCGGTCGGTAGAGATAATCACCCAGCGATGGGTGATCGGGTCCTTCCTTAGTTCTGGCAACCTCTTTTCCTCCTCATCCTCAGCACTTGGGCCTAAGGATGTTCTGCCATTTGCTACTCAATTTTACCGCTAGGCGCAATGGTCGAGTGTAAACCTTCCTTTGGAAAACTGCGGAAAAGAGCACCCTCCCCCCATTCCACTTCATCCGGCCCGGAAGGCGTCTTTATGCAAACGCACTTCCGGAGGCCCACCCGGCCGAGCCAGAATCGCCACCACGTCAAATCGCCAGATCGCCTCGCGCAGATGTCGCTCGGCTAGGAACGAGCGCGCCATGCGGTCGAGCACGTGCCGCTTCTGCGGCGTGATCGCCTCTTCCGGCTCGGCATTCTTTCCCGTGCGGGTCTTCACCTCGACAAAAGCGAGTTGCTCGCCGTCGTAGCCGACCAGATCGATCTCTCCGCGCAAGCTGGGGCTCTGATAGTTGCGGGCGACGAGCACGTAGCCATGCCGCCGCAGGAACCAGTAGGCGTAGGTTTCACCACGCACGCCGGTGCGCCGGCCCGTGCCGTCTTCGCCGGCAAGCCCGTTGCGTGCTCGCCAGCGCACCAGAGCGAAGACGCCCCGCCCGAGCAGCCCCATCGCCTACTTCACCACCTCCACCTCGAACTCCATTACCTTGCCTCGCACCACGAAGCACAGGTAATACTCCCAGAATCGCCGGAACCGCTCGGAATGGTTCACCAGGAATTCGAAGCCTAGCCAGCGCCAAACGCTCAGCAGCTTCACGTGCAGCCGCCGCTCACGCAGCCACGCCTCCGAATACCAGTGGTCCCGCCCGTGGAAGCCGCCACGATAGAAAAACCGCAACGCGAAGCTGTTCAGGTGCCGTTTGTGGGTGGGATCGCCATAGGAACTGGCATCGGAGCAATGCGGTGTGACAATCAGCAATCGCCCACCGGAGCGGGTGACCCGGTGCATCTCCTCGATCAGGTGCACCGGATCCTCCGAATGCTCAATTACGTGGATCAACCGCACCTCGTCGAACGAATCGTCGGCAAAGGGCAGCGCCGCGGCGTCGAAATCGCATAGCACGTCGGCCGCCGTCTGAGGCAGGCAGTCGGCCCCGATCGAGCCTGGAAACTTCCTGGGACCGCAACCCAGATCGAGGACGCGCGGCAATGGGCTCTCGGAGCGAACCGGCTCAGCCGGCCCGCTCCACCTCCGCAATGGACTCTTCCATCGCCCCGATGGCCCAATCGGCCTGTTCCTTGTCAATCAGGAGCGGGGGACAGAATCGCAGCGTGTTCTCGCCCGCGCCGAGCACGAGCAGTCCCTTGTGGAACGCCCGCTCCACCACGCGGTCGCGCAAGTCGTGCGCCGGCTCGCGGCTCTTCTTGTCGGTGACGAACTCGACGCCCAGCATCAAGCCAAGTCCGCGGACGTCGCCCACGGTGCGGAAGCGTTCGGTCCATGCCTTCATTCGGTTCTTCATGTGCTCGCCCACGACGCGCGCGTTCTCGATGTACCCGCCGTCGAGCAGATCAAACGTCGCCAGCGCTGCCGCGATGCACACCGGATTGCCGCCAAAAGTCGAGGCGTGAGCGCCCGGCTTCCAGGTCATCAGGTTGGCGCGGGCAATCATCACGCCCAATGGCATGCCCGAAGCGATGCCCTTGGCGATGGTGATGATGTCGGGCTCGATCCCGGCGTGCTCCGAGGCCCACCATTTTCCCGTGCGGCCCATTCCGGACTGCACCTCGTCGGCCACCAACAGGATGCCGTGCCGAGCGCAGATGTCGGCAAGAGCACGCAGGAATTTCGGCGGACCCGGCAGGTAACCGCCCTCGCCCTGCACCGGTTCGACGAAGATCGCCGCCACGTCGCTCGGATCCACCAGCCGCTTGAACACCACTTTTTCAAGGTGCTCGATGACGTCTTCGCCACAGTCGTGCATCTGGCCGCTGAATGGGCAGCGATACGGGTTCGGATACGGGATGTGAAACACGCCCGAAAGCAGCGAGCCGAATCCCTTCCGCTGTACCGCCTTGCTCGCCGTCAGCGAGAGCGAGCCCATCGTCCGCCCGTGGAAACAGCCGTGGAAGGCGATGAACTTCTCGCGGCCGGTGGCGTAACGTGCCAGCTTGATCGCAGCCTCAACCGACTCGGTGCCTGAGTTCGTATAGAAAACGCGCTTCGGTTCTTTGCCCGGCGTCACCCGCTCAAGCTTCTTCGCCAGGTCGATCATCGATTCGTAGTAGAAGTCGGTACCTGAAATGTGGATCAGCTCAGCAGCCTGCCGCTGGATCGCCTCCACCACCTTCGGATGGCAATGCCCGGTGGAAACGACGGCGATGCCCGCCGCGAAATCCATGAACACGTTGCCGTCCACGTCTTCCACCATCGCGCCCAGCCCGCGCCGTGCTACCAGTGGATAGCTGCGCGTGTAGGAGGGAGAGATATGAAGCGCATCCTGCTCGACCACTTCTTTCGCCTTGGGTCCGGGCAAAGCCATCCGGAGCCGGGGCACCTTCGTATTCAAAGTGTTCTCGGTCATTGTGTTCCTCCTCAAGGAATTTTCACTGCAGCCGGTCCGGTGGCCGGCGATAGGAGGAACGGACTCAATCGACGCCAAACAGGTAGGGACGGTCTTCGGAGGGGCGGCGATGGGTGAAATCCGCCGCGGCAACCGCAAATGGCAGGGTAAAACTCATGTGCGCTTCCAGCGGACGGTGCCGTCCTTCAAATCATCGAGGATGATACCACGGTCCGCGAGCGCCTGCCGAATGCCGTCGGCGGCCTGAAAATCGCGCCGTTGGCGCGCCTGTTGCCGCTCGGCCACACGCGCCTCGATCTCCTCGTCGGAAAGCTCCGTGGCGGCTACGGCGTAACCCAGTTCGCCGAGTTTTTGCAGGTCTTCGGCTCCCAGCACGGCGAAAATCTCGTCGAAGTGTCCAAGAAACGCCAGCGCCGCGGGGGCGTCGGCGGCCGCGAACTCGTCGCGATCGATCGCCGTGTTCACCTCGCGCACCAGATCGAAAACGGCGGCCAGCGCCTGTGCCGTGTTCAAATCGTCCTCTAGCGCCGCTTCGAATCGCCGCCCGGCCTCTTCGATCCGGGGAGCAAAAGAGGAACCGGCGGTTTCCGGCAGCCGCTCCTTCTGCAAACGGTCCACGAAGTTCCGCAGCCGCTCCACCGAACTCGCCGCCTGCTGCAGTCCCTCGAACGTGAAATTCAGCTGCCGCCGGTACGGCACCGACGCCAGCAGGAACCGGATCGCCGAAGGCCTGTGCCCTCGAGCCAACAAATCGCGCAGCGTGTAAAAATTCCCCGCCGACTTCGACATCTTCTCGCCGTTGACGAACAGATGTTCGGCGTGCAACCAGTAGCGCACAAACGGCTTGCCGGTGGCCGCCTCGCTCTGCGCGATTTCATTTTCGTGGTGTGGAAATACCAGATCGACGCCGCCGGTGTGGATGTCGAGCGTCGGGCCCAGGTATTTCAGCGCCATCGCCGCGCATTCGATATGCCAGCCTGGCCGGCCGGGCCCGATCTTGGTTTCCCAGAAATGTTCGCCGGGCTTGTGTTCCTTCCAAAGCGCGAAATCGCGGGCATCGTCCTTTTCGTAGCGATCCACGTCTACGCGCGCCCCACTCTGGATGCCGGAGAAATTCACCTTCGACAGCCGGCCGTATTGCGGGAATTTGGCGATACGGTAGTAGATTGACCCGTCGCTGCGATAAGCGTAGCCGCGATCAATGAGAGTCGCGACCAGATTCACCATGTCGTCTATATGGTCTGTGGCGCGAGCGAGCGTCTCGGGCATTTCGAGGTTGAGCAGCCGCATGTCCTCGAGAAAACCCTGGATATAGCGATCGGTGTACTCGCGAATGCCGATGCCGGCGGCCGAGGCGTTCTGGATGATGCGATCGTCAACGTCGGTAAGGTTCATCACCTGCCGTACGCGAAGTCCGCGCAAGCGCAGAAAGCGCCGCAGCACATCCTGAAACACAAACGTCCGGAAGTTGCCAATATGAGCGAAATCGTAGACCGTGGGGCCGCAGGTGTACATCCGCACTTCGCCCGCGTAGAGCGGCTCGAAGACCTCTTTCCGTCCGGTCAACGTATTCTGGAACTGCAGTTCGCCCATGATTCTTCTTTCCCGATCTCCCAAAGTTCGTGCCTCAGGCAAGCCGAGCGCGTCATCCTGAGCGAAGCGAAGGATCCCGAACGCGCCGAGGTGGCGCGGCCCACTTTCACGAGCGGTGATAACAGCTCAATGTGCGATTCTAGACGACGCCCTCGGTGGGCCGCAATTCCAGCCCGTATCTCGCACGATCAAGAAACGGCGTTCCCTTTCCCACTCGCCAGTTGCTCGGCGATGCGAAATGCCAAGTCGACGCAGACGCCGGTTGCCGGCCCTTCCAGATAATTGCCGACCAGGTGCAGCCCGGCGGTCCGGCTCGCTTCGCCGCGAATCTCCTCCACCAACCGCCTATGCCCCAGGTTGTACTGCGGCAACGCCCGCCGGTAAACGTTCACCATTCGCTCCACCGGCGAACCAGAAATCCCCAGAATCGGCTGGAGCTCCCGTTCGACGATTCTGGCAATCTCCCCTGGAGGCAATTCCGTTGTCGCCGGATCGGTGGCTCCTCCGACGAAACTCGCCAGGTTCACCCGGCCATCGGGTGCACGCCCTGGAAACAGCGATGACATCCACACCGTTCCCAGCAGCTTGCGCGCTTCGCTTCGTGCCACCAAAAACCCGAAGCCATTGAGCGGGTTCTTGACGTGTTCTCGCCGATATCCGGTGCCAACCACGGCCACCGGCGCATATTCGATTCGCCCCAGTAGCCCTTCGAGCCGCGATGAAATTCCGGCGAGTATCCGCCCCGCCCCGTCGGCCGCGGTCGCCACCACCAGGCAATCGGCAGCCAGTCTTTCCCTGCCCGCCCCCCCGTTCACTTCCACCTCGAAACCGTTTCCATCCGCCCCGCCGACCCGTTTCACCGAGATCACAGCCGTTCCTAGCCGCACACGTGAACCCAGCTTCGCGGCCACTCCCTCGAGCAAACTGGCGTTGCCGCTCCGCATCGCCGAAAGCGTTGGTCGCGGCCGGCCGCTATCCCGCCGCTCGCGCATCGACCGCATCGCGCCCCGGAGGATGCTTCCCTGCTCCTTTTCCCAGCGGTACAGTTCGGGAAAGGTGTCCCTCAGCCCCAGCCGGTCCGGATCACCGGCGTAGATTCCCGAAACGAAAGGCCCGGCTAGCCGGTCAAGCATCTCGTCGCCAAATTTCCTGCGCACGAACGCGGCCAGAGATTCTGGGCGCTCCGGCGGCCGCGACTTCCCCGCCATATCACGGATTAGCCGCATGCGTGTGCCAAAGCTCAACAATGAACCGCCCAACAGAATCTGAGGTCCCATCGGAACCGGGTGCAGGCGGCCGCGCGCCAGCACGTAACGCGGCGCGCGATCCGGTGCCGAAACCTGCTCATTTTCTAGTCCCGCACTGCGAATCAGCTCCGCCAGCGCCGGGGTAAGCTGGAAGCTCTGTGGACCGAGTTCAAAAAGGAAGCCGTTACGCGACTGGCTGGCGATGACTCCGCCCACGCGATTGGATCGCTCGAGCACGGTCACGTCGGCGCCGCGCTCGGCCAGCCGCACTGCGCAGGCCAGTCCGGAAATGCCCGCTCCGATGACGATGACTCGCATCGATCGATTCGCCCTGGAAAAATCCGTTGCGCCGCTGCCGCGCTCAGCGGTCCGCGCCGCGGCTGGCCACCGGCGCGTTTTGTCCCGCGCGCACAAATGCCCGTGCGTGTTCGACCGGCGTCATCGGCAGAAGTCCGTGGCCCAGGTTCAACACGTGCCCCATACCGCTGGTTTTAGCCACCGCCTCGCGAGCCGCCCGTTCGGCGGAATCCACCGAACCGAGCAAGGCATAGGGATCGGCGTTGCCCTGCAACGCCACTGTAGGCCCCAGCTTCCGACGCGCTTCCGCCAGATCCGTCCGCCAGTCGACGCTAAGCACCATGGCGCCGCTCCGCGCCATGTCCTCGACCAGATGCGCGCTGCCTCGCGCGTAGAGGATCACGGGCACGTCCCCGGCCCGCACCGTTTCGATCGCCAACTGCGTCGCCGGCAGCGCAAACGCCTCGTACTGCGCCGAGTCGAGTTCCCCCGCCCAGGTGTCGAACAACTGCACCGCCGTGGCGCCGGCGCGAATCTGGGCGGCCAGGTAGCCGCCCGTGGCGCGTGCGATCTTTTCAAGCAGCGCCCGCAACAGCGCCGGCTCGGCAAACAGCATCTGCCGCGCGTGATGCGCCGTATTCCCCACGCTTTCGCCCGCCAGGAGGTAACAAGCAAGCGTCCAAGGCGCTCCTGCGAATCCCAGCACGGGCGTTTCGGGACCGAGTTGCCGCGTCAGCAGCCGGATCGCCTGCGTCACGTAGCCGGTCTCTTTTTCCGGATCGAATTCGTGAAGCCGGTCGATGCCTTCGCGATCGGCGGTGAAACCTTCGAGCGTGGGCCCCGTGTCGGGAACGTCGAGCCTCAGCCCCATCGCCTCGGCCACGACCAGGATGTCACTGAAGAGGATGGCTGCGTCGACATCGAGCACGTCGAGCGGTTCGGCCGAAACCTCCGCCGCCAGCTCGGGCGTTCTGCAAAGCTCCAGGAAGGAATGTCTCTTACGCAGCGCCCGATAGCCGGGAAGCGCACGGCCCGCCTGCCGCATGATCCACACTGGCACTCGATCCACCGCCTGTCCTCGACAGGCCGCCAGTAAACGTTCTTTACGATTCACCGCGAAGCATTCCGAAAGGCCGCGTCCGGAACGCGGTCCTACTTGATCTCAAGGATTTCCTTCTCTTTCGCGGCCGTGAGGTCTTCGAGCTTCTTGGTTTCCTGGTGGGTGATCTTTTCCAGCTCTTCCAGCGAGCGGGTGCGGTCGTCTTCGCTGATCTTCTTGTCCTTCTCCAGCCGCTCGATCCCTTCCTTCACGTCGCGGCGCGCATTGCGAATGGCCGTGCGATGGTTTTCGAGGATGCGGTGCAAGTGCTTGACCAGGTCTTTCCGTCGCTCTTCGTTGAGCGGCGGAATCGGGATTCGTATCACCCTGCCGTCGCTCGATGGGTTCAGCCCCAGGTCGGACGAGAGCACCGCCTTTTCTATCATCGGCACCACCGCGCGGTCCCAGGGAGAGATCACGATCAGCGTGGGATCGGGCACGGAAAGCGTGCCGAGCTGATTGATCGGCATTGCCGTGCCGTGGTAATCGACGCGGATGTGGTCCAGCAGGCTCACGTTGGCACGCCCTGTCCGCAGCGTGGAAACCTCTCGGCGGAGGTCCTCAACGGCTTTCTCCATGTGTTTCCGTGCTTCCGTTAGGCCATCTTTTGTTGTCGCAAAGCTGTGCATAGCGCTTCCACCTTCCCTTCCGGGCTGCGCTCTTCAGCCCGCCGTTACCGTCGACCCGACGCGCTCGCCGAGCACCACGCGCCGGATATTCCCCGGAACGCTCAGGTTGAATACGATAATCGGCATCTTGTTGTCCATGCAGAGCGTCACCGCCGTGGAATCCATCACCGCCAGCCCGCGCTGAATCACGTCCATGTAGGTCAGCCGCTCGATCATCTGCGCCGTGGCGACCTTTTCCGGATCGGCGTCGTAAATCCCGTCCACTCTCGTCGCCTTCAGGATCACCTCAGCCTTGATCTCCATCGCGCGCAACGCCGCAGCCGTGTCGGTCGAAAAGTAGGGATTGCCGGTTCCGGCCGCCAGGATCACCACCCGCCCCTTTTCCAGATGCCGGATCGCTCGCCGGCGGATGAACGGCTCCGCCAACTGGTGCATCTCGATCGCGCTCAGCAGCCGCGTCTGGCAGCCGAGCTTTTCGAGCGCGTCGAGCAGCGCCAGTCCGTTGATCACCGTGGCCAGCATGCCCATCGAGTCGGCAGCGGTCCGTTCGATCGCCAGGGACTTTTGCCGCGAACCGCGAAAGATGTTGCCGCCGCCAACCACGATTGCCACTTCCACGCCGAGGTCGCTCACTTCCTTCACCTCGCGCGCGATCGCTTGCACGGTTTCTGCGTGGATGCCGTAGCCCTGCGTGCCCTGGAGCGACTCGCCGGAAAGCTTCAATACCAGGCGCCGGAATACCGGTTCTCCGGCTGTGGTCTCCGCTTCTCGGGCAGGGTCGGTGGTGGCCATGGATGTGTGTGGTGGAGAGGTAGCGCCGGAGAGCTGGCAACTCCCCTCTTTTGCGGATTCTAACAAAGTTTTCGCGGCCCGCGAAGCTTCCGCGGACCGCCGATGCCGTTATTCGGCCGGAGCGCCGGCGCTGACCGTGGGTGCAGCCGCCGTTTCGCCGACCTTGAATCTCGCGAAGCGCCGGACGGAAACTTTCTCGCCCATCCGGGCGACCGCCTGCTCGATCAGCTCGCGAACCGTTACGGATTCGTCCTTGATGAACCGCTGTTCGTAGAGGCAGTTTTCCTCGAAGAACTTGCCCATCTTCCCCGAAACCATTTTTTCGACGATCGCGTCGGGCTTCCCGCTCTGACTCGCCTGCTCGCGGTAGACCTCGCGTTCCCGATCGAGCACGTCTTCGGTCACGTCCTCGCTCCGCACGAATCGCGGGTCGAGCGCCGCCACGTGCATCGCCAGGTCGTGGCACAGTTGCTGGAATTGGTCGGTGCGCGCGACGAAATCGGTTTCGCAATTCACCTCGACCAGAACGCCGATCTTTCCGCCGGCGTGCACGTAGCAGCCCACAGACCCTTCCGTCGCCTCCCGGGTCGCCTTCTTCCGCGCCATCGCCTGGCCCTTTTTCCGCAGGACCTGAATCGCCTCTTCAATGTCGCCCCCGGTCTCGGTCAGGGCGTTCCGGCAGTCCATGAAACCGGCGCCGGTCCGGTCCCGCAGCTCCTTCACCAGCTGCGCGCTAATCGTCGTCTGTTCGGGATTGGAACTCATCGTACCCGTCATCCTCTTCTCTTGAATATTCTTGGCTTTGTGTCCGCAGGCGCGGAGCCATTGTCTTGCGCCGCTCGCGACGGAAGATTGACTCCCGCTTTATTGCTGGGGCTGTTCCCCGTTCTGTTCCCGGGGCACCGTCTCGTCTGCCGAAACGACGTCTTCGCCTGCCGGCGCGTTTTCTGCCACATCCGGCCCTACAAAGTGCCCCTCTGGCCGCTCGTAATCCTCATAGGCGCTGGTGTCGACGTATTCCGCGCCCGCTGCCTCCGCCGCATCGGCCGCCGCCTGATCCTCGGCCGCCTTCTGCTCGGCCAGCTGCGACTCTTCATAGGCATGCCGGCCCTCGAGCACCGCGTCAGCCACCTTCGAGGCAAATAGCCGGATCGCCCGCAAGGCGTCGTCGTTGCCAGGAATGATCCAGTCCACCACTTCGGGATCGCTGTTCGTATCGACCACCGCGATCACCGGAATCCCCATCCGCCGAGCCTCGTGCACCGCGATCTGTTCCTTGTTCGAATCGATCACAAACAGCGCGTCGGGCATGCCGGGCATGTTCTCGATCCCGGCCAGGTTCATCTGCAGATGCTTCAGCTCGCGCTCGAGCCGCACCGCCTGTTTCTTGGAAATCTGCGCCATCCGGCCATCATCGACCATGGCCTTCAGGCCTTTCAGCTTCTTGATCGATTTCTGCACCGTGGCCCAGTTCGTCAGCGTGCCACCCAGCCATCGGTGGTTCACGTAGAACATGCCGCAGCGGGCCGCCTCTTCGGAAATCGCTTCCTGCGCCTGGCGCTTTGTGCCTACGAACAGCAGCGACCTGCCCTGCAGCCCAAGTTCGGTCACGAACCGCGCCGATTCCTTGAACATCTTTAGGGTCTTCTGCAGGTCGATAATGTGAATCCCGTTGCGCTCGCCGAAGATGTATTCCCGCATCTTGGGGTTCCAGCGCCGCGTCTGGTGGCCAAAGTGGACGCCGGCCTCCAGCAACTCTTTCATCGTGATCTCGACTGCCAACGGACCTCCTTACCGATTCGGGACGCTTACACCCGCCACAAGGGGGAGCGCCCCTTTGCCGGTTCCTTGCCGGCCGTGAGATGCCCCGAACGTTCGGGGTGAACAACTAACGCTTGCTGAACTGGAAACGCTTGCGGGCGCCTTTCTGCCCGTACTTCTTGCGCTCCTTCATCCGCGGATCGCGCGTCACCATGCCGCGCTTTCGCAGCACAGACCGCAGATCCGGATTGAACTCGAGCAGTGCGCGCGCAATTCCCAACCGCATTGCGGTCATCTGCGCGGGAATGCCGCCACCGGAAATCGTCGTCTTCACGTCAAACTGGTCCTGCGTCCCGGTCACCCGGAAAGGATCGAGCAGCAACATCTCGCGCTGCAGCGGTAGCATCGCGTGGAAATAGACCTCAGCGGGCTTTCCGTTGACGTCGATCCTGCCCGTGCCCGGCCGCAGCGCCACCCGCGCGACCGCCCTCTTCCGCCGGCCCGTTCCCTGATAAAATCCCGGCGCCGTCGACGGAGTCTGCGGCACCACGGCCTCTGGTGTTGAACCCAACGTAGTTTCCTCCTGCCGAATCCGCTCCGGCTCGCGCTAGAACGCGAGCGGCTGCGGTCTCTGTCCGGCGTGCCGCTCGAGCCCCGCCGCGTCGACGTAGACGCGCAGCTTGCGGGCCCGGTGCGCGCGCAGTTTGTTCTTGGGGAGCATGCCGAGGATGGCTTCCCGCACCACCCAGTCGGCCCGCTTGGGCATCAGCCGTTTGATCGGGACTTCCTTCAGGCCGCCCGGATATCCGCTGTGGTGACGGTAGACTTTCTGATCGATCTTGCCGCCGGTCAGGCGAATCTTCCCCGCGTTGATCACGACGACGTGGTCGCCACAGTCGAGATGGGGCGTGAAATCCGGCTTGTCCTTGCCGATCAACACGCGCGCCACCCGCGACGCCAGGCGCCCGAGCACCTGACCTTCCGCGTCAACCACGTACCATTTTTTGCCCTGTTGAAGGGCTTCAGCTTCTCGTGCTTGGGCAATATATGTGCGCATAGTCCTACTGGGGCGCCCGGAACCCGGGCGCAATTCTCAAGAGTAAGCGATACTCGTCCACATTGTCAACGCGGCCGCCGGAACGCGGCCGCCGGAACAATGAGCCAAGGTGTTCAAAGGTTGCCGGTACGAATCTCCGCACACACTCATTAGCCTGCTCCGCCCGTTGCACTCCCGCACGGTTTTCCATCTCCCGAGTTGTCCTCATGCCCTCCGCTGTCTTATAGTTCCCCGTTTGCCATACGGAGCCGGTGTTTTTCCCGTCCAGGTCTGTTTGGCGCAGGCGTTGCTTAAACACTGCCGGCCATAAACGGCCGGTTATCGGCATCCATGACTCCTACGGAACACTGTCGCGTCGAGCTGAAAATCCCCAACGATTCCCGTGCGCTTGGCGCCGTTCACGGCGCGCTTCAGCACACCGCCCGTCACCTCGGCCTGCCCTCCGGCGAAGAGGAGAAACTGATCACCGTCGTCAAGCGGCTCCTGAGTTCGGCGCTCACTTCGATTTCCGAAAACCAGGAACTCGTCGTCCTCATCCAGGAACACCCCAACCGCATCGAAATCGTGCTGGCCTGTCCGGGAAATGGGCCTGAAGACTGGAATCTGAAGCGGCCGCTTCCGGGAATCGATCAAGTCGAACGGGAAGTGGGTTCCGGCCGGACGTACCTGAAGCTCGTGAAGCTGCTGCCCGGCGCCATGGGCTCCTCTTCCTCGGCAAACTGACCCGCGCGTCGGTCGTCGAAACCCCTCGCCGTTACATTTTCACCTGGAAGGTGTGTGCCTCGATCAGCTTCACCAGCTGATCCTTGCTCAGGTTGAAGCTCAGATCCAGCCGGTCTCCTCGGGGAGCTACTTGCGCCTGATCGAGCAACTTGGCCAGTTCCGGATTCGACTGGCTCACCTGATACCGCCGGTAGAGGATTCCCGCTTGCAGCAGCGTCGCCAGGTTATTCGCGTCATCCGGCGTGGCGCAGACCGCCTCAAACTTCGTCTGCACGCCGGTGAACGTGTCCACGCTGATGATCATCGCGTGAATTTTCTGGAAAAGCACCGTCGACTGCCGCGCCGAGGCGACTTCGGGCAACATCTGCTGTAGCCCCAACTGCGTGTAGTGCCGGTCGAGCACCGCCCAGATCAGCCCCTGGCCGT
>JBJKSI010000003.1:0-4132 GCA_046704165.1 Candidatus Acidiferrales bacterium
CGGGCTGGACGACGCTGGCGGCTGCGCATGCGGTGGTGAGCGACCCGACGGAGAACGTGGCGGCGATCTACGGGCTGCAGGGGAGCTCGACGGCCGCGCCGTTCCAGCCGGATCTGAGCACGGCGCCGGGCGACTGGACGCTGGCATTGAATTTCCAACCCTCCGGGGCGCAGTTCAACCAGCCAGAAGCCCTGGCCGTCGACGCCGACGGCAACATCTTTGTGTCCGACGGGTCCAGCCCCGCCGGCTGCAGCGGTGCCTGCGGGGCGGTCAGCGAGCTGACGGCGGCCAGCGGATACGCAACTGGCAAGAATTTCGATCCCGCCGGGGCGGCGTTCTCCGATCCCTTGGTGTTCGGCATTGCCGTCGACACCGACGGCAACATCTGGGTGACGAACTATCACAGCAGCAGCGTCAGCGAGCTGACGGCATCGAGCAATTACGCGACCGGTCTGAACTTCGCCCCATCGGGAGCAGGGTTCGACGACCCTTACGGGATAGCGCTGGACACGCAGGGCAACGTCTGGGTGGGGAACGGCAACGGCGGCTCGGGCTGCTCCGCCACCACTCCTCCCTGTGGCAGCGTCAGCGAGTTGACGGCAGCGAGCAGCTACGGCACCGGCGTGAACTTCGCCCCCTCCGGCGCCTTGTTTGACAGCCCTCTCACCCTCGCCCTCGACACTGTTGGGAACATCTGGACGAGCAACTTTTATCACGGCCGCGTCAGCGAGCTGACTGCGGCGAGCAATTACACGACGGGCGCCAATTACACGCCCTCCGCGGCGAAGCTCTATGGATCGAGTGAACTCGTCGTCGGTCCCGCCAGCAACTTGTGGGTCGCGAACCTCGGCGGCAACTCCGTATCCGAGGTCATTACAACTTCGGGAGCGAGTGGCAGCGCGACGGGGGCGAATTTTGCTCCCGCGGGAGCAAAGCTCAACCGTCCGATTGAGCTCATGTTTGACAGCGCCGGGAACATCTGGATAGCGAACGGAGGCGGCAACAGCGTCAGCGAACTGACCGCCGCGAGTTCCTACGTCACCGGCCTGAATTTCGCGGCTGCGGGTGCGGGATTTAATACGCCGCAGGGAATCGCGATCGACGGATCGGGGAACGTTTGGGTCACAAACGTTATAGGTGGTGCGGGCTGCAGCGCAAACCCGGAAGCTGCCCCGTGCGGCAGCGTGAGCGAGATCATCGGCGCGGCAGCCCCGATCCTCACGCCCACGCAGGCATGCCTGAAGAGCGGCAAAACCGTCTGCCTGCCGTAGAGTAAAGAAACAGGAAAGGCTACGCGACGCCGCCCGGAAAGGCCCCCGGACGCTCGGGAAGGGCGGCGTCGCGTAGCGACTGCCCGCCGAATCTTTTCGCTTTTCAGGATGTACACGTCGTGCGTGAACGTCGTTGGTGGGCCCGCCTGGATTCGAACCAGGGACCGACGGATTATGAGTCCGCTGCTCTAACCGCTGAGCTACGGGCCCGCGCTTCCAACTATAAGGCAAGCCGAAAGTTACTGCATCCGCAAGATGCGCGTAGCGCATCACGGGCATCTTTCACAACCGTGGCGACATCAATCCCGTGCGCCCGTGGACTTCTTGTACTCCAGCCCAAGTGCGTTCAGCTTTTGCCGCCAACCGTAAATGTCGAGGCTGGCTTCGCCTTTTGCCAGTCTCTCGCGTGTCTCGATCTCTTTGGTCATTCGCGCCTGACAGGCCTCAATCACTTCGGCGGCGCGATCGCGCCGAACCACCACCACCCCGTCGTCGTCTCCGACGACCACGTCACCGGGATGAATTTGCGCTCCCGCGCAAACCACCGGAACGTTCACCGATCCCAGGCTGGCTTTCACCGTGCCCTGGGAGCTGATGGCCCGGCTCCAGACCGGAAATTTGATGTCGGTGAGCGCGCGAACATCCCGGCAGCCGGCCTCGATCACGAGTCCTTTGGCGCCGCGGGCCATCAGTGAAGTAGCCAGAAGATCGCCAAAGTAGCCGTCGGTGCAATAGGAGGTCGGGACCACGACCAGAATGTCGCCTGGCCCACACACTTCCACGGCGACGTGAACCATGAGGTTATCGCCCGGAGGCAGGGAGACCGTAACGGCGGAGCCGGCGGCAATCGCGCCCGGATAGATGGGTCGCATATAAGGCGCGAGCAGGCCCGTCCGGCCTTGCGCCTCGTGAATTGTGGCAACGCCAAACGATTGCAGCCGGCTCAGCGCATCGGTAGTAGGACGTTCCCATTCGGTGATCACTACAGGTTTGCTCACTAGAATGCCTCCGTAACTTGGGGAAATACGCCTTGGTATGCTTCACCGTATTTCATTTCCTTGCGATTCGAATTACGACCTCCCTGCGCGCCGCGCTGCAGGGCCACCCGTTTGTAGTAATGCCAGCGGTGCTCGTGCGCGCTCATCATCTGGAACGCGGCAAACTTCTTTTCCCAAACCGGTGTGATATCCAGAAGAATTTGCGGCTTCCATTCGCACTGCTTCGGACGAATCGGCATGGCCATCGCGAGGCCTGACGGCCCCGGCTATTTGAAGCCGACCAGGGCATGCGGCACGTAAGGTTCCTCGAGAGAGGCGACCTCTTCGGGCGTGAGATGCACGGAGAGCGCCGCGACGGCGTCGGGCAGGTGGTGCGGCTTTGTCGCGCCGACGATCGGAGCGGTGATGGTCGATTTGCCAAGCACCCAGGCCAAGGCCACCTGGGCGCGGGAGACGCCACGCTGCTCGGCAATTTCTCCCACGCGGTCGACGACCGCGCGATCCACTGCCTCGGTCTGCGAATACAGGACTCTCGCGTACCGGTCGGTTTCGTGTCGCTTGGTGCTTTCCTGCTGCCAGGGGCGAGCCAGGCGGCCGCGCGCCAGCGGACTCCAGGGAATGATTCCCAAACCCTCGGACTGGCAAAGGGGAATCATTTCGCGCTCCTCTTCGCGAAAGAGAAGGTTGTAGTGGTTCTGCATGGAGACGAAACGGCTCCAGCCGTGCAGGCGGGAAAGATAAAGAGCCTTGGCGAACTGCCAGGCGTGCATGGTCGACGCGCCGATGTAGCGCACCTTGCCCGATTTCACCACGTCGTTCAACGCGTCGAGCGTTTCTTCGATCGGGGTTTCATAATCCCAGCGATGAATCTGGTACAGGTCCACATAGTCGGTCTGGAGGCGCCGGAGGCTCTGATCGAGCTCGAAAAAAATGGCTTTGCGCGAGAGGCCGTGGCCGTTCGGAGCGTCCCGCATGATGCCGTAGACCTTGGTGGCGATGACGATGTCTTCGCGGCGCGCGTTGGTCTTCAGAAATCGGCCGAGAACAGCTTCGCTCTCGCCGCGCGAATAGACGTTGGCCGTGTCAAAAAAATTGATTCCCAGATCGAGCGCCTGGCGAAAGAACGGCAGGCTTTCCTCTTCGTTCAGTGCCCAGGCGTGGCTGCCCGGTTTCGGCTCGCCCGTGTTGGGAGCCCCATAGCTCATGCAGCCGAGGCAGATGCGGGAAACTTTCAGGCCGGTGTTGCCGAGATTGACGTAATCCATGCGCTGATTTCTCCTAAGCCATTATGATCATCATGGTAAACGTTGGCGCGGTTTGTCTTTGAGACATCGGCCAGCTCCAATCGAAATCCGTCATGCGACAGTGTAAGCGATGGCAAACTGAAAAGATGAGTTCTTTGCTTCGAGCGATTCCGGATATCCAATTTGGGTTTGGGTCGCCAGCCCAGCGGGACGATGGGATTTTCCACTCATATGTTGCGAAGGCCCCGCGGGACCGCAGGCGCACGGAATCCCTTGCGGAAACAGCCGCCGCGGATGCATAAGAGCTTAGCCGCGACGATCGAGCGGTTCGCCGATAACGGCGAAATACAGATGGACGGCCCAGCGCGAGATTGCCCATGGGCATAATGAAAACCATTCTCCTGAAGGGAGCCGAGAGCCGGCGGCTGCGGAACCGCGCGATGCGCTACCGCTTCGTGCGCCGGGCCGTGCGCCGTTTTATGCCGGGCGAACGCCTGGAAGACGCGATCGCGGCAGCGCGCTTTCTGCGCGACCAGGGAATCGAAAGCGTTCTCACCTATCTCGGCGAAAACCTCACGAACCGCTCTCAGGCGCACGCCGTGGTGGAACGGTACATGGA
>JBJKSI010000004.1:0-139996 GCA_046704165.1 Candidatus Acidiferrales bacterium
GGCCCGGGCAGGTAGTTGTATTCGGGGGCGCGCAGGAAGCCGAAGCCGTCGGGCAGGCATTCGAGCACACCTTCGGAGAAGATCAGGCCGCTCTTTTCCGCCTGGCCGCGGAGGATCTGAAAAATCATCTCCTGCTTCCCCATGCCACCGGCACCGGGAATGTTCAGTTCCTTCGCGATCTTGGCGAGATCGGAAATATTCTTCTCTTTCAGTTCGGCAAGACTGATGCTCATGATTCTTCCTTAAGGTGGTTGGGGCCCGGGCGAAATCCCCCGGCAGTCCTCAGGCGGCGAGCGCTATCGGCAAAATTCCAGAGTCGGTGCGCCGCTTCAGTTGGTCAGTTCCTGATCCTGCTGCAGGTTCTCGCTGAATTCCTGCGCCACTTCGACCGGCCCCGTCGCGGCCGGGAGGGATCGCTCAAGCGCGAGGCCCAAGACCTCGTCCATGGTTTCCACAAACTTGACGGTAAGTTCCGCCTGGATTTCCGCCGGAACGTCGGCCAGTTCCTTCTCGTTGTCGCGAGACAGGATCACCGTACGGATGCCGTTGCGATGGGCGGCCAACAGCTTTTCCTTGACGCCGCCGATCGGGAGCACCTTGCCGCGGAGGGTGATCTCACCGGTCATCGCCACGGTGCACGAGACCGGGATGCGCGTAATGGCGCTCATGATCGAGGTGGCGATGGTGATGCCGGCCGAAGGGCCGTCCTTGGGGATGGCGCCCTCGGGCACGTGGACGTGGATGTCCAGGTGCCGATAGAAATCCTTGGCGAGGCCGTATTGGACGCTGCGCGAGCGGATGAAACTCATCGCCGCCTGCGCCGATTCCTGCATCACATCGCCAAGCTTGCCGGTGAGCGTGAGTCGGCCCTTGCCGGGCATGATGCTGGCTTCGGTGGCGAGCACCTCGCCGCCTACTTCGGTCCAGGCGAGGCCGGTGGCGAGGCCGATTTCGTTTTTCTTCTGCGCCCACGGGTCGCGGAACTTCATCACGCCCAAATACTCGTGCAGATTGGCGGGCGCGATCTGCACCGAGGTCTTCTTGCCGTCCTTGACGACCTTGCGCGCGACCTTGCGGCAGATGCTGGCCACTTCGCGCTCCAGGTTGCGGACGCCGGCCTCCCGCGTGTAATAGCGGATGACGTGGCCGATGACCTCGTCGGGGAAGCCGATGTTCGCCTTGCTGAGGCCGTTGGTCTCGCGCTGCTTCGGCACGAGGAAGCGGCGGGCGATCTCGAGCTTTTCGCGCTCGGTGTAGCCGGGCAGGCGGAGCACTTCCATGCGATCCTGCAGCGGCTGGGGAATCGTGTGGAGCACGTTGGCGGTGCAGATGAACATCACCTTTGACAGGTCGTACTCGACGTCGAGGTAATGATCGGTGAACGCGTGGTTCAACTCAGGATCGAGCACTTCCATCAACGCCGCCGAGGGATCGCCGCGGAAATCCATCGACATCTTGTCGACTTCGTCGAGCACAAATATCGGATTCGTGACGCCGGCCTTGCGCATCATCTGCAGGATCTGGCCCGGAAGGGCGCCGATGTAGGTGCGGCGATGGCCGCGGATTTCCGCTTCATCGCGCACGCCACCCAGCGACAACCGAACGAATTTGCGGCCGGTCGCACGGCCGATCGACATCGCCAGCGACGTCTTGCCCACGCCCGGCGGCCCGAGGAAGCAGAGGATCGATCCCCGCGGGTTCTTGACCAACTGGCGGACGGCCAGATATTCGAGGATGCGTTCCTTGATCTTGTCGAGGCCGTAGTGATCCTGGTTGAGGATACGCTCGGCGGCGGCGATATCGCGGATTTCGCGGGAGCGCTTTTTCCAGGGCACGGCGAGCAGCCATTCGAGGTAGTTCCGCGAGACGGTCGATTCGGCCGACATCGGCGGCATCGCCTCCAGGCGCTTCAGCTCCTGGATCGCCTTTTCCTTGGCGTCCTTGTTCATGCCGGCGGATTCGATGCGCTTGCGCAGCTGCTCGAGCTCGGCGGCCTCGTTGCGGCCCAGTTCCTTCTGGATCGCCTTGAGTTTCTCGTTGAGGTAGTACTCTTTCTGGGCGCGCTCCATCTGCCGCTTCACGCGGTTATTGATGGTGCGATCGACGTTGAGCTTCTCGATCTCGATCTCCAGCAGCTCGGCGATGCGGTTGAGCCGCTCGGCGGGATCGATGATCTCGAGCAGTTCCTGCTTTTCCTCCACCGAAACCTGCAGGTTCCAGGCGATGCTGTCGGCCAGGCGGTCGGGGTCTTCCGTGCGAACGGAAGCGATCACGCTATCGTAATTCAGGCTCTGGGCGAGCTTGACGTACTGCTCGAAGAGCGAGGTGACGCGGCGGGTGAACTCCTCGATCTGCGGGGTCACTTCCACGCGGCTCTGGATCACGCGCAGCGAGGCGCGGAAGAAACCTTCCTCGCTGGAGAGATGGACGATTTTGGCGCGCTCGGTGCCCTCGACCAACACACGGATGTTGCCGTCGGGCAGGCGCACGCTCTGCACGATGCGGGCGAGCGTGCCGACCTGGTAGATGTCGTTCGGCTTGGGATCGTCGACCGAGGCGTCGTGCTGCGTGGCGAGAAAGATCTTCTTGTCGCCGGCCAGCGCTTCTTCGAGCGCGTGCACGGAGGCGTCGCGGCCGACGATGAACGGCGTCATCACCTGCGGAAAGATGACCATGTCCCGCACGGGCATCATCGGCACCCGTTTCACGTCGCCTTTCTCCCGGCTGAACATGGAGCTCTTTCCCGTTTTCCTAGCCCGCCTTTTCGAAGAGTGCCCAGTTGATTTGCTGGGTCCGGACCATTTCGCTGGTGACCAAGAATTCGCGGATGCGGCGCTGCGCCGGCAGATGGTACATCAGGTCGAGCATCAGGTCCTCGAGAATCATTCGCAGGCCGCGGGCGCCAACCTTGCGCTGCAGCGCCATTTCGGCGACCGTTTCGAGCGCGTCGTCGGTGAACTCGAGTTTCACGCCCTCGAATTCGAAGAGCTTCTGGTATTGGCGCACCAGCGCGTTTTTGGGTTCGCGGAGGATGCGGATCAGCGCCTGCTTGTCGAGGTCCTCGAGCACGCCGATCACCGGCAGTCGGCCGACGAACTCGGGGATCAGCCCATAGTGGATCAGGTCCACCGGCTGCACCTGCTGGAGCAGACCGATGTTGCGCCGGCTCCCCGTTGCCGGCTCGCCGGTGGTGTGGAAACCGACCGAGCGCTGGCCGATGCGGCGCTCGATAATCTTTTCCAGCCCGACGAACGCGCCACCGAGGATGAAGAGCACGTTGGTGGTGTCGACCGGGATGAATTCCTGATAGGGATGCTTGCGGCCGCCCTGCGGAGGCACGTTGGCGATGGTACCTTCGAGGATCTTCAGCAGCGCTTGTTGGACGCCCTCACCCGAAACGTCGCGGGTGATCGAGGGGCTCTCTTCCTTCTTGGAGATTTTGTCGATCTCGTCGATATAGATGATGCCCTGCTGGCAGCGAGCCACGTCCCAGTCGGCGTTCTGGAGCAGCTTCAGAATGATGTTCTCGACGTCTTCGCCAACGTAGCCGGCTTCGGTGAGCGTGGTGGCGTCGACGATAGCGAAGGGCACCTCGAGCATCCGCGAGAGCGTCTGGGCGAGCAGCGTTTTGCCCGTGCCGGTCGGCCCGATCAACAGGATGTTCGACTTGGAGACCTCGATCTCGCTGGCCTGACGATTCAGCTGAATGCGCTTGTAATGGTTGTAGACGGCGACGGCCAGCTTCTTTTTGGTCTTCTCCTGCCCGATGACGTAATCCTCGAGGAACTTCTTGATCTCCGGGGGGCGAGGCAGGTGGCGCCCGGTGGCCGGTCCGGCGGCCTGCTCGCGCTTTTCCTCGTCGAGGATCTGCTGGCAGACGCGGACGCACTCGTTGCAGATGTAAGCGCGGGCGGTATCGGACGGTGAACTGATGAGTTTTTCGACCTGCTCCTGCGTCTTATGGCAGAAAGAACACCGAAGCATGTCTTCCCCGAGTTTCTTCAAGGTTGATCGCTCCCCGACCTCAGGCATTCACGAACCGGAACATTTGCCCCCATTGTAGGCCGGACTTGGCCCGGCCGGTGCCACGGCTTTCTGCTCCCAAGGTAACCGATACGAACAGCCTCAGGGATGCTTGAGGATGATCTCATCGATGATTCCGTACTCCTTGGCCTGGTCTGCCGACATGATGAAATCCCGTTCCGTATCGTGCTCGATCTTTTCGACCGACTGGCCGGTATGGTCGGCCAGGATCTTGTTCAGAACGGAGCGCATACGCAGAATCTCTTTGGCGGTGATGTCGATATCGGTGGCCTGGCCGGAGACGCTGGAGATCCAGGGCTGGTGGATCAGTACCCGGGCATTCGGCAGGCAGAAGCGCTTCTTGGGCGCGCCGGCCGCCAGCAACACCGCGGCAATCGAGGCGGCCTGGCCAATGCAGATGGTGACGACGTCGGGCCGGACAAACTGCATCGTGTCGTAAATGGCCATACCAGCCGTGATCGAGCCACCGGGCGAATTGATGTAAAGCGAAACATCTTTCTCCGGGTCTTCGGCGGCCAGAAAAAGGAGTTGTGCGGTGACCAGATTGGCGACGTGGTCGTCAATCGGCGTGCCAATGAAAATAATATTGTCACGCAGGAGCCGCGAATAGATGTCGTAGGCGCGCTCGCCCCGGTTGGTCTGCTCAACCACCATGGGGATAAGAGTCGTCGCCCGGAAGTCAGTGTCTTCAGGATGTCTCATGGCTGGGATCGGAACGTTTTGAGGAATCGCCGCTCACCCTTGTTGTTTTGGGGTAACGCGGATCCGGGCCTGCTGATGGAGCCAGTCCAAAACCTTATCACTGCGAAGCTTCGATTTCATCGTATCGGTGGCTCCTTCCCTTGTCAAGCGAGCACGAACCGCGGTGATGTTCTCGCCACTCCGTTCAGCGATACCTTGCAATTCCCGTTCCAGTTCCTCCTCGCTCACTTCGATCTTTTCCGCATCAGCAATCCGGTCCAGCAGCAGCTCGGCGCGGACGTCGCCTTCGGCGCGCTCGCGTTGTTGCCGGCGCAGTGCCACCCAATCGACGTTCACGGCGCGCGGATCAACACCCTGTGCGATCAGTCGGCGCACGGCACGCTCGAGCCGAGCGTCCATCTGGCGCTCGACCAGCGCTTCGGGGACGGGGAACTGATTGCGGTTGAGTAACAGGTCGATGATCTTGTCCTTGGCCTGGTTTTTCTGGTGCTCGTCACGAGCGGCTTCGAGGCGCTCGCGGACCTTTTTCTTCAACTCGTCGAGCGTTTCCGCCTCGCCGGTTTCCTTGGCGAGGTCGTCGTTCAGCTCGGGCAGTTTCCGTTCCTTCACCGCGACGACTTCGGCGTTGAACTGGAACGTCTTTCCGGCGAGCTTCTGGTCCGGATAGTCGGCGGGATACTGGACTTCGAAGCGACGCTGATCGCCGACGTTGGCGCCGCGCAGATTCTCGGTGAACGCGGCGACGGTCTCCTCAGCACCGATGTGGCAGAGCGCGTTGTCCATGCGGATTGGCTCACCCACGCCGCCCGTGGGGGTCCCGGTCATCTTCAATACCGCGTAATCGCCATCCTGCACCGGACGGCCCTCGACCGGATCGAAGGAAGCGGCGCTCTCGCGCATTTCCTCGAGCGTGCGGCCGACGTCGGCGTCGGTGACTTCGGCTGATTCGGTCTCGACTTCGAGATCCTTGTAGTCGCCCAGTTCGAATTCGGGGAGCACTTCAAAGCGGGCCTTGAACTTCACGCCTCCAGCTTCTTCCCAGTCCACCTTATCGACGTTCGGCCGTGTGACGGGAACGAGCTTTGCTTCCGTGAGCGCCTGCTCGAGCCGATCAGGCACGAGCGACTGCAGCACTTCATTCTTGATGTCTTCCGAGAAGCGGCGGCGGATCAGGGTGACGGGTGCCTTGCCCGGACGGAAGCCGGGAATGCGGGCCACGCGCGCCAGATCCTTGGCGATTTTTTCGATCTCCGCCTGCACTTTCTCGGCGGGAATCTCCAGTTCCATTTCTTTCCAACAGGTCGTTTCAGTCATTCGGGTGCCAGTGTGCTGCGCGTAACCGAAATTCCTGCAATCAAAAGGGAGAGCGGTTCCGCGGAAGGTAAGAGTCATCATAGGGGAGACTTAGGCAAGCGGTCAAGACGCGTCCACGGACGCGTCCACGGCCGCGCGCGTCCACGGCCGAGCGGTTTCGCCGGAACTGCCTGTTGACCATTCCAACAGCGAGCGGGAGTGGGGAATCGCGCGCAGCGAAAGCGCCTAATCCCACTTCTTCAGTTCGGGCCAGATCTGCTGGAGACTCACGATCGTGTTGTAGCAGACGAGCACGGGACTGTGCTCGAGGCCGTAGGGATCGGAGTAGGCTGCGCCGATGGCGACGTGGCCGCACTTTTCGGCGAGCGAGGCGTATTTGTCGCCGAGCACGATCACGATAGCGCCGGTGTAGTCGCGCGGACCCCAGATCCAGTAGTTTTGGTGGATGCCGATTGAAGGCGGCAGGCCGTAGCGGGGTCCATAGAGGTCGATCGCAGCCGATTCGCCGTAGTTGTTGCCCAGGATAGCTGTCTGGGCGCGTTCAGCCGGCGGGAGACTGTCGTAGGTTTCCGCAACGGCCTTGGTCATCGCGCGCCAACCAAACTGATCGGCGAAGTATTGGGGCAGCACGGCGGCGAGATGGCTTTTCTCGGTCGGCTTGGGCAGCAGCGGGAACCATTCGACGTAGCGAACCAGCGTGGGGACGGGAAGAATCGGCAGCACGATGGGCGCGAAGAAGGCTCCAGCAGCGACTAATGCGATGACGGACGCGGGACGCAGCCAGGCGCGGCGTGGCCGGCGGAAGAAACGGTCGAGCACGATCGCGCCGGCAGCGAACATCATCGGGTAGCCAGGCGCGAGGTAGTAATCCTTGCCGTGGAGCGCGAAGAAGACCAGATAGACCACCGCGAACGCCCAGCCGAGTGCACGATACGGCCGGCCCTCGGGCGCGCGGAAGAAATAATAGATGCCGGCGAGCCAGACGGGCAGCGCGAGCAGATTCAGCAGGATGAACTGCTGCACGAAGAAACCAAACGTGCCGGGCCAGAGGTTGACGTGGTCGGCGCGGATGTTGCGCATCAACTGCAGGAACGGCCAGTCGTTGGCGATCTCCCAGACGAGATTGGGCAGGAAGACAAGTACGGCCAATGCACCGCCCAGCCAGATCCACTCGGTGCGGAACTGGCGCCGCTCGCCGCCTAGCAGCAGACCGACAACAATCCCCAGGCCGAAGACGGCCATCGAGTACTTGTTTTCCAGACCGAGGCCGGCGAGCGCGCCAAACCAGAGCCAGAGGCGCTGGTCGCCCGTCTTCACGATCCGGACGAAGATCCAGGCGCAACCCATCCAGAAGAGTGGGCTGAAAGCGTTCATCGTCATCAGATAGTCGAGGACAAGGTAGATTGGGGCGACGATGACGCAAACGGCGGCGAGCACCTGGGCGAAGCGGCTGCCGCCCAGGTCGCGCGTGATGCGGCCGGTGAGCCAGACGAGCGCGGCACCGGCCAGCGCCGCGGGCACGCGCAGGGCTTCGAGCGAGTGGCCGAGGATGTGGCGCGTCAGCCAGACGACAACGGCGATGAGCGGCGGCTGATCGACATAGCCGAAGGCCAAGTGCCTGCTGCAGGCGATGTAGTACATCTCGTCGCGGAAAAAATCGTAGCGGCCGGCGACGATCAGGTGCAGCATCAGCGTGGCCAACGAGAGATAAGCGACGATTGCGGGACCGCTCGTCCACCGCGAGTTCCCGACGGGCGGGACTTTAGAAACATCCGGATTGGCGGAAGGCACCGGCGTCGAGGCCATGGGCTCGGATAATGATGCCCTACTTACACGCCTCCGCCAAGTAGCAGAGTGGCGGCAGGGGCGCCACACGGGGGAGGGGACAAAGGGTTGCGGCGACTTAATCGAGGGGGAGCAACTCGAAGACCGGATAGTCCGGGGCGATGGCTGTGAATGCTTCCGGTGGGGAGTTCGCGGGCACGGGGAAATACCGCTGCACGGTCCCGGTGAACCGATCGAGATAGGCTTTGAGAATTTCCAGCTTCTCGGCGTTTGGCAAAGGACTCAGCGCGTACTTTTGGCGGAAACGTCCCTTCTTGAGGGTGATTTGACCGGCGGATTCGGCGTTGCGCGACCATTGTGTCCGGCCGCGTGGAGCGACCAGATAGCGTTTGCCGTTCAGCTCGAGAAGGTTGACAGGAGTGGAATAGAGCCTTCCGCTCTTGCGTCCACGAACCTGCAGGAGATAGTTGTGGCGCAAGCCCAGACCCAGCCCGACAAGGACACCAAAGGCGCGATTGAAGAAGCGCTCGATGGAACTCGGTTTTCGAAAAGCAGGCTGCGAAGGCATAGTGGTCTGCCTTCCCGCACGACTGGTGTGCCGCGCTTTCGGTGAAACAGTTCGCGATCGCCGGCCTGCACCGGAGGAGGCGGCGGATATGACAATGGCGCTCCAGGACTAAATCGGGAGCGCCATCGCCGCAAATCCTCTAGGCTGCCTTTTGCTGTTTCTTTGCCTTAGCCCAGCGAGCTTTCTGGGCGTCGGAGATCCTTTTGCGCGCGGCCGCGGAAAGCCGCCGGCGACGGCCAGGGGCCTTCTTGACAGGCGCCGGGGCGGGAGAGCCGTTCAGGAGCTTGCTGACGGCGGAAATCGCCTTGTCCAGACGATCGAGTTCCTTCTTTACAGAGTTCCGCTCGTCACGCAGTTGCCCCAGTACCTGAGCTAGATTTGCCATCGTCACCCCCTTAGTTCCTTAATCCGGTTTGGAATTGCCTTCCTACACACTATACACGAGTCTGAAGCCGTACTTATACGCAACTTACATTGAGTTCCCGCAAAGTCAAGAATAGGCGAAGCACTTAGGTGGTGCGGAAGGTGGGACTCGAACCCACACGGCCTTTCGGCCACAGGATCCTAAGTCCTGCGCGTCTGCCGGTTCCGCCACTTCCGCAAAGCCGTCATCGAAGCCAACAGCGTACCACCGGAGGCCTTGGGGATAAAAGCGGCCGTCGACGAGTCCCAAGGAGGATCAGAATTTCCGCAACGGTGCAGGCAGCCAACGTCCGAGCGAATAGGCGCCCGCGCCGGTAATGAACACCGACAGGGCGATCAGGAACTGGGTGAGTGCGTATTCCATGCCGCCCTTGCCGATGTCGAAGCCGTGCGGCAGGTGTACCAGCAGGATCGCTCCGGCCATGACGATCATGATTCCCGCGGCGCCCACGCGAATCAGTATGCCGCTCAACATTGCCAAGCCGCCGCCAAACTCAGCCACGCCGATCAGATAACCGACGACCGGTGGCATATGCATGAAGCCGGCAAAGGCTGCTGGCCCGGGTCCGCCGAAAGCTCCGAATAGGATGGCGCTGCCGTGATAAAGAAATGCCAGGGCGCTGGCAATGCGCAGGAACAGGAGTGCAGTGTTGACCTGCGCGCTTCCGGGTGTGAACTTGGTGGCTTGTGAAGACAATGTCCGGTCCTCCCCCGTGTTTGAATGTTCAGCAAAAACCTCTTTAGAAGTGCAGATGCATCAAGACCCGCTGAGGAAGCAAGCGGAGCGAGATTCCGATTCGCGTGCGGTAACTTCCCAGGGGCCCCGGCGGTCTAATAGGGCAGGGAAATACCGAGGGGGAATTGCCTTCGAGGGGCGCTCTGGCTGCTGATCCTTCTGACGGCGCCTGTTGCCAGTCTTGCGCAAAACTCAGGAAAGTCGGAGAAACAACACGAAGCGGGAACGATTCACATCGTCTCGCCCCTCGGGAACCTCAGCGTGGTCGTGCGGGGCAAGCACAACCGCCCGGCCACCAACCTCTCACGCAAGGATTTCACTATCTATGACGGCGGAATCAAGCAGAAGATCGTCTTCTTCCGCGCCCCGGGCAAACGCTTCGCGTCGCCCTTGCCGGAATCCGGGGAAGGCGATCTCTACGCAGAAGGCATCCACACTGGTGCTGGCCTTGCGCGACCTGACCACGGGAATTACCGGCTCGGTGCGCATTCCGCTGAGGAAATACCAGCCAAAGGAAAAGAACACCAAGGACAAGCGGCACTCATATCTGGAAGTGCATAGAGCGCCGGCGAATTCCGGTGCGGGAGATGGAGATGATTACCTAATTACGCGCGGACTGCTGGCCGTTTCGGCCGCTCGGCTTGGCGTTGGCAGAGGAGTAGCTGGTTTTCTCAACCAATGCGACCGCCTGCTTCAGAGTGATCCCGGACGGGTTGGCGCGATAATTTTCGTAGCGGTTATCTTCCTGCACGCCAATAGTTTCGAAGAAAAGCGCCTTGCCGTGCATATTGACGTGCAGCAGGCTCATTTCCCAGTGCCCGTTGCCCAGGTTGACTTGCTTGACACGGAAGGTACCGCCCTTGTCGAGGTGGCCGAGCAATCCCCAGAAGAATTTCACTTCGGACATCAGCCGGCCGCTGATCTCGACCAGCCGTTTCGGGCCGGGATCGATGAGGATTTTGCCCGACATGTGATGGAAGACCTGCGCCTCGCGCGTAGGCGGACTGAAGGATGGGTTCGGTCTGAATTTTACACGGACCAGCTTGCCCTGGGTGCCGTCGTAACGGAAGAGGAAGGCGTTCGGAAGCATACCGAGCAGCTTCTGCTCCTTGTTTCCGTCGTGGTTGCGCTGCTTGGCGGCCTTGCGCGCCGGAGCCGGATGTTTCAAAAGTTTCCGGAGGCGAGCTTCCTGACTTTGGCGCTGTGACGGAGACAGGGGCTGACCGTTTGTGCCGATGAGCATGCGCACGTTGCCTTCGGGCGTTTCACAGATCTCGTAGATCTTGGTACCGCTTGATCCTTTCTTGATCTCCCGATAACGCCAGTACATCTGGTCGCCCTTCTGCGCCCGAATCTCGTTTTTCACCATTTCGCTCACCAGTTGGTGGGCGCCGATCTGCTTTTCCGTCTGGGCCGCGGACATCTGGCCAGCGTAGAGGAATCCCGCCGGCAGCAAGGCAAGGGCTAGGGCAGACGCGATCCGGAAAATCCGATTTCGATCTTTTCGCAGGATGTTCATGGCTTTTCGGCTCCGAGCGGCTTCCGCTTCAAGGCCAAGGGCTGTCAATCACCTACCTTTCTATCCTATCACCGCAGTCCGCAGGCATGGTGTCCACCATACCAGAGTGCCTCTCCGCGGCCGTATCCACCAGTGCCTTCAGGTCTTTCCGTTACAGGAAGGCGGATGGATCGGTTTTTTTGTCTTTCTCTTAGATGCTCAAGGGCACGGTTCCGGGAAGTGGACACCGAAATTTGATGAGGAGAAAGCCATGAAAGTGCTGGAGCGCCCGCGGATAGAGGAACAGGGACAGGATCTGGTCGAGTACGCGCTGCCGGTCGTCCTGATTTCGTTGGGCGCCGACGTGGCCATCCGGAGCCTGGCGACGGCGGTCAGGAAGGTTTTCTCGAATGCGACCGAAAATCTGAGCGCGGCTGAAAGTTAAAGCCACCCGTTTCCGGAGAAGTGCGGGAGGAGCCCTTTGGTGCTAGTGGATTTCCACCAAGAACAACGCTTTCGGCGGTAGCTTCAGCGAAAGCTGATCCTGGTGCAGCGAGACTACTTGCGGAGGCGATAGCTGGGCGGCTTTGCGTAGTTCGCGGTATTGCTTCTGCGTGGGAAACCGCGGGCTGCCCATGGCGCGATAGGCGCGCATGGCATTCCCATGATCACTGTCGAGGCGGGAGATGGAGACGCGGTTCTCTCCGGCGGGCAGCCCGGCAAAGTGCAGCACCACAGATTTTGTCACGCCAGCCTGTTTGGGTGCGGAGTAGTTCCAGACGGCGATGGAAAGCGAGCCGTCTTTGTGGCGGGTAGCGAGCACCGAATCGGAATGCACCGGGATGCGCCGGTGGCCGAGCATGTGCAGAAGCCGGAACGCGTTGAAAGCGGGCTTGGGTACGCCGCCTTCAGCCACCAGACCAAAGCCTCCGTAGAATGGCTTCTTGATTACGCCCTGCTCCTCGAAGACGTCGGAGAAGGTCCAGTAACTCATCATCTTCGTCATGCCGGAGCACTGGCGCACAGTATCGGCCAGCCACGGTCCCATGAAGATGCTGTCGGTGATGTCCGTCTTGTTCATGTAGCTGGCGTTGTATTCGCTGTAGATGATGGGCAGATTGGGCCGGGCGGAGCTTTTCACCTGGTCGTAGACTTTCTTGACCGCGCGGCAAACCATCTGGTCGCGCGGGATGAACTCCTTCGATCCGAAAACGTTTTCCGCAGTGTCATCGCCATACGTGTGGGTGGAGATGAAGTCTACCGGCACGTGATCTTTCACCGTGTGGCGGATGAAGCTGGGGATCCAGGCCGCCTGGGCGGTGGCCGGGCCGCCAACGCGAAGCCACGGACTGACGCGCTTGATGGCGCGTGCGGCCTCGTCATAAAGGTGGAAATAGGTGGTTTCTTTCGGTTTGCCTGCCCAAAAGCCGATATTGGGCTCGTTCCAGACCTCGAAATACCAGTGGGAAACCTCGTTGATGCCGTAGCGGTGGACGAGGTGACGGGTGAAGTGGTAGACGAGCTGGCCCCAGGCATTCCAGCTTTTCGGCGGGGAGATGATCGGGTGATAGAAGAACGGCTGCTGGATCTGGTAAGCGGCGAGCTGCGGCGGCATGAAACTCAGTTCGACGAAAGGACGGATGCCATTGCGCAGCAGTCCGTCATAGATCTGGTCAACGTAGGAGAAATTGTAGACAGGCGTGCCGTCGGGGCCTACGTGATAGAGGCCGACGCCGCGGTCGAAGATCCCGTGGAAACGAACGTACTGGAAATCGGTGACCCGCTTCACCATGCGCAGGTCGCGGCGGTAATCGGCGCGGAGCGAGAGGATGGCGTGGCCCGAGCCGAACATCTTTTCCCAGAAATGCGGGAAAGGGGTGGTGGGCGCACGATCGTTGATTTCGACGACGGTTGGTTTCTGCTGCGGCAAAGCCTCCGGAGCGAGCGCAAGCAACAAGCAGAGAGTCGACAAGAGAACGGGGACGAAATGCCACCAGCGGTTTTTCAACGATCCCTCCCGTTTCCGGAGACGCGCCCCAAGCTTGCAACCCTTCGATCAAGGTCAAGCTGGTCCACGGGAGCGAAGAACGCCACTCCCGTGGACCGGGCAGCCTAGAAAGAATACACGGCCTGCAGTTCCATCACGCGGCCCTGCAACCCGCCGAGCGCCGTGCCGAACAGAGGGTTCGATACCGGTTGTCCGTTGCTGTTGTTGAAGTAGCTGACGGTGGTCGAGGCGCTGCCGAAGACGAAAGGCGCCAGGTTCAACTTATTGAAGGCATTGTAGAGATTCATGCGTAACTCGATCCGGGAATTCTCACCCACCACCGGCAAGGTCGGCAGATAGAAGCTCTTGACCAGGCTGAAGTCGATATCGGTGTAGCGAGGACCGCGAAAACTGTTGCGACCGACGCCCGGGAAGCCTTCCTGGGTGACATTGAAATAGCTGGCGGCGCCGTTGGGGAAGTTGCTCGACGTCGGGGGTAGGAAGGAACTGGTTCCGTAGTTGTAACTCGGACTGCTTAAGATGCCGATCGGCCGCACTGGGCAGAGGAACGAGGAGCCGATCGTGAAGCAGTTGTTACTCGATACGGGTGTCCACGGGAAGCCGGAGTGGAACTGGAACACGCTGGAGACCTGCCATCCACCGAGCGTTTTACCGAGCAAGGTTTGGTGGTTTCGGAAGATCGGCAGGTTCCACAGGCCGAAGACGCGCACGTTGTGCGTGGCGTCGAAATCGCAGGGACCCGTTTCCGTGGAGAGGTTAGTGGGATAGGTCTGGTTGGTGGTGAAGCCGGGGCCTTCGGCGGAGACCTGGTCGACGCAGCGGCTGAACGTGTAGGAGAAGTTCAGCAGATAGCCGCCGCGGAAATGGTGGCCGAGGATGGTCTCCAGCGCATTGAAGTGGGCCTTGGTGTCAGGCGTGAAGTCGTAAATGTTGTTGAGCGAAGGGTTCGGGGTCGTATAGAAGTACCGGAGATTCTTGATCCGGAGGAGCTTGCGGCTTGTCGATCCCTGATAGCCGATCGTCCAGATCCAGTTTTTCGGCAGCGCGTATTGCATCTGCACCGAATAGAAATAGACGTGCGGAATCGGCATGTTTTGCTGGTTCGCCCAGACGTCCGGCGGTCCCTGGCCGGGCAGGATTTCCGGCAGATTGTTTGCCGGATTGATCTGCGTGGCCAGAGCGGGATTGACCGGGTAACTCTGCGGATTGTTGCTGCTGCCGGTGGCGAAGAGGATCTGCCCGTTGACGAAGGGCGTGCCGAACTCTCCCGCGGCGGTGCCGCAACAGATGCCGTAATTGGCAGCGAACGGGGGATTGTCACGGGTATTGTCGAAAGTGATGTTGGCGAAGCGGTTGTAGCCGATTCCGAAGCCTGCGCGGATCACGGCGTTCTGCTTGAAAAAGTCGGGACTCCAGGCGAAGCCGACACGCGGCCCGAAGTCGAGCCAAGTGGAATTCCATTGTTGACTCGGGTTGATCGCACTGGCATCGGCCAAGCCGTTCGGGCCGGTCGGCACATACAGGTTTTGCAGGAGTCCGCGTGCCGAAGTGGGCGGTCCGAAGTGATCCCAGCGCAGCCCAAGGTTCACGGTCAGGTTGGGCCGGAACTGCCAGTCGTCCTGGTAGAAGAGTCCGAAGTCGGTGGTGCGGTAGTAGGGCACACCGGCGGTGTCGGGTCCACCGGTTTTCGGGTTCACGGTGATGGCTTCGTAAATCGGCGTGCCGTTGGCCAGGTTCCATGGCCCCTCGAAAACATAGTCGGGGCGGGAAGCGCCGAAGGTCAGGTGGTCGTTGTCCTGCTGATGGATGATGTCGAAGCCGAACTTCATTGCGTGGACGCCGTGTACCCAGGTCATCATGTCGCGATACGCATAGGTGTTTTCGGCGAAGATGCCGGGGCTGGTATCGCCCTGCGCCGCGCCGAAGATGATCCGCTGGTTGCCGGGCAGCGGCAGGCCGTTGGCACCCTGGATCTCGACGCGCGGGATTGCCCAGTTGACGTTGGGGCTGGAGTTCAGCTCGTTGTATCCCCAACGGGTGAAGTTCATGCGAGCTTCATTCATCAGCGTGGGAGAAATCGTGCGCACCCAGGAGAGGAAGCCGGAGGGGCTGAAACGATTGCTGTGGAGATCGGCCATCGGCCGGCCTTGCGCCGCAGCGTCGGCACCGATCGAGTCGTAATAGGTGAGGAAGGTACTGCCGGAGAAATGGTTTTGGCCGACGTGGTAGTCGATGCGGGCGTTGTACTGGTTGCCAGACTGATGATTGGGCAGATAGATCTGGGCGAACTGGAAATCGGGGATGCCGTCGAGTCCTCCGCCGGCAAAGTCGGGCTGCACGTTGGTGCCGCCGAACATGGGAACGTAGGTGCCGTAACTCGAAGCCGGCGATCCGACGTCGACGCCGCCGTTGACCACCTGACATGGCTCATTGGCTGAGATCCACGGTTGGCAGGTGGACGGCAAGAGCTTGTTGACGCGTGGCCGAACGCCTTGGGCCGTCAGGATCGTGGCCACAGGCGTTCCGGGGCGATCCTTGGCCAACAGGGTGTCGAATTGCGGGGTGTCAATCCAGTTGTCTTCATAGGTGGTGTTGAAATCGCGGAGGCCCGAGTAGTTAAAGAAGAAGAACAGCTTGTCTTTCAAGATGGGACCGCCCAGGTTGGCGCCGAACTGGCGGAAGGCATCGTCGTTGCGGATCGGGGGCAGGAAGCCTACGCCTTCCTGATACCCGCCGTATTTGTTGTAGGCGTTCAGTCCAGGTTCCTCATATTGGAAATAGCCGCCGCCGTGGAACTTGTTCGTGCCGCTCTTGGTGTCGATCTTGATGTGGGCGCCGCCAGTGGGTCGGTTGGGGGCATCTTAGTCGTTGCTGACCACGGTCAATTCCTGCACCGAGCCGGGAGCCGGCGTCAGTACCGCCGCGCCGCCCCACTGCAGGCTGTTCACGCTGACGCCGTTGACGGTGTAGCTGTTGGCGTTGACGCGCTCGCCGTTGGCGCTGATCGGCTGCTGATTTTCGGTTTGGAAGATGGCGGTATTCGATCCGCCCGGCCCGCCGGAGGAACCGCCGGGGTTGCTGCCCGGGCCGTTGGGAAAGCCGGTGGAATTGCCGTTGCCGACGCGCGAGCCGTCGCCCATGATTCCAGGCGCCAGACGAACGGCCTCGTAAGGATCGCGGTTGAAGAGAGGCAACTGGCTGATCTCGCGCGAAGTGAAGGTGCCGGAAATGGTGGGTGAGACGGTCTGCAATTCGGGCGCGGAAGCGGCGCTTACGGTGACGGTTTGCGAAACCGCTCCCAGCGAGAGCTGGACGTTATGGCCGGTGAGCTCCTCGCCCTTGACGGTGATGTTTTTGGTTACGCTCTTCTGGAAACCGGGAGCCTGGACGGTGATGGTGTACTGACCCGGAGGGAGTTCAGAAAATCGATAGAAGCCCTGGGGGCCGGTTGTGGTTGTGGTGGTGACCCCCGTGGACTGGTTGGTAAGGGTGACTTTCGCGCCCGGGATAGCCGCGCCTTGCGGATCTTGAACAACGCCTTGCAGACCGGCGCCGAACTGCGCCCAAACCACCCCGGGAAGAAACAGCAAGGAAACGAACAGGAGAAGCCATACCGTGGGCCGAAATCGTGGACTCATCGTCCCCCCCTTCTCATCGGGAATCCAACGACGTGCCGCCAGCGGGAATATTGACAAATATCTTGTAGTAAAACGATTTTGTTGACCCTTGCGTGATACACCCTTGCCGCGGCCAGTGTCAAGAGGGACGGCTGCAGAGGGACGGCTGCAGGGGAGGGCCCCGGTTCGGATCGAATGGGTCGACAGGAGGCCGGCAGGGGCGGAATGAAAACGGCACAGGCCCTTGCTCTCTTCTGCCGCCTGTGACACACTCCGCGCATGCCGCGCACCAAGGCGATGGGGGCAGCCGCCTCGCCAGGGCAGTCAGGAGAACGTGTAAGCCTGAAGGCACTGGCGGCAGCGCTCGACCTTTCTCCCGCAACCGTTTCGCTGGTGATCAACCGGTCGCCGGCGGGCCAATCAATTCCCGAACGAACCCGCGCCCGAATCCTGGCCGAAGCCAAACGGCTGCACTACCGGCCGAATTTTGTTGCCCGGTCGCTGCGCAGCCGGAGGAGCTTCACGATTGGCGTGGTAGTGCCTGAGGTGAGCGAGGGTTACACGGCGCTGGTGATGAGCGGGATCGAGGACTTCCTGTTGCAGGAAGGCTATTTCTATTTCGTCGCCAGCCACCGACACCGGCCGGACCTGATCGAAGAGTACCCGAAGATGTTTCTGGAGCGGGCGGTGGAAGGCGTGATCGCCGTGGACACGCGCTGCGAGGAGGGCCTGCAGGTTCCGGTGGTGGCCGTCTCGGGCCACGAAGCGCGCGAGGGCGTGACGAACATCATCCTGGATCACAATTGCGCCGCCCGAATGGCGCTGCAGCATCTGGCCGAACTTGGACATCGGGAGATCGCGTTCATCAAGGGACAGGATTTCAGTTCCGACACCGAGCCGCGCTGGCAGGCGATTAAGCACGCCATGGAAGCGCTAGGGCTCCGGTTCTCGCCCAAGCGTGCGGCGCAGCTCTCGGGCGATTCCTCCTCGCCGGCGCTCGGCTACGAAGCGACGCGGCAACTGCTGGCGGCCGACGATTCCTTTACCGCTCTCTTCGCGTTCAACGACGTGGCGGCCATCGGCGCGATCCGGGCGTTGCGCGAGGCCGGCAGAAGCGTGCCGGAAGAGGTTTCGGTGGTGGGCTTCGACGACATCCAGAGCGCGGCGTTTCAGAACCCGAGCCTGACGACGATTCGCCAGCCGCTGCGCAGCATGGGCGAGATCGCGGCGCGCACGCTGCTCGATCGCGTGTCACGGCCGAAAAACAGCCCATACCCGAAGTCCATCACGGTGAAACCGGAACTCATTGCCCGGGAATCCACCACGCGCATCCGCCGCTAGAATTTACCGGTGCCTCGGCGGAATCGCCGGAGGACGCGCCGGTTCCCGTTCCCCGCTCGAATGAAAGCCGCTGAGCCGATTTCGCGATCCACCGCCGCGAGCATCCGGCCGCTTGGCTCGCTTCACGCCGGCTTTGTGCTCACCGGCATGGTCACCACGCTGCTCGGCCCGGTGCTGCCGCTGCTGATCTCCCGCTGGAAGCTCGACGACGTGCACGCCGGGCTGCTCTTTACCGCGCAATTTGCCGCTTCCGTGCTGGGCGTGCTGCTCTCGAGCCCGCTGCTTACCCGGCGCGGCTACAAGTCCTGCTTGGTGGCGGGTTTCGCATGCATGGGCGCGGGCGTGGCGGCGCTGGGACTGGGCTCGTGGACGTTGGGGATGATCGCGGCCAGCGCCTACGGACTGGGGCTGGGGCTGACGATTCCGGCGACGAACCTGCTGGTGGCCGAAGCGAATCCGCTGCGCTCTTCCGCCGCGCTCAGCCTGCTGAACCTGGCCTGGGGCGCCGGCGCGGTGCTGCTGCCGCTGCTGGCGGCCACCTTGCAGAGGATGCACCAGCTGGAATGGTTGCTGCTTGGTTTGGGCGCCACAGCGATGCTGTTTTCAGTGTGGTTTCAGGCCACGCTGGGAAGAGGCTCACTGCCAGAGATTGCCCCGAAGCACCGCGGTCCGCGGCCCCGCCTCGACGCTGCCGGTTGGCACGCACTGTTGATCCTGGGGCTGCTGTTTTTCCTGTACGTGGGCACGGAGAACGGACTGGGTGGCTGGGTGGCCACTTACACGCGGCGGTTCGGGACGGGACCGGCGGCGGGCTGGGCGGTGATGCCAGCGTTTTTCTGGGGCGCGCTCCTGCTGGGACGGGCGTTGGCGCCGCTGGTGCTGCGCCGGGAAAACGAAATCCGTCTGGCTCGTGCGGGTCTTGTGATGACGGCATTGGGCGGCCTGATCGTTGTCCTTTCGGCTCGTTTTTCCGGCATCGCGGCGGGCGCGAGCCTGGCCGGTCTGGGTCTCTCCGCCGTTTTTCCGATCACCATCGCCCGGCTATCGTTCCGTTTCGGCCGCGCGGCGTCGAGATTTGTGGGTCCAATGTTTGCGTTGGGCGGACTGGGCGGCGCCACGCTGCCCTGGCTGGTCGGTTTCGCTTCCGACAATCTTGGGGGCCTGCGCGAGGGACTATGGATTCCCGTGCTGTGCTCGCTGGTAATGTTTACGCTCTACCTTTCACGTTCACTCACCCGGGCGGCGGACGAGTCACCGGTGACCGCGACGGCGCAGGAAGCGCAGAGCAGCGCGGCAGTGGATGCCGGTACACGTCCAGGAGATTCCTTTCCAAGCTGACGGCGCCGAAGAGGCTTTGCGCCGCCGGCGGGCCGAGAATGTGGATTGGTCGAGTGCTAAGATCTACGGAAGAGACGCTGTTTCTTTCTCGATGGTTCCGGGTTGAGGCATTCCGCCAATGCGATCCACTCGTCGAGACTTTCTTCGCTCTTTCGGCAAAGCTGCTCTAGTCGCGTCTCTTCTCGGAGGCGGATTTTTCGACGCCGCTTGCGGCAGTTCCGTCAGTGTGAACACCGGGACTACACCGGGAGGCGCACCGACGAATGACCAACTGATGGAGGCGATCGAGAATGCGGCGTTCCAATTCTTCTGGTATCAAGCCAATACGTCCACGGGGCTCATCAAGGATCGGGCGATTTACCAGGGCACGGACACCAGCACGCTCTCCAGCATCGCCTCCATAGGCTTCGGCTTGACCGGTTTGTGCATTGCCGATTCGCGCGGCTACCTTTCAACTGCGCAGCTGAAGCAGCGCGTGGTAACGACGCTGAATTTTCTGCTCAACCAGGCGCCGGTCGAAAACGGATTCTTCTACCATTTCATGGACATCAATACCGGCGCGCGTGCCGGAACCAGTGAAGTCTCGTCGATCGACACGGCCATTCTTCTCTGCGGGATTCTGGCTTGCCGCGCTCATTTCCAGGATTCGCAGATCACCTCTCTCGCCAATCAGATCTATCAGCGCGTCAACTGGACCTGGATGCTCGATGGCGGGACCACGCTCTCGCTGGGCTGGACGCCGGAGAACGGTTTTCTGCCTTACCGCTGGGATAGCTATTCCGAGGCGATGATGCTCTATCTGCTGGCTATCGGCGCGCCCAGCAATCCAATTCCGGCAAGCGGCTGGGACGCCTGGTCGCGCCCGACGTATACCTATCAGGGACTGACCTACATCACCTCCAACGCTCCCCTTTTCACCTATCAGTACTCGCACGCGTGGATCGACTTCCGGAACAAGCAGGATGCCTACGCGAACTACTTTCAAAACTCCGTGACCGCAACCAAGGCGCACAAGCTCTTTTGCCTCTCGCTGGCCAGCCAATTTGCGGACTACGCCAACAATTTTTGGGGAATCACTTCCTCGGATTCCGCAAATGGGTACGTCGCCTGGGGCGGCCCGCCGGCCATGGGGCCGATCGACGGCACGCTGGTACCGTGTGCGACCGCCGGCTCGATTCCGTTCGTGCCCACGGACACGCTGGCGGTGCAGCAGAACCTCTACGCAAACTACTACTCAACGGCGTGGACAAAATATGGCTTCGTGGACGCGTTCAATCCGCTGATGAACTGGGTGGATGGGTACGTGTTGGGAATCGACCAGGGAATCGGCATGCTGATGGCGGAGAACTATCGCACGCAGTTTGTCTGGAATACCTTCATGAAAAATCCTGAAATTACGAGCGCCATGTCGGCCGTCGGCTTTCACTCCACCTGAGGCTGCATTTCAGTTCATGCTGGGTCAGAGGCTTCGTCGGGCATTGTGGCCGATCCTTCAGTTCTTGCTATGGTATTTCTCTCAGGCGCCGCAATCGTTTGTGCTAGCCCCTCGCCGCTGAGAAGCGGGATGCTCTTTTACTTGACAAGAAGGGGACTGGCGTCCATCTTTATTGACTTTGCTCTTAATTTGGTTTTGGAACTGCTTGGGGCTTGCTGAAGATGGTTGAAGTGAACGTACGCCTTTGCTATCACGACAAGTGTTTTGACGGCGCCTCGTCGGCGGCCGTGTTCCTCCGCTTCTATCGGGAGCGGATCAATCCAGAGGCGGTGTTTCAGTTCACCGGGCTGGTGCACAGGGCTTCGCAGCTCTTCACCGACGACATGTTCGACGGAGACGAGAACGTGATCGTCGACTTCAAATATTCCAGTTCGCCGCGGCTCACGTGGTGGTTCGACCACCACCAGAGCGCGTTTCTTTCGTCAGAGGATGCCGAACATTTCCGGCGCGACACGTCGGGGAAAAAGTTTTACGACCCGAACTACAAATCGTGCACGAAATTCCTGACGACGATCGCCAGCGAGAAGTTCGGCTTCGACCCCAAGCCGCTGAGCGAGCTGATCTACTGGGCCAACGTGATCGATGGCGCGCAGTACGCCTCGCCCGAGGCAGCTGTGGCGTTGGCCGAACCGGCCACGCAGCTGGCGCTGGTGATCGAGGCGGCGCCGGATCCGGGGCTGGTGGCGCGGCTGATCCCGTTCCTGGCCGAGCGTTCGCTCGAAGAGATCATCGCGATGCCGTTCATCAACAAGCACCTGGGGCTGCTGCTCGACCGGCACTTGCGCTCGGTGGACATCCTCAAGAACCGGGCCGAAGCGAAGAACGGCGTGATTTTCTTCGATGTGAGCGACCTGGAACTCGAGGGGTACAACAAGTTCATTCCCTATTTCCTCTTTCCCGACTGCCTGTATTCGGTCGGCGTCAGCTCGTCGGCCACACGCGCGAAGGTCTCCGTGGGTTCGAACCCGTGGAAGGAAGGCGCGGCGCTGCGCAACCTCGCGGAGATCTGCGAGCGGTATGGCGGCGGAGGGCACGCCCGCGTGGCGGCCATCTCGTTTGCGGCCGGTGAAGTGCAGCGCGCCCGCGAGGCCGGGCTGGAAATCACGGCCCTGCTGCGCAGCTAAGCCAGATTCCCGCTTCCGCAAAGGCACTGGCCGTTTCCGTTGGAACGCGGTACAGCCGCTCATTGTTTCCCCTCTGATCTAGCTGAGAATTGCCAACGAGACGACGGCACTACGCGGCTTTTGACATTTGTTCTGAGTCGATTCAGCGAGGGTTCGCATCGTAAACCACGCGGGCCGAAGTGCGGGCCAAACGCCAAGTCTCGAATTCCGTCTACCCCTTGACCGTGGGCTATAGGCGGGATAGGAGAGGGCTGGGCGCAGCGGCGGTTCGTTCGCCGGGAACGGGGGAAGAGGCAATGGTTGCAGAGAATCAATACGACGTCATCATCATTGGGACGGGAGCGGGAGGGGCCACGCTGGCATGGCGACTGGCGTCTTCGGGCAAGCGCATCCTGCTGCTGGAGCGGGGCGATTTTCTGCCGCGTGAACAGGACAACTGGGATTCCAACGCCGTTTTCGTGAAGGCGAAATATCAGGCCAAGGAGCCTTGGCTCGACAAAGACGGCAAGGAGTTTTTCCCCGGCATTCACTATTTCGTTGGCGGGAATACGAAATTTTACGGCTCGGCCCTGTTTCGTCTGAGGAAAGAGGATTTTGGCGAGCTGCGCCACGCCGGCGGCATTTCGCCTGCCTGGCCGGTGAGCTACGAGGATTTCGAGCCGTATTACACCGAAGCCGAGCGACTCTATCACGTCCACGGGCAGCGCGGCGCCGATCCTGCCGAGCCGCCGGCAAGCGCGCCGTATGCCTATCCGCCGGTGAGCCACGAACCGCGAATCCAGAAGCTCTTCGACGACCTCAAACGGCTGGGCCACCATCCCTATCCGTTGCCGCTCGGCATTCTGCTGGACGAGAAGGACGGACGCGTGGATCGCCACAGCCCGTGCATCCGCTGCCGCGCCTTCGACGGCTTCCCGTGCATAACCAACGGCAAGGCCGACGCCCAAACGATCTGCGTCGAGCCATTGCTGGCCCAGCGGCAGAATGTGAAGCTGCTGACCGGCGCCTTTGTGGAGCGGCTGGAGACGAGCGATTCGGGAAGGGAAGTGACGGAGGTGAAAGTGCGGCGCGGCGAGACGACCGAGTCGTATTCGGCCGGGATCGTCGTGGTTGCCTGCGGCGCGATCAATTCCGCGGCGCTGCTGCTGCGCTCGACCGGCGAGAAGCACCCGAGCGGGCTCGCGAACGGCTCCGGCGTGGTCGGCCGCCACTACCTGCGCCATGAAAACACGGCGCTGATGGCCATCTCGCTCGAGCCGAATCCCACGGTGTTTCAGAAGACGCTGGCGCTCTCCGATTTCTATTTCCGTTCGGACGATTGGGATCATCCGCTTGGACTGATCCAGATGCTCGGCAAATCGGACGGTGCGATGCTGCGCGCCGAAGCGCCCGGCTGGGCGTCGTGGGTGCCGAAGATGTCGTTCGAGGAGATGGCGGAGCATTCGGTGGACTTCTGGCTTTCGTCGGAAGACCTGCCCGATCCCGAGAACCGCGTCACGCTGGACCGCGACGGCCGCATCGTGCTGCGCCTGAAGGAGACCAACGCCGAGGCACACCAGCGGCTGATCGCCAAATGGAAGAGCCTGCTCGGCAAGCTGGGTTTCCATGAGCCCTTGATCCCGCGCCAGCTCTATCTGAGCAAGAAAATTCCGATTGCGGGCACGGCGCATCAGGCCGGCACGGTACGGTTCGGAACCGATCCGGGCAGCTCGGCGCTCGACGTTTTCTGCAAGGCGCACGAGCTCGACAACCTCTACATCGTCGACGGCAGCTTCTTTCCGTCGATCGGGGCGGTGAATCCTGCGCTCACGATCATGGCGAACGCGCTGCGTGTAGGCGACCATCTGCTCGAGCGGCTGAAATAAGGAGGGATGTTGGCGCGACGCGTCGAAATCCCGGTCGCCTACCTCGCAGGCCTCGCGCAGGGCTTCGCGCTAGTGGTGCTGCCGGCGGCGTCGGGCCTGCTCACGAGCTCCCACGGCTACGCCTTTACCGGCGTGGAATACGGCGCGCTGTTCGTGCCGATGGTCGCGGCGGCGATCGCGGCTTCGGCTGGAGGCGGCGTGCTGGTGCAGCGCTGGGGGCTGAAGCGGCTGTTCCTGACGGGCGTGCTGCTGGACGTGGTGGCGATGGGGCTGGTGGCGCTGAGCGCGGCGTTCATGGGCATGCACGTGCCGTCTTACGCCACGCTGATCGTCGCGATGCTGGCGCTGGGAGGCGGCTTCGGAGCAACGCTCACGGCGCTCAACAGCCTGGCGCCGGGCTTTTTCCCCGACCATTCCGAAACGGCGCTCACCGCGCTCCACACGCTGCTCGGCACGGGCACGGCGCTGGCGCCGGTCTTCGTCAGCGTGGCGAGCGGCCGGAGTTGGTGGTGGATTCCGGCGCTGGTGGCTGGAGCTCTGCTGCTGCTGGGAGTGGCCGGCTCGACGCAGCCGCTCAAGATCGACGCGCCGACTCCTTCGCTGCCGTCGAGCGGCGGGTTCGGCTTTCTGCGCAGCCTTTCCGGCCGGCTCTGGGCGTTCATCGCGCTGGTGGTGCTCTACGGCATCAGCGAGACGCTCTACGGTAACTGGGCCATCCTCTACCTGCACGGCGAACGCGGCCTTTCGGCGCGCGAAGCCGGGTTGGCACTGGCTGCGTTCTGGGCGATGGTGACGGTAGGGCGGTTGCTGGCGGCCATTGCGGCGGTCTGGTTTCCGCCTCGGTGGATCTATCGCGGGCTGCCGGTGCTGTTGCTGATCGCGTTCCTCGTGGTGCCGCATGCGGTCACGCCCGCGATGGCGATAGTGGCGTTCGGCTTTGCGGGATTTGCCTGCTCGGCGTTTCTGCCGCTCTCGGTGGGCCTGGCGGAGGAGCAGTTTCCTCGCCTAGCGGAACTGATGGCCGGAGAACTGATGGCGGCCTACATGATCGGTTACGGCATCGCGTCGTTCGCCGTTGGGCCGATGGTCGATTCCGGCTGGATTGGTTTGGCCGGCATCTATTCCTGGTCGGCGCTGGTGGCGGGAGCGATGATCGTGATGGCATTTCTGCTGTCGCGCCGCCGCGCCAAGGAGTGAGCCGCACGGTTGCTGCCGCGCCGAACGCTTAGAGTCCCGAAACAGTGTCTCGGGAAGCAGCCCGAGCCATGGTCTCCTCATTGAAATGCATTGGCCCCACTGGCCTCCGAGGTGGAATTTCATGCCCGACGATTCACTCTCGCGCAGCGAAATCCAGACTACGCTCGAAGCGTTGATTCGCACGCCCTCAGTGAATCCCGGCATCGCATCCGGCGAGGGCCATGGCGAGGCTGCCATCGCCGCCCTTGCCCGCGATTGGCTGGCCGAGCGAGGCATTCGCGCCTGGCTGGAGGAAGCCGCTCCCGGCCGGCCGAACGCTGTGGCCGAGATCGGTGCTGCGGACGGCCCTACGCTTGTGCTCTGCGCCCACCTCGACACCGTTGGTACGGCCGGGATGACGATCCCGCCCTTTGAGCCGCGCGTCGAACACGGCCGCGTCTACGGCCGCGGGAGTTACGACATGAAGGGCGGCGTTGCGGCCATCCTCGCCGCAGCGGCCGCGCTGGCCGGCGAGCGATTGCGCGGTCGAGTCCTCGTGGCGCTCGTGGCCGATGAGGAGCACGCGAGCCTGGGTGCACAGGATTTCGTTCGCAGGCATCAAGCGGATGCCTGCATCCTTACCGAGCCGAGCGAAGGAAAGCTGATTCTGGCGCACAAGGGCTTCGTCTGGGTGGAGATCGAGACGCGCGGCCGTGCAGCGCACGGCAGCCGCTGGGACCTGGGCGTCAGCGCCATCGGCAAAATGGGCCGTGTAATTGCCGCGCTGGAGCGGTTTGACACCGAGGTGCTGCGCCGGCGCGTTCATCCGATGCTCGGGCCGGCTTCCCAGCACTGCGCCGAAGTTGAGGGCGGCAGCGGGCCTTCCATCTACGCCGAGAAATGTACGCTCCGTGTCGAGCGGCGAACGTTGCCGGGCGAGACGCCGGAGCAGGTGCTGAGCGAGATTTCCGGGGTGATCCGCGATGCCGGTGAGGAAGCCGAAGTTCGCATCGAGCTCGACCGGCCTCCGCTTGTCTGTGACCGGGAAGCGCCTATCGCGCGGGCCGTCCGCGAGGGAATCGTGGCCGTTACCGGACGGGAGCCGGAGGAGGGCGGAGTCGCATTCTGGATGGACGCGGCAATCTTCTCTGCCGCCGGCATCCCTACGGTCAACTACGGCCCCGCCGGAAGCGGAGCCCACGAAACGGTGGAATGGGTGGAACTCGATTCGATAGTGAACTGCGCCAGGGTGCTGGTGGAATCCGCTCGGCACTTTTTCCGCGCCGGGGGCTGACAACCGACCCGCGTTGCGAGCCGCGCCTGCTTCCGCTAAACTCTTAGTTCTGTGCCTCAACGGGCCGCTAGCTCAATCGGCAGAGCAGCTGACTCTTAATCAGCGGGTTCCAGGTTCGAGTCCTGGGCGGCTCACCAAATCCCCTTTCAAAATGAGGTAATCCGTATAGGCAGTCGATGGGTCACGGCGGACCGGGAAACTCTGCATTGTCCCAGCAATTCTCGGACTCACGTCCGCAAGCAGGGCCGGGCCTTCAAATCGTCACTGGCGCGCAATTCTTCTTACTTCCTCGATTTCATGCGATTTCAGTACAACGTGCCGTCTACGTAGCGCCCGATAATCGCCCAGGAAAGCACGCCGTCGACGGGGTGAATGGCCCAGAAATCGAAATCGGCGAATGTGCGATCGCCGGCCTTGTTGAGTGTCGTGGGCCCGGTCACGCCCGTATAGGAATTGGCAATCGCGACGAATTCGTTCTTCAGCAGAGGGAGGTGCTTGTATCCACGAGATTGCGGGAGGGCGCGGTATGCGACAAAGGCGTGGTAGGCGACAAACAGGGCATCGTATGCCGCGAGGGCGAATGCGTCGGGAGCGACGCCGGTGATCCTCTGAATTTCTGTTGCCAGCGGCTGCCAATCGCCCTTTGTGTTCGGATCGAGGCCGAATGTTGGGTTGGGGAAACCCGTGCTTGCCGCGAAGGTCGCTCCAACAGGAGCGGAAAGCAAAGCGTAGCTATTGGCGATCCCGTCGCTGCCATACCAGGGGGTGGTTTTCAGGGCTGCATTCGTGGAAGCCGCCTCAAAGACGTCCACAACTTCATCGAAACCAGCCAGGTAGACCGCCACGGAGGACGGATCGGCGCTGACGCGCGCCTGGGCCACCTGGGAACTAACAGCCGCTATCGCCGCCGTAAAATCCGTCGTGGCGGGATCATAGCGAACACCATCGGTGATAGTACCGCCGCTCGCAATGAAGGCAGCGCGCACAGAGTTGTGCAGACCGTCATTGCCGGCATCGCCGCGCCAGAACGGCACCAAGGTGCGTATGCCGTTGTGCCACATCAGGGCAACGATTGCCTGTCCTTCGAGGACATCGTCCGGACAGAAGCGAAAGACGTTGTCTCCTTCAATCGCAAGCGAAGATGCGGTGCTGGACTGGCTGATCAGCAAGATATCATGCGCATCTGCGAAGGGTTTCAGCAGCGCCAGTTCGTCACTCGACTGAGGCCCGATGACGATCTTCACGCCCTTATTGTCCAACTCCTCCAACTCTTCCAGCGCCAGTTCCGGATTGAGTTGCGTGTCGCGTACGAGGAGCTTGACGCGATAGCCGGCATGTTGAGCTTCGGATTGAGCGTTGATCTGTGCCGCAGCGATCTTCAGCGCCACCTCGGAGTTCCTGCCGAGCGTGGACCAGGAACCGGTCAGCGAAACGAGTACGCCAATGCGGAGTTTCTTGCGGACATGTGTGCTTTGTGCAGAGGCGGCGGCGCAGGCAAAGAGGAATACCAAGCCAAAAGTAGCGCAAAAACGGGAGTAACGGTTCATGCACTTTTCCAGTTGCCGCGGAACTCGCCTGATGCGTAGGACCGGCAAAGGGCACGCATAGGATCGGGTCGGGACAACGAACTTCGCGTTCCTAGGACAAAGCCGGTCAATCATAAATACTCTCCTAAGTGATCACCTCTGCATATACGTCAATTGTCGGGGGAATCTGAACACGGAGAGAGGCCTGCCTGAGGTACAAACCGGCAGCTTCGCCTCGTGGCAATACAAGCGATCCACGCGCTCACTTTCACAACAAGACTTTTGAGGCCCGCTGGCCTGGCGATGAGCCATTTCTTTAAGCGTCTGGTTAGATTCCTCCCCGTTTCCCTGCACGTGTTTTTCCGCAGGGAGCAACGGCGCGTGGTGGCCTATCCCCTTTGCGGACAGTCCAGTCCGGCAGATGCCGGATGGCTAGGGCCGGTGCCCTGAGACACTGTCCCATAACACAGAGTGAAATTACGCACGGGTGCGATTGGAGACTGCTCTTCTGCAGATAAAGGGGCGAGCTCTTTCCAAGGGAAGTATCCGTGTGCCCAGCGCCTACACATGCGGCCCTATCGTTACGTCGCATGGCGACGCTATGCCGGGACAGTAACTGTTTTCGGGGCGTACGGGCCCAAATAAAAGGCTAGGCGATCGGCGGGAAGCTGATTGAGTCCGCGCGGTTTGGCTGCCGCAAAGCGTGGGGCAGGCACCTCGACAAATGCGCGAATTGGCGCAATCCCGGCTTTCCTCAGTCGCCAGACATTCCCTATCTCACAGAATGTCCATCACTTAAGTGTAGCTCCCTTGGGCATGACCATTGCACTTCAGGCAAAGCACCAGGCCGTGATGGCAAGACAACTCAACCGGCTATGCCAAGCCCGTTGCTCGGGAACGAATTAAGTGCAGCGATTTTGTAGACGGCTGTCGGCATGTGGCCGGTTTCCGACTGTGATGGACGATGCGGGCGCGTTGAGCTGGTGCTGTCGCCGGGAACGAACTTGCCTCATTGTGCCTGTCAGCCATAGGTCGGCCTAAAGGGGGCGAGGAATCACCGCATGAACGGCATTCTCAGACTGGCCTACAAGCTCCTGGTCAACGACAAAACGAAATTCACCGCGTTGGTGGGCGGGATCGCTTTTGCGGTCTTTTTGATGGTGTTCGTCACGTCGATGCTGATCGGAGTGTTGAATCACTCGTCCTCGATGGTGACGAACGTCGGTGCGCCGATCTGGGTGATGGACCCTGCGGTGCAGAACGTGACCACTTCGCTGGGCATGCCCGACTACGTGCTCGACGCGGTGCGAAGCATGCAAGGTGTCGAATACGCCGTCCCGCTCTACTCGGGCTCAGCTCTTGTCAAGCTTCCCGACGGCGCGTACCAGCCGGTGGTGGTCATCGGACTCGATGACACGAGCCTGGTGGGCAGACCCGAGATGATCGAGGGACACATCGAGGATATCTATGCGACAGACGCCTTCATTGCAGTCAAGGACGCGGATTTTCACAAGCTCGGCAATGTGCGCGTCGGCTCGGAATTCGAGCTGAACGATCATCGCGTGGTCATTGTCGGCCTCGCCAAGACGCCTCTCTCCAGTATTTTCGGCGTCCCGACGCTTTACACGACCTACAAAAGAGCAATCCAATACATCCCGAACCCGCGGTTTACCATCTCGTACGTTCTCGTCGAACCGAAGAGCGGGAGCGACATTCCGCGAATCAAGCGGCAAGTTAAGGCTCTCGGTTATCTGGCGCTGACGAGAGGAGAGCTCCGACGAAAAGTCTCCACCTTCTACCTTTTCAGCACCGGCATGGGAGTCAATATCGGCCTCGGCACGTTGATCAGCGTTCTCATCGGCATCGTGGTTTCCGGCCAAACCTTTTATACGTTCGTCCTGGAACACCTGGAAAGATACGGTGCTCTGAAGGCAATCGGCATCACAAGCCGCGAATTGATCTGGATGATCCTGTTTCAAGCCGGGTTCGCCTCGCTCACCGGCTACGGCCTCGGGGTGGGTGTGTGCAGCATCATCATCGGGTTGGTCAAGTTCAAGATGCCAAGCTATGCAGGCATGGAAACCTACACGAACCTAGGAGCGGCGTTCCTGCTGGTTCTCGTCATCGCCGCGACCTCCGGCTATATCGGGATTCGTACGGTGCTGCGGATTGAACCCTTCGATATCTTCAGGGGATGAAATGCCGGTTGCGGCCATCAAAGCCAGCGGATTGGTGAAATGGTTCGGTGAAGGCGAAGCCAGGACGTTTGCCCTCAGGGAAGTCAGCATGGAGGCCTACCTGGGGGAAATGCTGTATATCGTGGGTCCCTCAGGAAGCGGGAAGACGACTCTGCTCAGCGTGCTTTCGGGAATCCTCCGGCCAAACGCCGGAAGCGTTCTGCTCGAGGGCGCCGACATCTGGACTCTCACGGTCGACCAACTCGCCGTACTTCGGCTGAACAAGATGGGCTTCGTTTTCCAGGATTATCACCTGTTCCCGCGTCTGACGACGGCAGAGAATGTGGCAATTCCCCTCATCCTGAAGCGAAAGCCGTGGGACGAGGCGATCAGCGAGGCCATAAAGTATCTGGAGATCGTGGGTCTGAAACGGCAGGCGCAACTTCTTCCCGTGAAACTGAGCGGAGGCGAGCAGCAGCGCGTGGCAATCGCCCGTGCCGTCGTCAGCCAACCGGACATCCTGATCATGGACGAGCCCACCGCTTCCCTGGACGGCGACACCGGGCGCGAGATCGTCGGATTTGTGCGCCGAAATATTCTCAACGAGAAACGTTGCGTCGTGATTGTCACGCACGACGACAGAATCTATGAATTCGCCGACCGGACCCTGGAAATGGAAGACGGCCAGCTCAATAGAAAGAAGCACTGACAAAGGACGGGATATGAGGTCCTCCAAAATACTTTTCGCGCTCGCATTGATCGGCATTCTTGCCGGCGGCGTGGCTGCCCATCTTTTCTCCGTCGTGGAAGCACCTCGGCCTGCGCTGTTTCCTCCGCCGACCGATCCTTACGCTCGCGGGATCTACGCCGAGGGCATCGTGGAGAGTCTCCAGTCCGACGGACAGAACGTCAATGTGTACCCCGAAGTGAGTGGAACGGTCACGGAAGTTCTGGTTACCGAGGGACACAGCGTAAGGAAAGGCGAACCGCTCCTGCGAATCGACGATTCCATCCAGGCAGCGACGGTGCAGCAGCAGAAATCGGCGGCTGAGGCTGTGTTCGTCAAACTCCAGGAACTGAAGGCCGAGCCGAGGAAGGAAAACCTCGACGTCGCCCAGGCACAGGTCGCCGCGGCACAGGCAGCGCTCAAAACCGCCGAGGATGTCTTCAACAAGCAAGACGCCGCTTTCCAGGCCGACCCGCGGTCGGTCAGCCGCAACGACGTGGACGCCGCAAGAGACGCGGTGGAAGCGGCACGAGCGAACCTGGAAGTCGCGCGCCGGCAACGCGACCTGATAAAAGCCGGTGCCTGGATTTTCGAGATACGCAATCAGGAACGCCAGTACAACGCTCTGGAGAAGTCGTATTTGGCCTCGAAAGCTCTCCTCGCCAAGTACACGATATGCGCGCCTGGGGATGGCGTGGTGCTTTCCATAAATACCGTCGCGGGCAGCTATGTGTCTCCGCAAGGGGCCTTCGACAGCTACACGCGCGCAATGGATCCTGTGCTGGTCCTCGGGGCGCCCCAGTCCTATCTCCAGGTCCGGTGCTACGTGGACGAGATTCTGGTGCCGCGTCTGCCCCCGCCTTCAAAAATGAAAGCACAGATGACCATACGCGGTTCCAACGTAAAGCTCCCGCTCGACTATGTGAGGATGCAGCCGTATGTTTCGCCGAAGATCCAGCTCTCCAATCAGCGGCGGGAGCGCGTGGACGTGAGGGTGTTGCCGCTGATCTTCAAGGTGAAACGACCCGCAGACGTGAATCTTTACCCCGGTGAGTTGGTCGATGTGTATATCGGTCAATAGAGGATACAAACGCGAGTCGCGGAGCGATCGGGTCTCGCGTGTCGACGGGATCTCGCGCGAGCGGATCGTGCGCTGGCTCTGCCTCGTTGCCCCTGCCGCACTCGTTCTCTTCACGACCGCGTGCATGGTGGGACCGAAGTACAACCGGCCCTCTGTTCCCGTTCCGGCGAGTTACAAAGAGCTTTCATCCGCCAAGGCTCTCGCTGTGGGCATCTGGAAAGCCGCGCTGCCTGGAGGCAATGCGATCCGCGGCAAATGGTGGGAAGCGTTCAACGATCCTGAGCTGAACAGCCTCGAAGAAAAGGCGCAGGCGTCGAACCAGAACATCGTCGCTGCGGCGGCAAATTTCCTTGCCGCTCGCGCTCTCGTAAGACAAGCGCGGTCACAATACTTCCCCAGCGTCTCCGCCGGCGCCAGCATCATCAATTCCCGCCCGTCGTCCGGGCAGTTCGGTGGCTTGCGAACGGGAACTTCCTCCGGTTCCGGCCTCAGCGTGAAATCCTACACGAATTATTCCCTCCCATTCGACGCCTCCTGGGAACCCGATTTCTGGGGCCGGATTCGGGGCGAGGTGAAAGCAAATGTGTTCGCGGCCCAGACGAGCGCAGCCGATCTGGAATATGTGCGTCTCAGCGAACAGGCAGAACTCGCCGTGGACTACTACAAGCTGCGGTCGCAGGATTCTCTCAAGGACATATTGGATTCCACGGTCGCCGCCTATCGCCAAACGCTCGAAATCACACAAAGTCGATACCGGGCCGGGCTCGACCCTGAAGAAGCCGTCGCACAAGCCGAAGCACAGCTGAGGGCCGCGCAAGCACAAGACACAAACCTCGGCGTTTTGAGAGCGCAATATGAACATGCCGTTGCCGTCTTGACCGGCCAGTCTCCATCCACGTTCTCTCTCGCGCACAAGCCGCTCCGGGTGAACCCGCCTTGCGTTCCGGTCGGGGTGCCCTCGGGGCTGCTCGAGCGTCGCCCCGATATCGCCGCCGCTGAACGCGCCATGGCCATGGCAAACTCCCGGATCGGTGTGGCGAAAGCAGCTTATTTTCCCAACATCTTCCTGAGTGCCACCGGCGGATTCGGAAATTCCTCGTTCACGGATTGGCTCACGTGGCCCAGCCGTTTCTGGTCCGTCGGCCCAAGCCTGGCGCAAAGCATCTTTGATGCGGGCTTGCGTAAGGCAACGGTCACACAGTACCGGGCGCTATACGACCAGACCGTCGCCAATTATCGGCAGATTGCGCTCATTGCGTTTCAGCAGGTCGAGGACAACCTGGCGGCGTTGAGAGTGCTGTCCGAAGCCATCGAGCACCAGGATGCCGCCGTCAGAGCGGCTCAAAGAAGCCTGCATGAAGCCACGGTTCGGTACCAAAGGGGACTGGACCCATATCTGAATGTGCTCACCGCGCAGACCATCCTGCTGAACGATCAGGAAACGGCCGTGAATTTCCGAATGCGGCAGATGGTCGCCAGCGTTCAATTGATCAAGGCGCTGGGCGGTGGTTGGGATGTGGTGCAATTGCCGTCGCAAAGCGAGGTACGAAAAACAACATCGCGAGGCCCCAAGCAAGCGTCTAAGCCCAGCTCACAGCAGTGAAACAGCGAAACACGAGCAATGCTTGCCATGGAAAACAGCTTTCCTGGAAATGGTTTCTTTCCGGCCGGGCAAATTAGTGAATAGAGACATGGCGAATTCACGAAAGCACAACGCGCACCAAATCTTAACGACAATTCTGAGTGTTGCGTGGCGCGGTCGCGAGCGGCATCAGGTGCGCCGATCGAGCGCGGCCTTTACTCGCTTGGGCGTAAAAGGAGCCTCCCGGAGCCGGGCACCGGTGGCGTCAAAGACGGCGTTACCTATAGCAGCTGCCACGGCGGTAATCGAGAGTTCGCCGGCACCGGTCGCGTGGAGCTTTGGCCTGTCGAGCATGACCACATCGACTTTTGGGACCTCGATGCCAAGGAATAAGGTGTGATAGCTGGACCAGTCAATTGACGTCACTTCCCGATTATTCCAGGTGACTTCCTCGCCGAGTGCACGGCTCATGCCTTGCAGGGCTCCGCCCTCCATCTGGTTCTTCAGGCCATCCGGGTTCGAGACCGGGCCGACGTCGACGCCGATGACGAAGCGCTTCACGGTGATCTGGCCGCTTTTCTGGTTGACTTCGACTTCGGCGACGATGGCACTGTAGCCGTTTCTGCCTTCGTAGGCCACGCAGGCAATGCCGCGGCCGGAAGCGATGCTGTTGTTGTCGATATGAGGCTTGGGCGATGGGCGCGCATCCCAGTGGGCACATCGCGCAGCGGCAGTAACGACGTCGCGCAGCCGAGGAAACTTAAGGTAACGCAGGCGGAAGGCGACCGGATCCGCCTTTGCGTGCGCAGCCAGTTCGTCCATGAAGCTTTCGTGCGCGAAGGTGTTCTGGAGGCGCGCCGGCGAACGGAGGGGTCCGGTGAAGAACGGCGAAGGCACGTTGTGGATCAGAACGCGCTCTGAACGGATCGTGCCGGTACCTTCGGCTTTGCCGCTGATAATGCCCGCGCAGTAGGGCGGGACGCTGTTGTCGCCATTTTCGAAACGGTGAGGCTCGGGCGCGGGCGAGCGGGGCTCGAACGGCCTAGCCGGAAAACCCACAAGCATGCCGGTGACGACATTTCCGGGCCGGTCATAGCCGGGGCGGCTCCCATGCACGGGGAACCAAGACTCGTGGTCCCAGGCGACGATGTTGCCCTGGGCGTCCAGCCCAGCGCGCTCATCCAGGACGAAGGCGTAGCCGTAGTTTTCACCCCACGCCATCTCGTCCTTGCGTGAGAGCTGGACGCGTACGGGCTTGCCAACGGCCTGGGACAAGACGGCCGCGTCGTAGGAAACGGTGTCGGCACCGTTCAAGCCGTAACACCCGGCGCCCCTGCGGAAAAGGACCTTTACGTTTTCCGGGCGCAGACCTAGCACCATCGCCGCGCTGCTGCGCAGCGGCCATACCCCCTGCGTGGGTGAATACAGTGTGGCGTGATTGCCGCTCACGTCGGCGACGGCACAGGAAGTGCCCATGGATCCATGCATCTGATACGGATAATAGTAGGTTGCCTTGAGCACGTCGGCGGCCGCAGCCAGCTTTTGCGAGACGTCGGGGGAGTCCACCCTCAGGGTGTCATGCGTGGGTTTCTGATGACGCAGGTGCTCGTAGTAGTTCGCCTGGGCGGGCAGTTCCGTTCCGGCGCTCCAGTGTACTTTCAACTTGTTCGCCGCCTGAATCGCCTGCCATGGTTTTTGCGCCACGACACCAACGAAATTTTTCCGGACCACAACCTTTACGACGCCGGGCATTTCGGACACCGAGCTTTCGTCCACGCTGATGACGGTCGCACCGACGGCTGGAGGCCGTACCACCTGCCCATGCAGCATTCCGGGAAGGCGCACGTTGTGAACGAACTCGAACTGGCCGGTGACGACGGCGGGCAAATCGGGCCGCTTTGCCGAAGTGCCAAGGATCGTCCATTCGCTCGCGGGTCTCCGCGTGGCCTTGGGATCGAGACGAAGGTTGAAACGCTTACCGCCGATCAGTGTGCCGTAACCGACCTTTTTTGCGGGCCGGTTCTTGACATGAATTGTGCCGTCCCGAGCAACCAGCGAGGCGGCGGGTACGCGGAGATGCTGCGCTCCGAGCCGTAGAAGCGCCTCGCGAGCCGTGGCCGCCGCCTGGGCCAGGTTGCGATGATTGAAATTCGTCGGAGTGGATTGGCTTCCCGAGGTCACACCCTCATCCGGGGTAATCGGGGTTTGGCAAGAGATCAGGCGGACGCGATCGAAGGGTACGCAGAGTTCTTCCGCAACCAGCTGGATTTGCGCCGTGGCCATGCCTTGCCCGATCTCCGCTTTGCCGGTGTACGCGGTTACCCGACCGTCCGCGGCAATGGCGATCCAGGAATCGAGTTGATCGGGAGCCGGAGCTCCGGCGGTCGAGTGGGAGCCAAAAAACTGGGCCCCGGCGGCCGCCGTCCTGCCCAGCACGGAGAAGGACACGATCAGGGCGCCTGCACCCTGCAGGAAGGCGCGGCGCGAAAAACCCGCGACTTCGAGCGCATTTTGCGCATCGGGGGTGAGCTTGGGAAACAGATCGGTCTCGGTTGCTCGGCGGCTCATCCTGCCATTTCCTGTCTTGCGCGATGGATCGCGCGGATCATCCGCACATGCGTGAAGCAGCGGCACAAAACGCTCGACATGGCCTGGCGGATTTCCTGGTCGGAGGCCTTCGGATTTTTATCGAGAAGGGCTTTAGCGGTCATGATCACGGCGTTAACGCAGAAGCCGCACTGGGAAGCCTGCTCTTCGATAAATGCTTTTTGGAGCGGATGTGGCTTTTCGATCGTTCCGATCCCTTCCAGCGTGGTGATTTCAGCTCCGTGGACAGAACTCACGGTGGTGATGCAGGAACGCGTGGCCTCTCCATTGATAATGACCGTGCAGGCCCCGCATTCACCGAGGCCGCAGCCGAATTTCGCACCGCGGAGACCGAGATCGTCGCTCAATGCATAGAGCAGGGGCGTCGACGGATCGAGGTCCAAGGTGTGCGTGGTTCCGTTGACCTTTAGAGTTAAGGAACTCATATCTTCGAACGCTATTGCGGAATGAGGATCGAGTCAAGACCGGCTTGAAAGGCCGGTAATTGTGGTCCCTGTTTTTCGGAGGGCCGGAGAATAACTCCGCTGCTTCCTGCCCAGGGAATCCTTGGCGAGCTTGAAGACGAGGTTCAGCGATTTGGCGTCAAGACGCAGAGACGCAAAAAGTACAAGAGCGAGTGCCGTTCACGGCCTCGATGAAGGGCTGCGGCGAGTGACGGCCAGACGGTCAGGCCACCTCGCGGACACGGGTCGAGCGGACCACGGGGGACCGTTTCTGCCGCATGGCGAATTTTTCCGCGCGTTTCCGCTCGGTATAGACCCGGGTGAACTTCAGTCCGTCGGAGTAGTAGATGGTGACTTTCCAGTGGCGATGTTTCCGCCGGCCGTCTCTGGAAGTATGTGCTGGTTCGTGCATCGGTTTCCTCTCTTCCCACGGGTCCACGACTTCAAGCGCCAACGTTTTTCTTCCTTCCGGCCAGCGGTGAGCCGGCCCCGGCGCGATTCGGAGAGCCCTCCATTTCCAGCGCAAGCGTGAACTGCGCCGTCGGGCCGACGGCAGCCAGGGCTTGCAGGGCATCGCGAAACGCGAGGATCGTTTGAAAGATGTAGGCGAAGGGATCTTCGGAAAGGAAGCTATCAGGCGCGGGCGGACGCATCCACTGCGTTCCGCAGTTCGGGCAGCACTCAGGGGAGCTGACCCACTGCGCTCGGGGAAAGTGCAAGACGGTGTGGCACGCCGCGCAACTCAGTTCCACGCCCCGGATTTCCTCAATAGGGAGGGTTGGTAGGCCGTTTTGCGTGGACTTCTCGGCATCAGGGCGGGCAGCGGCCTGCGCGCGCCTCGCGGCTTTCGCCATGCGCTTTGGCGGTTGATCCGAAGGCGACTCAACGGAGCGGTCGCACGCTGGGGTTGGGAGTTGGCGTTGGGTGGGCGTCGGCACGAGCGCGGTATCCGGGAAGATGCTGTCCCGGTTGACGGTGTTCAGAGTACGGTCGGTGCTCATAGTACTAAGCCCCTGCAATTGCCAGTCCCGCGAACGTCCGGGCAAAGAGCGCGATTGGAAGACTCGTAACGCCAACCATTGAAAGGGATTGATGGAGCGTCCCTCGTGGCTGCGAATCGTCAAGCGCTTCTGTGTGCGCAAACAATTTCAACTTTCGACTCGAATCGCTACACAAGCACCGCGTCGCCGAGATGCCGACGGCGATCAAGCCCCCCTTGCCGCAGAGGCAGCAACGGCTGCGTAACTTTCGGACGTGGGACGAACGCGCCCGACCAGAGCTTCCAGATAGTCGATCAACGGGACAAAATTCCCCGTGCTTAGCAGGCGCTCGATTCGGCCTTCCATGCGGCCAATATGGAAATAGTGCCGGAAGACGGACCGGATCCGGCCTTTCAGATGCGGTTGGCGCGGATCGATCTCCCAAGGGTGGAAGTAGATCACCAAGGGCTGTCCCGCCCGGCGCGCCGTGCGAACTGCCCATCGCGTGTAGCATTCCGGCAGGATTCGTAGATAGCCGCCACCGGCGGCCGGGAGGTTCCAACGTCCCCAGCGAACGGCAGTGGGCGGTATTTCATAGAGGTGGCCACGCCGACCGGTCCAACGGAACGGGGTGCGCGGCGCATGGGGCAGCCCGTATACGTCGTGATGGATCGGGAAAACGCTGGAATCGTAGAGGAAACCTTCCTCGGCGAGGATGTCGATCGCCCAGAGAGACCGCTCCGCGATGGAAAAGCTGGGTGCGCGGTAACCGAGAACCGGGCGGCCTCCGGCATCTTCGATCGCCATGCGTGCGTGGCGTGTGTCCTCGCGAAACTCCGACGGCGAAAGGGTCCAGACGCAGCGGTGCGCATAGCTGTGGCAGCCGACCTCATGTCCCGCCGAGAGAATTTCGCGAACGATTTGGGGTTGTCGTTCCGCCACCCAGCCGAGAACAAAAAACGTGGCCCGGGCTTTGGTCACGCTGAGACGCTCGAGGACGCGGCGGGTGTTGTCGGCGACGCGGGGTTGAAACAGCGGCCAAGTCTCCTGGGGAATGCGGTCGCGAAACGCCTCGACGTGGAAATAGTCCTCCACGTCGACGCTGAGTGCGTCGGGGACCGGCGTACGGGCCGAGGGGCCAGTCAACTCGCCGTCGATGAAGGGCAGAGTGGAGATCCTCAATTCGCTCTCGTGAATTTCCGATGTGCGCATAGCGCCTTCATCCCATCCGAATGCAAGGACGGCCGAGCCGACTGGGGGTGTGTTCCAATCCGCTCGGCCGACCGAGGTTGTGCCGTGGCCAAGGTAGAAACCGGGTCAACGCTCTTTAAGGTTCGCCTCTTTCACCGGAGAAGCGACGGCGCGCGATCAGCCCGATCAGCAGCAGGCCGGTGCCGAATAGCGCCAGAGTCAGAGGCTCGGGCGTTTCGGCGAGCGGACCCGAACCGTTGCTGACGACAAAGCCAGTGAAATTGGGATTCCAGGGACGGCGGAAGCGACCGCCCCCATCGCCCGGCGAGCCCTTGAACCAGCCATCCGGTGCGCCGTTCAGGGAAACGCCGACGCCGCCGGAGATTCCTCCGCCACCTTCCCCGTCCAGCTGGCGGCCTGCTTGCGAACTCATGCGCAACTGCATCGGCTCAGCGGAACCGGTGACACGGGAAAGACTCCCGGGGAACGTTGCTCCGAAGTTCAGCGGGTTGGCGCGGGCAATTGGAAGCAGCATCCAGCCTTCCCCGCCAAACGTGAATAATGGGGAAGAGTATGCTTGCCCGGGCAGATACGCAGCCGAGGGTGCAAGCGAGCACAGAGCGCTGGACGTGGCCGAGCCGGCCGCTGTGCACAGGTCGCTCGCCCGTGCCGAGGCGACCGGAAGCACCATAGCCGCCACTAACATCACCAACAAGGCTCTCTTCATGTCCGTTCTCCAGACAGATGGTGATTTGATCTTCCCAGCCGCTCGCTCAGGACTCTTGCCGCATGCGGCGGCGTCGGACCATCAAAGCGATTCCTAGCAGACCCGTCCCGAACAGGCCCAGCGTCATCGGTTCCGGAACGGTCGTTTGCAACCCGTCGGTGAGCGGGCTGAAGTACACAATGTTTCCACTGGCATCGTTCCCGTAGGCGAGAATGATCGTTCCGACCGGGAAGCCGGAGCCATTTGAGAAGTTGCTGAAGGAAACGGTGACGTATCCCGATCCGGGAGTCAGGCCGAGTGAGGATGCATCCAGCACGAAGGCCGTGTAGCCGGTGACACCGGAAATCGTAGACACCGCATTGATGTTGTTGAACTTGTAGTTCTGAGAGCCTGGAAACGAGTTGTAGCCGAGGAACGAAACCAAGCTGCCCGACGAGGAGGTAAACGTCGTCGGGAAGGCGGTCGCGTTGATTGTGACTGACGAGCCCCCGTTGCTCGGCGTGAACGTCGCGCTAAACGTCAACGAGGAACTGGTGCTGGACCACGGCACGAGGACCACGATCTCAGTGCTGGTGGTTGCCTCACTGTTGCTGCCCCCGTTGATGGCGACGTTGAAGGTCGGGTTACTGCTGTTGGTGAGTCCAATGTTGCTGGTGGGCGTGCAATAGCTCGAGTAGTTGGGAACCCAGCCAGAGCATATGCCCATCACTTGTGCGTGAGCGGTTAGCGAGAAACCGAACGCGCACAACCCGCAAAGCACTACGAGTCTCAGAATCTTGGCCACGGTTGTCCTCCAAAGTGTCGGACAGCTTCTGATTAGGATCAGGCACGCCGGGGGCCAAACCGGGAGCTTTGCGCCGTTCTGAAACGTTTGAAATGACGGACGTTAGGGAAATACCCCTGGAAGTGTAGGGGAGGGCCAGTGCAGCCAGTTGCAACGTTTGCGCTGCCTGGCTGCAACCGGCCCGAAAAGTCACTTTGTCTTGGAGGGCTTCTCCAACTCGGCCAAGGTCCGATCAGCCTGCTGCGCTTCGGAGGTTTTCAGCCCTAACCTGCGGGCGGAAAGGAGCCAGCGGCGAGCCTCTTGTTTGCCGCCCGCCGCCGAGTAGGCCATTCCGAGGTGGAACCGGAAGTCCGCATCTTTCGGCTCCTTGGCGATAGCCTGTTGAAACAGCGGGATGGCCAAGCGAGGCATGCCCTTTTTGAAATAGACCCAGCCCAGGTCGTCGGCGATAACGGGATCGGAAGGTGCCGCGGCGCGCGCTTGCTGAGCGAGCCCGAGAGCGACGTTCGGGTCTTCGCCGAGTTCCATCATCGCCCTTGCGAGACCCGACTGCGCGCGTGCCGGAGCGGGGGTCTGATTGACGGCGAGTTGATAATAGTTTCGCGCTTCGGACCAGCGCTGCAGCTTACGGGCAAGATTGCCGGCAAGCAGGTCGGGAAGGGCATCGCTTGGGTAGAGCTGTCCCGCGCGGGCGTAGTCCTGCATGGCCGTTTCGTCGTTGCCTTGCAGTTCGGCGATGCGACCCAGGTAGAAATAGGCGCGGGGATTCTTGTCGTCCATTTTCAGGGCACGGCGGCAATCGGCGGCGGCCGGCTCGAGTTTGTTTTGCAGGATATTCAACTGCGCCAGCAGCACGAAGAGTTCGGAGTTGCCATCGGCTTCTCCGGTGTAGGCGCGGATTTCTCGGATGGCCTTGCCCGCCTGGTTTTGCTCCACGTAGAGCTGGGCCAGTCCGGCCAGAATGGGCGTCGGATCTTTCACCTTTCCCAGCGCGGTCTGGTATTCGCGCTCGGCCTTCGCGTAGTTCTTCCTCATGCCGTCGAGCACTGCCTGGCGCACCAGTACGGCGGCCGAGCCCGGCGAAAGTTGGCCGGCAAGCTGAAGCGCCATTTGTGCGCGAGACATGTCGTGGTTCAGCATGGCGGCGTCGGCCGCGGCCAGGTATCCGTCGAGCAGCGTCGGATCCAGCTGCAACGCTTCGCGGGCGTATTCCGTGGCGGCCGTAGCGTCTTTGGCACGCAGGCTCAACTGGGCCAGTCGCAGCAAGGCGTAGCTGAAGTTAGGGTCTACCTTGAGGGCGCTGAAGAATTCCGCCTTTGCCTGGCGGTCCTGTCCCATAGCCATGAGCGCAGTGCCGAGATAGTAATGACCGAAGACCGAGTTCGGGCTGGTTTCGAGCGCCTTTCGGAGGTCTTCGGCTGCCTTGGTGTTCTCGCCGCGCAGCTGCTCGATGGCGCCGGCAAACATTCTCCCTTCAGGATCCTTGGGGTTGGCGGTGAGGATTTCACCGTTCCATCGTGCGGCCTCGGGAAGATTGTCGAGGGTGATGTAGACGCTGGCCAATTTCTTCTTGAGCAGAAGCGAAGGTTCGATGGCATAAGACGCCTGATATTCGGCCAGCGCCGGTTGCAGTTGGTTGTGCGCCACCCAGAAATCGCCCACCTGAGAGTGCAACCCGGCCGTCGATTTCCGGCTATGCTCGAGAGCCTGTACGGCGGACTTGGCGTCCCCCAACCGGCCCCAGCGGAGGTAGAGATTGGCCAGGGAGAAATAGAGCGATTCCTCGTGACCCGTGGCCTTCAGCCCCTTCTGCAGCGTCTGTTCCGCATCCGCCGGGCGCCCGAGTTTCTGGTAGAGATTGGCCAGGTCGCGATAGCCTTCCGCCGAGGTCGGGCGCAACGCGATACCCTTCTCGAAACTGGCCTCGGCCGCGTCACTCGAGCCGTTGCCGAGTTGTGCAATGCCGATCGCAAGATAGATCGGAGCCTCGTTGGGGTGCATGGCCCTGACCTTTTCCAGTTCCTTCAATGCTTCATCATATCGTTTCCGGCCGAGATCGCTCTGGGCGAGCAATAGTTCGGCCTCCGCGTTCTTTGGCTCGCGAGACAGGATATCGGCGGCGATCTGGCCAGCCTGCGCCGGCCGATTGGCCAACAGGTAAAGATTCCCCAGCTCCAGTGAGGCTGCGGTCTGCTTGGGATCGATCTCCAGTTCCTTGGAGAACGCCTCGAAGGCGGCTTGCGGATTGCCGCGTTCCTTTTGACTGAGACCGAGGTAGTAGTAGCCCTTGACGAAACGAGGATCGACCTTGACCGCATTCTTAAACTGGATTACGGCATCGGCGTACTTCCTCTGCTGGAAATAGCTCTTTCCGCTCCGGAAGTAGTCGTCGCGGCGCTGAACCGGATTCTGGCTACAACCGATCGCAACCGCGCCTGCCAGGGCAGCTACGAGCAAAGCCGGAAACAGTCGTGTTGAATTACGCCACAGCCGAAACCATGAGTGCGTCATCGGGCTCCTCGTTTGCAGTTCTAGGTCCCTTGTGCCGTTTCGCGTTCGGAAGGAAATCCGACCGTCGGCGTACTCCTCATCGAAGCAGAAGAGCAATTGGTGTTCCACCAACTTTCGGCGGATGCGCCTTTCCCTACAAGAAGAAGCGTGTGTTAGGGATGGGGGCTCGGGGCACCAAACGTGTCCGATTGCAAATAAGCCGCCAGGAAAAGGAAAACTCTTTCCGTTTTGTGCGCGCCTGCTTGCCAAGCGAGGTAATCACACGCCGTGGAGTGGCGGCAAGGTCCACATTGGTCCGGGGCGGCAGGAGGCGCACAGCGGCTAGCGGGAAAAGTGGGCAGGCAGGAACGGTAGCATGCGCTCGGCGAAACCGACGGCACGGTGCTCTGAGCGCGCCGGATCTTCGCCGGGTGCGAGCGGGGTGGCAACGCGAATCAATGCACCGTCAGTGCGATTTTCTCGTAGGGCGTCAGCCACCAGATAGAGCATGGCCCGATATTCACTCGCGACTGTGTGGCCCTGCTCCTCGAACCAGTACAGCACGAGCATGCGATCCAACCCTTTGGCAATCAGGTAGCGGTTCACGCGGAACCGCTTTCCATCGGGTCCCGTCAGCCAGATGCGGCTCACCGAGACGGGAACCCAGCCTCCGCCAGGCAGACAATTCTTGGGAGAGTGCATGGTGTCTCCCGAGCGCTGGCTAGGGAAGTAGGCGAGGAAGAGGTCGACGGGCATCGCCACGCCGTCATGGTGATAGAGGCGCTCCATAAAATGTCCCGGTCCGAGGACTTTGCGGATGTCGACGGGGATGACGATCGTTTTCCCCTGCCAGCCCTGAAACTCCCGAGGGAAACTGCTCAGCGTATCGGGCGGCAACGGATCGCTGGTGTTTCCTCGTAGCTGCAAAAAGAGGCCGGTGCCCGCCACCATCGCTGCCGCCAGCGTGAAACGCAGCCAGAGGCCGCGCCGCGATTGCAGTGCATGCTTACACATGGGAACCCCGGGAGCGTCGGAAACTGATAGCGCTGTGAAAAAGGAACAACAGGCACAGCGCGAGAACGAAAATCAGCCAACCGGAAAACGCGTGGAAGAAACCGGTGCCCGCCTCCGGGCTCCAGTATTCCACCAACAGGCCGGTACCCATGATCCGCACTGCGTTGGCGATCACCGCAATCGGCACGGCCGCCGCCACCAGAACGACGCGGCGCCAGATTCGGGGTTCCATGAAATAGCCGTAGATGATCGCCAGTGCCACTAGCGAGATCAGCGAACGAATCCCGCTGCACGCTTCGGCCACTTCCAGGGTCATGGCCGGCAGTTGAATGATGTTGCCCTCGCGCAGTACTGGAACGCCCGAAAGCGTCAGCAGTGAGCTGGCCAGACGCGAGGCGAAAAACTGCAGAGGAAGGCTGATCTGATCGTACAGAATCGCCGGGATCGGAATCATGAGGAAAAGGAAAGCCAGCGGGAAGAGCAAGGCGCGCAGCCAACGCCACCCCAGGAAACAGACCACGACAGCGGCAAGCAAAAGTACAAAAGAGCTTCGCTGGAGGAACAGTTCCGCTCCCAGCTTGCCCACCACCAGCACCGCCAGCGCCATCGGAATTCCCGCCAATCCCCACAATGACGGCCGCAGCGGCAAGCTGCGCAACTCGCGCCGTTTGCGCCAGACAAGGAACGCGGAGAAGACGGGCACAAGAAAGCCGTGTGAGTAGTCAGGGTCGTGCAGCCAGTCTTGCATCAGCCGAAAAAGCACCCCGCCGTACAGCACCCCGATCAGTACCGTCAGGATTCCGAGCGCCCACCACAGGTTTGACAAACTGGAGCCGGATTTCACCGAGACGGAAACGGGCTCGGTCGATGAAACAGCCACCTGGCCTCCTCGAATGACATGCTCAAGGGCACGGGATCGTTGCAAGCAATCTACTCGCCAAGATTTGAAAATCGGAAAGCGCCGCAGCGGAACTGGGCGCGTTCGGCGACGGGCGAGCATGTCGGTTCTTAACTTATACCGAGCCAACGCTTTCGCGCAGATTCCGACGCGCGCCGCATGGCGTCGTCGCTTTCTGTGCCCTTGGGACCGAAGAAGCTAAAGACGGCAAAGTTGGGAAAACGCTTGCCACTTTACTGAATCCGACTGGGATTTTCAGGAGCATGCGGCGGAAAGCGCCGCGCTTCCGACGCTCGAATCCAACTGGTTGAGAAAGAAGACCTAAGAGCAGGAGCGGTGCGACCTTCTTCAGATGGCAGCGCTCTTGCACGGTTGGGATGGAAGGATTTTCGAGAGCGCCCATGAACGACGAGAACCCGTTGTCTTCGCTTTCGGCTCCGCAATCTCTCGGGCGGGGAAGCATGGCTTTTGGCCCGTCCCTCAGTCCGACGATGCGTGAGCTGGAATGTGCCATTGCCGATATCGGGCGGCCGGACCTTCCGGTGCTGCTGGTCGGCGAGCAGGGAACCGGCAAGGAAGTTGTCGCCCGAGAGATCCATCGGCGACACGGAGGGGCGGAGTCTGCATTTTTGAAGGTGCGCTGTGCCGATCGCGATTCGCGCTTGCTTCGCGAATTTTTCCGCGAAACCGCCCGCACGGCACGCCATGGGCCGGGGTTGACGGCGACAGTGTTTCTTGACGAGATCGCCGACCTGGACGCGCCGTGCCAGGGCGTAGTGGCCGAAGCGATCGCCGATGGTGACGGTATCGGACATACCGAGCGGCTGATTTCCGCCAGTTGCCAGAATCTGGAGGAGGAAATCCGGGAACAGCGTTTCCGGGAAGACCTCTTCTATCGCCTGAACGGCGTCTGCTTGCGGGTGCCTCCGCTGCGTCACCGGAAGGAGGATATTCCCGCGCTGATGGAATTTTTTCTGCGGAGAGAGGCGCAAGCCCTTGGCCGGGTGCCGGTGGCGCTACAACCCGAGACGCTCGATGTGTTGCTGCGCTACTCGTGGCCTGGCAACGTGCGCGAGCTAGAAGAGGTGATAAAGCGGATCCTGCTTTCCGGCGAGAGCGTCGCTCTGGCAGGGTTGCCATCCGATACGGGCCTTTCTTCCGGCGCCGGGAAAGCTTCCCCGGTGCTCTCGCTGAAGGAAGCGGCGCGCAACGCTTCGCGGCAGGTGGAACGGGAACTGATCCTGAAAACCCTGGCGCGAACGCGCTGGAACCGGAAGCGGGCGGCCCGGGAACTGGGCATCAGCTACAAGGCGCTTCTTTACAAGCTGAAGCAGATTGTGTTTGACGACCCTACGGGAATCTAGAGGAGGAGAAGAAATCATGAGAGCCATTGGGAACAAAGGCGTGGTTGTTCCGCTTCTCCTGATCCTGCTCGCGTTGCCGGCGATGGGACAGAAGAAGTCAAGGAACCGTTCTCGGGACGCTGGCGGCAACTCCGCCAACACCCGGGCAGCGGCGACTGTCGACCCCAGGTACGTCATCGGCCCACAAGACGTGCTTGACATCAATGTGTGGAAGGAGCCGAACATCTCCCGCACAGTCCCGGTTCGCCCGGACGGTAAAATCTCTCTGCCGCTGCTGAACGACATCCAGGCAGCCGGTCTCACCCCGTCGCAACTCAGTTTGAAGATCACTTCTGAACTGCGGAAGTACCTTGAGAATCCCCAAGTCACCGTCATCGTCACGGCAATCAATAGCCGGCGCATTTACATCATGGGAGAGGTCGGCCGGCCCGGAGTTTTCCCCATGCTTCCGAACATGACAGTGCTCCAGGCGCTGTCAGAGGCCGGTGGATTCACGCCCTTTGCGAAGCTGAAAGACATCTACGTCTTGCGCACTCAGAACGGCCGGCAGATTCGCTATCCGTTCAACTACAAGAATGTGATCAAGGGTGAGGACCCGCAGGAGAACCGTATTCTGCAACCGGGCGACACGATCGTCGTTCCCTAGGAGGTGGATCATGGTGAGGTTTGCTCACCGCTTCCCCGTGCTGGGAGTCGCGCTCCTGCTAGGGCTGTCCACGGCTTGGGCCCAGCAGCAAGGCCAGACGGCGCAAAGCGGCTCGAACACGTCGGGGCAGCAACAGACAACCCAGAAGCAGTCTGGCAGCAAGAGCACCACCTCACCGCTGACCCCTGTGACGCCCGTATCAACGGGGCAAAACGGGAGCCAGCAGAATGAGTCGAGCGAAGCTCCCGCCGTGCCGGCCAGCGCCACTCCGCTCACCGGTGCTGAGCAGTTCACGCTCACTCACATGGGCGTCGGCCGCAGCTATGTGATCCCTTCGCTCCAGTTCGCTCAGAGCGTCAGCACCCAGGGAACCGGCGCGTTTGGCAATTCCGACGTGCAGGCGGTCAGTACACTCAGTGGGCAGTTCATGTTCAACCACCTTTGGAAGCGCTATGCCTTTTCCGCTGATTACGCCGGCACTGGTTTCATTTACGATCAGCAGTCAGGGCAGAACACCTCGGCGCATGAATTTACCCTGTCGCAGCGCATTCTTGGCCGGCGTTCGTCTTTTCTGTTGAGCGATTCCGTCACCTACCTGCCGCAAGCGTCCTTTGGATACTCTCGTTTCAACGGCGTCGGCTTCGGCGACTATGGCTTTGGCGGACTGTACGGAGTGTCGGGTGGCAATATCAACACCACCTTCTTGCCGAGTCAATCGATCCTGACGGGAGCGTCCTCGCGGGTCAGCAACGCCGTGATCGGGGAATACGACTATCAGACCAGCCCCCTGACTTCGATCACGATGACCGGTTCCTACGCGGTGCTGCGGTTTCCTAACTCCGGTTACATCGATAGCGACGATGCGATCGCGCAGATTGGCTACAACCACACGATCACGCCCAGAGACAGCGTGGCGCTCTCCTACCAGGCGGGCATCTTCCGCTACAATCAGATGGCGGGCGGCGATTTCACCAATCACGTTGTCGAGTTGACTTACCGCCGCACCATCACCCACCGCCTGGGCTTTCAAATCGGCGCCGGACCCCAGTTCAACCTATTCAGCAGCAGCGTGGCGGGCCAGAACCTGAAAACCAGTTGGGAAGTGACTTCGTTCCTGGACTATCAATTTCGTCGCTTCGAGCTGGGTCTTTCCTATCGGCACTACACAAATAGTGGATCCGGAGTGTATCAGGGCGCCACCACCGATTACGGCCAAACGGAAATCTCGATCGGGCTCTCGCCGAAGTGGTCGGCAAACTGGGATCTCGGGTACGCCCACAACAAGGAACTTCAAGGACTGGGACTCTTGGATGCCAGCAACTCGTACAACTCCTGGTACGGAACGATCAACCTGCAACGGATCATCAGTCGGCGGACGGCTATCTTCTTCAGCTACAACCTGCAGCAGCAGATCGCTGGCTCGTCCACGTGCGTCGGGCCGACCTGCGGAACGTTTTCCACACAACAGTACTTTTCCTTCGGACTGAACTGGCACCCGAGCAAGCTCTACAACGGGTATCAGCAATAGGGGTGGGGAGGAATCGATGTTGGGACATCGCGAGCTGACTACCGACGACTATCTGGAGATTCTCCGTCGCCGCTACTGGATCCTGCTGGTGACTGCGATTCTCGGCTCCGTGGCCGCATTCCTGATCGCACGGACCCTGCCCAAAAAGTATCAGTCGCAAACGCTGGTACTGGTGCAGCAACCCAAGGTGGACCAGAAATTCGTCACCCCGGTGGTAAGCGAAGAGATCAATCAGCGCTTGGCGAGCATGACCCAGGAAATTCTCAGTACAGCGCAACTCGGGCCGATGGTCACCCAGTTCCATATTTATCAAAAGCAGATGCCCGATAGCACTCTCGGGGCCCGTGTGAGCCGGCTGCGGAAGGCGATCACGGTGACGCCGGTGCAGCCGATCGTGGAGTCGCGTTGGGCCGGTGTTCCCGGGTTCACGGTGAAGGTCACGCTCTACGACCCGCGCCTGGCGCAGCAGGTTTGTTCTCAGATCACGTCCATGTTCCTCGAACGAAATGCCAATTGGCGCGCCCAGGCGGCCCAGGATACGACCAATTTCCTGACCAAGCAGATTCAGGACGCCAAACAGGCCCTCGACGACAAGGACGCTAAGCTCACCGCTTTCAAACTCCGCTACCTGGGTAAACTGCCTGATCAGGCCCAAGAGAACATGAACATTCTGGCCTCCTACAACTCTCAACTCGAGGCAGTGACCGAATCCCTCAACCGGACGCAGCAGGACAAGGTCAACCTCGAATCGCAACTCACGCAGCAACTGGCCGCATGGAAAGCCACCCGCTCGGGAACCAACCAGTTGACGCTCGAAGAGCAGTTGGCCGATTTGCAGAACAAGCTGGTCATGATGAGAGCCCGTTACACGGATGACTATCCCGACGTCATCAAGCTCAAGAGCGACATCGCCCATCTGGAGAAGCGAATCCAGACCGCCAAGGTGGCCGGAGCGGTTGAAGCCGCGGGAGCGTCGAATGGCGACACGCCCGCTTACGCCGAGCCGCCCCAAATCCAGCAGTTACGCCGACAGATCCGGCAATACAACGAGATCATTAGCGAAAAGACCAAACAGCAGTCGGCACTCCAGAAACGAATCGACGAATACCAGGCGCGCGTGCAGTTGAGCCCGGTGGTGGACCAGAAATTCACTGAGATGACACGCGATTATCAGACGGCTCTGGATTTCTATCGCGGTCTCCTAACGAAGAAGGCCCAAGCCGAAATGGGCGCGGACCTCGAACGCCGCCAGCAGGCCGAGGGGTTTCGGGTGATCGATCCCGCCTCTTTTTCGACGACGCCTTCCTGGCCCAACCAGTTGTTATTTTTAGGGGGCGGCGTGGCCGTCGGATTGTTCCTGGGACTGGCAATCGTCCTCTGGCTCGAGCTGCGGGACAAGCTGATCCGTACGGAACGTGACGTCGAGTTCTATCTGGAACTTCCGACGCTGGCGCTGGTTCCCTTCGTCGATAAATCCGCGGGCCCACGCAGGAAGTCCCTGCCCGCCGGATCGGCCACAGGGACGAGAGCGGGCGTGAGAGAGACATTGGATATATAGGTCGAGAGTGCAATGTACCAGAACTTCTTCAACCTGAAAGGCAATCCGTTCGGGGCCAACCCCGACCCGCGCTATCTGTTCCTCACGCGCGACGCCCAGGAGGCGCTAGCCTGCCTGACCTACGGGGTGCAGTCGCGCAAGGGATTCATTGTGCTGAGCGGCGAGGTGGGCACCGGAAAGACCACGCTACTCAATAAGTTGCTCAACTGGCTCCGCGGCTACCGTGCGGCGACCGCCTTCGTCTTCAACTCCTCGCTCACCGTGGGCGAGTTTCTCGATTTCATGATGGCCGATTTCGGGATCGCCTGCGATTCGCCACTGAAGAGCCAAGTGCTGCTGCGGCTGAATCGCTGGCTGCTCGAACGCTACCGCGCCGGCGAGGCGGTGGTGCTGATTGTCGATGAGGCGCAGAACCTCTCGCTGCAGGTACTCGAGGAGATCCGCCTGCTCACCAATCTGGAAACCGCTTCCGAGAAGCTTTTGCAAATCGTGCTCTCCGGTCAGCCCGAGCTCGAAGAGAAGCTGAAGCTGCCACAACTCCGGCAACTCCGCCAGCGAATCAATCTGCGCGCCAGGCTGCATCCGCTCACCGTCGAGGAAACGCACGGCTACGTTGCCGAGCGGCTACGCATCGCCGGGGCCAACGGCCGAGAAATCTTCACGCCGGAGTCGATTGAGCGGGTGCACGAACACGCCGGCGGCATTCCGCGGCTGATCAATCTTCTTTGCGAGCACGCGCTGATCGGCGCCTTTGCCGACCAGGAACTGACCGTCACCGACGACCGGATCGATCAGACTGCCAGCGAACTGGAACTGGATCAGCCAGGAGCCGCGATGCCGCTCGCGCCGCTCATGGGCGGTGCGAATCGGATCGCCGAAGACGAGGAGTTGCTTCGTAGCCTGGCATTGGCCGTTCGTCAAATTCGCAGGGAGTCCTAGCCGGCAAAGGTCTCCGCGAGGGGAAGCCATGAGTCGAATTCATGAAGCACTGAAACGAGCTGAGCAGGAACGGGCCGAGCGGGAAAAGTCCGCGCCGCCCGTGCAGAAGCCCCCCGCGGAGCTTACCCTGCCGCCCACAGGCGGGCCCGGCGAGCCGCCCGTGACCGAACCGGAGCCGTTCGTACCTGCCTTTCCAGTGGAGGGCCTTGGCCCGGCGCCTGTGACGGTGGCCACCATCGCGGCGCGCTGCAAGCAGCCCCAATGGAATCCTGACCAGACAGCCTTGCTTTTCAGCAGGGAGGAGAGCCGGCAATACAAGGCCGAGGTGTTTCGCACGCTGCGGTCGAGGCTCTACCGGATTCGCGACCAGATGGAGTTGCGGACGCTGCTCGTCACCAGCACGCTGCCGGCTGAGGGAAAGTCGTTCGTTGCGGCCAATCTTGGACAGGCCATTGCCCAGCAGCACGAGCGCCGGGCGCTGCTTGTCGATGCTGACCTGCGCGTTCCCCGGCTTCATACGCTGCTGGGCGCCCCACAAGGTCCAGGGCTCACCGAATATCTGCGCGGTGAGGCCGACGAATTCGCCGTGATTCAGCGGGGATCGCGCGACGGTTTCTACTTTCTGCCTAGCGGCGAGATCAGCTCGAACCCCGTCGAGCTGGTCGGAAACGGGCGATTGAAGGAGCTGTTGAAGCGGCTGGCCGCGGTCTTTGACTGGATCATCCTGGATTCGCCGCCGATGACGCCGGTGTCCGACGCCAGCCTTCTGGCCGATATGTGCGACGGAGCGCTGATGGTGGTGAAAGCGGCCGCCACGCCTTTCGACCTGGCACAGAAGGCCTGCGCCGAGTTCAAGACGACACCGCTGGTGGGGGTCGTGCTCAACGGAATCGATCACGGGTCGAGCTACGGCAGCTATTACTACAGCTACTACGGCTCGGAACGAACCAAAGCGAAAGGGTAGTTACAGGGTGCCATGGTCCGACTGTTCCACGTCTATTATCCGACGCGCACCCTGATTCTCCTGGGCGCTGAGGTCCTGCTCGTTATCGGCTCATTCTTGCTGGCCACGCTGATCTGTTTCGGCGCAGGGCAATTCTATGCCGTACTGCTGTTCGACAGCGGCTTTTACAAGATCCTGACGATTGCCGGGATGGCAATCCTCTGCTTTTACTATTTCGATCTCTACGACTTCCATCGCGTGCTGGTTCCTGGCGAGGCCTATTTCCGCCTGTTTGCCGGGTTGGGAACGTTATCGTTCCTGCTGGCCGGATTCGGGGAACTGTTTCCCAGCTTCATGCTTGGCAGACAGGTGTACGTTGCCGGCCTGGTCATTCTGACTCTCTACTTGGTTTCCTGGCGTGCGATTTATACATGGATGGTCGGGAAGCGGTACCTGAGCGAGCGCATTTACGTGCTCGGTGCGGGCCCTCGCGCCAGCCGGCTGGTGGATACGTTGCGGAGCCGCAGCGGTCTGGGCATGGAGGTCGTCGGATGGGCGGGAGCGTTTGGTAATGGTTCGCTGACGCGAGAGACGCTGGCCGGCAGCCTGGAGGGCCTGCGAGGCGCCGGGAAGGTGGACCGTGTGGTCGTGGCGCTTTCCGACCGCCGGAATCTGATGCCCGTACGGGAGTTGCTCGATCTGCGGATGAGCGGGGTTCGAGTGGACGACGCTGCCGCCTTGCAGGAGGAACTCTCCGGGCGAATTGAAGTCGAAGATCTGAGCCCGAGCTGGTTGATCTTCTCCGACGGCTTCCGGCTGAAGCCCGGTTTGCTGGTGGTCGACCGCGCCCTCTCGGTTGCCGTCTCGCTCTGCTCGCTCCTGCTCACCCTGCCGCTGATTCCTTGTATCGCGTTGGCCGTCAAACTGTCTTCACCCGGCCCGGTGTTCTATCGGCAACGCCGCGTGGGCCGCAACGGTACGCAGTTCGATTGCTATAAATTCCGCACCATGCGCGCCGATGCCGAGGCGGATACGGGACCCACCTGGGCGGACGACAACGATCCCCGAATCACGCGCGTTGGCCGCTTCCTGCGCCGCGCGCGGCTCGACGAGATCCCGCAGCTCTGGAATGTATTGCGCGGCGACATGAGCTTCGTCGGCCCTCGCCCGGAACGGCCGGAGTTCGTCGAGTGGCTGAGCCGCGAGATTCCCTATTACAGCCTTCGCCACCTCGTCCTGCCGGGCATCACCGGATGGGCGCAGGTCAACTATCCCTATGGCGCTTCGCTAGAGGAATCGAAAGAGAAGCTCTGCTACGACCTGTACTACGTCAAGAACATGTCGATCGTGTTCGATCTGCTCATCATGTTCCAGACGCTGAAGATCGTGTTCCTGGGAAGGGGAAGCCGGTGAGAAGCGCGATGGAGATGCAGCAGAGCGCTGTCGCCCCTTTCCGGCTGCGCGTCTCGCGAATGGCCGCGGAACCGCGCTGGAGCTTGGGATTTCTCGGTCTGCTTCTCTACGTCTTCGTGGAATACACCAGCCTGCCGGATATGTATCCCGCGCTTGCCCCGCTGCACACCGGCAAGATCGTGGTTGGCCTGGCCTTACTCGGCTATCTGGTGGCGCCTCACGTACGCAGCTTGGCCAAGGGAACCGGGTTGATCGACGCGGCAATGCTGCTGCTGTTCTTCACCGCGTTTCTCTCGGCCTGCTTCAACTACCAGAGGGTCGGGATCTGGAGCGGGTTTTCCGACGTCGTGAAATGGATCGTGATCTATTTGCTGGTGTCGCGTCTGCTCAGCAGCCGCTGGCGCATCCGCGGGTTCCTGTTTCTCTTTCTGTTGCTGAATTTGAAACTGGCGCAATTCGCGGTCCACTCCTATATCAGGGCCGGTGATGCCGGTTTTTCCGGCATGGAGATCATCAAACTGGGAGGCGCCTCGGGAGGGTCTACGGCGTTTTTCGGCAACGCGGCCGATTTTGGACTGGCAATGTGCGTTGTTTGGGGCCTGTCATGGGCCCTGTTCTTCCGGAAAGGCAACAAGCTGTTCTGGCAAGTGTTTCTCGGCGTCTGCTTCGTCGCATTTCTTCTGGCTATCCTGGTCTGCGGATCGCGCGGCGCCGTGCTGGGAGCTGCTGCAATCGTCCTTGCCGCCGTGCTTCGGACGCCGAAGAAGACCGGCGCGATCCTGCTCCTGCTGCTTTTCGGCGCGTCTCTTGCCTTTGTGTTGCCCGGGGCGAGCAAGACCCGCTTCGATCATGCCCTCCATTGGCACCAGGATAAAGATGCCTACAGCCGCCTGATGCTCTGGAAGGCAGGCTTATACATGTGGGCCAATCACCCGCTGTTTGGCGTGGGAGCATACGAGTTCGGCCATGTCTTCGTTGCCAACCCGGTCTATGTCTCCTGGAGTCCTTATGGAACGGCGGCCCACGCCACCCACAGCCTTTATATCGAGGCGATTGCCGAGCTCGGCACTGCCGGCACGTTACTGCTCCTCATTGCCGTCCTGGCGTTTTTCCGCCTGAACGCGAAAACGCGGAAATGGGCATTGGAAAACGACCCCGACGGCCGCAGAAGCTGGGACTACTGCCTGGCTGCGGGACTGGACTTGGCGATGGTCGGGTACCTGGTCAGTGGTGCGTTTCTCGCCGTTCTCTACTATCCCCACTTATGGATTCTGCTGGGCCTTGGTGTCGCCGCAAATCGAGTTTGCCATGCGCAGTCCGCGGCGGAGAAACAGAAACCCGTTGCCGGTTGGCGTGGGGTGCAGACGAAACGGCCGGTGACCACGGCCCCATAGGAGATGTCGGCGATGCTGCGGTCCATCCCACCCGCCGGAACGCCGCTGGAGGTTCCCGAGATTCTTCACGCTTGGCGCTCGAGCCTTTCCGCCAATGGACGGGGCGCCGATCATTTGACGATTCTCGCCCGGCGCCTCGGGGTTCGCCATATTCTTGGTGCCGGCTCGGGAAGAGCGGCGCTGTGGCTTTTGCTCCAGGCGCTGCATCGGTTGCGGCCTGAACGAGCCATAGTGGCACTTCCCGCCTACACCTGTTTTTCCGTGGCTGCCGCTGCGGTGCGCGCGGGACTGAAGCTTTTCCCTCTGGAGGTCAACCCGGAAAAGCTCGATTGTGATTTCTCCGGCCTGGACGCACTGCCGAAAGAGAGCCTTCTCTGTGTGATCACCTCTCACCTGTTCGGCGTAGTGAACGATGTGTCGGTTGCCAGAGAAAAGGCGAGGCAGGCTGGAGCTTTCCTGATCGACAATGCCGCGCAGGCGCTCGGTGCCGAGCGCGACGGCTATCTTGCCGGAACCGGCGGCGACGCCGGCATCTATAGTTTTGGCCGTGGGAAAGCCCTCTCGGCGCTCGAGGGCGGAGCGGTTGTGACCAATGACGACCGCGTTGCTCGGGCGTTGCGCGAAGAGGCACGTGAGCTTCCCGATTCCTCTCGTCTTCACTCTGTCCAACTTTTCCTCGAGCTCCTGGCCTATTCCGCCTTTTTGCGGCCGAGGCTTTATTGGGTGCCCAATGGGCTGCCATTTCTGAATCTGGGAGTGACAAGGTTCGACCCGGGTTTCCCGGTGCACTCGTTACCGCCGCTATCCCGGGAACTGATTGTCAACCTGCTGGATAGGTTGGACGAAGTCAGTCGCGTCCGCCGCGCGAATGCCACGCGCATCGTCGCGGCACTTGAGGGAAATCGCTCGGTGTGTTTTCCGAGATGGCCTCAGGATTGCCGGCCGGCCATGGTCCGGCTGCCGGTGATTGCAAGAGATGAACAGATGAGACAACTCGCTTTGTGCCGGCTCACCCAGGCGGGCATCGGCGCCAGTGGCTTTTATCCGAGCGCGATTTGCGACATCCCCGGAATCGGGGCACACATGGTCAATCCAAGCATCCATCGGAAACAGGCTGAGCGTTTGTCGCGGACGCTGTTCACACTGCCGGTTCATTCCTATGTGGAGCGGGGAGACATAGAGCGAATGATTGAGATTCTGCGTTCGTTGTAGTTCGAGCGGGAAGGAAAGAGGACTCGCCAGCAAAAAAGCTCCGGCCAGGGTTCCGGACGGGGGCCGTGGTGAGAAGAATGGAAGAGCGATGAATGCCAAGACAAAAAAAGTGCTACTTGTCGCGCACGACTTTCCTCCGTACCGCACCAGCGGCGTTTACCGGATGACGGGACTCGCAAAGTACCTTGTCCCGCTGGGCTGGAATCTGACGGTGCTGACGGCCGAAGTGCGCGGCGGCACCCAGGATCCCAGTTTGCTGCGCAGAGTTCCTGCCGAGATCGAGATTGCACGGGCACGTTCGCCACAATTGGCACACTGGGAGGATCCCGCCGCGCGTGCATTGAAGAGCCTGGGTGCGCTGAGCCCCCGAAACAACGCTAACCGGGAACGAACCGCCGATGCGTGGCTGCGACGGGCAGGGGAGTTTGTTCGCTCTTGCGTCTATTTTCCTGATAAGTACGTGGCTTGGGTGCCCTTTGCTCTTGCGAAGGCCATTCGTCTGCACCGCCGGAATTCTTTTGACGTGATCTACACGAGTGGTCCACCGCGATCCTCGGCTCTTATCGGACTGCTGCTGCAGTCCATGCTGGGCGTTCCCTGGGTCCTGGAGTTCAGGGATCCCTGGTACCCATCACCACGGCCGTGGCGTCGCCGGTTCGAGCAGAGGCTCCATAACCTCCTGCTCCGACGCGCCGACGCCGTCGTTACCGTGACGGATGGACATGCTCGCGATCTGCAAGAGGCTTGGCGCGTTCCGCGCAGAAAACTAGCTGTCGTTCGAAACGGCTTTGACGAAGACGACTTCGCCCACATCCAGGAAGACCAAAGTAACCCTCTGCCAGATGGATTTTTCCACTTGTCATATTTCGGAGAAATCTACAAAGGCAACACGGGGAAGTTCTTCCTTGCCCTCAGCGAACTCGCGAATGAGTGCCCGGATCTTACACGCGTCTTGCGGCTGAATGTTGTCGGATATTCCGGAGAGGAACTGTCTCGATTTGAAAATGATCCTCACCTAAAGGCCATCGTTCACTCGCGAGGGTTCGTTGAGCATGACGAGGCACTGCACATAATGCAAGCCAGCGATATGCTGCTGCTTTTCTGGGCCGATCCCAGCTTTTCTCGCATGGCCGTGGCGGGCAAGACATACGAGTACTTGCGAACTGGGCGCCCGATCCTCGCGGTAGCGAGCAAAGGCGAGATTCAATTGCTGATCGAAAGAGGAGAGGCGGGTTGGGTCGTCTCCCCGGGAGATATAGATGGGATCAAGCTGATCTTGAAGGAATTGCTAGTCGGATTTCAGAAGGGCTCTTGCCCGGGCCGAAGTCCACGACCCGAATTTGCGGCCCAATTTCGCTACGATAACTTGGCCAACAAACTGGCTTGCGTTTTCGACAGGGTGGTGAATCATGTGGGCTGAGGCGCGCCGTGCGGCACATGTGCTGGTGGCGGGCGCGCTGTACTACACGGGTGTCCTGGTGCTATTCCGACGTATCCGGCGCCGCTGGTCGTCGAAGGACGGCGTCTACGTCCTCGGATTTCACCGGATCCTCAACGCAGCCGAGCGGCAGCGTTCCCATTCACTGCCAGGGATGATTCTCGATGATGCCGTTTTCGCGGACCTTCTCGACTATCTGAGCCGTCATGTGCAATTCGTCTCGCTAGATGCCTTTCTGCAGCCGGCGCCCACGACCTCGAAAAGGCCGCGCTGCCTGGTGACGTTCGACGACGGCTGGTCCGATACTGGCGCACGGGCCGTTCCGCGGCTGAAACAAACGAAAACTCCGGCGGTGGTGTTCATACCGGCGGGAGTGGTCGGCAGCCGAAATGGCTTCTGGATCGAGCGTCTGCTTCATGCCTGGAAAGACCCTGCGTTGCGGTCGATTCCCACGCCTCTTACCGAGCGCTTCGCCGGAGCCAACGGCGCGGCGGGTGGACGCGAAGACGTCATCGAGCGGCTGAAGCGGATGCCGTCACGACAGCGGGAAGAAATACTCTCGCAAACTCTCCCACCCGCCGATTTCGACGGCGCGGCAACAGTCGACTCCATCATGACCTGGGAGCAGCTTTCCCGAATGAAGGACGAGGGGATCGAAATCGGTGGCCACACTGTCACTCACCCGCTGTTGAGCTACGAAGACAAGGAAACGGTGGACCGCGAACTGCGCCTGTGCCTGCAACTGCTCGAGGAGAAGCTCGGCACTCCGGTGCGCGCATTCGCGTATCCCAACGGCGACTGGAACCCACAGGTGCGGGAGCAGGTTCGGGCTGCGGGATATGTCTGCGCCTTTACCACCGAAGCCCGTTGCTGTTCCGGCGACGACAGGTTTGCGCTTCCGCGCTTTCTGCTCCACGACGGAAACGTCACGGGGCTGCGCGGAACATTCTCTCCGGCAATGCTGAATCTGACGCTCGCCGGCTGGGCTTGAGACAATGACTGCTACCGAACCGATGCACGTTCTCGTCACCTATTGTAACTAGCGATTGTGGTCAGGATGAATGCCGTGAAGATACGCACGATCCTTCAAACGATCGAAACATCCGAGCCTGGCGGCGCGGAAACGGTCCTGCTCCATCTGGCCTCAAGACTGAGCCACGACCGCTTCCGTTTCTTGGCTCTGCTGCCGGGGGAAGGTTGGCTGTCGGAACGGCTGCAGGACGCCGGCATACCAGTGTTTTTCGCCGACTCAAATAATTGGTACGACTTTAGGTTGCTTAGGGAGATGAGTCGACTGGTCAACCGCGAGCATGTAGACCTGATCCATTCCCATCTGCCGGGACAGAATTTCTATAGCTGCGTGGTGGGGGCGCGTACCGGCCGGAAGACGGTTGCAACCTATCATGCAGCCCACGATCTGCGGTTTCCTTTGGGATGGAAGGCGAACACGCGACTTGCGGTTGTCCGTACGTTGGCGGACGCCGTAGTGGCAGTGAGTGATGACGTGGCTACCTTGCTCCAACGGGCACATTTCCATGCGGGCAGAACCACGCGCATTTACAACGGAATTGACGTGGAAAGATTAAGCGTCATGAATGACGGACGTCTGCGGCGCAGCTTGCGACTCCCCGAAACCTCCAAACTTGTTGGCACTGTCGCATGTCTCCGCCCGGAGAAAGGGTACGACCTTTTGATTCAGGCAGCGCGGATGGTGGTTGAACGTATCCCGGGAGTTCATTTCGTCACGGCCGGGGAAATGGATCCCGTAGCAGGTCAACCTCTATTTGACATGGTGGACCGCCTCGGACTGAAGGATCGTTTTCATTTTCTCGGTTTCCGTGGGGATATTCCCGAAATCTTGAACGAACTGGATGTTTTTGTTCTGCCCTCAATCAGTGAGGGTCTTCCGCTGGCGTTGCTCGAGGCAATGGCGGCGGGCAAGCCGACTGTAGCAACGGACTGCGGCGGACCGTCGGAAGTCGTCATAAATGGCGTAACGGGCTTGCTGATTCCTCCAGGTAAGCCCCAAGCGATTGCCACCGCGGTGACGGACCTGCTTACCGATAGGCAATTGGCATGCCGATTGGCCCGGGCGGGTCGGGCCAAGGTGCGTTCAGACTTCGGGCTGCAGAGGATGTTGGAGGAACACGAAGCACTCTACGAGCGCCTATTGGCCGAGGTATAGAGAATGACCTGGCTCTTCTGGCTCGCGGCGGCGTTGCTCTTCTACACCTTTGCCGCCTATCCACTGCTGCTCTGGCTGCTCTCGCTTGGCCGGCGCGATCCCCGCCGCCGCGAGCCGATCCGCCCCTCCGTCTCCGTCATCGTCACCGCGCACAACGAAGAGGCGCAGATTCGCCGCAAGGTGCTGAACTGCCTCGCGCTCGACTATCCGAAAGATTGTTGCGAGATCCTCGTCGCTTCCGACGGTTCCACCGACCGCACTGCGGCTATTGTCTCGTCCTTCGCCCAACGCGGCGTTCGCTTGGTCGAACTGCCAGAACGGCGCGGCAAGCAGTACGCGCAACTCGCGGCTCGCAACGCCTCCCGTGGCGAGATCCTGGTGTTCACCGACGCCGGTGTGGATCTGCCGGCAAATGCGTTGAACGAGATGGTCTCCAATTTCGCCGATCCCGCCGTCGGCTGCGTCAGCAGCGAAGACCGGGTGGCGCAGCAGCAGCGCGGCTGGGTTGGCGAGCGCGTCTACGTTCAATTCGAGATGTGGCTGCGGCGCATGGAATCGCGTGCCGGGTCGCTGGTCACCGCCAGCGGCTCGTTTTTCGGTGTCCGGCGCGCCGTCTGCGACGACTGGCACGCCGATCAGACCAGCGATTTTTTCCTGCCGCTGCACGCCATCGCATTGGGACTGCGCGCCGTGGTGGACCCGGCCAGCGTTGGCAGCTATGCCGCCCCGCAATCGCCCGGCAGCGAGCTGCACCGCAAGGTGAGGACCATCGTCAATGGCCTTCACGTCTTCTTCTCGCACTGGCGGCTACTGAATCCGTTTCGCCACGGACTGGTAGCCTGGCAACTCGTCAGCCACAAGCTCTGCCGCTGGCTCATCCCCTTCGCCATTCTGGCGCTACTGGTTTCCAGCGTGGCGCTCTGGCGTGCCGGATTTTTCTATCGACTCTGCGCCTGCCTGCTCGCGGCGGGAATCGGCACGGGCATCCTCGGCCTCGCCGCCGGCCGCCTGACGAAATGGAAGCCGCTGCGCCTGGCCGGCTACTTCCTGCTGGGCAACGCCGCAACGCTGATGGCCTGGTCGTACTTCATCGCGGGAGAACGATTTGTCACCTGGCAGCCAACCCGTCGCGCCTGAGCGCGCGCAAATGTCCGCGGAGATCTCCACCCCGCGCCGCGAACCGATCCACGTCTGCCATATCGACTCGGGAGATTTGTGGGCCGGCGCTGAGGTCAACACAACCACCCTGCTGAAAGCGCTCACTGGCAGGCCGGACCTTCGTCTCAGCGCCATCCTGTTGAACGAAGGCCAAATGTCGCGGCGGCTGCGCAGCTACGGGATCGAGGTGAAGGTGATCCCGGAATCGGAGCACGGCTTCCTTGGCATTTTCAACGAGGCCGCTCGCTTCCTGCGTTCACACCCGGTTCGCATCCTCCATTCGCACCGTTACAAGGAAAACCTGCTCGCTGCGGTGCTCGCTAGGCGCTGCGGCATTCCTCACCTTGTATGCACCCGCCACGGCGCTCCCGAACCCTTCCGCGGATGGTCCGGCGTCAGGCACGGCGCGATGGCTCTCTTGGACCGGCTGATCGCCCGCCATTTCACCGATCGCGTGATCAGCCCCAGCGAAGAGCTTAGAAGTCGTTTGCTTCGGCAGCTTCCTCGGGGAAAGGTGGTTACCATTCCGACGGGTATCGATATCGAGCTGGTAAGCTCATCGCTGACGAAGGCCGAAGCGAAGCATAGCCTCGGCCTTTCCGAAGAAGCCAGAGTGGTCGGCTATGCCGGGCGGCTCGTTCCGATCAAGCGTCTCGACGTTTTTCTTCGTGCCGCGGAGCAGATGGCTCAGGCCGATTCAGATGTTGTCTTTGTGATTGCCGGCGATGGCCCGGAGGAAAAGCATCTTCGGGCACTTGCCAGCGACCTGAACCTCGGGGATCGCGTCCGCTTCCTCGGCTTTCGGGACGCCATCTACGACGTGATGCGCGCCTTCGACGTCTTCCTCCTGTGCTCCGATCACGAAGGTCTGCCCAGATGCATTCTGGAAGCGCTGCAACTCGGCGTGCCCGTTGTCGCACGCCCTGTCGGTGGCATCCCCGAGGTGATCGAAGACGGGGTCAATGGAATCTTGACTGCCGGTCCATCGGACCTTGCACTGGCTTGCCTACGTTTGTTGGCCGACGAAGACTTGCAGGGCAGAATTGCTAAGGGCGGAAGCTGGCATGTCGGTACGAAGCTGGGAAGCGGTTATACGGCCGAGCAAATGGCGGCTCTGTACCAGGGATTGGTAGGAATGGACACACGATGAGGGTGGGATTCATCATCGATGTCGACTTTCCCAACGTAGGTGAGGTGCGTCCAAGGAAAATCGGGCAATCCCTTCATCAGCTTGGCCACCATGTCGTCTTCGTCTGTGCGAACAATAGGACGAAGCCGCCCGTGGAGGAAATCGCGTTTGGCCGTGTTCACCGCTTCGGCTGGTTCGTCCGCAGCAAATGGTTCCCTTGGCTATCGGCCACCCTGCCAATCAACCCCCTCTGGGCTCTGTGGATTGCCTCCGTGGCCCGGAAAGAGCGGCTGGAAGTGCTTATTTCAAGCAACTTGCGGCTAGCGCTCCCCACCATACTTGCTGCCAGATGGCTTGGCCTACCTGCCGTGGTGGACCTCCAGGAAAACAATCGTGAGGCGGTCAAACTCTACTCAAAGACCAAATGGCATCATCGTGTCATCCGCAATAGCCAGTTGGTGGGATTCCTCGAAGATCTGTGTGTGCGCCTGGCAGATCACACTTGGGTCGTGGTAGAGGAAAGGCTAGCCACCCTGCCGGTCCGGCCTCGCGCACAGGGCAAGATCAGCGTGGTCTGCCACACACCTAGCCTCGAAGTGCTTCCCCCGGCAGAGTTATGCGGCACCGAGCGTAACCACGACACGTTCACACTCATCTACTTAGGGCTGTTCTCACCGGGGGTAGGCTCGATCGAGCCGATTTTGGAGGCCCTCCCCCACGTGCTGGCGAAAGACAAAGGCGTGCGCTTTCTGGTTGGCGGCGGCGGCGAGCACCTCTTGCCGATGGTCCGCAACCTGGGGATTCAGGACCACGTTTTGTTCGACGGAGTCATTGACTCCATAGACGTCGCCTCCTGGCTTCGGAGGGGCGACGTGGGCGTCATTGCCTATCCGGTGAACGCGTTCACCAGCACCACAATCTCGAACAAGGTTTTCCACTACATGGCGGCCGGATTGCCGATACTCTCTACCGACATGGCGCCCACTAGAAGGGTTCTCCGGGAGGTGGGTTGCGGCGTCACCATCCCAGTGGGTAGCAGCAGCCGGCAGATTGCGGACCTCATCCTGAGCTTGAAGGATTCCCCGGCCGAGCGGGCTGCGATGGGACGACAGGGCCGTGAAGCTGTCGCAACCAAATACAACTGGTCCTCCGATTTCGGCCACGCCCTAAACTGCCTGGAAAATCTGCTTTCCGGACGGGCTGGTCACGGCCCCGGTCCACGTACTGCTGCAATCAATCATCCGGCTTCTAACCATGGTTCCTAGACGTACTCACGCACTCGTCGTCTTCGGAACGCGTCCCGAGGCGATCAAACTTGCCTCAGTCATCCGCGAACTCCTGCGCCAAAGGCGCAGATTCAGGGTCGCCGTATGCGCCACCGCGCAGCACCGGGAACTGCTGGATCAGGTGATTCATGCGTTCCGGATTCCAGTACGCCACGATCTGGACGTCATGAGCCCCAACCAGAAACTCGAGAAACTCACCGCGGAGCTAACCCTGCGAATTTCCGCGCTCCTGCGCGAGGTCCGGACGGACGTGGTTATTGTCCAGGGCGATACGACGACAACCTTCGCTACCGCTCTCGCCTCCTTCTACCAGCCAATCCCGGTGGCGCACATCGAGGCTGGACTAAGGATCGCCATCAAGCGCCAGGTGGACCGGAGGCCTACCAAATACGTTCGTTGAGGGGGCTCGACCACAATGGCCGCAAGTTGATTCTGGTCACCGCCCATCGTCGTGAGAGCTTCGGCCCGCCTCTGGAACGGATCTGTCTGGCACTGCGGGAACTCGCCCTTAAGCGCCACGATATCGAAATCGTCTACCCTGTCCACCCAAATCCTAACGTGCGGCAAACCGTGAGGCGGATGATTAGCAAGGTGCCCCGCATACACCTGATCGAGCCCCTCGAGTACGTTCCTTTTGTTTGGCTGATGACTCGCTCGTATCTGGCGCTGACGGATTCGGGTGGAATCCATGAGGAGATGCCCTCCCTGGGCCAGGCGGCAGTCGTTATGCGCGAAAAAACCGAGCACCCGGAAGGGATAGAAGCTGGTGCTTGCAGACTGGTAGGCACAAACCCAGAAACGATCTCGGACATCGTCCTTTCACTTTTGGACGACAAGGACGCCCACACAATTCTCGCGACACGCAAACCCGTTTGGCGACGGATCATCTGCTCCTCGCATCGTTAGGTGCCTGACGCGAAATCCGGGTGGGTACAGCAGGAGTTGAAAGAGGGTAAACGTGTCTGCCGACGGACCCCGATGATCTCGCTAGAGTAGTTAAGTCGACCACTCTTACTGCCAGCAGGTGTCCTCGGAGGCGGAGCCTCGAACTCGCGCGCTCCGAACGGTGCTCCTTCTGAATGCTGGCGGTCATGGGAGACCTCTGCCCTCGCGAGACCGGCCCTAATCGTATCTGCGCCCTGCAACGCACACTGAGCGATAGGACGTCCGTTACGCAAAGGATCAAAGCTTGTGTGGAAGGGCTATTTCTTTAGCACGATAATATCGTCCCAATAGCGGTTGAAGTTTGGCGGAATAGGGCAGGGGGAGCATGCTGAGAAAGGCTGGCAGTAGGCGCTGACGCCGCCGCTGCCTTTTTCGTAACAGACCGTATCAGTCGAGTTCGTGAACTTGATCGCCGAATAGACACCGCCGACCTCGACATCCATTCCGGAGAAATCGATGTTATCGTTCCATTTCATGTTCGACCAAGAGGCAACTGATTGGCCGTTAATGTAGAGCTGCCCTTGGCCGTTGCTGCTGCCGGGTGTGTTGGCTTTGAAATGGAACTCATACTGCCGCCAAGAGCCGAGATTAAGCGGTTGGTTGCTGGAATAGTAGTCAGATGATGTACCGGTGGTCGCGTCGCGGGCGGCCACCACAACGTTCGCATTGGTGCAAGAATAGCCGAGGGTTCCGTCCTTGCAGTTGTTCGGGTCGCCGTAGTAGTCGAGTGTCTCATGGCCGGCAATGTTGCCTCCGCTGAGCGCCGTTAGGTTCACCAGGAACATTTCTGTGAATTCTCGCATCTGCGGTTCAAGATATTCCCACCAGGAAACGTAGACCTCGGAGCTGGACCCGATGACGCCATTCTTGATTGCCCAATAGTTGTCGCTGCCGTCCTCGTAGTAATAACCATGAAAGGCACAAGACCCACTATGGGAGAAGGTGCATTCGATATTGCCGCCGTGGATAAACTCGTTCGTAGTGTTGCCGAGTTTGTTTCCCTCGAAGCCCTCCGCCGCCGCCAGCGTCCAGCCGCTCGGGACGGCAGCGCTGCCGACACTCGCGTCGCAGACGGGCTGGTTTGAGGCGTTCACGGTGCAACCCGAGAGCAAGCTTTGCGGCGTTGTCACCTTGAAGCCTGACGAGAGCGTGTCGGTGGCTCCTCCCGGGTTGTCAACGGTCACATCATACGTGCCGGTGGACATTGACGGGACGACTGCGGAGAGCTGATTGGTATTCACGAACTGCACCGACGACGCCTGTGTGCCGCCGAAGCTTACCGCGGCCCCGGAAACGAAATTCGACCCGTTGATGAGCGTCTCCGTGCCGGTTGGGCCGGAACTGGGCGAAAGCCCGGAAATGCTCGGCGATCCGGTCGGGTCCGAGCTATAGCTGAATCCGCCTGCCAGCGTTGCTGCCTGCCCGTCGGGATTCTTGACGACGACATCGACGCTGCCGGCCTGTCCGGCCGGGCTGACGGCCTGAATCTCCGTGGGGCTGGTTACCACTACCGAAGTCGCCTGGATGCTGGCGAAAAGAACGATCGCCCCGGCGAGGAAATTGGCGCCCGAGATTTTCACTGCGGTCCCTCCCGTCGTCGGCCCAGTATTGGGGCTAATGCCCGATACGGAGGGAGCAGCACTTCCGTAGCCAAATCCGGCTGCTAGCGTGGCGGATCGGCCGCCTGGATTCGTCACCACCACGTCCACCGAACCAGCCGCGTGGGCGGGTGTAACTGCCGTCATTTGGGTCGAACTGATCACATTGACCGATGTCCCGGCCGCACCGCCGAAAGTGACCGCGGCTCCGGACTGCAAATTTTTGCCGATGATGGTTACCGATGTTCCACCTGAAGTGCTGCCAGTGTCCGGTGAGATGGAGGATACTCCCGGGGGAGGCCCGCCTACTTGCAAGCTGAAATTCGTGGACGTGGAATGTCCGGCCGAATCCTTCACCTGCGTCTGGAAGGTGTAGCTACCCAACTGCGTTGGCGTCCCGCCGATCTGCCCGTCTGACGTCATGCTCAAACCTTCCGGCAGTGCTCCGCCGGTCAGGCTCCATGTATAGGGGGTCGCACCGCCGCTGGCCTCTAGCGCCCCGGAGTAGCTTTGACTGATCGTTGCCGCTGGAAGTGAGGCCGTGGTGATCGTAAGGCCCGAACTGCTTGATCCACCGGATGAACCCGTCAAGCCGCAGCCGGAAAGAAACGCCGCACCAACAAGGACCGCTACAGCCGGAAGCCAACACCGAATCTTCATCGGGATCCTCCTGCCCGATTGCTACCCCCGTATAAGGAGATACCAAAATGTTTACTACGCGTACATCTATACCACATAGGTAGTGACGTTCTAGTAACTGATCGGGCCGCGAGATTATCCGGAGTAGGCCAGCCTGCAAATGAGTTTGACTAGACAGGTACCGGAGCCGCGGCGGAACCCTCGCCGCAAGTCCAGCTTTTACAAGTGATACCGCTGCCGCCGCTGATTTAATTCAATACTGATGCAGCCTGACTGGAGGACCCTAGGCCTGCTGTTCTCCGCCCTATCTTTTAGCACGAAATGCGAATTGTGGTCTAGTACTAACGCTGAAAAGTTTTATACCGTGCTTCAGGCGTCACCAGACGCCAGTTCTCGGAATGTGGTTGCTTGGGTCATAGGGAAAGTCTTTGGGGCAGGCGACTCACCGTGATTCGCCTTACGCACATGTGTCAAACCATAGTTTCAGGACGACCAGACGGAAGACGATTGCTCGCGGGGGGATGAACCCGAAATGAGTCTTCTCAAATGCCCGATTTTTAATTGCGCGGTAAAGGCCAGGAGCCACTTGAGCAATTGCATCCTTCATCATTTCCAGATAACGAAGCCTGGCCGGCGGCATTTTGCGACCCTGAACGGCTGCCCTCACAAGTTGTTCCAGTTCTTTGCCGTCGAGAAGCTCATGCAATGCGTTTCGATTTTCGAGCAGATGAAAGAGAATGAACTGCTGAAGCGATCGGTCATTTGCTAGCTGGTCGTCCCAGTTCTCCAGGCTGTCCTGGGTTGCCATTGGGATCCGCATAATTTCCGGAAACATGGCCTCGAGCGTCCGACGATACAGCATCTTCTGTACTCTGTACCTAACTGGCACCGACCGGTAGAAATTCAAAATGTCCTTGTCCAGCAGGGGATTGGCGACCTCGAGTACGCTCAACTTGTAGTACGTTGCCCGGTGCAGATAATTGGCCATCCTCTGTGAGAAATAGTAATAGTCTTTTCTCGCGGTATAGTCGCGAAGTGGACACTCCGCGGCAATTGTGGAGAGCAGCTGCCGAAAACGCTCCACTGCATCTGCTTGGAGATCTGCCCTAAGCAGCTTCAGCAGGTCCCGATAGTCCATCAACTCTCGAATGCCAATTGCGGCCAGTGCCTCTTTTTCCGAGCCCGCCTGTCCCAAAAAGCCGAGAACTTCGTCACCGCGCAGAAGGTAGTCGGCGCCCACTTGATCACGGATCGCACGCATGATTTGCAGTTCGTGATGATGTTCAGCCGGGTCCGATGTCGAACCGTCCACTCGTTCCACCATTTCGGCAACGTCGGACCCAAAGGCGATTGGATCCCGCTTGAAGAACGTGTGGCGTGTGCCGAAGTGTTCCGCGACCTTGCGGCCTACATAAGCGTCTGCACCCGGGACGTCCTCCCTGGTGCCCCAGGAGACGGTGGTTAGCTTTTGCCCGGAGATCTCGGCCATGCACGCCAGAATTCCACGAGAGTCGAAGCCGCCGCTGATCGGTATCACGGTGCGGCGCAGGCGGTGCGCCCGTTTCCGGCAAGCCGCTACAAGCGCGCAGCGCAACCCATCGACATAGGTTTCGATTCCCTTATCCCTGGCTGTCTCGTCACATGGCAAATAGGTATAATAGTGCTCGATCACAAACCCTTGATGGTCGGACCGAATAAGGGAGCCTGGCGGAAGCGACCGAATCTCCTTGTAGTAGCTCTGGCAGTCCAGCAGGTTTCCCTGCGAGAGAAAAGTTATGAAGGCAAGCTCGTCGAACTCGGTGTGAACTTCATTCAACCGGGCAATGCCTTTCGGCTCCGGCGAGAAATAGAGACGCCCGTTCTGTTCGCAGTAGTAGACGCGTCGCGAACCCACGTGATCATTGAAGAGAAGCGCTTGACGCCTGGCACGATCCCAAACAAACACAACGAAGGACCCGTCAAGGATTCGCGGAAGCCCAAAGCCATGTTCCTTGTACAGCCTCAGGAGTGCGGCCGCAAGCGAGTCTCCCTCAAGGTCTCTCAGTTCGGGAAGAAAAAACTCACCATAGTATCCTATAGCCGTGTCTGCCTCCTCATCCAATGCGGCGCCGAGAACAGGCTGGCATAGGCTCGGGCCCACAACAATTGCATGCACATCCGCTTCTGCAATGATTAAGCGAGAGGTGTAGGTGTCCTCCCTGACCAGCGGCCGAACTGCACGTTTGCCGAAGTCCGCTGAAATGGCATCTGCCGACGATAGTCGCAGACAACCGGTGATTCCTGGCATAAGCGCTTCACTCCAGTTCTTAACCAGCTAGGGCGTGGCGCGTGGGGCCTCGAGGTTGCAAATCGCAAGCCCTGCTGGATTTCTCACACCTCGGCTGACAGACGTTCCGCCACTTCCTGCGTTCCCATCCTCCCTCCGCTCATGGGGCTAGGTACAAGCGGATCGCTGCCGCAGCCGCTCTGCCTGTATACCTGGACCATTATTCGCAGCGTTCGCATTACGCCGACTTTCGCTTCGGGATCGGTGGACGTCTACGCCTTGCACGTAAGCCCGTCTGTTGTTCCTGAAAGTAGCGCTGCAACGACGGTTAGGGGGTGCTTGCCGGGTAGGTCCTCCAAGTGTGCAACACTTTTCCATTATTTCTCCCATTCGTTTCCTCAAACTAGCCACCACGCGTTCTCTAGTGGTTCCGGGGCATTCTTCACCCCAGAGATCCCGCCTTCAAATCAGACGCACAACGATTCCCAGCATATGCGGTGCCACCTCGGAGCATCTGAGACTCTCCGCGGCTTCCGTGGGCCACAAGTGGTGAGTCGTGACGGCCACTCCCATCTGTTCATGCTTATCCCTATCAGCCCGGCAGCCTTACGTGGAAATAAGCAAGCGCGTGGACGATCCAGAGGCCTTCCTGGAAATTCACCGCGACTTCGACGATCCAAAGGAAAACGCACGCCTCCAACACAACTCGCCGCCAGCCCGGTCGCGAGCCAGCCGAAACGATTTGACCGGAGATCTTGGGATCGAACGCGACGCGAGCGATTGCGTAGCCTGCCAATCCGATCAGCAGTCCGGCCAGCACGTCCGTGGGGTAATGCCCGCCCACATACATGCGCGGCAGGCTGACGAGCAGGAGCACGGCGGCCAGCAGCATGGCACCGGCCCTGCGATTGAGCGAGATCAGGCCTACCGAAATAGCTGTGTAAACGGCGGTTGAATCGCTTGGAAACGAGTTCGTGTTATCGTCCCATATCAGATACTTGGGATACAGCCGCGCCAGGCCCGGCTGATGCTGCGGCGGTAGCCATGAGATGACCTCGCCTGCCCACAAAGCCAGGGCAATTGCGGCCAGTGAGCCCAGCAGAATCGTGATCAGTCGGCCCAGCCTTTCCGGCCGATTTTCGTGCTCAGCTTGCACCCAGAAATAGAAGACTGCGCCGGCAAAGGGGATGCCTCCCAGCAGATGATGATGGATGGCGCTTTGCACGCAGTGGTCGAGGAGCGGCGACCGGCCCAGAAACCTGGCGAGTTCCGCGGCTGCATGGAGATCGAATTGCAAGGGTTCTATCACGCGGAACTATGGGCAATTGGCGCGCCAAACCCGTCCGGGGCCTCCAGGAGGACTCCCGAGCAAGGGAACAATGCATGATGAGCGATCGTGTTCTGAACGATACCGATCTCACGCGTAGGGAAAGGTCCTCAATAAAGGTGCGCCTGGCACGGGATCCGGCAGACGGCGTGTTGTGGGATGGCTTTGTCGATAGCCGCGCGGAATCGACCCACTGCCATCGCTGGGGATGGAAAGAGGTGGTCGAGAACGCTTTCGGGTGGCGCACGTTTTACCTGCTAGCGGAGGAAGAGGGCGAAGTGCGCGGGCTTCTGCCGCTCGTCTGGCAGAAGAGCCGGCTCTTCGGCAGTTTTCTGACCTCGGTTCCCTATTTGAATGCCGGCGGGGTGCTGGCGGAAAACGAAGCGGCCAAGCAGACGCTCGTCGACGAAGCGATTGTGATCGCATGCAAAAGCAAGGTGCGCTATCTGGAACTGCGCCACCGGCTCGATCCCGAACTGAGTTTGCCGACCCGGCGCCACAAGGTAGCCTTGGTTTTACCGCTCAATGGCATTCCAGAATCGTTATGGGCATCGCTGCCGCACAAGGTCCGCACGGACGTCCGCAAGGGCATGAAATCCGGTCTGCAGGCCGAATTCGGTGGGCGCGAATTCCTGGATGATTTCTATCGCATTTTTGCCAGAAACATGCGCGACCTCGGGACGCCGGTATACGGCCGGCATTTCTTTTCCGAGATCCTACGCGTGTTTCCCAGAGACGCGCATGTCTGCCGGGTGCGACAAGGACGGGCGACCGTGGCTGCGTCCTTCTTGATCGGCCATCAAGGCTCGCTTGAGGCGGTCTGGAGTTGCTCTCATTACGATTATCTGGCGTTGCGTCCCAACATGTTCCTTTATTGGAGCATTCTGTCTTTTGCGTCCGAGCATGGTTTTCGGCTCTTCGACTTCGGCCGGTCTACCATCGGTTCCGGTACGCACCGCTTCAAGAAACAGTGGGGAGCACAAGACGTGCCGCTTTCCTGGGTGTACTGGATTCGGAATGGTGAATCGCTGCCGCAGTTGAATCCGGAAAATCCCCGTTATCGTCTTGCGATCCGGCTTTGGCAGCGGTTGCCCGTCTCAATGACAAGACTGCTCGGCCCGCCGCTCGCCCGACGCCTCCCATAACACTTGCTCTCGCGCATCTTTCTCGCTCGCGCCGCAATCGCCCGCGTGCGCTTTTCAGATTCACCCCCTGCTCGCGCCGTCGTGCCGAACCAGCCCCCGCGCCAGCCGGCGCACAGGCGGCAACTGCCACAGAAAGGAAAGGGAATGGGGAAATCTGTGAAAACCATTTCCCACTCTTCCCTCGTCTCCCGAGTTGCGCTCCGTATAACCCATCTATTGGTAGCGTGTTGCGGCGAGATGCTGGTCGGCCGATGGTCACCAGATTGCTTGTTCGACGGGCAAGGGCACAAACGGTTCTTACCATCGAGCAGTCGAAGGGGTCGAACGGCAATGAAAGTAGCGATTCTCGCGGGTGGTGTCGGTACGCGGCTGGTGGAAGAAACCGAGGTGAAGCCCAAGCCGATGGTGGTGATCGGCGGCCGGCCGATCCTCTGGCACATCATGCGTCACTACGCCCATTACGGTCACCAGGACTTCTATGTCGCGCTCGGCTACAAGGGCGAGGTCATCAAGCGCTACATGGCGGACTATTCGACGCTCCACGGTGACCTGATGTTCAATTTTGCCACCGGAGAAGTCGTTCACTACAACAACGGGGTCGCCAAGCACCCCTGGCGGGTGAACCTGGTGGAAACCGGCGACGCGACGCAAACCGGTGGGCGCATCAAGCGGCTGGCTCCCTACCTCGGGAACGAAACCTTCATGCTTACCTTCGGTGACGGTGTCTCCGATGTCGACCTCGATAAGCTGCTCGCTTTCCATCGCTCCCACGGCAAGCTGGCCACCATCACCGCCGTTCGTCCACCGGCGCGCTTCGGCCACCTGGACCTCAACGGCGAGCGCGTGGCGAGCTTTACCGAGAAGCCGCAGACCAGCGAAGGTTGGATCAACGGCGCGTTCTTTGTGCTCGAGCCGGGCATCTTCGATTACATCGACGGCGACATGACGGCGTGGGAAAGAGATCCGCTCGAGCGGCTCGCTCAAGATGGCCAGTTGATGGCCTTCAAGCACACTTCATTCTGGCAGTGTATGGATACGTTGCGGGACAAGAAGCTTCTCGAATCCCTCTGGGAGAGTGGGAAAGCGCCATGGAAAATCTGGACGTGATGAAACCCATGAAAATCCTCGTCACCGGTCACAACGGCTATATCGGCTCGCTCGTCGCCCCGATGCTGGTCAATCGCGGACATGAGGTGATCGGGCTGGACAGTTTTCTTTTTGAGGATTGCACCTTTGGAGCCGATTCTCCGTCGGTGCCGGCACTCCGGAAGGATCTCCGGGACGTCGAGGTCACTGATCTGCGCGGCTACGATGCAGTGCTTCATCTCGGCGCGATTTCCAACGATCCGCTGGGCGACCTGAACCCCGAGTGCACCTACGAGATTAACCATCGTGCCTCGGTCCGCTTGGCCCGCGTGGCCAAGGAGGCCGGCGTGCACCGGTTTGTCTTTTCTTCTTCCTGCAGCAACTATGGTGCATCGCCGGAGGGCTTTGTCGACGAGAATTCTCCGCTCCGACCTGTGACTCCTTACGGCATCTCCAAGGTTCGTGCCGAAGAGGAAATTGCCGAACTGGCCGACTCCTCCTTCAGCCCGGTTTTTCCGCGCAGCTCCACAGCCTACGGAGTCTCTCCGCGCCTTCGCGCCGATCTGGTGCTCAACAATCTGGTTGGCTGGGCATTCACCACCGGCCGCGTCTACCTGAAGAGTGACGGATCGCCCTGGCGGCCGATCGTTCACGTCGAGGACATCGCGCGTGCGTTTGTAGCTCTTCTAGAAGCGCCCCGCGACCTCGTGCACAACCGTACGTTCAACATCGGCCGGACGGAAGAGAATTTCCAGATCCGCGATCTTGCCCGGATGGTGGAAGAGGTCGTACCCAACTGCCGCGTCGAACTCGCCAGTACCGCCGGACCGGACAAGCGCAACTACCGCGTGAACTGCGACCGGATCAAAAACACGCTACCTTCCTTCCAGCCGCAATGGACCGCGCGCCGCGGGGCGCAGCAGCTCTACGAAGCCTACCGCGCCGCCCATCTGACGCACGAGGACCTGGAAGGCGCTCGGTTCATGCGTATCCGTCGCGTGCGCGCCCTTCAGCAGGAAGGCAGGCTCGACTCGATGCTGCGCTGGGTCAGCACCGAACAGCTCGCTCTCCACGGGAGGCCTTGAATCCCATGTACCAGAACGTTCACGCTTGTCGTTCCTGCGGTGGCGAGCGCCTGGAGCCGGTTCTTTCCCTGGGCTCGACGCCACTGGCCGACGCCTTGTTGACGGAAGCGCAGTTGCGGCAGTCCGAGCCGACCTTCCCGCTCGACGTGGTGTTCTGTCCCGATTGCAGCCTGATGCAGTTGGCTCAGGTCGTTTCGCCAGAGGTACTGTTCTGCCGCGACTATCTTTACTATTCCTCCGTCTCTCCAGCCCTGCTTGAACATTCCCGCGCAAATGCGCTGCGGCTGATTGCCGAACGCGGCCTGAATTCCGGCAGCTTGGTCGTTGAGCTTGCCAGCAACGATGGTTACCTGCTTCGGAACTTCGTTGAGCGGGGAATTCCGGTACTTGGCATCGATCCTGCCGAGGGCCCCGCCAATAGCGCCCGTCGGAACGGCGTTCCAACGCTCGATGCTTTTTTCGGCGTCGAACTGGCGCGGCAACTGGCAGCCGAGGGCCGTCGAGCTGACGTTGTGATCGGCAACAACGTGCTGGCCCATGTGCCGGATCTTAACGGTTTCGTAGAAGGCATCCGCATCCTCTTGAAGGATGACGGCGCCACGTCGATCGAAGTGCCCTACGTCAAGAGCCTCGTCGATCATTGCGAGTTCGACACCATCTACCACGAGCACCTCTGCTATTTCTCTGTAACCGCGCTCGATCGCCTCTTCAGCCGCCATGAACTCTTTTTGAACCGTGTGGATCTGTTCCCGATTCACGGCGGTTCGCTCCGCCTGCAAGTGGAGAGACAACCGCGCCCGCGGCCCACCGTGATCGAGTTCCTGCGAGAAGAGGAGCGCTGCGGACTGGATCGCGTCGATTATTACCACGATTTTTCCGCTCGCGTCCGCGCCAATCGCGAGGCGCTTCGCAACCTCTTGCACGACCTCAAGCGCCGGCAAAAGCGCGTGGCCGCCTACGGAGCGGCCGCCAAAGGTGCCACGCTGCTCAACTATGCCGATATCGGCCTGGAAAGCTTGGACTTCGTTGTCGATCGCAGTCCACACAAACACGGCCTCTTCATGCCGGGCAAGCGGCTGCCGATCTATGGCACGGAAAAGTTGCTCGAGGAGAAGCCCGACTACGTCCTGCTGCTCAGCTGGAATTTTGCCGACGAAATCATGGTGCAGCAGAAGCCCTATCGCGACGCCGGCGGCAAGTTCATCATTCCCGTCCCACAGCCGGTAATCGTATGAGCATCCACTCGCCCCACGCGGTTCGGCGGCCGGAGGTGGATGGTGGCGGCGCGCTCAGCCGCTGTCCGAATTGCGAATCCACACACTTCTCGATCTTTCACCGGATTCACGACGTCCCGGTGCACAGCTGTCTATTGCTCGATAACGAAGCTGAGGCCCGTGCCTTTCCCACCGGCGATATCGCACTCGGATTGTGTGAAACCTGCGGCTTCATCTTCAACGCCGCCTATGACCCGGATAAGCGCCGCTATGCCGCGGGTTACGAAGAGCAGCAATCCTTTTCGCCGCGTTTCAACGCGTTCGCCCGGGAACTGGCTGGCGACCTGATCGATCGCTACGGACTGCGGGGTAAGACGATCCTGGAAATCGGCTGCGGGAAGGGGGACTTCCTGGCTTTGCTTTGTGAAATGGGGGGCAATCAGGGGATCGGCGTCGATCCCGCCTGCGATCCCCAGCGGATCGCCGGCCCGGCGAAGGGCTCGCTCCGGTTCGTCCGTGATTACTACTCCGAAGACTACTCTTCGTTCCCGGCCGACATGGTCTGCTGCCGGCACACGCTCGAGCATATTCCGGACACCGCCGGCTTCCTGCGGATGGTCCGGCGGGTGATCGGTGACCGGCCGGGAACGATCGTCTTTTTCGAGGTTCCCGACGCCGGTCGCGTGCTTCGCGAAGTTGCCTTCTGGGACATCTACTACGAGCATTGCTCCTATTTCACGCTTGGGTCGCTCGCCCGGCTTTTCGAGTCATGTGGCTTTTCGGTGTTGAGAGCACAGAAGGCCTTCGACGACCAATATCTTTTGCTCGATGCATACCCGGCTGGCGCGTCATGCCTCGCCCCATCGCTCGACGGGGATCCCGAGAGCAATGCGCGCGACGTTGCCCGGTTTGTCAGAAACTACGCTGAGAAAATGGACGAATGGAAGGGTTTTCTGCGGCAGGCAGTAACGAGCGGCTTGCGCGTTGCCATCTGGGGTTCCAGCTCGAAGTGCGTCTCATTCCTCTCGACTCTCGAGGTCAAGGATGAGATGGGTGCCGTGGTCGACATCAATCCCTACCGGCAGGGCAAGTTCCTCGCTGGCTCCGGCATGCAGATCTCTGCGCCCGAGTACCTTATCGACTACCGCCCTGACGTCGTCATCCTCATGAATCCCATCTACCGAGAAGAGGTCCGCCGGCATCTGGAACGGATGGATCTGGCGCCCCGGATCGTCTCCGTCTGAGACGCCGCAGGCCTTCGTCGCCTCCGCGGTCGCCGTCAATCCTTGCCCTCCAATTGGGAATAGGTGGGAAGAGTTTGTCCAAACTGTGAAATCGGTTTCGTTCTATGACTTGGGGAAAGCTGCAACTTGCAGAGAGGCAATGGGGTAGCGGAGACCTAACGGCCCCGCGCTGGAAGCCCAATTGCTCATCAGCAGGGCAAGGTTGGCGTGCCTCTGAAGAGGGGCGCAAGTCGGGAACAAAAGGCGTCGGGAAGGAGTGAGGATTGGTCGAGAAACCGAATTCGGAGAAGGGCGACACCTGCACCCGATGCCGGGTGTGCTCCAGCCCGGAAATCGAGATGTTCTTCGAACTTTCCGAATTTCCCACCCTTTCGAGCGTCCTGCTGCGGACAGCCGAAGAGGCGCGCCACTGGCCCAGGGCGCCGATCCGTCTCGGCTTTTGCCACAGTTGCGCTTGGATTGGCAATACAGCCTTTGACGCCGCCCTACTGAACTACGGTGAACACTACGAGAACTCCCTGCACTACTCGTCCGTCTTCCAGGGATATGCTGACCGCCTGGCCCGCTATCTGGTGCGCCGCTTTCACCTCCGGGGGAAAGACGTCATCGAAATCGGTTGTGGGCAGGGCGATTTTCTCCAGGCCATTTGCCGGCTCGGTGGCAATCGCGGTGTGGGATTCGACCCTGGGTTTTCGCCCGAACGGGCTCAGCCCAATGGTCATCACGACGTCCGCTTTGTCCGCGATTATTACTCGCCAGCTTACAAAGACTGCCGCTGTGACTTCCTCTGCTGTCGGCATGTACTCGAGCACATTGACGAGCCGAAACCGTTTCTGGAAGGCGTCCGGCGTGCGCTCGAAAGTCGCCCGAACGCCAAGCTGTATTTCGAGGTGCCCAGCGCGCTCGACATGCTTCGCCAGTTAGGCATCTGGGGGCCGATCTACGAGCACCGGTCGTATTTTTCACGGCAGGCGCTGCGACACCTGTTTGCCGTCAGCGGTTTCCGCATCTTGGGCCTGCGCGAGCGTTTTGCCGGCCAGTTCCTCTGCCTGGACGCAGGCCTGTCTTCTGGCAACCGGGGAAGTTCCCCAGTTCCGGCCCAGAAACTTCTCCGGCTGGCCCACGATGTGCGCCGCTTCGCCGAGGTTCACCGCCGCAAGGTGGAAAAACGTCGCGACTGGCTGCGCGCCGCTCAGCGCTCGGGCCGGAAAGTCGTGTTATGGAGTGCCGGCGCCAAGGCCGTGAATTTCCTTAACGTGTTCTGCGACGAGCCGGCCATCGAATTCGTGGTCGACCTGAACCCATTCAAGCAAGGCATGTTCATCCCGGGCACCGGCCAGAGGATTGTCCCTCCAGGGTTCCTTCGTAACTACCGCCCGGACGCAGTGTTGATCGTCAATCCCATCTATCGGAGGGAAATCGCCGCAAAGCTTATGGCATTGGGACTTAACAGCAAGGTTGTCGTCGCATGAATACAAAACTGTCAAGTTGTGAGGTATTTGCCATGTCTACATTGTTTGTCGATTCTCCGCTACCCGAGCCGGGCCGCCGCGCCAGGCTCTACGAGGGTGATCTGTTCGTCTTCGCAGCGCATCCTGCTTCCCTTGCGCTATGTGAATTCGCTCGCACAATGATCGAGGATGCGTTCGACGGCATCGATCCGAGACGGGCGCAGTTCGAAATGCCCGTCGAGCGGTATGTGGAGATTGTCGCTCCGCTCAAGCCGCGCTTCATTCACCATGCGAAAACCATGCAGCTTCTGAAGGCGATGGTCGCCGAAATGGGCTGCGATCTGAAAAGTACCTACATCGACGTCCCGAGGCTTCGCATGGTCACCCACGGCGGCTACCTCACCTCCGGCGTTGGTTACGCCCACCACCCGCATCGCGACACTTGGTACTCGGCTCCTTTGTGCCAGCTCAACTGGTGGCTGCCGATTTATGAGATTACTCCGGAAAGCTCCATGGCATTTCATCCCCGGTATTGGAGTCAGCCTGTACGCAACAGCTCCGCCGAATTCAACTATTACGAGTGGAACGCCGTTGGACGGCGGAACGCTGCGAAGCATATCGGATCTGACACACGTAAGCAGCCTCACGCGCTGGATCCGCTGGAATTGCAGCCCGAAATGCGCGTGGTACCGCAGCCGGGCGGTACGATCCTGTTTTCGGGAGCGCAGTTGCACTCCACCGTTCCCAATACCTCCGGTTGTACCCGTTACAGCATCGATTTCCGTACCGTGCACATCGGCGACGTTTCCGACGGCAACGGTGCGCCCAACCTCGATTCGGCGCCTACTGGCACATCGCTTCGAGATTTCGTTCGTGGCAACGACTCGTCGCCCATGCCGGAGGAGCTTCTCCGGATTTATGACGTCGGCACTCCGGCGAAAGGCGAGTTGATCTTCCGACCTTCGGCGCAGCCGGGGTCGTAAAGGGGTCCGCAGCATGCTCTTGCGATGGTGGAAAAGCGTTTGGCCCTATCGGGAACTGTTCTTCTTTTTGGCCTGGCGCGATGTGAAGATTCGCTACCGGCAGACGGCACTGGGGGCCAGTTGGGCAGTGCTGCAGCCGCTGGTCACGATGCTGGTCTTTACAGTGATTTTCGGCCGGATGGCCAAGGTGCCCAGTGACGGCATTCCCTATCCCATTTTCTCCTACAGCGGATTGCTCCTTTGGACCTTCTTCTCGGTGGCACTCGGCGGTGGCGCCGCCGCGCTGGTGGGGAACGCGGAGTTGATTCGCAAGGTCTATTTCCCCCGTGAGGCTTTACCGGCGGCGCCGATCCTTGCTGCAGTGGTTGACATGCTTGTCGGCATGGTCCTGCTGACGGGAATGATGTTCTATTATCACGTCCCGTTCACCTGGCGACTTCTGTTCCTACCCCTGCTCGTTGTGGAATTAGTGATCTTCGTTATGGCCGTCAGCCTGGTGCTGGCCGCGATAAACGTGAAATACCGCGATGTCAAGCACGCGTTGCCGTTCATGATCCAGCTGTGGATGTTTCTCAGCCCGGTCATCTACCCGACCAACTTCGTTCCCGAGCGCTACCGCTTCCTCCTTGCGCTCAACCCACTTACAGGCATCATCGAAACTTGGCGTGCTTGCATCTTCGCCAACCGCGCTGTGAATTGGTCGTTACTCGAAGCCTCCGTGGTGGTGACGCTATTAGTACTCTTTTTCGGTGGGGTCTATTTCAAGAAAACCGAACGCGCATTTGCCGACATTATCTAGGGGACTGAGTGAAATGTCTTATGCCCTTGTTACCGACCATCTGACAAAAGAGTACAAAATCGGCCGACTCGCTCACGAGACCATGCTGCGCGAAGCGATCATGAACCTGTTTCGCCGTGGCTTCCGCCGGCGGCCGGAGGATGACGCCACCATCTGGGCTCTCAAGGATGTTTCGTTCGCTGTCGAAACCGGGAATGTCGTCGGCATCATCGGTCGGAACGGTGCCGGCAAGAGCACCCTGCTGAAGATCCTCTCGCGCATCACCTATCCCAGTTCCGGATCCATCCGGGTAGAAGGCCGGGTCGCTTCGCTGCTTGAGGTTGGCACTGGCTTCCACGAGGAACTCACAGGCCGCGAGAACATCTACTTGAACGGTTCCATCCTGGGCATGAAGAAGCGGGAAATCGACCGGCGGTTAGACGAGATCATCGACTTCGCGGGAATCGAGCGCTTCATCGATATGCCGATCAAGCGCTACTCCTCCGGTATGCGTCTGCGTCTGGGCTTCGCCGTGGCTGCACACCTCGAGACGGATATTCTGCTCGTCGACGAAGTTCTTGCCGTGGGCGACATTGAGTTCCAGAAGAAGTGCCTTTCGAAAATCGAAAACCTCCATCAGGGCGGCCGAACGGTCCTCTTCGTTTCGCACCATATGGCCGCCATCGAGCACTTGTGTCCCCGCACGATCTGGATCCACGACGGCCAAATCCGTCAAGACGGAAAGACGGAAGAAGTGGTTCGTGCTTATCTGGCCCATTTCGCCGGAAACCAGAGCACCGGCTCTAACCTGAGCGAGATTCAAGAACGCCTGGGCACCGGCGAGGTGCGTCTGACGGGAATGGAGATGCTCGACCCCGACGGCGAACCTCAATCAGTGTGTCGCTGCGGCGACCCCCTGATCATTCGGCTCCATTATTTTGCGCACGAAGACATGCGCGACGCCCAGTTTGGTATCTGGCTCGATACCGACATGGGCGTCAAGGTGGCACAAATCGGTACCGCTGACACAAGCTATAGCATACCGTTCCTGCCCGCCGGCGATGGCTACATCGACCTCCGCATCGACTCCATGATTCTTATGCCCGGCCGCTACTGGATGTCATTTTGGGTAACCAGTCCAAACCACTACAACGACGCGAATCACTGCTGGGATGTGCTCGAGCAGTGCGTCTCACTCGACATCGAGCCTTCCGACTTTTATAAGTCCGGTTCGGGTGTCGGCCGTCAATTCGGCATCGTCCTTCTCCCTTGCCAATGGCGGTGGCAGTGCGGCAAGGAAGCGGTCGACAGCCTGCCCAACGTCCAGGGGATCCGAAAATGAATCCCGGGGCCATGATGGCGGGCCCTCGGCCAGCGGAGCCGAAGCAGTTGGGCTTCCGACCACGCAACCAGTGGTTCGCCTTTGTGGCGCAGTTCTTCTTTTGGGACGGAATTGCCAAGGGCCTGATACACCATTCCAACGAACGGACGGCGCAGTGCGAAAGGGTGTACCCCATGACTTCCATCAAGCCGCGCGTCAGCATCGGGATGCCCGTCTACAATGGCGAACAATACGTCGCCACGTCGATCGAATCCATGCTGGCCCAGACCTTCCCGGATTTTGAACTGATCATTTCCGATAATGCTTCCATTGACCGGACCGAGCAGATCTGCCGCCGCTATGCTGCCCAGGACCGCCGGATTCACTACTTCCGCCAGCAAACGAATTGCGGCGCCGCCTGGAACCACAACTTTGTCTTCGCACAATCCGGCGGCGAGTACTTCAAGTGGCAATGCCACGACGACCTGTGCGATCCGACGTTCCTCGAAAAATGCATCGCCGTCCTCGACCGCGAGCCGTCGGTTGTCCTCTGTTTCCCACAGTTCGCGCGCATCGATGGGCTGGGAAACCTGCTGCAAGGCCGGACACTGGGTTGGAACCCGATCGAGTCCTCCCCTTTGAGCAAAATCGAAAGGCCCCACGAGCGCTTCTTCACTTTGATCCACCGCAGGAATGCATGTGAGGAAATCTACGGACTGATGCGCGCGAGCATTGCCCGCCAGACCAAGCTGATCGGCGGCTATACGCAGTCAGACGACAATTTCCTGGCCGAGATGGCGCTCCGCGGAAAATTCGAGGAGGTTCCCGAACCGCTCTTTCGCTACCGGCTGCACCCGGAAAAATCCACCGAGGCTTACCGCAGCCGCTTGCAGCGAATGGCCTGGTTCGACCCGGCGACTGCGGGTCGGATCCATATCCCCTTCTTCCGCCAATTCCGGGAGTATTTGTTTTTGATCGCCCGCGCACCCTTGCCCATGAGGGAGCGCTTGCATTGCTATCTCCATACCTTGGGATGGGCGTGGCGATTTCGTCGCTGGCTGCGGGAAGACGTTCACGAGGTCCTCTTCCTGGGCGCCCTCGTGCCTTTTCTGAAGAAGCGTGCGCCATGGACGCGGCCCATGTGGCACGCGATCAAGCGGATCACGACCCGGCCGGTCTCCCGCCGCGTGGCCAGGACTGGCAACCCGGCGGACGGAGCGTTGCGATGAGGAAGGAAGCTGGCAGCGCCCGCATCGGCGTGTTCGATCACACTGGCGCATCGCTGGGCGGCGGTACGCTGGTGGCTGCCCATTTAGCTGCGCTCCTATCCCGCTTTTATTCGGTAGACCTGATTCGTGATTGGAGCAATGTCAGCGTGCAGGACCTTTCCTCCTCCTTTTCACTAGATTTGGCCAACGTCCACTCGAGGAGCTGCGATTCAATGTGGGAGAGCTTCGGCGTTCCTGGCCAATACTCCCTGCGCAGGCAACTGCAAAGATCACATGAGCTGACATCTCCCTACGACCTGTTCATCTGCGCTGGCCACTGGGTCCCACCCTTTTGCTATGCGCCGCACGGCCTGATCTACTGCCATTTTCCCATCGATCTCGACGGGACGCAGGAACTCGCAAACGACGCACGTTGGGCGCAGCGAAACGGGCTGGACCGTTGGCTCAGAACCGAGGCTTATCACCTTGCTTGGCAAGCGCGACTCAACGGCTACGAAGTAATCCTTGCCAATTCCGACTTCACCGCCGGATGGATCCGGCGTCGTTGGGGTGTACGCTCCGAGGTCGTTTATCCTCCTGTCGAACTGGAAGCCCAGCGGGCCGAGAAACGCAACCGCATAGCCTCGATCGGGAGATTTTTCGGGATCGAACCTCGGTGCAAGGGCCATCTCGCCCAGGTGGCTGCCCTGCGCCAATTCCTGTCCCGCGTGCCCGACCCCTGGGAATTGTGGATGATTGGCTCCTGCTATTGCGAAAAGGACCGCGCCTATCTCTCGGCCGTGCAAGAGGCGGCGCGCGATCTGCCGATACGATTTCTCGTCAATGTCGACCGCGATGCCGTCTTGCAAGCTCTGGCAAGCGCGAAGGTCTTCTGGCACACGGCGGGCTTGTTCGACAAGAAAGCCGAAAATCCGGTCTTCGCCGAGCACTTCGGGATGGCCACGGTCGAAGCCATGCGTTCGCGGTGCGTTCCCATCGTGGTAAATTCCGGCGGACAGCGGGAGATCGTCGAAAACGGGATTAATGGCTATCTTTGCGAAGGTGTCGACGATCTCGAAGCGCATACGGCTCTCCTCGCCGAAAACGACCATCTGCGCGCCGCCATGGCAATAGCCGCCGAGCAGCGCAGCCTGGAATTTAGTGGCCCGGCCTTCGACAGACACATCCTCGAAACTGTCGCACGGATCCTCTCGCGCCGGCCAACTCGATGGCGGATGCAAGATGCCTTGGGCATTTTCGCCAGGGCGGCAGATTTGTCCCCCTCAGCGTCGAGGTAATGAGCAGATGGCATTTCTTCGCTCCATTCCGGCTCAGCGCAGAAACCTGACGCTCGCTGCCTTGGTCGTAGGGGCTTTTCTGCTTCGTCTTGGGGTTGGTTTCACCGCCCAGCGCACCCTCGGTTGGGACGAGGCAGAATACCTCTCAATCGGCCGACATCTTTCCACTGCGTACAGCTTTAGTAGTCCCCATGCCGAACTGTTTTATCCGCCCATCAACCCTGCCATCCTCGGCGGTCTCGCTCATTTGTTTTCTAACCCGGAACGAGCCGGGGAACTTTCCAGTGCCATCTTTGGCGCTTTGCTCCTCCTTCCGGTGTATTTCATCGCTCGCCGCATGTACGGCGTTCCCGCGGCCTTGCTCACTGCGGGCTTTCTGGCCGTCTTCCCTCCGTTTGTCGCTGGCGTGTTCCGCTGGGGCACCATGTCCGAGCCTCCCTACCTGTTCTTCGTCTGGGCGGGACTGGCGATTTTTTTCACCTCCCTGGAGCGTCGCCACTTCAAGATGATCTTTTTCGCCGGACTGTTTTTCAGCTTGGCCTATCTCACCCGGCCCGAGGGCATTCTTTACTTCGTAGTGTTCTTCGCCTTTGTGATTGCTTGGCAGACCGTTCGACTGTGGAGAAAGCTGGCGGTGAGAGATACGTTTGCCAGGTGGCGTTCCTCGCGTAGTCGGTTGTTTCGATACTCCGCTCCACTCGCTTTGTACGCATGTGGATTCGCGTTGGGCGCCGGTCCTTTCATCTACTACCTTCACGTGCACACCGGCCGATGGATGAGGAGCGCCAAATCAGCGATGGTTTTCAACTGGCAACGGACGGGGAACACGCTCCGGGACGCTCGTGCCAATGACCGGTTCACGCTCCAGCTCGACCCGCATACCGGAGAAGTTTTCTATCTCGAAGGGCACAGCTTCCGGGGCGGGGAGAGCATTCTGAGCACCATTGCGGCGAACCCCCGCGCATTCCTGAGCCGGCTGTTTCACAACGTTCGCCTTGCCGAATGGGAGCTGTTCCGAAAGCAGGTGTTTTGGTTCGGCCTGCTGACCCTGGTGGCCCTTGGTCTTTTTCAGAGCCCGTGGGACAAGCGTCGCCTTCGGCAAGAACTCTTCCTCTTCGCTGCACTACTTCCGGTCGCATTGCTATTCGCCTACTACGTCGAAACGCGGCTGCTCACGCCGGCGCTCGTCGTCCTGGTCATCTGGATGGGGAAGGGAGTCTGGGAAATAGGCTGCTGGATGGTCCGAACGTCGGCTTCATGCCTTGAAACGGCCGAGGTTGGCGCAGCGTTCCGCGTCGTCCTTCACGGGCTTCCCGTTGGGGCCATCTGCTGCTTTTTCCTGGCCATGGCGCTGACCGTTCGGCCCTCCGACGCAACTGGGGAAAAGCAGGCGGGTCTCTGGCTGCAAACGCATTCAGTCCCATCGGCTCGGGTCATGGACCTCAGCCAAATCGCCTCGGCCTATGCTGATCGCAAGCACGTGGAATGCCCCAGTACGGATTGGGACCATCTGCTTCGCTACGCCAGAATGCACCACGTGTCCTATTGGGTAACCAACGATTGGCAGCTGACTAAACTGCGCCCTCAGCTTTCCTTCCTGCTCGTCGATCTTCCGCCACAACTGAGACTTGAGGCGTCCTTCCGAGACCTAAAACGCCGTACCCTGATCTTTCGGATTCATGGCAGGAGTGACGCTGCGGAAACGGTGAAAGCCGAACGGAACGGAGCACGCCGATGATGGTTACTGTCTTGATCGCCACGCGCAATCGCAGCGAGGGACTTCGCAAAACCCTGGAATCCCTCTTTCAACAGGCCAATCTGCAGTTGCAAGACTGGGAAGTGGTTGTCGTCTTCGATGGAGTGTCAAACGACGGCACACGTGAAGTCTGCCAGATATTCCGGAGCAAATACACGGATCGTTTCCGCTATTGTGCCCAACAGAAGGAGGGAAAGAGCAACGCGCTAAACCTCGGAATCGCTGTTGCCCAAGGAGAAATTCTTGCCTTGACCGACGACGACGTGATCTGTGCACCGAATTACATTGCTGGTGTCCGGGATGTCTTTAGCCAGTATCCGGTGGACGCGGCCCAAGGCCGGATCTTTCTCGACTGTGAGGACGGCCTGCCCGCATGGATGTCTCCGGCTCTACTCAGTTTCATGAGCTTGTGCGACTACGGCGACGAGGTTGTAATTCCCTTTAAACCCCATCTTTTCGGCACCAACATGGCCGTGCGCACTGAAGCGGCGCGTGCCGTTGGTGGTTTTTCTCCGGAACTCGGCGCCGGCACAACCGTCGGTTTCTCGGAGGATACGGAGTTCTCCAGGAAGTTACGTTGGGCTGGCTATCGCTTCATGTACGCTCCGCAAATCGTTGTTCGCCACCAGTTGCCTCGAGACCGGATGACCCGATCGTTTTTCCGCAAACGCTACTTTCGCATGGGCCGTTCCCGCGCCTATTATGAGCCGTTTCCTACGCCTCTTTGGCGGTTTGCCGCGCACGCAGTGAAAAACTGGGTTTTATGTGACGCGAAGGCGCTTCGGTACCGGCTGAGCGGCCGTTCCGTCGAGGCGCTCGATTGCCAGTGCTCCGCGCGCCGCATGGCAGGTTTCTGCTGGCAGCACGTCCTCTTCTGGCACGGGCTTCCTCGCCAACTTACGCGAGTTACCTCTTGGCCGAATCTGGAAGAGACGAAGGCTGCAGAAGGCAACCTCTGCACGAATTCGTTGCCGGATCTCGTTACGGGACCGGTGGTTGCTTTGGGCAGTTCAAAGAATTCCCTCGGCGAGCGCAGGCATACAAACATACCGAAGGCGGGACTGTAGCCGTGTTATGCCGCATATGCCACGGGCACGTGAAACGGAGCCAGCCGGTGGTGCCGTCTGGCTCGGTATTCGTCATTTTTTCGCCGATCGTCAACAGCTTGGCTTCGGCGTGTCTGCCAATGGAGGATCATCGTGTCGCAAAATCACAGCCCTCTTTACCGCTGCCGTCGTTTGGCGGCCAACGTGAAATGGTCCTTGATGGGTGCCACAAATCACATCTCCACTTCGGAGCCGCTGATCGCCCTTACCTTTGATGACGGACCGGACCCACGAACCACACCAGCGCTGCTGGCCGTACTCGAAAAATATAGAGCCCGGGCAACGTTTTTCATGGTGGGCGAGTCGGCGCGGAAATATCCCCACTTGGTGGAGGCGGTGGCTGCCGCCGGTCACGCCATCGGCAATCATTCCTGGGATCATCCCCCGTTCCCCTTGATCAGCCACGGTGAACGCCAGCGGCAATTGCGGGCATGCCAGGAAGCCCTCGGCCCGCATGGGCAGATGTTGTTCCGCCCACCCTTCGGCCATCAGACTATGATGTCGAGTTTCGATGCATGGTTACTCGGGTATCAGGTCATCACGTGGGATGTGGCGGCCAGGGACTGGCTTGATTATGATGCTGACTGGATGGCCAACCGGATAAAGGCGCAACTCCATCCCGGCAGCATCGTGCTCTTCCACGATACGCTCTACACTTTTCTCGATCCAAGCTACGTTAACCGAAGCCTTTCGCGCCGGACCCTCGAACTGCTGCTCGAACAGATGGGCCAGGACTTTCGTTTCGTCGCGCTGCCGCAGTTGCTCCATCGAGGACGCCCCAGGAGGCAAGAATGGTCCATCGGGTCCAGCGTGCGGGAGCTTTTGCCTCTGGAACGCCTCCGCGAAGGAGGCGGGAGGCAATGGAGGTACGCCTCCCTCGTGTCCAGAACGAGGAAAAATTTGGAGCTGAGGCATGCCTAGGGTGTCCGTCGTCATCCCAACGTTCAACTGCGAGCCGTACGTCGCGGAATGCGTTCGCTCTGTCACCGGCCAGACGGAAAGAGACCTCGAGATACTTGTGGTAGACGATGGCTCCACTGATGGCACGCCGGAGATCGTTCGGGAACTTGCGCACTCCGACAGACGCATTTCGCTCCTGTCCTCGGCTGGCAAGGGCTGCCCCGGCGCCACGCGCAACTGCGGTCTTGAACGCGCCCAGGGGACCTATATCTGTTTTCTCGACGGAGACGATTTCTATCATCCCGAGAAGGTTTCTCGGTCCGTGTCCCTGCTGGAATCACTGCCGCAAACCGACTTAGTTTTCCACGACTGCACGCGCTTTTCCGGCAACACCCGAACGGGGAAGGGTGTCTTGGCGGAGAATTACTTCGTGTCTCGAGCCGCCCGACATTTGGAAAAGATCGGTGACTCTGCCTACTCGACGCGTGACTTCTATGCCTTTATGTCTGTCGTTGTGATCCCGTTTTTCACTTGTTCGGTGATGATTCGCCGCGCCCTGCTCGACTCGGGGGACCTGTGGTTCCGCGAGGACCTGCGCACGGGAGAGGATATCGAGCTTTGGCTGCGCCTTGCCCAGCGGTATCGTGTCGCCTATCTCGACCATGTGCTCAGCTATTATCGCCGTCACCCTGGGAGCCTGACCTCCGACCCCGTCCGGCAAATACTCGATTCCATTCAAGTGCATTCGGAAAACCTATGCCGAGGTAGCGACATCTTCTCTCGTCGGGAAATTAGGATCTGCCACTCGAAACTGGCCGGCAAGTTCTTCGACCTCGGCTACCAATATTTCCTCCGTAGCAACCGCCGCGAAGCCCGAGTCGCATATTGGAATTCGATGAAAATCGGTTTTCGCACGCGCACCCTTGCGGCCTACCTGAAGACTTTTGCACCGACGGCTGTTGTAGGGATGCGACGTCGGACTTCCGCCTGATTTCCCTGTTTCGATGCCGGTTTCAGGCAGAGACGGCGTGCACCCGTGATCCTTCGAGAGCCACCTGCCGCAAGATGTCTCTCAGCCGCTCCCCCACCGCTTCCCAGCTGAATTCTCGCACCACGCGCGCACTCCCCTCCTCGGCGATGCGCGCCGCCATTCCGGGATTTGCCACCAGCTTGTGGATCGCTGCGGCAATATCCTCCGGGTTCTCAGGTTCCACCAGCAATCCGGTTTTCCCATCGACTACGGCGTCTCCGATGCCTCCTGACCGTCCCGCGACCACCGGCTTTCCGGCGGCATTCGCCTCGAGAAATACGATCCCGAATCCTTCCACGTCGCATGAATCCAGTTGCTCGCGGCTCGGCAGTGCGAACACGTCGCAGAGCGCGTAGATGTCCGGCAGTTGGTCGTTGGGCACTCTTCCGGCAAGAGTCAGGTGTTCACGAACGCCCAGTTCCGTGGCGAGTCTTTCCAACTCCGCACGATATGGACCGTCGCCAACGATCAAGTACTGGACGTCACCGACTCGCGCCAGTAGTTGCGGCAGGGCGCGGATCACCATGTCCTGACCCTTGCGCGCCACCAGATTGCCCACCGACAGGATCACGGGACCACGCCGTGCCGTACCAAGTAGCCGGTTTCGCAGTTCGCTGCGCGGTTTCAACGGCCGAAACGTGTGGACGTCGCACCCTGGATGCAGGACCTCAACTCGCTCGGCCGCCACACCCAACTTCCCCACCAGCTTCGCCGTGTACCGGCTCACCGCCAGCACCCGCGATGCTTGTCGCAGGCTTTGCCTGGGCCGTTCCCATTCAGATTGCCCCGCGTCAAGAATCTCGTTTCCGTGAGCGTACACCAGGTAAGGAAGCCCGAACCGTTTCCGCAGCCACAGCCCGATATAGCCGTCGTAGGCCGTCGAAATCTGGACGATGTTCGGTCGCTCCCGTGGCAGAATCTCCAGCAGCGCCATCCCCAGGGAAGGCGCCTGCAACGCCCACGACCTGGCGAAAGCTGCTGGCCGCCGGTACACCCTTGGCCCGTTGCCGTTCTCCGACCGATTCTCTTTCGACTTGGCCCCGGTGAGGCAGCAGATTTCGTCGCGGCCCAACGTGTCGCAAACAGACGCCATGTATTTGGAAATACCTCCCGTTTGGGGCGGGAAATACTGGCCGCTGATCAGAAGTGATTTCACCGACGGCCACCTGGGCGGCAGTATGCTTCTGCCGTGAGTCTGGAACCGGCTCTGATTGCTTGCTCGCTCAAGGCTTCCGTTGAGATCGGGAGAAATCAAACGTGATGCGCGTCGTGAACTGGACTGGTTGCCCGTTCCTGTAAAACGGTCGATAATGCCACTGCCGCACAGCTTCCAGCACGGCCTGCGCCAGTTGCGACACGGGCGAGCTGACCAACCGTACGTTTTTTACGCCGCCGTCTTTTCCAATCACCGCCTCCACCACCACCGGTTTCGGTGTCGGCTCCTGGACGTTCACGCTGCTCCTTGGCGATGCCAGAGTCCCTTCCTCCACAAGAGCGCCATCGGTGCGCATTCCGCTGGCGCCAGCCGGATGCGAAAGCCGGACAGCCGGGGACTGCGTTTCGCTTCCCGCCTCCCCGGACCCCGGACCGGTTTCGCCGATGGAGAACGCCGAACCAGCGTTCGAAGCCCCATCCGAAGCCTCACCCCGAACCACTCGCCGGCTTACCACCGTGGCCAGCCAGTGTTGATTCGAGGGATTCGTTACTTCCACGGGAAAGCTTGTCACGTTGGACCGCGGACCGTAAAACGTGGAAACGTCGCGCACCGGCCGGCCCCCGCGCTCGTCGCGGGTGGAGATTTCCGTTCTCCGGTGTCGGAGGTCGTTTCGTCTCGGGGCCAACTCTTTTACCTTTACCGGCCGGGCAATCGGTCGAGCTGCCGAGGCCGCTCCAAATACGTCGAAAATGGGAATCGTTCCCGTGTAGACCAGAAACGCTCCAAGTCCCAACGCCAGCAGCGAGGCGCAGATGAACGCAACCACCAGGAACCTTTTGACTTGCAGCCCCTCACGTTCTTCGCGCTTACGCGATTCTGAACTCGACGCCACAGCCAAACGGAAAACATGTACGTCCCCTTGGTCGTCGTCTCTTCCCCTTCCCAAACCGCCGCTGAAATGCACTTCCCCCGGCTTGTCCGCTTCGGAGGGTGAATCGTTTTCCTCTTCCCGCTTCTGCGGCATAAACAAGGAGGGCATCTTTAAGTTCAGATGAGGCGTTTCCGGCTCCGCTTCCGGTTCTTCGGGCATGGCCGGCGGGCGCGGCTGACGAGCGAAAATCGGGTGCGAAGGCGGAGGGTGCAGTTCCCTCGTCGCGGCGACAACAGGATCCTCGGCCGGCGCCTGCGGTTCCGGCATGTCGGGCGGAACGGCGGGTGCCACTGCCTCCAGACGCGGTCCAGGCGAGCTTTCCTTCTCCCGCGATGCCGGAGGCCACACCAGCACCGGCCGTGTTTCGTTCTGTTCGGCCGTGACGTTCGCTCCGTCGAGCCATTCGTGGACGCGCCTGCGGGAACCTTCCGGCAAGCGCACGAAACACACACCCGCGCTCCGGCCAGACTGCGAAAGCCAGGAAACCAGGCCCGTCCCCTCGACCATTTCGTTCCCGCCGAGACCCAGAGAGAACTCTACCCGGCTGGAGACAGGCAGGGGATTCGCCACACTGACGCACATGCCGCCTTCGCTAAGGTCGAGCAGGATTCCGCCGTTGTCCGGCTTCACGTTCAGATAGACGAGCGAGTTCACCTTCTGGCGTGAAAAGTGCCGCCGCTCCCCCGTTCGTGGGAAGTTCCCCGGCGAATTCTTGACTTTCATGATTTTCATTTCTCCAACCGGCTGCTCATCCGCTCGGCGAGGCGTCCGCTGCCGGGATCACTCTTCCCTCGGTGGGTTGGTCGGCACGCGCTTTGTGCCGATGCCGGCCTCTTTGATCTTGTAGAGCAAGGCGCGGTAGCTGATGTTCAACGCCCGCGCCGCACGCTTCCGGTTCCATCCGTTCGCCTCGAGCGTTCTCCGGATGATCCGGCGCTCAAGCGCCAGGGTCGCCTGGCGCGTCAAGGCCTTGAGCGAAGTCGGTCCATCAGCCGGCATCGCGAAATCGATGTCGGTTGCGGCGCTCGACATCGCTTCGTCGATCGCCGAAACTTCCGAATCCAGAATGACGTAGCGCCGCACTACGTTCTCGAGTTCTCGAATGTTCCCCGGCCAGTTGTATTGCTTCATCCTTTGCACCACAGCCGGCGAGATCGGTTTCACCGGCACTCCGTAGCCGTTCCGGCATTTCTGCAGCAGGTAATCGACCAGCGCCGGAATGTCCTCTGCCCGCTCCCGCAGCGGCGGCAGCGATATGTTCAGCACGTTGATGCGGTAGAAGAGATCCTGGCGGAACGAGCCGGCTTCTACTTCCTCTGCCAGGTTGCGGTTCGTCGCGCAGATGATTCGCACCTCGACGCGCCGGTCTTGCTGCGCCCCGATGCGGCAGAATTGGCCGTCCTGCAGCAGTTGTAGCAGCTTTGCCTGCAGCAGCGGATCCATCTCGCCAATCTCGTCGAGGAACAGCGTTCCGCGGTTGGCCATCTCCACCCTTCCCGGCTTCGTGCCGTAGGCGCCGGTAAATGCTCCCTTTTCGTAGCCGAAGAGTTCACTTTCCAGCAGCGTTCCGGGGATCGCCGGGCAGCTTACTTTCACCAGGGGCCCGGCACACCAGTCCGAAAGCAAGTGAATCAGGTGTGCGACTACATCCTTGCCCGTTCCGCTCTCGCCTTCGAGCAGTACGGGAACGTTGGCCGCGGCTGCCTTCTGTACCTTGTTCCGGACCATCTGCATAGCCAGGGATTGACCGAAAATCACCTCTTCCGGGGGAAGCTCCCGGCTGACGGGAAATCGTGTGCTTGAGAGGGCGCTCACCGCAATCTCCTCATTCATGTGTACCGAAGAATCTACTTGGGACATGAGCAAGCCTTGGGCCAAAGATTCTGAGGGGGGCGGAAGGGCGGCGCTGGCGGGCCTTATTCGCCACTTTTCCTAAGGGGTGGGAACGCAAGAACTTTGCAACCCGCCCAGCGTGAGGCCGCAAATTGCCTGTTGTCCGACCGATCGATGTGCAAGATCCTGCGGAAATCTGTTGCGCATCTGCTCTTTTGTTTTTCCCGCTCGATTAGAGGAAAGTGAATAAGGTTCTAGGACTGTGTGTTTTTTTATAAACTACGCCGTCCTGCGGTAAATGGTCCGGAAAGGCTTCGGCCGTAATTGTGCCTCGGACGGCTCTTGCGCCGCCGCGTGGAAGAATGCGTTTCTCGTCTCTGCTTCCCTCGCTGGAGCGAACGTCGGGAACAGTTCGCCCCCGGCTACATCAGTTGCGTGGTCGACAAATCGGACGATGCGGGGCAGAAACCGAACTGCCGCATCTTGTACAGCAGGGCTTTGTAGCTGATGCCCAGGATCCGCGCCGCATCCTTGCGCCGCCAGTTGGTTTGCCGGAGCGCTTCGGCGATCGCCTTGGCCTCGGCTTCTTCTTTCAGCCCGCGAACCAGGCTCTTTAGGTTCTGCGATCCGTTTCCGTTTCCGTTCCCGTTGCCCTGGGGCTGCTGCTGCGCCTGGTGTGCCGCAGCGGCGCCGTTCAGCAACTCCTGCAGGCTGTCTGCCTCGTCACCGACGATCACGTAGCGTTTGACGAAATTTTCCAGTTCGCGAATGTTCCCCGGCCACGGATATGCGAGTGCCGCGTCCAGCATGTATGTGGATGGCGCTGGGGTGTCCTTGCCGAACTCCTCCCGGTAACGATTCAGGAAGAGATCGAAAAGCATCGGAATCTCCTCTGCCCGTTCCCGGAGTGGAGGCAGGTGACAAGGGACCACGTTCAGCCGATAGTAGAGGTCTTCCCGGAAACGGCCCTGCCGGATTGCTTCCTGAACGTGGACATTGGTCGCCGCGATGACGCGCACGTCCACCTGTGTGATGTGGCGCGAACCGAGACGAGAAAACTGCCCGTCCTGCAGGATGTGCAGCAGTTTGCTCTGCAGATGCGTACTCATCTCGGCGATCTCGTCCAGGAAAATCGTTCCGTGATTCGCCAGTTCGAATTTGCCGGGCTTTGGCCTTGTCGCTCCAGTAAACGCTCCCTGCTCATAGCCGAACAGCTCCGATTCGAGCAGTTCGGAAGGCAATGCGGCGCAATTCACCTTCACGAAGGGGCCGCTTCTCCCCGTGCAGTGCATGTGAATCAGGCGCGCGATCACTTCTTTTCCCACGCCGCTCTCGCCGGAAATCAGTACCGGCACGTTCACCGAAGCGATCTGCAGCACCTGCTTCCGGATCTTTTTCATCACCGGATTCATGGCCATGAAATACAGGTTCTCGCCGACCTGTTCGCGAATCACGGCCTCGCCTTCTGGCTCCGCATCGCCGATCGTTGGATCCGTTACGGAACCATGCTTTTTACCCTCGGTTGCAGCCAGGACCACGGAATCTTCGGTGTTCTCATCTTGCCGGAGCTTGCCGTTCCAGGTTCCGGCTGGATACATCTGGATCAGCAACCAATCAGATTTGGGCATCCAGCGTACCTGCGCTGGAATCGTACCCGCCAGGCAGTGGCATTCCACTACCACGCTGCTCCTACCTTTTTCCAGTCCCCGCAGTACCTCTTCCAGCCCGACGTCGAGCATCTCGCCGACGAATCTGGACGTGGCCTCTTTCTGCGAGCCTTCGCTCCAGATCAGATGGCGCGCTTCCGGGTTCGCGTACAGCATGCGTCCGGCGCGGTCGGCAACCAGAAGGGGATGGTCGATCTCATCGAAGACGCTTGCTAGCGCCGGAAGAAGAGACGACACCACGCTCGGCATTGGCATTTTCACTCTCCGTTGACTTGCTCCCCTGTTAATTGTCCCCGGTCAATTGTGGAAACAAGTTACTCGTTAGGAGTAGAAGTTGGTCACATGGTGCTCTGCAGATTTATGTATGTCAAGACGTGAACACTTAGGTAATAAAAGGTAAAATATACCGAAAATCCGCTACTTATGCGGCGAATCTCCGCCTCATCTTCGCCACGCAATCCGCATCTCTTCTGTTTGCTTCGACTTGTTTTAGAAGGGCGAACTTGGTCAGCCGCTCCGGTGTGCGGAGAGCAGGCGGGGAAAGCAGAACTGTACTTCATCCGCAGCAGGCGGAACACATCTGACCTTGGCCAGTGAAATGCCGAAATCCTCGTGTGCAGCCGAGCTCACACCGCACAAACGGGACGCTCAGTATCCAGACGGGTCCGCGTGCTTGGCGGCGGGCTCCTCAGCTTCCTCTGCTTCGTCTGTTTCCAGCCCGATCTTAAAACCAGCCGTGCGGGAAACGCTGATCAGTGCTTGGAGGGCATCCCGAAAGGCCTGCACGGCCTTGAATGCCCGAGTTGTGTCGTTTTCGGGGACACCGAACGCGGAACTCGGCTCCTGCATCCAGGATAGGCCGCAGTTCGGACAGCGCTCGGGCAGGTTCGCCCAACGAATGCGGGGAAAGCTGACGGCCGTGTGGCATCCGTTGCAGCGGAAGAAGACCGATCGAATTTCGTCGAGGTCAAAGGTCATGTCGCGGAGTCCATTTCCAGCGTCGCCCCCATACCGCCAACAACCACTCGCGTGGCGGGGTCCGCATGAGCGTCCTGTCGGAATTGACCGTGTGGATTCTATTTGCGCCTCTCTAATGTGCCTACCCTCGCTTTCTGGGCACGAAGTGCAATTGCATCGGACCGGCGCCTTGACGTCCGCTCGCCTCCACAAAGCGGCCGCATCGACCAGCCGGAGCCCGCAGCCCCTTCCGTCGCAATTCACAGTCCTAAAACTAGGGGCTGCCTCCCTCCTGTGCAAATCTCTATTTCATATGGCTCCAATAGGATAGAGCGGCCCCGCAGATCGGCCCTTCTGCGGCCCTCCACGCAAATGCAATGAATTTCATGTTTTGTGTCTCCGATGAGTTGCGGTTTTGCGCCTATCGCAGTTCGGCCTCGCTCTTTTCAGTAGCTCGCGTTGCCGCGAAGCTCGGTCCCAATAGCTCCTCCGGCGGCAAAAGGAGAAATCTATTTCACACAAGCAGTAGCGAAAGGGCGCACGCCCGTGCATTCCGCACCAACCCGGCTCGTCATTGCTTGCAACAGAACGAGATAGCGGAAGCACAAAGCATATTGCTTGGAGAGTGAATTGCTCTAAGGATGGTTCGCCCAGCGGCTTCTTCGCTCGTGGCAAACGTGAGAGCTGCCGTGACGCCGGTTCCCTCTTGAGGGGCAACCCCGAATCTCGACGCAGGGGATACGAACCCTATCCCCTTTCCTCAGGGCCCCTCATTCGGCCGGGAAGCGCGGGCCCGCAGGACCGCGCTCCCGGCCACTCCCCTCTGTCTCGCGGAACTTATCTTCCGCTTTTCCGCCAAGCGCTTTCTCCACGATTCCGGTAGGCTGTGCAGCAGCACGAGGAACACGCCGTTGGTCCACCCAAAGCCGATCACGTTCTTCTTGTATCCAGCTTCCACGTGAGTCTTATAGGAGCGGGTCACCACGTTGTACTTCTCGCGAATCGTCTGATCCTGGTCGAAATTGCGGAGCACCGTGCCAAGGAACCGATAGCCGACCCGATCGGCTGCTTCGTCGAATCCGTATCTCCGCAGCCCTTCCTCGCCGATGAGCTGCAGGGGGGCCCAGCCGTAGGGATAGTCCCATTGCGCCCCCGTCTTCCGCCGGCTCGTCACCAGGCCCCCGGGCTCGAGGAAGAGCGATAGGTGCGCGGCCACGGCTTTGGCTTGCTCAGGCGACGCCAGCCCGGCCCAGAGGGGATAAAAGGTGGTGGCAAACACGTAGGAAGACCGCGTATGCGTCAAGAAGTTGTAATCGAAAAAAAGGCCGCGCTTCGCGTCCCACAGGTATTTGTCCATCCGTTCGCGCCGCAGGGCCGCGCGCTGCCGCCATTCGCGCGCCTGCCCCTTCTTTCCCAATAGCATGCTCATGCGCGCCAGATCTTCCGCGCTCTTGTACAGCAGACTATTCAAGCCCACCGGAGCATAGTCCTCCGTGTCTGCTCCGAACGGGCCGAAGCGAAACGAAACGTCGAAGCCTGATTCCCGCATGCTGCGGTCGCCCTTGTAGAAGTTCGCCGTTAGCCCAACCCGTTCTGCTAGGCCGCAATCGGTTGGCGATGGTTTTGCTGTTCCTCCGCACAGGTAGACGGAGAAGAAAGGCCTCGGTGTTTCCGGCAGTTCCGCCGGACTTGTCGACCGCACCAGCACTCCGGTCGCCACCTGCGTGTGGCGCAGAAAGTAGGCCGCCACGTAGCGGTAGTAATTTGGGTTCCCGTCTATCACCTCCGGCGCCGGTCCGGTGCCGAGCCCGTAATAGCGCGAGAGTCCGGTAGACCCGGCCAGATGGGGCTTGCGGTTCCAGAATTCGTAATCACGTACCGCGAACGGATAGGCTTTCGCCAGCCAGGCCCGGTCGTCGCGTCCAGCCGCCTTGTCGCTTTCGTAGACGGCCATGATCATGGAGGTGAGGAACGGGGGCTGGGAGCGCGTCAGGTAATAAGTCCGATTGGCGTTCAGCACCATCCCGTAGTACCCGATCTCGTAGAAAAAGTTTTCCACGATCCCCCGGGCCAATTTTCGCTTTCCCGCTCTCAACAGACCTCGCAGGATGAAGTAGCTGTCCCATCCGTACATCTCGTTGAATCTGCCGCCGGGCACGACGTACGGATGCGGTAGATAGAGCAGTCCCTGCGGATGGATCGCATGCACGTCTATTTCGCCGGGCTTGCGAATTGGGGCAGGTAGGTGCCGGACGTTGATCCGGCAGTTCTTTTCAAGATCGGTCAGCGCCTGTGGCTCGGCCACCGTGGCGGGCAGATAGAGCACTGGTTTCCCGGTCGATTTGACGTCCGTGAAAGTGTCGCAGCTCTGCATCGAGCGCGTCAGCAGCCCCCAGCCGCGGGAAATATAGTTCAGAATGCCCGAGAGATTTCCCTGAGGAGCATTGCGGTTTGCTTTTAGCGCCTGTTGCTTCGCGACCTGCGCTCCTGCGCCGGTGGCCGGCTGCGCGTGGACAGCTCCCATTGAGAGGAACAGCAACACTCCGGCCGCGCAAAGCTTCTTCGCTCCAAACATGTTTTGCCTCCCGTTGTTCCCCCACTCTACCAGCGCCGTGCAGCGGCTGGAACGCCTGGCTGGAAACTGCCCTCCATGCTTCCCGAAGCGCCCGTCAGCGTCCCGGGCAATGAGGCGCGGTATACTCGAAGAAAGTTGCCGGTAAATGCCGCCGCGCGTCGCGCCGGCGTGCCGGCCGGATTCGAAGAGCGCCCCGGTTGCGGCCGGCGCGCGAACAGGGATGCGGGATCTCAGCGGTTGCCCGCGACGCCGGCCCGGCGCCGGACGGCCCGCGAACGCAAGAATTCAAGTCGAATAAGGAGTCAGCTCACGATGCAATTAGGAATGATCGGGCTCGGCAGGATGGGTGCAAATATCGTTCGCCGGCTGATGCGTGACGGACACCAGTGTGTGGTGTTCGACCAGGACAAGTCAGCCGTCGATAAACTGGTTTCCGAAGGGGCCACCGGCGCGTCCTCGCCCGAGGATCTGTGCAAGAAACTCACCGCGCCTCGTGCCCTCTGGATGATGGTCCCGGCAGCGGTCGTCGACAAGGTAATTCCGGAAGTTACGCCGCACCTGAGCAAGGGTGATGCGCTCATCGACGGCGGCAACAGCTACTACATCGACGATATCCGCCGCTCCAAGGACCTTCAGCCATTCGGCATCGCTTATCTCGATGTCGGCACCAGCGGTGGCGTCTGGGGACTCGATCGCGGCTACTGCGAGATGATCGGCGGGCCGACCGACGCGGTGAAACGGCTCGATCCGATCTTCAAAAGCATCGCTCCGGGCCGCGGCAGCCTGCCGCGTACTCCCGGCCGCGAAAATGCTCCCGGCACCGCCGAGGACGGCTATCTCCATTGCGGCCCTTCCGGCGCCGGCCATTTCGTCAAAATGGTGCACAACGGCATTGAATACGGCATCATGGCCGCCTACGCGGAGGGCCTCAACGTCCTTCGCCATGCCAACGTCGGCAAGCGGGAACATCTCGCCGACGCCGAAACTGCTCCGCTCCGCAACCCCGAGCACTACCAATACGATTTGAACCTCGCCGACGTTGCCGAGGTCTGGCGACGGGGCAGCGTCATCGCCTCCTGGTTGCTCGATCTCACTGCCCTTGCCCTCCTCGAGCAGCCCGATCTCAAAGGCTATGCCGGCCGCGTTTCGGATTCCGGCGAAGGCCGCTGGACCATCCTGGCCGCGGTTGACGAGTCAGCTCCGGTTCACGTTTTGAGTTCGGCGCTCTTCGAACGATTCAGTTCCCGTGGCGAAGCCGATTTCGCCGACAAGCTCCTATCCGCCATGCGATTCCAATTCGGCGGGCACGTCGAGCGTAAGGCAGGCGGCAAACCTTGAAGCTATCTGGACCGGCTACCAGGACGATCGGTGCCAGCGTCTCCGTGCGGAAGTCTCTGTCCTGTAGCGTTTTGCCGGCGCTGCCGCTCGCTTGTAATCCCCGGTTTCCGGAGGAGATCGTTTCTCCTCCGGAACACGGCTGAGCAAACGCAGTCCTGGTACGGTTCAGCTCCGGAGCACCCAGGTCCTGGCCATGTACGACGCAGCTATTAGTATTTCCTCACGCCAACTACGTCCCGCCCCTTCGGATTCCGTTCGATTTGCCTCATACTGTCGGCCACTGGGCGGTGTCGAGCCGTTTCCTCGAGTCTGGCAAATGCGGGAAGCGGAGAAGGGGGGAAGTGAAGGGTTGCAATGGAACTGTTGCACAATCAGGGAATTCAGTTTTTGATCTACCTCTTGGTTCCGGGTGTAGTCGGATGCGTGCTTTGCGTCTGGGCATTCAATCGCCTGGCACGGCGCTATGACTGGCGCAGAAAAATTACCGGCCGCTGAACATCCGGTCGCCGAGAAGGGACTTTCCGTTTTCGTCTCCCCGGCGGCCTTGTCCTTCTATGCCCTGCGCCTCTACGAAACCTGGCACCTCACCTCAGCTCCGTCACCTTCCCCATTGAACTGGGTGCCCGTGGACGAGGAATTCGAGCATCTGATCCGGTAGACGTTGCATCGAAATTGGCGAGAGGGGAATGCGGCGGTTGCGGTCTTGCCCGCGTCGCCAGCTTGCCAAAACGGGGATGAGACAAGCGCTGAAATCATTTTCGGATCAGGCAACACGTTCCAGTGTAAAATTCACTGAAATTCTTTGGAGAGTGCTGTGCGAAAGCTGACTGCAACTGCCTTGCTGGTCTTCTGTGCTCCGTTTCTGTTCCAGGGTAACGCGCGAGCGCAACAGGTCGACGTCGCCTTCGGCCTCAACACGATCACGGCACCGCCGGCGAGTTCCGCGTCGAGCAGTAATTTTCCCCAGTCCCTTACCGGTGGACTCTATCCCACCCTCGGTGGAGACGTTCTCTTCTTCCACCATATCGGCGTGGGAGCCGAGGTCTCCTGGCGCGCCAGCCGGAGCTACTTCCAGGGAATTGCGTCGCAGCCGTTCCGGCCGGTCTTTTTTGACTTCAACGCGGTCTATGCGCCGCCGATCAACCGTTGGGTTCAACTGCAATTCCAGGCTGGCATGGGCGCCGAGGATATTCGCTTCTACCAGAACACCTACTATTACAATCCCTACACCGGCAGTTACACCAATTACTTCAGCAGCAAGCATTTCATGGGCGACTTCGGGGCAGGTGTGAAGTTCTATGTTTGGGGCCACGTGTTTGTCCGCCCGGAGGTGGACGTCTACCTCGTAAAGAACAATTTCGAATTCAGTTCCGGCCACGCCACGCGCTATGGTGTCTCCATCGGCTATACGCTCGGTTCTCACTAGCAGCGTGCTCTTGCAGGCATCCGGGCCCGTGGGCTGCGCAGCGGCTCCGGGCCTTTTCCTTTCCGCGCGTTCCTGCCGCGTTTCTGTTGGTAGGGGATTGTTTCGCGCTCCGGATCGGAGCCGCGACCCGAGCCTCCACTGACTTGCTATTCGGCGACCAGCAGGTTCTCCGCGAACGGCCACTCCTCATCCGCCCACTGCGCCACGCAGCGGAAGCCGCTGGCTTCCGCCATCCGGTAGGGGTCTTCGCGCGAGTACTTGTGGCTGCTTTCGGTCCAGATGCTTTCTCCTTCGTGGATCGTCAGCGCGAGGCTGGCCTTGGGGATTGTCACCAATTGTGTGCGCCGGGCTCGTAGGTGCATCTCGATGCGTCGCTCCCGCCTGTCGTAACGGACAACGTGTTCGTACCCCTGCAGGTCGAAATCGGCGTCGAGTTCCCGGTTGATCCGCGCCAGCAGATTGCGGTCGAACGCCGCGGTGATACCGAGCGGGTCGTCGTAGCCTTCCATCAGTTGTGCCACTGGTTTTTCCAGATCGGTCCCGAGCAGCAGTTCGTCGCCCACGTCGAGGATGTCGCGTACCCGGGTCAGAAACTCCACACCCGCCGGCCGGTCGAAATTCCCGATCGTGCTGCCGAGGAACAGCACCAGGATGCGCTCGCCGCCCATCCTTCCAGCCGCCACTTCCCGCAAACCGTCCAGATATTCGCGCTCGAAGCCTACGATATGGATCGACTCGATGTCGCTCAATTCCCGCCGGCACATGCGCAACGCCGCGCGCGAAATTTCAATCGGGAAATAGGATGTGGGTTCCCGGCGGCCGAACGCCTGCAGCAGCCACCGGGTCTTCTTGCCCGTTCCGCTGCCCAGTTCCGCCACGCGCACCGGTGCCGGAACGTGTGCCACGATCTCCTCGGCGTTCTGCCGCAGCACCCGCTCGTCGGCCCGCGTCACCCCGTATTCCGGCAGCAGGCTGATCACCTCGAAGAGCGCCGATCCGATCGCGTCGTAGAGGTATTTTGAGGGTAGTTCCTTTTGCCCCCTCCGCATCAGCCCGCTGCGCACGTCCGCAGCGAATTCGGCGATGGCGCTCTCCTCCGTTGTGCGTGTCGGCATCGAGTCTCCTTTCCCGTTTCGCGGATCGCCCGTCAGGCGGAAACGCAGCGAAAGCCGGCGTAGACGTACGGATAGTGTGGCTGAAACCAGTTGCGGAACGTCCGGCGCAGCATCACCGCCGCTGTCCTCGAGGACCCGCCCTTCGTCGTGAAATGCTTGCCGTCGAAAAAGTTCGCCGAATAGCCTGGATAGAAGGGAAACGGCGCAAATCCCGGGAACGGCGCGAACACGCTCGATGTCCACTCCCAGCCGTTGCCCAGCAGACCCTCCACGCCGAATGCGCTTCGGCCTTCCGGATATGCTCCGGCGGGCACCGGGTCCCAACGCGCGAAATCGAAATTCCCGTGGCGCGGCGATGGTGCTTCGTCGCCCCACGGGTACGCCCGCTCCTCTCCTCGCGGCGTGCCAAAGGCCGCGCGCTGCCATTGCTCCTCGGTCGGCAGCGCATTGTGCGCCCAGCGCGCGTAGGCGCTCGCCTCCGCGTGGCTCACGTACACGGGCCAATCCGCCGGCAGAGGCATCTCCTCGAACATGCCCCGCCACAGCCAATGTCCTCCCTCCGATTTCCAGAAAAGCGGATGCCGGACGCTCTCTTGGCTCCGCCATTTCCATGCTTCGGGCGTCCAAAGCTCACGCTTCTCGTAGCCGCCCGCCTCGACAAATCTCCGGTACTCCCCGTTGGTCACCATCCTCCGGTCGATCGCAAATGCGGGCACTTGCACTTGGCGAGCTTCGTACTCGTTATCCCAGCCGAACGTCTTTGCGTCGCTGCGCGAGAGTCCCATCGTCACTTGCCCGGCAGGAATCTCGATCATTGATCCCGTTCCGCCGTCCGATGCCGGCATCTGCGCCTGCACTTGCGGATGCTTTTGCTCGTAGGGCAACTGGTGGAGCATGTACGAGAGCGTTTCCTCGTGCATCAGACGGTGCTCGATCGCCACGTGCAGCAGTTGCTCTATCTCTGAGGAGTCGCCGCCCGAACGCCGGTTCCTCTCGATTCCCGCATCCAGTTCGTTGCGAATGTCCTCGTCGTATCTCCGCACCTCTTCCGCCGACGGCCAGTCTCCCGGCCGGTCGGATGGCAAGCCGCCGCCCACCGGATCGATGCCGAAAGCGAACAGCTTGTCGAATTCCGGACGCCATGGCACCCGGCAGCCTGCCGCTTCCCGCAGCAGGTTCCAGTCGAAGGCTTCCAGATGTCCCAGGTAAAAAATGATGCGGTGCCGCGCCGGAATCGGTCGGTCGTAGAGAAATTCCGGTTTCACCATTTCGAAAAGTCGATCGGTGCGGTTTCGGGCCTGGGTGAGTTGGTCGCGAAGGTCCGGAGAAGTTCTTGTCTCGCGCTGCGTGCTTGCCATGGTCACCCTCCCGAAGTGCGAATTTTCGCTCCGACCCGCTTACGCTTTTCCGAAACGAATTCCCGTCGGAAAAATCGTCCCTGCCAGGGGCAGGGAACTGTTCCTATTCGATTGGCGCCTGATCTTTGCGCCTCTTATACGCTGATGGCGGCCTGGTATGCGTCCGTGCCGCCGTTTTGTGGTGCAAGAATCTTCCGTATTTCGATGTTTCTGCAGGGGAATTCGCTTCATTGTTGCCGACATGTCTTGTCCCTGGCGGCAAAATCCGCGGCAGCGTGAAACGAACGGTTTGGATTGGGCCTGCCATGCTGTTCCCCGACGCAAAGAGAAAACCATCCTCCCTCATCCACGCTGGATCGCAAAGTGAGAATTGAAAATGGGGGCAACCGTCGTTCCGCCTGGGTTCTCGCGACTCGGTAATCCGATGTTCCGCGGTGCGAATTTCGGTCAAGCTGGAGCCGTGATTCCAGGATGAACGCGTTTCGAATCGCGCTCGCTAACACCCGCTTCCCCTCGGTCCGTTGACATTTGGAATCGCCTCTGTCTTCCAGCCCCGCCCATAAGCGCGGGTAACTCGGATTGTCGCCGAAAGTCCCGCATACACCCGAACGCCGCCACTCTTCTCCGTCACCCTTCGCGCACGCGCAACACCGCCGCGCCTTCGATCGCGTCGTTCTTCAGCGAATTCAGCGCCCGGTTCGCTTCTTCCACGGGGAAGATCTGCACGTGCGTCTTGATCGGAATCTCGGCGGCGATCTTCAGAAAATCGTTGCCGTCCTTCCGCGTGTTGTTGGCCACGCTTCGGATCGTCCGCTCGCCCCACAACAGGTCGTACGTGAATTCCGGAATCGGGCTCATGTGGATACCGCCGCAGACCACCCTGCCACCCTTGCGCATCGCCGCCAGTGCCGCCGGAACGATCTCGCCCACGGGCGCGAAGATGATGGCCGCGTCCAGTTTTTCCGGTGGCGCGTCAAACGTACCTCCGGCCCACTTCGCGCCCAGTTCCCGCGCCAGCCTCTGATGCCCCTCATCGCGCGTCGAGGCGTACACCGTCACGCCCCAGTGTCGCGCCACCTGAATCGCCACGTGCGCCGCCGCTCCAAAGCCGTAAAAGCCCAGCCGTTCGCCCGGCTGGATTCCCGAAAGGCGCAGCGAGCGAAAGCCGATGATGCCGGCGCAAAGCAGCGGTGCGGCTTGGTCATCCGGAAACGCCTCGGGTATCGGATAGACGAAATCTTCTGGCGCCACGATCTGCTCGGCGTATCCGCCGTTCACGCTGTAGCCGGTGAACGACGGGTCGTCGCATAGGTTTTCCTTTCCTTCGCGGCAATAGCCGCACGTGCCGTCCGTGTGGTGCAGCCAGGCGATGCCCACGCGTGCTCCGGGCTTAAAGCGTTGCGTGCCCTCGCCTGTCTCCTCTACCACGCCCACCACCTGATGACCGGGAATCACCGGCATCTTTCGTTTCGGCAATTCGCCCTCGACCACATGCAGGTCCGTGCGGCATACGCCACAGCAGTTCACCCGCACCAGCACTTCATCCTTTTTCGGTCGCGGCGTTTCAACGTCGGTGTATTCCAGTGGATTCGTTTCGATGGGCGCCGTGTCCCGCAGCAAGCAAGCCTTCATCCGTTCCTTCCTTTCTCGATCTCTTCCCGAAAAATTCGCGATCCCGAACGAAGCGGCAAATCCCGTCCCTGATCCCCGCCGTTATTCACCACCCCGGAGCGGGACGCCCCTTACGCGCCGCCCATCACCCGCCCCAGGATCTCCTGCGCCGCCTGCAGCACCGCTTCCAGGTGCTCCTCGCCGCAGAAACTCTCGGCGTAAATCTTCGCGATGTTTTCCGTTCCCGAGGGCCGCACGGCAAACCAAGCGTTCTTGGACACCACTTTCAGACCGCCGATGCTCGCGCCGTTTCCTGGTGCCCGCGTCAGCGTTGCCACGATCGGCTCACCGGCCAGTTCCGTGGCACGGACGGCCTCCGGCTTCAGTTCTTTCAGCGCCGCCTTTTGCTCCAGCGTTGCCGGCAGATCGACGCGCTTGTATCGGGGCGTTCCGAAACGGGCTGTCAGTTCCGTATACTGCTTCCCGGGGTCGCTGCCCGTCTTCGCGGTGATTTCGGCGGCCAGCAGGTCCATCAGCACGCCGTCCTTGTCTGTGGTCCACACTCGGCCGTCTTTCTGCAGGAAACTGGCACCGGCGCTTTCTTCGCCGCCGAAACACAGGCTGCCTTCATAGAGTCCCGGGGCGAACCATTTGAATCCCACCGGCACTTCGCACAGCCGTCGCTGTTTCGCTTTCACCACGTGGTCGATCATGCTGCTGCTCACCAGCGTCTTTCCGACGGCTGCTTCTCCCGGCCAATCCGGTCGGTGCTCGATCAGGTAGCCGATCGCCACGGCGAGAAAATGGTTTGGGTTCATCAGCCCGGTTGATGGCGTCACAATTCCGTGCCGGTCCGAATCGGGGTCGTTGCCGAAGGCCACGTCGAACCGGCCCTTCAGTTCCACCAGCTTGGCCATTGCGTACGGACTCGAGCAGTCCATCCGGATCTTTCCGTCGTGATCCACCGTCATGAAGCCGAATGCCGGATCGATCTTCGTGTTTACCACCTGCACGTTGAGCCCGTAGAGCCGGTTGATCGGTTCCCAGTAACCTAGCGACGCACCGCCCAGCGGATCGACGGCGAGGCGCAAACCCGCGGAGGCGATCGCGTCCATGTCGATCACCTTGGCGAGGTCTCGCACGTAAGGCGTGACGAAATCGTGCCCGCGCGTGGTGACCGCCTTCCGCGCCGCTCCGAAATCGATCCGCTTCACCTCGCGATTGCCGGCGCGCAGCAACTCGTTCGCCCGGCGCTCGATCCATGCGGTCACTTGCGTCTCCGCCGGTCCTCCGTTCGGCGGGTTGTACTTGAATCCGCCGTCGCACGGTGGATTGTGGGACGGACTAATGACGATGCCGTCGGCTTTGCCTTCACCGCTCTCCAGGTTGTGAACGAGGATGGCGCGCGAGACTGCGGGAGTTGGCGTCACGCCGTCCCCTGCCTGAATGCGCGTCTCGATTCCGTTCGCCGCCAGCACTTCGAGCGCGGTCCGTTGCGCCGCAGCGGAAAGCGCGTGGGTATCCTTGCCCATGAAGACCGGCCCGTCGATTGCCTCGCTGCGGCGATAATCGCAGATCGCCTGCGTGATCGAGAGGATGTGTGTCTCGGTGAAGGTTCCTGCACCCGGTGTGCCGCGATGCCCGCTCGTGCCGAAGCTCACCAGTTGCGCTGGCTCGCCCGGGTCCGGCTTTCGCTCGTAGTATTCCCGCTCCAGTTTTGCAGCATCGATCAGCATGTCCGGAGTTGCGGGCTTCCCCGCAAGAGGATGAATCGCCACGGCGTTTTCCTCCTTTCGTCTATCACACGATTCTAACCCCGGCTTCCGCGGTGACTCGCTTCAATGCCATTTCCCGCCCTGGCCTGTGTGATTTCCCTTCCTGATTCTCACGGAAAATCGTGCCGCCGGCTCAACTCCTTGGCACAATAGGAGATAGAGCAGTAGACAGTACGGCCCACGGCTTGCACTCCAGATCTGGGAGTTGGACATGAAAATTCTGCTAGCCATCGACGACTCGAAATTCTCCAAGGCGGCGATGAACTCTATCCTCAAACTCGCACCGCCGCCGCAGACGCAGCTCCGCGTGCTCCACGTGGTCGAGCCGCCGTCTGTGCTCGTTGCCCGCGGCATGGGTGGCTACAGCCCGAATCTCCGCATGGTGTGGGAAGCGCAGCGCAAGAATGCCCAGGCGCTCGTCACAAAAGTCGCCAGACATCTTGGCAAGAAAGGTTTCAAGCCCACGACGTCGGTCGTGCAGGGGGAGCCACGCGGCAAGATCGTCGACGTCGCCTCGCGCTGGAAAGCCGACCTGATCGTCATCGGCTCGCACGGTCACAAGGGACTCAAACGCTTCCTGTTGGGCAGCGTCTCGGACGCCGTCGTTCACCACGCGGACTGTTCCGTTCTCGTAGTGCGCGTCAACCGCGCCCGCTGACTCGGGGAGGCTCGCAATCACGCAACGCTCGCAGCTCGCAGCGCCGCTTGCTGCACCGGGGCCTGCCGCCGGGGCTGATCTTTCTGCTCTGAGCACGGACGATCTGCGTGCACGCCTCGATGCCCCGGTGGCCGGCCTGACGCAGGCTGATGCGGCTGCTCGCCTCACCCGCTACGGCTTCAATGAACTCCCGGAAGAGCGTGTCCATCCGCTGCTGAAGTTCCTCTCCTACTTTTGGGGCCCGATTCCCTGGATGATCGAGGTCGCGGCGATCCTCTCGGCTGTGGTGCGCCACTGGGAGGATTTTTACATCATTTTCGCTCTGCTGCTGATGAATGCCGGCGTCGGCTTCTGGGAGGAAAACCAGGCCGGCAACGCCGTCGCCGCGCTAAGGGCCCGTCTCGCCCTCCAGGCCCGCGTGCTGCGCGACGGTGCCTGGCGCCTTCTCCCCGCGCGCGAACTGGTGCCCGGCGACCGTATCCGCGTCCGTATCGGCGACGTTGTCCCCGCCGACGCCCGCCTGCTCGAAGGCGATCCCGTGGAAATCGATCAGTCGGCGCTCACCGGCGAATCGCTGCCTGTCGAGCGCAAGGCAGGGGAAACGATCTATTCCGGCTCGGTTCTAAAGCAGGGCGAGGTCGACGCACTCGTCTGCGCCACTGGATCAGGCACCTATTTCGGTCGGACGGCGCGCTTGGTGGAGCAGGCCCACGCGGTGAGTCATTTCCAGCGCGCGGTGTTGCAGATCGGCAACTATCTGATCCTGCTCGCGCTGACGCTGGTGATCCTGATCCTCGTGGTGGCCTTTGCCCGCGGCAATCGCACGGCCACCACGCTGGAATTTGCTCTCGTACTCACGGTCGCTGCCGTTCCCGTCGCCATGCCGGCTGTGCTTTCGGTGACCATGGCGGTCGGCTCGCGCACCCTCGCCCACTTCCAGGCGATCGTCACGCACCTCGAGGCGATGGAAGAACTCGCCGGCGTCGACGTCCTCTGTTGCGACAAGACCGGCACGCTTACCCAGAACCGGCTCACACTCGGCGACCCGTTCTGCGCCGAGGGCGCCTGTGCGGAGGAGGTCCTGCTTGCTGCTGCGCTTGCTTCACGAGCCGAGGATCAGGATCCGATCGACCTCGCCGTCGTCGCCGGTCTGAAAGATCGTCAGGCCTTGAATGCATTCCGCATCGCGCACTTCCAGCCCTTCGATCCCGTCCGCAAGCGCACGGAAGCCTCCGTCCAGGGTCCGCAGGGCGCTCGCTTTCGCGTAACCAAGGGCGCGCCTCAGGTCATCCTCGCCATGGCAGCTGACGCCGCTCGCGTCGGCCCGGCGGTCGAAGGCGCGGTGAACCGCTTTGCCGCCCGGGGCTTTCGCTCGCTCGGCGTCGCCCGCGCGGAAGGCGACGGTCCCTGGCATTTTCTCGGCGTCCTCCCGCTCTACGATCCCCCGCGCGAGGATTCGAAAGCGACCATCGAAACTGCCGCGCAAATGGGCATTCGGGTGAAAATGGTTACCGGGGACCAGATCGCCATCGCCCGCGAAATCGCCAGCCAACTCGGCTTGGGCTCGAGCATCGCCGACGCCTCCCTTCTCACCTCGGTTGCCGGTGGGAAAGACCACTCCCTCGCCGACGCCATCGAGCGGGCCGACGGCTTCGCCCAGGTCTTTCCCGAACACAAGTTTCACATCGTTGAAATCCTTCAGAAGTGCCGGCACATCGTCGGCATGACTGGCGACGGCGTCAACGACGCTCCCGCGCTCAAGCAGTCCGAAGCCGGTATTGCCGTTTCCGGCGCCACCGACGCCGCTCGAGCCGCCGCCGATATTGTGTTGCTCGCCCCGGGCCTCTCGGTAATCATTCGCGCGATCAAGGAAAGCCGCAAGATGTTCCAGCGGATGAACAGCTACGCGATCTACCGCATCGCCGAAACGATCCGCGTGCTGTTCTTCATGACGTTGGCGATCCTGGTCTTTAACTTCTATCCGGTCACCGCGGTGATGATCGTGCTGCTGGCGATTCTCAACGACGGCGCGATTCTCTCGATCGCCTACGATCGCGTGCGCTATGCGAATCGTCCCGAGGTTTGGAACATGCCGCTGGTGCTCGGCATCGCCACCGTGCTCGGCATTACCGGCGTCATCTCGTCTTTCGGCATGTTCTATCTGGGCGAGCGCGTTTTCCACCTGGGCCGGGAAACGGTCCAGACGCTCATGTACCTCAAGCTTTCCGTCGCCGGCCACCTGACGATTTTCCTCACGCGCACGCGCCGTCCGTTTTGGTCGATCCGGCCTGCGTCGGTGCTGCTTGGCGCGGTGCTCGGCACCCAGACGGTTGCCACGCTGATCGCCGTCTTCGGCTTGTTCATGGCTCCGCTGAGTTGGGGCTGGGCCGCCTTCGTCTGGGGATACGCGCTGGCGTGGTTTTTCCTCAACGACCGGGTGAAGTTGGTGGCCTATCGCTTTTTCGATTCGCACCCACAGGCCGGCTCGGCCAAGACGGCGACCGCGGCTTGCCATGGGGTCTGAACTTTTATGAGAGGAGATAGCGTCGTGAAACTGTCGAGCAAAGGGATGATCCTGGCCTCTGCTTTTCTCTGGGGTGGCTGTATCCTGTTCGTGGGACTTCTGCATTTGGGCTGGCCCGGCTACGGCACGAACTTCCTTCAGGTGATCGGCTCCGTGTATCCTTGGTTTCACGGGGGGAGATCTTTTGGGGATGTGCTGATTGGCACGGCTGACGGGCTCGTGGATGGAGCTGTCGCCGGGTTTCTTTTTGCCTGGCTGTACAACGCCTTCGCCGGCCGTCTTGAACGGATCTGAAGCCGCCGCGTCCGCGGGGCGCCGGTGCCCGCCGCGCGGTCCGAACCTGATCGGCGCCGGAAGTATGCACCGTTGCCCGCTGCTTCAGTCGAATTTTTTCTTTCCAGGCGGGCTCAGCGGTGCCTTTTAGCGGGGTCGAATCATCATGCCGGAACCAACCACGAAACCCTGCCTCGCCGATCAGCTCAGGGAACTCTCCGAGAGCGAAGACGTTCGCCATGGCACGCCGCTCCCCTGGGGCGTGCAACCCCAGGCCGACGGGGTGAACTTCTCTCTGATCAGCCGTCACGCCACGCGCGTTCGTCTGGAGCTCTACGATCGCGCGGAAGATTCCGTGCCCTCACGCGTAATCCTGCTCGATCCCGAGCACCATCGAACTGGCGATGTCTGGCACGTCTGGGTCAGGAACCTGCCGCTGGGGCAGATCTATGCATTTCGCGTGGAAGGTCCCTACGAGCCGGCCTCGGGTCATCGGTTCAACCCATGCAAGCTGCTGCTCGATCCTTTTGCCACTGCAATCACCGCGATCGACCACTGGGATTTCCGCTCCGCCTGCGGCTACGACGCCTCGGCCACCCCGCCCGACGACGCCCGCTCTGGCGAAGACGATGCCGCCGCGATGCCCAAGTGCGTTTACACTCACAACCATTTCGACTGGGCCGGCGACCGACCGGTCGGCTGCTGCCCGGCGGACACGGTGATCTACGAAACTCACGTGCGCGGCGCGACGATTCACCCGTCTTCCGGCGTCGCCCACCCGGGCACCTATCGCGGTCTCGTCGAACTCATCCCCTATTTCCAGTCGCTCGGCGTCACCACCATCGAGCTGATGCCCGTTCAGGAATTCAACGAAAACGAGCTGCTCCGCGTGAACCCTTCCACCGGCGAGCGGCTGCGCAACTACTGGGGCTATAATCCCGTCGCTTTCCTTGCCCCGAAAGGTTCCTATTCCAGCCTGGGTGCCGCCGGTGAACAAAAACTCGAATTCAAGCAGATGGTCAAGGCGTTCCATCAGGCCGGCATCGAGCTGATCATCGACGTCGTGCTCAATCACACAGCCGAGGGCAACGAGCTCGGCCCCACCCTCTGCCTGCGCGGCATCGACAACTCGATCTTCTACTTGCTCGAGGAGGGCGATCCGCGCCGCTATCTCGATTTCACTGGCACCGGCAACACGCTCAAAGCCAACCACCCTGTCGTCCGCGAATTTATCCGCACAGTACTCCGCTACTGGGTTACCGAAATGCATGTCGACGGCTTCCGCTTCGATCTCGCTTCGGTGCTCGGCCGCGGTCGCGACGGTCGCCTGCTCGCTAACGCCCCGTTGCTCGAATCGCTCGCCGAGGACGCCATCCTGCGCGACGTGAAGCTGATCGCCGAGGCCTGGGACGCCGGCGGTGCCTATCAGGTCGGCAGCTTCTCCGAGCATCGCTGGGCCGAATGGAACGGCCGCTTCCGCGACGATGTCCGCCGCTTCTGGCTCGGCCGTCCCGAGGGTGTTGGCGCGTTCGCCAGCCGCCTCTGTGGCAGTGCCGATCTCTATCAGCCTTCCGGAAAGACGACCGCCGCCAGCATCAATTTCGTCACCTGCCACGACGGCTTTACGCTGAACGACCTGGTCAGCTATTCCCGCAAGCGCAACGACGCCAACGGCGAGAACAACCGCGACGGCTCTGACGCCAACGACAGCGACAATTGCGGCGTCGAGGGCCCGACCGACGATCCCGCCGTCGAATCGCTCCGTAACCGGCTGATCAAGAATTTGCTGCTCACCCTCTTCGTCTCCCGCGGCGTGCCGATGCTGCTCGGCGGCGACGAGTTCCGCCGCACCCAGCGCGGCAACAACAACGCCTATTGCCAGGACAACGAAATCTCCTGGTACGACTGGCGTCTCGTCGAGCGCAACAGCGAGATCCACCGCTTTACCCGCGCCATGATCGCTTTCCGCCGCATCCATCCCGTGCTGCGCATGGAATCCTTCTATACCGACGCCGATCTTCGTTGGTTCAATCCCGGTGGCTTGACGCCTGATTGGTCCGATCGCGATGAACGCACGCTCGGCTGTCTCGTCTTCGGTCGAGACGAGCCAGATATCTGCGTTCTCTTCAACGCTGGCGGCGAACCCGTGTCGTTCTCCCTGCCCGCTGCGCCGGGCGGCGGCGCCTGGCATCTTGTCGCCGACACCTTCCACGACGCCCCGCAGGATGTCTTCGAAGCAGGAGAGGAACCGCTGCTTGAAAATCAAAACTTCTACCGGCTCGGCCCGCGCGCGAGCGCCATCCTGCTGGCCCGCCGGGAGGGATCGTGACGCCCATGGAACCAACCGCCGCCCGAAGTGCCCGTTTCCCGAATCTCCCCGAGCGTATCGCCGGGCTCGAGCGACTCGCCTGCAACCTCTGGTGGAGCTGGCACCGCCAGGCCTGGGAACTGTTCCGCGCCATCGACCTCCGCGCCTGGCGCGAGAGCCAGGAAAATCCCGTCCGCCAACTCGCCACGCTTCCACGTGAGGTGCTTGAAAGCGCCGGGCGCGACGCTGGTTTCCTCGCTCTCTACGATTCGGTTCTCGCCCAATTCGACGCCGCCGTTGCCTCGCGCACCGGCTGGTTTTCTTCTCTTTGCGCCGCCCCGCACGCGCCAGTCGCCTATTTCTCGGCCGAGTACGCCTTCCATTCCTCGCTGCCGCTTTACGCCGGTGGTTTGGGCGTGCTTGCGGGTGACTACATCAAGGAACTGAGCGACCTTGCCGTTCCCGCTATCGCCGTCGGCCTCATCTATTCCCGCGGCTACGTCACCCAGAAGATTCGCGACGACGGCCGCCAGGAAGGCGAGGAGCAGACGCTCGATCGCTCCTACGACCCCATCTCCGCCGTCCTCGATGAGAAAGGCAATCCGCTCGTCGTCGAGGTGCCGCTCTTCGATCCGCCGGTCCACGTTGCCGTCTGGCGCGCGGAAGTCGGCCGCGTTCCCGTCTACCTGCTCGACACTGACCTCGAATCGAACCTCCCCTGGGACCGCGCCATCGCCCACCACCTCTACGCCAAGAATCCCGAGCAGCGGCTGCGCCAGGAAATTGTTCTCGGCATGGGCGGCATGCGCGTGCTCAACGCGCTCGGCATTCGCCCGGCCGCCATCCACATCAACGAGGGCCATCCCGCGCTGGCGTTTCTCGAGTGGATGTGCCAGTGGACCGAGCGGGGATTGGGTTTCGACGACGCGCTCGCGCGCGTGCGCTCCCGCTCGATCTTCACCACGCATACGCCGGTTGCAGCGGGTACCGACGTGTTCCCATTCGCGATGACGGAGAAATATTTCGCGCCCACGCACGTCCGGCTCGGCCAGGATTGCCGTCGGCTGCTCGATCTGGGCGTCAATCCCGCCGATCCCGCTGCCGGTTTCAATATGACCGTTTTTGCATTGCGCATGGCTGGCCGCTCTAACGCCGTCAGTCGCCGCCATGGCGAGGTGGCCCGAGAAATGTGGGCCGGTGTCTGGCCGGAAAAGAAAGCTGACGAGGTGCCGATCGACGCCATCACCAACGGCGTCCATCTGCCCACTTGGATCGACCCCATCGGCCTGCAGCCGCTGCTCGAAAAATATCTTGGCCCCGCCTGGCTCGACGAGCAGGACCGTCCAGACATCTGGAAGCCCGTCGCCAAGATTCCCGATAAGGACCTCTGGCGCATCCATCAGGACCTGAAAGAGTCTCTCTTTGACGAGATCAACGAGCGTGCTCGCCGTCGCTGGCAACACAATCACGTCCGCGCCGAGAGTGTCGTCGCCTTCGGCGCTCTCCTCGATCCGGAAATGTTCACCATCGGCTTCGCTCGCCGTTTCACCTCCTACAAGCGCGCTGACCTGATCCTCTCCGACCTCGCGCGGCTCAAGCGCCTGCTGGTCGATTCCTGGCACCCGGTACAGATCATTTTCGCCGGCAAGGCGCATCCCTCCGACGCCGAGGGTCAGCGCCTGATCCAGAAGATTTTTCGCCTTGCTCAGGAAAACGAGTTTGGCGGCCGCCTGGCTTTCGTCGAGGACTACGACCAGGAACTCGCTTTACGCATCGTGCGTGGCGTTGACCTGTGGCTCAATAATCCGCTGCCGCCTCTCGAGGCCAGCGGTACCAGCGGCATGAAGGCCTCTGTCAACGGCGTGCCGAACCTTTCGATCCTTGACGGCTGGTGGATCGAGGGCTACAACCGGGGAAACGGGTGGGCGTTCGGTGAGGAAGCCCCACAGGGCGACCGATCCGAACCGGACGCCGAGGCGATTTACCGCCACCTGGAAGAGCGGATCGTTCCGCTCTACTACCGCCGCTCCGACGACGGCATCCCGCACGACTTCGTTCTCGTGATGAAGGCCGCCATCCAGAGTGTGGCACCGGCCTTCAGCACCCGCCGGATGGCCAAGGAATATGCCACCCGTTTTTACGTGCCCGTGCTCGGCTGCGGCCCGTCGCAATAAGCAGTCGCCGGCCGCCAACGTCTGGTCGGATGTAGTGCCGCACTTTAGGGCGGCACGCTCCGCCTCGCGCTATTGCAGGAACGCCATGAGCTTTCCCGATCGCGGCTTTCATCGCGACGGGAGGCCTGGCACAGCAAGGCCGCTTCAGTTACCGAAGCCGCCGGAACGCAGCAAGCTCCACGAAAGGGGGTTTCACCATGGCTCGCAGTCCCGTTGCCAGCAAGAATCTTCAGGCTCAGCCCGAGCCTATACCCGCCGGCGAGCTCGAAAAGCTCAACGCCTATTGGCACGCCGCCAACTATCTCTCCGTCGGCCAGATCTATCTCCGCGGCAATCCGCTCTTGCGCGAGCCGCTACGCCCCGAGCACATCAAAACGCGCCTGCTCGGCCACTGGGGCACCACACCTGGCCTGAATTTCATCTACGTCCATCTCAACCGGATGATCCGCCTGCACGACCTTAACGTCATCTTCATCACCGGTCCCGGCCACGGCGGTCCCGGTCTGGTCGCCAACACCTACCTCGAAGGCACCTATAGCGAGCTCTACACGAACATTCCCCGCAACGAGCGCGGCCTGCAGCGCCTCTGCAAGCAGTTTTCGTTCCCCGGCGGCGTTCCCAGCCACGCCGCTCCGGAAACCCCCGGTTCGATCCACGAAGGTGGCGAACTCGGCTATTCGATTGCCCACGCATATGGCGCAGTTTTCGACAATCCCGACCTGCTCGCCTGTTGCGTGGTCGGCGACGGCGAGGCCGAAACCGGCCCGCTCGCCACCAGTTGGCATTCGAACAAGTTCCTCAATCCCGCGCGCGACGGCGCCGTTCTGCTGATGCTCCATCTCAATGGCTACAAGATCAACAACCCCACCGTGCTTGGCCGCATGACCGACGAGGAACTCAACGCGCTCTTCACCGGCTACGGCTATAAGCCCGTCTTCGTTGAGGGCGACGATCCGCCGTCCATGCATCAGAAGATGGCCGCCGCGCTCGAAAACGTGATCGACGAAATCCACGCCATCCAACAGGACGCCCGCACAAACGGCTTCTCCGCTCGGCCCGTCTGGCCGATGATCGTGCTCCGCACGCCCAAGGGATGGACTGGCCCCAAGGAAGTCGATGGATTGCCGGTCGAGGGTACCTATCGCGCCCATCAGGTTCCTATTGCAGAAGCCGCCACCAATTCCCAACACCGCGAACTGCTCGAGAAGTGGATGAAGGGCTATCGCCCCGAGGAACTCTTTGACGAGAACGGTACGCTGCGCCCCGAACTCGCCGAACTCGCGCCCAAAGGCGACCGTCGCATGGGAGCGAATCCGCACGCCAACGGCGGTCTGCTGCTCCGCGACCTGCAGATGCCCGATTTTCGCGACTACGCCGTACAGGTGGAAAAGCCCGGTGTTTCCACCGCCGAAGCCACTCGCGTGCTCGGCCGTGTCCTGCGCGACGTGATGAAGCTGAATCCGGAGACCTTCCGCGTCTTCGGTCCCGATGAGACGAACTCCAACCGCTTGAGCGCCCTCTTTGAGGCTACCGACAAGATGTTCACCGGCCCGTTCGTTCCCACCGACGACCACCTCTCACCCGAGGGCCGCGTGCTCGAGGTCTTGAGTGAGCATCTCTGCCAGGGCTGGCTCGAGGGTTATCTCCTCACCGGCCGCCACGGCTTCTTCTCCTGCTACGAAGCCTTCATCCACATCGTCGATTCCATGTTCAATCAGCACGCCAAATGGCTGAAGGTGTGCAATCACATCCCTTGGCGCCGCCCGATCGCCTCGCTCACCTATCTGCTCACTTCCCACGTCTGGCGCCAGGATCACAACGGCTTCTCCCACCAGGACCCTGGCTTCATCGATCACGTCATCAACAAGAAAGCCGACGTCGTCCGCGTCTACCTGCCGCCCGACACCAACACGCTTCTCTCGGTGGCCGACCACTGTCTGCGCTCGCGCGACTACGTCAACGTCATCGTCGCCGGCAAACAGCCTTCGCTCCAGTGGCTCCCGATGGAAGCCGCCATCCGCCATTGCACTGTCGGCATCAGTATCTGGGACTGGGCCAGCAACGACCAGGGCGCCGAGCCCGACGCCGTAATGGCCTGCGCTGGCGACGTTCCCACGCTCGAAACCCTCGCCGCCGTCGACCTCTTGCGCCAGCATTTCCCCGACGTCCGTCTTCGCGTCGTCAACGTTGTCGACCTGATGACCCTCCAACCCTCCACCGAGCATCCCCACGGTCTCTCCGATCGAGATTTTGATTCCATCTTCACCACCGATCGGCCCATCATCTTTGCCTATCACGGCTATCCCTGGCTGATTCACCGTCTCACCTACCGACGCACCAATCACGACAATCTCCACGTCCGCGGCTACAAGGAGGAAGGCACCACCACCACCCCATTTGATATGACCGTGCTCAACGATCTCGACCGCTTCCACCTTGCCTCCGATGTCGTTGACCGCGTGCCGCGCCTCCAGCGACTCGGTGCCCACTTCAAGCAGTTCGTTCGCGACCGCCTCGTCGACCACAAGCAGTACATCGCCGACAATGGCAACGACATGCCAGAAATCCGCAACTGGAAATGGCCCTACTGACCATGCCCATGCGCCCGGCTGTTTCTCAGCGAACCACCAGCCCCGTGCCCGCAATCGCTCTCCGTGGCACAAGCTTCAGCCTGTGTGCCTTTGGCACACGCGCTGCGTCAATTGCCTCTACCGCCCCGAGACGCAGCACCAGTGTTCGTAGGGGCAGGCCTTGTGCCTGCCCTGCCTTTGCAAACAGTGCCCCACGCCAACCACATGGCCGGGTGCCCCACCCGTCGGTTTTACGGGTGGGATCCTTGCTTCCTCCCCAGGGCACTCGCGTCTCGCGTGGGTCCTGCGGTCCTTTTCTCCTGCTGCCAAACGGCGAGCGGCGCTCATGAAAGCCCTCGTCCTCAACTCCGGCTCCAGCAGCCAGAAATGCTGCCTCTATCAGCTCGCCGCACCGCTGCCCGACGACCCGCCCACGCCGCTCTGGGAAGCCCGCATCGAATGGGGCACGGCCGAAGGCGTAGCCGAACTGCGCATCCATAACGCCTCGGGCCGCAGCAGCCACGAACGCCATCCGGTAGAATCCCGTGAAAAGGCCGTCGAGCGCATGCTCCATGGCCTCTGGGAGGGCGAGGCAGCCGCGATCGAATCTCCCAAGGAAATCGACGTTGTCGGCCACCGCATCGTTCACGGCGGCGCCGATTTTCGCGAGCCGGCTCGCGTTACGTCCGTTGTCATTGACGCGATCACCCGCTTCTCGGAAATTGCGCCGCTGCACAACCGTGCCGAGGTCCGCGGCATTCGCATGGTCGAACGTGCGCTGGGTGAGGTGCCGCAGGTGGCCGTCTTCGATACGGCCTTCCACCGCACGCTGTCGCGCGAAGCCGCTGTCTATCCCGGTCCCTACGCCTGGCTCGACGAGGACATTCAGCGCTACGGCTTCCACGGCATCAACCATCGCTACTGCGCTGGCCGCGCCGCCCGCCTGTTGAACCGGGATCCTTCCACGCTGCGCCTGATCACCTGCCATCTCGGCAACGGCTGCTCTCTCGCCGCCGTTCGTGGTGGTCGCAGCGTCGATACCACGATGGGTTTCTCGCCGCTCGAAGGCCTGATGATGGGCAGCCGCTCAGGCTCCGTTGATCCCGGCATCCTGATTCACATCGTCCGCAAGCACGGCTACAGTGCCGATGATCTCGACCGCATCCTGAATCGGGAATCGGGTCTTATCGGCCTCTCGGGTGTCTCGAGCGATATGCGCGATGTCGTCGCCGCCATGAAGCAGGGAAATCCCCGCGCCCGCCTTGCCTTCGACGTATTTGTCCATCGCCTGCGTCGCTCGATTGGCGGCATGCTCGCGTCTCTTGGCGGACTCGACGCGATCGTCTTCACCGCCGGTATCGGGGAAAATTCGCCCGAGGTCCGCGCCGCTACCTGCGAGTCCTTCGCCTTCCTCGGCCTCCAGATCGACGCGAAAAAAAATAACAACCACCCCGTCGACGCCGATATCTCCATACCCGATTCTCAGGTCCGCGTGCTCGTCCTCACGGCCCAGGAAGACTGGGCCATTGCCCAGGACTGCTGGCACCTGCTTCAGTCCCGATAACGACACTCGTCATCCTGTGCGCTCCGGTGTTTGCTTTGCCTTCGCTGCACGCCAATTCCGAATCTGTCGTATCCTCGTACGCGTCCCAGCCGAAAGGAGACCGCCCATCACCGCCATCACCCGCAAAGCTATCGAAGCCGCCTACCGCGCTATTCGCTCGAACATCCGACTCACCCCCGTTCTTGAACTCACCGGCGCCGACTTCGGCCTCGCTCCTTTCCCCCTCACGCTGAAGCTCGAGCAATTGCAGCACGCCGGCTCGTTCAAGACGCGCGGCGCCTTTGCCAATCTGCTGATACGCAAAATTCCCGCCGTCGGGGTCGTTGCCGCTTCCGGCGGCAATCACGGAGCCGCCGTTGCCTACGCCGCCCACCGTCTCTCCGTGCCCGCGAAAATCTTTGTGCCGACCGTTTCCTCGCCCGCGAAAATCCAGCGTATCCGCGACTACGGTGCTGATCTCGTCGTCACCGGTGAGCGTTACGCCGATGCCCTCGCCGCCAGCGAGGAGTGGGCGCGCCGGTCCGGCGCCATGTCCATCCATGCCTACGATCAGAGGGAGACCCTGCTCGGTCAGGGAACGCTCGGCCTCGAACTTTCCACCCAGGCGCCGCAACTCGAAACCCTTCTCGTCGCTGTCGGCGGAGGCGGCCTGATCGGCGGTATAGCCGCCTGGTACGCCGGCTCGCTGAACGTGGTTGCCGTCGAGCCCGAAGGCGCTCCCACGCTTTTTGCCGCACTCAAAGCCGGTTGCCCCGTCGACGCTCCCGCTGGCGGCATTGCCGCCGATTCGCTCGCTCCGCGCCAGGTCGGCCGGCTGATGTTTCCCCTCGCGCAGGCGTACGTCGCCCGTGCGGTGCTCGTCACCGACGAGGCGATTCGCCGCGCCCAGAAATCGCTCTGGGACGTCGCTCGTTTGGTTGCCGAACCCGGCGGCGCGGCCGCACTCTCCGCCTTGCTCTCCGGTGCTTACGTCCCCGCTCCGAACGAGCGCGTTGGCGTTGTCATCAGCGGAGCCAACACCACTGCCGTCTCCTTTTCGCTGGGGTAGCCGCGGCCAGCGCCTTTCTTTCATGGGTTTCCCCTCCCCCAAATGCCTGGCGAACTCCGGCCACGCCTTTCCCTCCAGCCGCCGAATTTCCCCTCCCACTGGCGCGATATTTTCCGGCCCGCTACAATACACCGCTGGGAAGCTTCTTTCCTCCGGCCACGGCTTCCCTCAGAAACCAATCACCCCATGCGATACGGTTTTGTCATCGACCAGGACCGATGTATCGGGTGTCACGCCTGCACGGTGGCCTGCAAGGAAGAGCATCAAGTCCCCGTCGGCGTCTTCCGCACCTGGGTCAAATACATCGAAAAGGGCGCGTTCCCGAATACGCGCCGTCATTTCGGCGTCCTCCGCTGCAATCATTGCGAAGACGCCCCGTGCGTCGAGATCTGCCCCACACGCGCCCTCCATCACCGCCCCGACGGCATCGTCGATTTCGACAACCGTCGCTGCATCGGCTGCAAGAGCTGCATGCAAGCCTGTCCCTACGATGCTCTCTACATTGACCCCAACACGCTCACCGCGGCGAAATGCAATTTCTGCGCCCATCGCGTGGAGGCCAACCTCGAACCTGCCTGCGTGATCGTCTGCCCGGTTCAGGCCATCATTCCCGGCGACCTCGATGATCCTGCGAGCCGTATCAGCCGCATCGTGGCGACGGAGAAGGTCTCCGTCCGCAAGCCGCAGAAGGGAACGAATCCGAAGGTTTTTTACGTTGGCATCGAAGGCGACCTGCTCCAGCCGTCCCGTCTGGTCCGGCAACAGGGCGACTTCTGGTCCGATCGCCGTACGGACCCGGAGCATCCCGAGCCCTCCGCAACCGCCGCGGCGACCGGTGCCGCGTTCGATCCCGAGCTCACCCGTGAAGTCTACGACGTCGCGCATCCCGCTCCCTGGGGCTGGATGATCGGCGCTTACCTGTGGACGAAATCGATTGCCGCCGGTGCGTTGATGGTCGCTGCAATCCTGTTGGCCCTGGTCACTGGTCCGGCCGGCTTGCTTCTTGGCGTTGTCAGCCCGCTGATCGCCTTGGTCGCGCTCGGCGTCACCAGTGTCTTGCTGGTTTTCGACCTCAAGCGGCCCGAGCGCTTCTACTATCTGCTGACGAAGCCAAATCCTCGTTCTTGGCTGGTGATCGGCGCTTGGATCCTGATGGCTTACGGCGCGCTCGGTTTCGTCTGGCTGCTCCTGGGTTTTTTCGCCGGCTCCGTGCCCGCCGCCCTGGCTTGGACGACGGCGGTGCTGGGTGCGGCCGCCGCCTGCTATTCCGCGTTCCTCTTTGCTCAAGCTAAAGGCCGCGATCTATGGCAGAGCCCTCTCTTCATCTGGCACCTGCTGGTGCAGGCATTCGTCGCCGGCTCGGCCAGCGTGCTGCTCGCCGCGGTGGCTTTGGGCGCGGGCAGAAACATCGTTTACCACGCCTTGCGGATTCTGCTCGCTTCGGTTGCCGTCAGCCTCGCCATGGTCCTTCTTGAGGCGGCGCTGCCCTCCGTTTCCCAGGACGTCAAGCTCGCCCATCATGCCCTCACCGGCGGCCACCTGAGCGGACGTTTCTGGTTCCTGTCCGTCATCGCAGGCGCCGTGCTCCCGATTATCTTCTCGGCGCTCGCGCTGTTTTCAGGCTCTATGCTGCCGGCCGTACTGGCTGCGGCTCTGGCACTTGCCGGTGTTTGGTGGGCGGAGCATCTCTGGGTCGAAGCCGGCCAATCGGTGCCGCTCAGTTGACGAGGTTTCCATGAACGAGAAATTGCCACTTCATCCAGCCGCTCGCGAACTCGATCCCCCATCCGGCGGGCTGACGAATTTTCCACCGCCTGGCCGCTGGGACGATTGGCGCGAACAGGATCCCACCAGATGGCCTGAGCGCGTCGAGCGTCGCTACTCTCTCATTCCCACGATCTGCTTCAATTGCGAAGCCGGTTGCGGCCTGCTCGCCTACGTTGACAAGGACTCCTCGCGCATCCGCAAATTCGAGGGCAATCCCGTGCACCCCGGTAGCCGCGGCCGCAACTGTGCCAAGGGCCCGGCGACGATCAACCAGGTGAACGACCCCGAACGCATCCGCTATCCCATGCGCCGCACCGGTAAGCGCGGGGAAGGGAAGTGGGAACGGGTGAGTTGGGACGAGGTGCTCGACGATCTGGGCGCGCGCATTCGCCTGGCCATTCAGGAAGACCGGCGCAACGAAATCATGTATCATGTCGGCCGTCCCGGCCACGAGCTCGTCTACAACCAGCGTATCCTGCATTCCTGGGGCCTCGATTCCCACAACAGCCACACCAACGTCTGCTCGGCTGGCGGCCGCACCGGCTACGCCTTCTGGCACGGCTTCGATCGCCCTTCGCCCGATTTCGCGAATGCCCGCTTCATCCTGCTGTGCAGCTCGCATCTTGAAGCCGGCCACTATTTCAATCCCCATGCCCAGCGCATCATCGACGGCAAATCCGCGGGGGCCAAGCTCTGCGTGGTCGATACGCGCCTCTCCAACACCGCCTCGAAGGCCGATTACTGGCTTTCGCCCTGGCCGGGTACCGAAGCCGCCTTGCTGCTGGCCATGTGCCGCATTCTGATCGAGGAAAATCTCTTCGACCGGGATTTCGTGCGCCGTTGGGTGAACTGGGAGGAATTCCTCGGCGACGAGCGTCCCGGCGAGCCGCGGACCTTCGGCCATTTCATCGAGGTGCTGAAGGAGATCTACGCTTCCTTCACGCCCGAATTCGCCGCGCAGGAATCGGGCGTTGATGCGGAACTGATTGTCGCCGTCGCCCGCGAAATCGGCCGCGCTGGCTCCGCCCTGGCCACTCATATCTGGCGCAACGCCGCCGCCGGCAATCTGGGCGGTTGGCAGGTGGCCCGGGCGCTCGAATTCCTCAACGTGCTCATGGGCGCAGTCGCCTCTCCTGGCGGCACCAGCCCCAGTTCCGCCAATAAATTCGTGCCGCGTCCGCCGCTCATGCCCCCGCCCCCCACGCGCTGGAACGAGATGATGTGGCCGCGCGATTTTCCCCTCGCCTTTTTCGAGATGAGCTTCCTGCTGCCGCATTTCCTGCGCGAAGGCCGCGGCAAGATCGCGCTCTATTTCAGCCGCGTCTACAACCCCGTCTGGACCAATCCCGACGGCATGAGCTGGATTGAAGCCCTATCCGACGAGACGAAAGTGGAGCGACACGCCTGCCTCACTCCCATCTGGAGCGAGACCGCCAACTTCGCCGACTACGTTCTGCCGATGGGCCTCTCTGCCGAACGCCACGACCTGATGAGCCAGGAAACACATTCCGCCCGCTGGATCGGATTTCGCCAACCCGTCCTCCGCGTCGCGCTCGCACGCCAGGGCAAGCAGTTCGAATTCACCTGGCAGGCGCACAGCGAAGCCGGCATCGGCGAAATCTGGGAGGAAGACGAATTCTGGATCGAGCTTTCCTGGCGCATCGATCCCGACGGCTCGCTTGGCATCCGAAAGTACTTCGAATCTCCCTATCGGCCGGGCGAAAAGCTCACCGTCCACGATTATTACCGCTGGATTTTCGAAAATAGCGTTCCCGGCCTACCGAAAGCCGCGGCGAAAGAAGGGCTCACTCCGCTTGACTACATGCGCAAGTACGGGGCATTCCTCGTCGAGGAAAACATCTACCGCCCGCAGGAAAAAGCGCCCTCGGCGGAAGCGCTCGATGGCGCAACGGTCGATCCCGTGACGCACGTGATCATGAAGGATGGCAAACCTGTCGGCGTAGAGATCGATGGGAGCCCTCGCACCGGCTTCCCCACCCCCTCGCGCAAGCTCGAGTTCTATTCCCGCACGTTGAAGGAATGGAAGTGGCCGGAATACACCATCCCCACATACATTCACAGCCACGTCCATCGCGAGAATATCGATTTCGCCAAGGGCGAGATGCTGCTGCTGCCCACCTTCCGCCTGCCCACGCTGATCCATACGCGCTCGGGCAACGCCAAATGGCTTTACGAGATCTCCCACAAGAACCCCGTCTGGCTGCACACTTCCGATGCCGTGCGGCTGGGCGTTTCCACCGGCGACTTGGTGAAGGTGGCCACCTCGATCGGCTATTTCGTCGACCGTGTCTGGGTCACCGAATCGATTCGCCCCGGCGTGGTCGCCTGCTCTCATCATCTGGGCCGCTGGCGCCTCCAGGAGGAAACGGGCGGCGAACGCTGGTCCTCCGCACTCGTCGATTTGCAGCAGGTTGCTCCCGGCCAATGGAAGATGCGCCAGATTCACGGCATACGGCCGTTCAAGAGTGACGATCCGGATTCCTCGCGCATCCACTGGCAGGACGGCGGGGTACACCAGAACCTGGTCTTTCCCGTGCAGCCCGACCCCATCAGCGGCCAGCATTGCTGGCATCAGAAGGTCACCCTCACGCGCCCGGGTCCAGACGACCGGTACGGCGACATCTTCGTCGACACGAATCTCGCCCACCAGGAATACAAGCGCTGGCTCGACTTGACCCGTCCCGCTCCCGGCCCCGGCAATCTTCGCCGCCCGCTCTGGATCGCCCGCGTCTACCGCCCCGCTCCTGAAGCCTTCTACATTCCCGAGCCGTAGCCCCTCACTGTCCGGCCGCAGTTGCCACGTTGCGACGGGCACACGGGCACCGCTCTCCGTGTGCCCGCCGCGTACGAGTTTCCCCTTTGATTGTTTCGTCGCCTATTTCTTTACCGGTCCCGGAGCGATGGCGGGAATCCTCTGCCTCACCATCAGCCGGTCGAACGCCGGCAGGTCGCTTGCGAGCACCTGTTTCCACCGGGCGCTGATCGCGGCCATTTCTTTCCGGTAGCGCTCGTACATCACCACGTCCTGCGCGGTTGGTGCGGCGTCGGAACTGCCCACCGCATATTGCAGGTAGGCGAGCATCCCGCTCAACTTGGTTGGGTAGTTGATCAGGTCTTCGTCAATTTTCGCCTTCGGCTGGTAAAGCGCGTCCTCGATGGCGTCGATCTTCTTCCTTAGCGCCCGTGCCGCCTCGACCACTTCCTTGTCCTTTTCGTTTCCGGCGACCCGCTTGTCGAGCGTGTCGAGCTGCGACCGCAGGCTTTCCACCTCGAGCACGATTGCGTGGGCTTCGCCGCTCAGGCTGCTCAGTTTCATCATCAGATCGAACTGTTTCTGAAGCTCGGCCTGCGTGACTTTTTCACGCGGGTCGACCAGCACGTCGAGCGGCTGTGTGTAGGTCTTTCCGGCCACCGTCAGCCGGGCCTCGTAATGGCCCGGCACGGCCACCGGAGCCTTCATTTCCGGCTCCGAATACACCTCGCATGGGATGCTCACCGGCTTGGCGTAGCGCAGGTTCCAGACGAAACGGTTCAGCCCGGCCTTCTTCGGCAGCCGCTCCGGATGGTGTGGCGAAAATGGAGGAACAGGGCAAACGGGCGCCTTCTTCTTTTTGCTGGAATACTGCCGCACCACGTTGCCGTGGCTGTCGAGAATGTCGAGGCTGATCTCGCCTTTCGGCTTGGATTTTAGCTCGTAGTCGAGGATCATGCCCACGGGCGGATTTGTGCCTGCGCCGTGGCTCGGCCCGAATCCCCCACCTCCGTGCAGCCGGTAGCCTCGTGCCGGCTTGAAGAAATGCACCGGCTCGTCGAGCGTTTTCGCGGTCATCTGCCGCAGCGGCGAGACGTCGTCCAGAATCCAGAACGAACGGCCATGCGTGGCGATCACCAGATCGTTGTCCTTCACCACCAGGTCGCGGACGGATACGACCGGCAGGTTCAGATTCAGGGACTGCCATTTCGCGCCGTCATTGAAGGAAACGTAGACGCCTTTCTCGGTGCCAGCGTACAGCAACCCCGGGCGCTTCGGATCTTCCCGCACCGCGCGGACGAACGCGCCGGCGGGAATGCCGTTGGTGATGGCCGTCCAGGTTTTGCCGTAGTCGGTCGTCTTCCAGAGGTAGGGTTTCAGGTCGTCGAGCTTGAAGCGGTTCACCGCCGCATAGGCCGTGCCCGGCTTTTCGGGTGAAGCGTCGATCAGGCTCACGTTGCTCCACGCCGGCATGCCTTTTGGCGTCACGTTTTGCCAGTGTTTTCCGCCGTCGCGGGTCAGCCAGATCAGCCCGTCGTCGGTACCCGCCCAGATCAGGCCTTTCGCCAGCGGCGAGGGCGCCACGGTGTAGATCACGTCGTAGTATTCGGCGCTCGTCTGGTCGGCGGTAATCGGCCCGCCCGAGATCCCCTGTTTCGACTTGTCGTTGCGTGTCAGGTCCGGGCTGATGACGGTCCAGCTTGCCCCGCCGTCAGTCGATTTGAAGAGCACGTTTCCTGCGAAATAGAGCACGTGCGCGTCCTGCGGCGAGATGGCGATTGGCTCGGTCCAGGTGAAGCGGTATTTCCAGGCGGAAGCCGGCAGCCCGTCGACGCCCTTTGGCCACGGCGAGATCTCGCGCGACACTTCGGTTTCCTTGTTGTACCTCGAAAGCATGCCCAGGTAGCCGCCCGCGTAGACGATGTTGGGATTCAACGGATCGGGCACCACATAGCCGCTTTCGCCGCCGCCCAGCGGGATCCAATCCTTGTTGGTGATTGCGCCGTGACCGGTTCGGCTGGCAATCTCCACGGGAGAGTTGTCTTGTTGCGCGCCGTAAAGGTGGAAGAAAAAGTCGTTGTCCACCGAGACGTGGTAGAACTGCGCGGTTGGCTGGTTGTCGAGCGTGCTCCACGTCTTGCCCCAGTCCTCGGAGATCGTTGCCCCACCGTCATTCCCCAGGATCATCCGTCGCGGATCGGTGGGATCGATCCAGAGCGCATGATTGTCTCCATGCGGTACGTGAATCACCGTCCAGCGATGGCCGCCGTCGGTCGAGCGCCAGCTGCGCACGTTCAGCACGTAGATCGTGTCTGTGTTTTTCGGATCGGCGAAGATGTGCATGAAATACCAGGGCCGCTGCATCAGCCGGTGATCCCCGCTGACGAAGCTCCAGTTCTCGCCGGCGTCGTGGGAAACGTACAGTCCGCCCTTTTTCGCTTCGATCAGCGCGTAGACTGTGCTGGAATCGGCTCCCACAGCCAGCCCGATCCGGCCAAGCACGCCTTTCGGCAATCCGTGGCCCGTGAGTTGGGTCCACGTCTCGCCCTCGTCGGTCGATTTGTAGATGCCGCTGCCCGGTCCGCCGCTGACGAAGCTCCAGGGCGTGCGCAGCTCCTGGTAAAGAGCCGCATAAACGATCCTCGGGTTATTCGGATCGTCGGCTAGGTCCACCGCGCCGGTCTTGTCGTTCTTGTAGAGCACCTTCTTCCATGTCTTGCCACCGTCGGTCGTGCGGAAGACTCCGCGTTCGGCATTCGGGCCGAAAGCGTGGCCGATGGCAGCTACCAGCACCAGGTTCGGATCGTGCGGGTCCACCAGGATGGTGGCGATGTGCCGCGTGTCCTTGAGTCCGATGTGCTTCCACGTCTTGCCGCCGTCGGTCGATTTCCACATGCCGTTTCCGTAGGTGATGTCGCTGCGCAGGCACGGTTCGCCCGTGCCCACGTAGATCACGTTCGGGTCGGAAGGTGCCACGGCGATCGCCCCGATGCTTTCCAGATGCGCCTTGTCGGAAATCGGCGTCCAGCTCTTGCCCGCGTTCGTCGTCTTCCACACGCCGCCGTCCACCGCGCCCATGTAGAACAGCTGCGAGTTGCCCGGAACCCCGGCCACGGCCTCCACGCGCCCGCCACGGAACGGTCCCACCAGCCGCCACTTCATTCCGGCGAGCGAGTCTTTCGTGAGCGTCTGCGCGCGCAGCGGCGCCACTCCCGCGATGGCCAGCAAGATGCCAAAGACTGCGTACATCTTCCAGCGAAAGGATTGCTTTGGCGACATCCCGATCTCCTTCGAAATCCGAAATGCAAACAGAAACGTGGGCGAAGCCGCACTAGTTACCAGATACGTGGCCACAAGGTCAATGCCGCTCTGCGGGAACCCCTCGAAAAACGTAGTGAGCGTGCTGGTCCGCCCACGAGACGAAAATGGAACCGCGGGAAAGGAAACCACGGGCTTTTCGGGTTGGCAAAGCGCTCAGGAGGATGTGGGGCAGGGAAACAAAGGAGGGACGGCGGAAGCTCCGTTTGCCGGAATCTTCGCCGCCCCTCGCCGTCTTCACTTCAGGCTTTTCAGGTAAGCAATCAGGTCTTTTGTTTGGTCCGCGGAGAGATTGAATGTCGGCATGCCACCGGCCTTCATCGCCGCGTTGGGATGATGCACCAGGTAACCGACCTTGGACGCTCCCAGCTTTCCGACGATGCCGATCAGCTTCGGAGCGATCGCGGTCCCCACACCGCCCTGGCCGTGGCAGGTGCTGCAGCCTTCGTTCGAGAAAATCTTCTCGCCCGAGGCCACCGCCTTGTTGGCCGGTGCGGCCTTTGAGGGAATGTTTCCGACCAGTTCCACCTTGAACGGCGCGGCCATGAATCGGACGTCTTCCTCGGTCTGCAGGTGGAGTTCCTTGGCCACCGAAGTGTCCGTGTTGTCCTGGTGATAGCTGTACCAGCCCAACCCCACCACCAGGCAGAGTCCGACTGTCAGCACGGTTACCGCATTCGGCCGCCGGCGCGGCGAGCGCTCCGGGTTGCGGTCGATGAACGGCACCAGGAAGAAGATCAGGACGCCGATCGCCGGAACGACCATCTCGCCGGTGAACTCATAGCCGCCCTTCCAGAATTTCAGCCATTCGAAGAATGGACGGAAATACCAGTCCGGACGCGGCAGATAGGTGGTGTTCGCCGGATTCGCCGCCGGCCCCAGGTCCGCCGGCTTGAAGTAGGCCAGCAGCCCCATCACGACGATCACCAGCGTCACGAAAACGATGTCCTTGATCACCTGGCGCGGATAGAACCGCTCGGTCTTGGCGCGAATCTTCTCGGGATCGCCCCACGCCGGTCCCGCGGCGCCGGCCTTGCGGAATAAGTAGATGTGGACCGCGATGAACCCGAAGATGGCGGCGGGGATGATGAAGACGTGCAGCACAAAGAAGCGGGAAACGGTCAGCGTTCCCATGCTGGCGCCGCCAAGGATGATGTCCTTCAAGTAGGGGCCGATCAACGGCACTTCGCCGATCAGGCTCGTTCCCACGCTGGTCGCAAAGTAAGAACGCTCGCTCCACGGCAGCAGGTACCCGGTGAAGGCCATCCCGATCATCAGCAGCATCAGCACGCCGCCCGACATCCAGAGTAGCTCGCGCCGGCGCTTGTAGGCGCCGTAGAAGAATACCTGCGACATGTGCAGCACCAGCAGGATCATCATCGCGTCCGCGCCGTAGACGTGAATGCTGCGGATGAACGATCCGCCCGTCACCACCTTCGTGATGTAGGCGACGGTGGTGTGCGCGTGATCGGCTGAAGGAACGTAGTACATCGCCAGAAATACGCCGGTGATCACCTGCGAAAGGAAAACGAACAGCAGGGCCGACCCGAAGACATACGCGTATTTCGCTCCGCCCGGAATCGGCTCATCCAGCGCTTCTCGCAAGAGATGGTCTATGCCCGTTCGCCGGTCCAGCCACTGGTAGAAGCGATCGCCCAGCCCCTGTCTCGGTGGTCGGCTTCCCGTCGCGGGATTTGCTGAAGTCTGCATGAAATCGATCTCTCCTCCCTGGCGTTACCTGCTGACGACGATTCGCCTTGCGATTCCCTCGCGGAAATACTCGAACAGAATTCTCAGCTTGCCGTCCACGATCTTGTGCGGCAGTGGATCGAGGCCCCGCTGCGCCGGCCCGCGCACCAGCGCGCCGTCCGCCGCGAAAATGCTGCCGTGACACGGGCAGTGGAACTGGTTCGCTTCCTTGTCGAAATGCACCAGGCAGCCCATGTGGGGACAGATCGCTGAAAGGACACGAACGTTGCCGTTGCTGTTGTGCCACGGGATCACGAATACCGATTTCTGCGAATAGATCTCGCGCCACCCGTCCTGCTGCTCGACGTTCATGTCTTCTTCCACGGGACTGCTAATGGATGCGAACTTACTGATCGCTCCGATCGTGGCCCACTTGGTCCCTGTGGTGGATTTGAATACCGGGAACAGCACGAAACGAAACAGCGGAACCGACAGCAAAGCTCCCACCACAACCGTGCCGAGTCCCAGCAAGAGCGCCAGAAACGATCGCCGCCCGGGAAAATCCAGATTCTCGTTTCCCTCTTCCGGACTCCGCGGGGGCTGTGGTTGGTCTGGAGGCCAGTCTACCATCTCTCCTCTTCTCTCCGTTTCTCGTCCATGGTTGTTGCGATCTCAAACATTGCTCAACAACAGACAAAAACTGGAAGTGCGAAACTCTCTCCTGATTTCCGCCAAATATGCTCTTGGGGACACGGCGTTTCCTTCGCCCTGCCCCGTGTTTCTAGGATGCGAGAGCGCCCTTCCGTGTGGCAAAACAACATACTCTACGTCAAATGATAAGCGCTCGCCGTGACAAATATCATAGTTTTGTCGTCGCGGCCTTCCAGTCCGTCAGCAACGTGAGCTTCTCGGAAGTCCTCCCCGCGACGGGGACTGCGAGCAAAACACGTTTCCCGTTCCGGGAGAAGAAGTTCGCCGGAGTGGGGCGCGGACCGGGGTACCGTTCGATTCCAGGAATAGAATGACCCCTCAGCGCCACTTCCGGCTTCCCCAACTGAAGCTGGTTTTCTGTTGTTCGTACCTTGATTATGACCAACTGGGCTTGGGCTGTCACGTAGGCGAGCTCCGATTGCCGCGGGACCCACCCTCCGAGGACGGCGCCTTTGGTGGAAACCTGAAGCGGAGCGCCTCGCCGCGGATAGCCGACCACGTACAACTCGCTTCTGCCGGATGCGTCGGAAATGTAGGAGAGCCAACGCCCGTTGGCGGAAAAGGTGCCGTCGTATTCGTTGTAGGGAGTTTGCAGAAAAGGGTACGGTTTTTGCTTGCCACGGACCGGCAGCATCCACACATCCCAGCCGCCGGCGCCCAGTACATTGAGGATAAGCAACCGGCCGTTTGCCGACCATGCGCTCAAGCTCCACGGTTCCTGGAGGGAAAAGACCTTCCTGGACGGGCCAGAGCCGCTTGCGGTTTTCAGAACAACGTTTCCCCGGCCATCCGCAAAAGCGACCTGCCGCTCGTCGGGCGACCAAAGAGCCTCTTGGAAGGTGGTCTCACCCGGATCGAATCGGCGCCTCTGCCCGCTCTCCAGATCGTAGATCCATAGAGCGGTATGGCCATTTCCGTCTTCGGTTTGCGCAATGGCTTCGTGCCCTCCGGGCAAAACGCTGACTGAGCTGAACGGAGCCGGCTTGCCGACCGTGGCCAGCTTTTCTCCGTTGAGCGAAAACCATGTGAGCCGCGACGGCGGAGGCGGCGTGGCCAACTGGTAGACGATGAGTCCCTGCTTCGAAAAGGCATATTCTGCGGTAGCGGCACGAGGATTGAACGAGATACCGCTAACGATGGGGAAAGGCTGGCCGGTGAGCGTCAGCCGGGAAGCATGGAAGCGCTGGACCATCAGGTTCCCGTCGCGCACGAACGCCAGATAGCCCGGCGCCACGTACCGGCCTTCGCCCGTAGCGCGCAGCAGGAGCTGGGACTTGCCGCTGGTGAGATCCAGCACGTATATGCCGTTGGCGCTGCCGGGGCCCGGCACTCCCGAATAGAAAAGCAGCCTCCGGCCGCCGGGCAGGAAGTCCGGCAGGCGCTGTGTCATCGAAGCCTTTTCCGGGACGGAAACCTGGATCGGTGTGCCTCCGGATGCGGAAACGCGATAAAGGCCCCCGAAGGGGAGCGGTGCGAAGACGATCATCCCCTGGCGATTCCATGTTCCGCCGCGGCCGTCCGGGGCGGCGCAGATCGTGAATGCGTCGCCCGTCGCCAGATTGATCCTCTTCAGCTGCCCGCCCGCGAAAAAGCCGATGGAGTTTCCTTCGGGCGACCAGAAGGGAAACGTCGCGCCGGCGGTCCCAACGAGCGGCCGGAAAGAGGGCGCGTCGGTGGACCGCACCCAGAGCTGTCGCTTCCCCGCCGCGTCAGTGGCGGCGATCACCAGTTCGCTGCCATTGGGAGAAAGCGCGAGGGAATCATTCGATTGGCCAAGGGTGAGTCCCTCCGGCAGGTTGATTTCGGCACGAACCCGCGCCGGACGGGCAACCGACTCGTGCCGAAGCAGCGCCGCGGCGACCAGGGCCGTGGCCACGATCACCGCGGCCGCGGCCACGAGCCAGGCCACGCGTTCGCGGTTCCGGCTCCGTTTCGTGTTTGCCGATCCGTCTACTGCCGCGCCGTCCCGCACCCATTCGAGCTGTAGCTTCAGGTCGTGCGCCGACTGGAATCGTTCCTCCGGCTCCTTGGCCATGCAGGCGCGCAGCACCGGGTCGAGTAGCGGGACCGACGGCTCGAGCAGTGAGATGGGTGTGGGATCTTTTTCCCGAACTGCGGCGGCCACGCGCGCCGGCGTTTCGCCCCAAAATGCCTGCCGGCCGGAGGTCATCTCGTACAGCAGTGTTCCAAACGAGAAGATGTCGCTGCGAGCATCGGCGGGCTTGCCGTTGATCTGCTCCGGAGACGCATAACGCAGCGCGTCGGCGCCGGCCGGCGAAGCCGTCTGCCCGTCGAGCATCGGGGAAGCGAGTGGATTGCCCGCAAAGAGAACGTCATCTCTTGATAGGGAGAAACCAATCAGCTTCGCGCCCTCCGGCGTCAGGAGCACGTGGCCGGGCGTCAGGTTTCCGTGGACCAGGCCCGCGCGATGCGCCTCGTCGAGCGCATCGGCGATCTGGATCGCTACGGCCAGCAGTTCCTCTTCGGCTAGGAGGCCTCTGGACATCCGGGCGGCGAGCGTTTCGCCCTCCAGCCATTCCATCACCAGAAATCCTTGGCTGTCGTATTGGGCTGCTTCGTGGATTGCGCAGATGTTGGGATGATTGAGCAGGGAAAGGGCTTCCGCCTCGCGCTGCACCCGTCGCCATTCCTGAGGGTCTTCCGCGAGATGTAGAGGCAGCAGCTTGATGGCGACTTGGCGCCCCAGCAGCGCGTCGAGTGCCTGATACACCTCGCCCCTACGGCCCACAGCGACCCGCGTGAGGATTTCATACGAGCCGAACTTCGTTCCCCTGTCGAGCTCCACGACGCTGCCTCAGGTTCGGCTAGGCTCGTTGCGAGCAAGAGGCGGTCCCAGCCCGAGCCTTCCTCCCCCTGGATGTGCGCCCTATCTTAGGCTCGGGTTCCCGCCTCGTCAACGCTCATGGGGGATAGGAGAAAGGGCTCCGCGAATGTGACCCCTGCCCCTGGCGGCGGCAGGCAGTCCTTTGTGATCGCCCTCGCGCTCTGCTCTCCTTGTGAGGGAAACCCCTCGTTTGAGTCGAGCGTAACGCGTTGATTCCGCGACAGTACGCACTAGCGGACTCAGCGTGCGGGAATCAGGTGTTTTCCCCTGGAGAACGACTTTAGCTAGAGATTCCACGGGTTTTTTGCATATACTGCCAGCCATGCTTAAGCCGAAAATTGGATTGCTGCTGTTGTCCCTGACGTTTGCGGCCGTTGCTCCAGCGATGGCGCAGACTGCCGTGAAGCCCCATCCGATGACGCTGAACGATGTGTTTCGCGTGAAGAATGTGCGGAATCCCAAGGTGTCACCCGACGGAAAGTGGGTGCTGTATACCGTCTCGCTATTGGATTTGAAGAAGGACCACCGGACCACGGACTTGTGGATGGTGAGTTGGGATGGGAAGCAGGATATCCAACTGACGTATGGGTACGACGGGTCGGTGAGTTCGCCCGCGTGGAGCCCGGATGGAAAGTACATTTCGTTTTTGTCGGGCCGGAAGGGCAAGGTCAAGGGCACGCAGGTGTGGGTGCTGAGCCGGAGTGGCGGCGAGGCTCGGCAGCTTACCGACGTGAAGGAGAAGCAGGGCAAGATCGAAGCCTATCGGTGGTCTCCCGATGGGAAGCGACTGCTGCTGACGGTGCACACGGGCGGGACGGTGAGCGCCAACGCGTTCAACAGTGCGAAATTGAAGAAGTATATTCCGCCAGTTGTGATTACGCGCTACCTGTTCAAGCAGGACAAGATCGGGTACATAACGGCGAAGTCGCACACGTTCCTCTATCTGTATGACATTGCCACGGGCAAGATGAAGAAGCTGACGGCCGGCAAGAGATACGATGAGCGCGACGGCATGTGGTCGCCGGATGGGCAAGAGATTGCCTTTATCAGCAATCACACGGCGGAGCCGCAGCGGAACATCAACACGGATGTGTTTGTGGTGGCGGCAAAGGCGGGATCGGAACCGCGGCGACTGACGCACTACTCGGGCGCGGACGTGGGACCGCTCGCATGGAGCCCGGATGGGAAGGAAATCGCGTTCTTGCGCGGCGGGCACGTGAAGTATTGGCAATACCAGGAAGATCGGCTGGCGGTGATTGCGGCTGACGGCAGCGGGCACGCGAAGGTGGTGACGGCGAATTTCGACCGGCCGATTGGTGATCCGCAGTGGACGCCTGACGGCAAGCACATCATTGCGCTGGTGACGGACGACAGGAATCAGTATCCGGCGAGCATTGATGTGGCGACCGATTCGGTGAAGCGGCTGGTGGAAAGCGAAGGCGTTTCGAGGAGCCACTCCGGAAAAGCGGGACATGAGGCGCTGCTGTGGACCACCGATACGAAGCCGGGCGCAGTGTATGCGCTGAGCGATGGGCATTTGCGGCAGTTGACCCACCAGAACGCGAAGCTGCTGAGCGAACTGGTGCTGGCCAAGGCCGAGAATATGCATGCCACCAGCAAAGACGGCACGCGCGTGGACGGGCTGATTACGCCGCCGGATAAGGCCGGGGCCACGAAGCCGTATCCAATGCTGTTGTGGATTCACGGAGGGCCGCAGGGGCAGGACGCGCATGAGTTCTCGCCAATGCGGCAGTTGTTTGCGGCGCGCGGCTACGCGGTGCTGAACGTGAATTACCGCGGCAGCAACGGCCGCGGGATCGCGTATCAGAAAGCGATCTGGGCAAACTGGGGCGTGGATGAGGTGCAGGACATTGAAGCCTGCGTGAACAAGGTCATTCAGGAAGCCGTCGTCGATCCGAAGCGCATGGGCGTGGGTGGCTGGAGCTACGGCGGCATCACGACGGACTTTATGATCGCGAGCACGAACGAGTTCAAGGCCGCTACCGCGGGCGCAGGCACGGGCGATCCGCTGGCGCTGTATGGCGTGGACGAGTACGTGAACCAGTACAACTTTGAACTGGGTCCGCCGTGGAAGAATCTGCAGACGTATATCAAGATCGGCTATCCGTTCCTGCATGCGGATCGGATTCACACGCCGACGCTGTTCATGGGCGGCACGAGCGATTTTAACGTGCCACTGGTGGCCGGCGAGCAGATGTACGAAGCGCTGCAGACGCTGCATGTGCCCTCGGCGCTGATTGTCTATCCGCAGCAGTTCCACGGATTCACCCGGCCCACCTACATTCGGGACCGCTACCAATACTGGTTCAACTGGTACGACAAGTGGGTGCTGGGCAAGAACGTGAAACTGACGTATTTGCCGTGGGCAAAAAAGAAAGAGAAGAAGAAAGCGAAGCAGAAAGCGGAGTAATCCGCTGCGTGATGCAGGAGGCCGCCCGAAAAGGCGGCCTTTTTGCTCCTGTGGTGTGAAACCGCTCTTCGCTACGAATAGGTCTGGACCGCGAGTACGGCACGGCGTTTGCCTGGATTGCCGGGTGCTCGTTCACCGTGAGGACACTGGCTTCCTCCGGGCCGAGTCGCGGCGAAAATCCGCTGCTTCCCCACGGAAAGCAGCGGCTCGTCAGGCGAACGCCCCTCGTCAGGCGAGCCACTTAGGCGATCCGTGCGATGCTCGCAGGATCAATTCGGGAGAGATGCTTGAGGTGGGTGGCCGGGGAGGAAAACCTGGGCGGGATCGGAGGTGGATGCCGCAGCTTCGGCGCGGATCAGCGCAACGTCCCGGATGCGTGAAGTCACCACGTGATTCCCGAATTCCAGGAACAGTCCGCGAGCCGCAACGATATCCTGCTTGATTGCGCTGCCGCCCCAGGTGCATCCGCTGATCGTTACCACCTGGCCTGGCCCGCCGTGCTGATTGAACCATCCGCCGGAAACCTGGTAAAAGCCGTCGCCTAGCGCACGAATCGTATAGAGGGAATTCTTCGTTTGCACGAGGACGGCGTCACCGCGGCAGATCTCGTTCTTCCGCACCACGTCGAACTGATCGGCGTCGATCATCCGAGATTCCAGCGTTGGTGCCAGAAGTTTCACTCTCCACCATCGGGCAACTCCGGGCCCGATAATCGGACCCCGCGTTGCCGCCGGTCTCTCACTTCTCTTTCTTAGACGCCTGAAACGCCGCCCGCGTCTATACCGGCCTCACAACTCCTTTCGCATCTCGTGAGGCAAAAGGACTTAGGACGCGGCGGTTACGAAATCCGAGTCCTTCTTCCAGCTCCTGTCCGGCCTGCGCGACGGTTCCCGCTCGCTTCTTGTGACCTTTGGCAGGTTGCTGAAAAGGTGTCTTTTCCTCTCATTCCGAGCGAAGCGAGGAATCTGCTTTTCCCTTGCAGCCCAACCTCCGCGCCGGGTGCCTCATCCTTGCGCCTTCCGCAACGGTGGGCTGCTTTTCTGAAGTACATCCCCGTACGGGCGACGCATGCGGCGCCCCTACTCGCGCTTCGCCCCGCGTTTCCGTGCCGCGCCCGCGGCCGCAGGATGTTGGAGTCCAGGTAGTCGGGCACATTGGACTCGCGTACCAGATGCGGGTAGCGCGGCCCGCCATCATACTGAATAGCGACGGTCTTGAGGTAGCCATCGTTTTCCATGGTCAGTGTGACCGGTTTGCTGGTGCTCTCCTTGATCGCGTCGCGAAGTCGCCGCGCGCTGTACGTGCGGCCGTCCACGCCGATGATCTTCATGCCCGGCGTCACGCCCGCCTTGAACGCCGGCCCGTTCCAGATCGAATCGAACACGTCGCCGTTGCCCGACACCGTCAGCCCGATCGAATACTCGGCGCGAACCATGCTGCCGAACCGCCCGCCGTGCACCCGGCCGCTGCCGGTTGGATGATCGTTGAAGATGAGCTTCCATCCGCTCGCGGTGATACCGCCGAGCGGGGCTTTGGGCGAGACGGAATCGAGCCGCTCGCGGAAGAAACTGGCCCAGTGGTAAGGCACGATCTGGTTCAGATCGGCGTAGAGCTGCTGGAACGTGTAGGGCTTGAGCTGCGGCCCATCGTTCGCCCCGCCGTAGAAGAGATGGCAGAAATCGTCGAACGATTTCCTGCCGTGGCTCTGCTGGTCGATGATCGTTGCCACTTCCAGCCACAGCAGATCGCCTTCCTGGTAGTAGTCGGATCCACGCCGCCAGTTCATCCAGCCGCCATAGCCAAACATGCCGGGCACCGCGTTGGCCGTGTCCTGCAGCGGACGCCAGGTGCGCCCCGGACGCCCCGGGCCCAGTTCGGCGCCGATCGACGCGAAATAGCTGTGGAACTGGTCCATGGTCCACAAACCGCTGCGCGTCGCGAGCACGTGGCCCAGATAATCGGTCAGTCCTTCATAGACCCACAGGCCGTTGGTTTCCTCGGGCACTTCGTAGTAGGGCGTGCTGAGCGACGCCGGCCGCCGGAATTTGCCGTTCCACGAATGGACGAACTCGTGGGGCAGGATGCTGCCGACCACGTAGCCGGCGTTCGGCGAGATCAGCGTGTTCAAGGGCAGGCGGCTGTCGTTGCACTCGTGATGCTCGAGTCCGAAATGCGCCACGTAGTTGCTGAGCGTGAGCAGGAAATGATAGTCGCGGTAATGGCGCGCGCCAAACAGTTTGCCCGATTCGGCCACCAGGTCCGTCATTTCCTTCTCCACCTTCGGACTCATGTCGAGCGCCTGGGGCGTATCGGCAACGATGTCGATTTCGTGGTGGATGGACTCGCCCGCCGGCGTCAGGTTGATCGCGCGGTAATACTGCCCGGCGATTGCCGGCGAATCGACCAGGCGGTTGAGGGAAACGGGCTTGAAATTCACGCGATCGCCGTCCCGGTCCTGGACCGGCAGCGGCGTGCCGAATTTCCAGCCGTCGGGCAGCACGAGCGTTGCGTCAAACGTCTGCCGCTGCGCGCGGACGCCGGCCAGGTACAGCAGGTTCTGGTTCCAGCTGACGACCACCAGCTTGTCCGTGGCCGAAACGCCCGCAGTGTAATGGCCGCCCATGCCGCTGGGCTCCAGGTACTGAAATCGGACGTCCAGCTGCTGCACGCCTTCGGGCACCGTCAGGTGAAACGTATAGACGTCCTTCAGGTCGCGCACCCACGGTATCCGCTTCCCGTTGCCGGTGAAGACCAGTCCCGCCACATTCGCGATCGGCCCGTCCGGCTGGTGCTCTCCGGGAATCCACTTCGGGTAATACAGCGTCAGCGGGCCGGGCTGGACGGGAATCACCATATGCGTTCGAATGATTCGCTCCGGCGCCTGGGTCGCGTTCACGGTCAGCTGAATGGTTGGCCCCGTCTGCGCCGTCATCGGCGCCGCCAAAAGAAGCAGCGCCGCCACATACAAAGGCAAGCGATACCGCAATCGCAACATCCGATTCCTCCTTAGTTCGTTGCCCCGATCGAATGGCTTGTCGAGACCGCTGCCAACACCCCCCAGCGCCCGCCCCGATGTTAGGCCGCGCCAAAACCCAAGTCAACGAATCGCTGGGATAGGAGACAGAGCGCTCCGAAAGTGCGCCCCCACGGACTCCGGGTCGCCAGGAAAGGCAAGGAACACAAGCAGAGTCCTCGGGAACTGGACCCATTTTGCGATTGTTGGATGCTCGGTGACATCGAGCATCCTGGCAACTGTCCATCCAACCGTCCTCCGTCCTGATCTGGCGGCAGCGGAGATCAAGGAGCCGAACTGCGTTCCTCTTGCCAAACACACGAGCTTTCCTTTCGTTTGAGAGTTCACGCGCATGAGCGGGTGGTAGGGTTGCCTTGCCTCCTACACATAACCGTGTAATAGTGTCAGCTATGAAGGTTGCCATGAGAAGGAAAGCCGCCAAGAACTGCCCGCCCAAACCGGCGCTCGATGCAAGGCCCCTGCTTTCCGTTCGCCAGGCGCAGGCGCTGGAGTCCATCTTCAAGGTCCTCGCAAATGCGACGCGTCTGCGGATGGTGCATGCCCTGGCCTGTGCGGGCGAGCTGTGCGTGGGCGAGCTGGCCGGTAGACTGGGAATGAAGCCGCAGGCTGTCTCAAACCAGCTTCAGCGGCTGGCGGATCGAGGCATCGTCGAAGCCCGTCGCGAAGGACTGCAGATTCGCTACTCGATTCTCGATCCTTGCGTGCTCATCTTGCTGGATCGGGGCTGGTGCCTGGCCGAAGACGCTCCGGTGAGAAGCTTCGAGCGGACCAGAGGTGTCGCGTCATGACGGAACGAGACCGCCCGGCCTCCTCCTCCGCCACGCTTGGCACGCCGGCCTTGAAGGTGATCACCGAGCAACTTCAGCTGGCCATCGCTGCGCCCAAATGCCACGGCTGCGGCTGCCTGCAACAAACCGTGGAGGCTCTCGCGCGAGCCGATGGAGGGGACGCGGATCTGGCTCCCGTACTCGCGCAGGCCCGCAGCGTCTTCGTGCCGAAGAAGTACGACTGTCTGGGCTGTGCGGTCTGCTATCCGGCCATCGCCGCCAATGCTTTTACACAAGCGAACCCGGAAGGCGGTGAAGACCTCGACCTCTGCCCGACCGACGAGCCGGCGGAACGGCAAGGCTGGCCCCCGCTGCCGGGCGACTATCGGGCTATCCGGTACACGGCTCCCGTGGCCGCCTGCACCCTCAACGGAGAATCGCTGGCAACAGATCTTGCTGCAGAAAAGCCCAACGGTCTTTCCATTGTCGGCACTCTGCGCACGGAAAATCTCGGCATCGAGCGAGTGATTAAAAACACGCTGGCGAATCCGTACATTCGTTTCCTTGTGCTCTGCGGCGAAGACACACAGCAAGCCGTGGGTCATCTGCCCGGCCAGTCCCTGGAAAGCCTGTTCCGCAATGGCATCGACGAGCGGGGCCGGATCATTGGCGCGCGCGGCAAGCGCCCGGTGCTCAAGAACGTATCTCCAGAGGAAGTGCAGGCCTTCGTGCAGCAAGTGGAACTCGTGCCCATGCTTGGAGAGGAAAACCCACACACGGTTGCGGAGAGAATTCGAGCCTGCTCCGGGAAGAATCCCGGCGCCAACCCGCACCCATTCAACTCCGCGCCCACTGAGCACGTCCAGGTGACAGAACCAAAACCGCTGGTCCTCGATAAGGCTGGGTATTTTGTGGTCTACCCTGACCACCGCGCGAAGCGTCTTATGGTGGAACACTACACCAACCAGGGTGTACTCACTTGCGTACTGGAAGGCAGCTCGCCAGGGGCGCTTTACGGCGAAGCGATTGATCGCCGGCTCGTCACCCGTCTGGACCACGCCGCCTACCTTGGGCAAGAACTTGCGCGGGCAGAAGGAGCTCTCGAGGCGGGTGAAACCTTCATACAAGACAGGGCGCCGGGCGAGGTAAAACCGGGCGACGCAACGCACACGGGTTGCGGATGCGGGTCAAACACATGCATGGAGAAAGTGGATGAGTAAACCCGATCTTTGCTGCACGTTGAATCAACCGCAGGACGTCGCCCGGCGCGGCAGACTCATCAAGGCACTCTGGAAATCCGTTGTCGAGCGCCGCGAACTGGAACGCGGCTTTGCCTTCAGTTTGCCGGGGGACGCGGCCACGGAGCGGCAGGTGTTCGATTTCATTGCCATGGAACGGGACTGTTGCCGTTTTCTCTCGTTCGACGTGCGCCTAGCCGCTGAGCGGGGACCGATCTGGCTCGCAATGGAAGGCCCAAGCGGACTGAAGGAGTTTGCGTTCGCCGAACTGCGAAGATTCGACATAGACGGGGAAGCGCCTCATGAGCCAATAAAATGAGGCCCGGGGGAACTCTGCGCAGGGTGATTGTGAGGCGTGAGGCTTTGTCGAAACACAAAGAAATTGCCTGTTGAAGGGCAAGTCCTCAGCGATTTTTTCCGTAATGCGAGCAGTTTGCAGCTTTGGAGTTAACCCATGAAAGCAAAATGGATCGGGCTGGTTGCGGTGATGATCGTGGCAGCCGGAATTATCAGCCTCAAGCTCGATAGGGCGCCCAAGCCCGCGATTCAAGCAACGCAGGACGTGCAATCATCGAAGATGGGAATCCTCCTTGTCGCCAACCTGAGCGAGGCGAATGACAAAGGCGACAACTGTTCCGTAATCATTCATCTGGTCAGCGAAGCCGGCAAGCGCGGAATCAAGGTTCAGGAGTTGTCGCCTGAGAGCCAATCGCCGCTGATCAAGCGGTACCACGTGCTGGCCATTCCCACCGTGCTGGTTCTGCATAACGGAAGGGTTGTTTCGCGTTTCGAGGGCGAGAGCGGCTCAACGGTTGAGAAAATCCGGGCTCGATTGGCAACCCTCCACGGGGCAGGGCGTTGACCTCCTTGCTGGATCTTCTTTCGCGGGCGCTGGCCGGAGACGGCGCCCTGGCGTTTCCCGTTGCGCTTTTGGGAGGGTCTATCGCTGCCCTGAACCCCTGCAACCTGCCGCTGTATCCGGCCGCTGCGGCAACCTGCTGTGGCGTTCGGAGATCGGAAGCAGAGCCCTGTGGGGCGCGGGGATCCATCGTACGGCGGAGCCTGGCGAATTCGGGGGCTTTCGTGATTGGTATGGCGGTGGCGATGGCGCTGCTTGGAACTGTGGCGGCGCTGGCGGGAAGGGTTGCGGTCACGGCCCTATGGTTGCGATACGCTGTCGCAGTCATCCCCCTGGTGAGGGCGATGCACATAGTCGGATGGGTGCTATTACCGGTCGCGTCATTCTCGGTAAGCGAATCGAAATTGAAAATGACGGGCGCTTTCGGGGTCGGCTTCGTTCTTTCCCTGGTGATCGTTCCCTGCAGAACCCCGGTACTTGCCGCCGTACTTTCCTATGCGGCCTTGAAGGGAAACATTTCCTTCGGGGCACTGCTTCTCTTTGCCTACGGTCTTGGAGCAGGTATTCCGCCGCTC
>JBJKSI010000005.1:0-7133 GCA_046704165.1 Candidatus Acidiferrales bacterium
GACCTCCCCGAGCCGTGCCAGCAACTCGAAATTCTGTCGGAAACTCTTCCCGAACCCGATCCCTGGATCGATGATGATCTGCGGCTTATCAATTCCTGCCTTGGTTGCCCTCCGAACTGCCGCTTCCAGCCCCTTTCGCACGTCCTTCACCACGTCTCGCGCGAAGCCGCTCTGCTGCATCGTCTTTGGCCGCCCGCGCATGTGCATCAAGACGATGGGTAGCTCGTGCCGTCGTGCCACTTCCGCGATCCCGGGGTCGTCGCGCAATCCGCTCACGTCATTCAGCATCTCCGCCCCGGCCTGAGCCGCCATCTCGGCTACCCGTGCCCGCCGCGTGTCGATCGAGATGGGAATCTTCAGCCGCCCGCGCAGCTTCTCGATCACCGGCAACACCCGCCGCAGTTCTTCCTCTTCCGGCGTCTCCTCCGATCCCGGCCTCGTCGACTCACCGCCGATGTCCAGAATGTCCGCGCCCGCGCGCTCCAGTTCCCGTGCGTGCTCCACTGCAGCACGTGTCGAGAGAAAAAGTCCCCCGTCGGAAAAGCTGTCGGGTGTGACGTTCAGGATGCCCATCACCAGCGTTCGCTCGCCCAGGACGAGCGTTCGCGATGGCAGTTTCACTTGGTATTTACGCCTGCCGGGTGCCGTGCGGCTTTGCCTTTGCGGCGGCATCGCGGCGTGGAGGGAGGTGTTTCGCACAAGCGGTCAGTCGAGGTCAAAATCGCGCAGAGGCTTCTCCGCCGGCAGCCCCTTGTTCTTCTCGAGTGCTTCGGCGAATTTGCGGTTCAGAATCTCTTCTTTGTTCCGCTCGGCCTCCACCGATTGCCGGAACTTCTCTTCGCGCAGCCTCGCCTGTTCGCGCAGCACCTGATCCACGTTGTCCAGGTCCACCGAAGGCGCTTTGGGCGGCTCGCTGTGCGAAAGCACCACGCCCAGCTGCGCATCCACCTTCAGCTTTGCCTGGCAGCAGGGACAGCTGATCTCGAAAGCCGAATCCTTCTTATCCATGCGCCTATTTTACGGCAATACGACCCTGCGGGCACGACCCTCAAACTGCCCTACCGGGACAGCCTCCTCGGCGGTATCCCAACAACGGGCTTTTCACGCCTTGCCGGTCACAAAAAAAGAGCCGGCTGTAAAGCCGGCTCTCGGAGAAGGGAAGCGTCGTTGTTTGTTGTTTCGCTCAGGCCGTTGCCGGCTTTTCGCCCTTGGCCAGCCCGGGAACCACGCGCGGTTCGGCGCGCGGGGCCGTCTGCGGTTCCTTCGACGGAGTGGCCTGTGCCGGCACGGCCGCGGGCTTCTCGGGCAGCGGCTTGCCGTCGATCAGCAGCCGCATCTCCTGCGCGTCGAGAACTTCGCGCTCGAGCAGTGCCTGCGCGATCCGTTCCAGCGCGTCGCGATGCGTTTCCATGATCGTCCGCGCCCGCTCGTACGACTGCCCGGCGATGCGGCGCACTTCGCGGTCGATCAGGATCGCCGTGTCCTCGGAGTAGTCGCGATGCTGGGCGATCTCGCGGCCCAGGAAAATCGCCTCTTCCTTCTTGCCGAAGGTCAGCGGACCCAGTTCGCTCATTCCCCACTCGCACACCATCTGCCGCGCGATCTCGGTGGCGCGCTCGATATCGTTTCCCGCGCCGGTCGTCACGTGGTGCAGCGCCACTTCCTCGGCGGCTCGCCCACCCATCAGCACGGCCAGCTGTCCTTCGAGGAAATCTTTCGAATAGGTGTGCTTGTCGTCAATTGGCAATTGCATGGTTACGCCCAGCGCCATGCCGCGCGGAATGATCGTCACCTTGTGCAGCGGGTCGGTGCCCGGCGTCAGCGCCGCCACAAGCGCATGGCCGCCTTCGTGGTACGCGGTCGTCTTCTTCTCCTCGTCTGAGAGGATCATCGACCGACGTTCGACCCCCATCAACACCTTGTCCTTGGCCATCTCGAGGTCGGCCATCATCACCGTCTTCCGGCCGTTCCGCGCAGCCAGCAGCGCTCCCTCGTTCACCATGTTGGCCAGATCGGCGCCCGAAAAGCCCGGTGTCCCTCGAGCCAGCACGGAAAGGTCCACATCCGGCGAGATCGGTACCTTCCTGGTGTGTACCCGCAGGATCTCTTCGCGGCCGCGCACGTCCGGACGCGGCACAACGATCCGCCGGTCGAAGCGTCCCGGCCGCAGCAGCGCCGGATCGAGCACGTCCGGCCGGTTTGTCGCGGCAACCAGGATCACGCCTTCGTTCGACTCAAACCCGTCCATCTCCACCAGCAGCGCGTTCAGCGTCTGCTCGCGCTCGTCGTGCCCTCCGCCCAGTCCGGCACCGCGATGGCGGCCCACCGCATCGATTTCATCGATGAAGATGATGCACGGGGCGTTCTTCTTACCCTGTTCGAAAAGGTCGCGCACGCGGCTCGCGCCCACGCCGACGAACATCTCGACGAAGTCCGAGCCCGAGATCGAAAAGAACGGCACGTTGGCCTCGCCGGCCACCGCCCGCGCCAGCATCGTCTTGCCGGTGCCGGGAGGGCCGACCAGCAGTACGCCCTTCGGGATGCGCCCGCCCAGCTTCTGGAACTTCTGCGGGTCGCGTAAGAACTCGATGATCTCCGTTAATTCCTCTTTTGCCTCTTCGACTCCGGCGACGTCCTTGAACGTGATCTTCTTCTGCTGTGGCGTCAGCAGCCGCGCCTTCGATTTGCCGAAGCTCAGCGCCTTGTTCCCACCCGCCTGCATCTGCCGCATCATGAAGATCCACAATGCGATCAGCAGAACCAGCGGCAACACGTTCAGAGCGAGGTTCATCCAGTCCCCGCTGCTCACTTCCTTGATGTTGATCGTGGCGCCCTTGTCCTGCAGCTGCTTGGTGATGTTGGAAAGCACCGAGGTAGGAACCACCACGCCCTGGAAATGCTCGGAAGGCTGGCGGTAATCGCCCTGGATCTTCGCGCTGCTCTGCGAGAGGTAAATCGTAACGTCTTTGATGTTGCCCTTTTGCAGTTGGGCCGTGAATTCCGTGTAGTTCGGCTTTAGCTCGTGGCTCGACTGCGTGCCCGCCGACGCCATCTTCCACAAGACGACTGCCAGCAACACCATGATCAGCCAAAAGAGGATCGCCCTCCCTGCCGAACTCATTCCGCTTCCCGGCCTTCTCACGTTCGCCCTCTCTTCGAAGCAACTGCTGGACTGGCCTCTGCGACCACCATTTCCTTCCCTCCCTGTTAGATGCACCTCAGGGGTCAGCGGTACCAGCGGCAAGTCCTTGCTTTTCCGCTATTCGGATTTCTCCTCGCTTACCAGCAGCGCTTGCCGCGTCTGTGGCCCGGCCGCGAATTCCGCCGCCACCGGCAGGCCACTCGACCAGACAATATTCCCGGCGCTGGTCAGTACAGGCCATGCGCCGCGGTCCTTGCCCGCAATGCGTCGCTCGAGGAGCAGGCGTTTCAGCTTTTCCACGTGCCCGCGGCCGTGGGGTCGGTAAGCGTCTCCAGGTAACCAGTTACGAACCACCAGGGGGATTGCGAGCTGATCTGCATCCAGTGCCCCTAACGCCTCCCTATAAGTTTCGCTCCCGGCCGCTGGCCAGTCAATCAATTTCAGATGCACGCGTTTGCCCGTTTCGGCAATGTCCACCACGGATTCGCCGTCGCCCCACGGATTCGCCGGGTACGCATATGCGGCCGTCCGGCCCTCCGTTCTCGCATCTTTTCCTCTTCTCGCCGTGAAAACCAGGTCGCCCAGCCTGCGTTCCACGCACAAGCCGCCCGGCAACTCCACGCGGCTGCCGCTCGCCCCCTCGCGCGCCAACTCGATCACCCGAACGACGTGATCGAAGGTCAGTCCCCGCAGGTTTTGTCGCACCTCTTGCGCAGCCATGCGCGTCAGCCGCGCGGCCAGTCCCTGCCGGGCTTCCGGCAACCCGCATTCCGGCCACGGATCGGCCAGGTCGCTCGCGGCGATCACCACCTCCTCGCCCCGGCGCCGGATCATCGAATCGAAACGCTGCTCAACGAGCGCGCCCAACAGCGCTTCGTCATTTCTTGCCACCTCGGCGAGCCGCGCTAGCCTCTCCGCCATTCCTCCGCCGAGCTCTTCTTCGATGCGCGGCAGTACCCGTTGCCGGATGCGCGCCCGCAGCCGCGTCGTGTCCCGATTCGTCTCGTCTTCTCGCCAGACCTCGCCACCTGCAGCCAGGAATTCGCGCAACTCACCCCGCCGGATTTCAATCAGGGGACGAATCACCGGCTCCAGCACGGGGTGAATTCCGCCCAGGCCGCGAAGGCCCGAACCGCGCGCTAATCTCGCCAGCACCGTTTCCGCCTGGTCGTCCGCCGTGTGCCCGGTGGCGACCCGCGTCGCTTGGCTCCCGGCGACGATCTCCCGGAAAAAAGCGTGCCGCCGTTCCCGCGCTTCCTCTTCCAGATTTGTTCCCGCGCGTTTCGCCGCGCCAGCCACATCTTCGCTTCGCACCAGGCATTGCAGTCCGTGCCGTTTGGCCAGTTCGCGAACGAAACGCTCGTCGGCGTCCGCCTCCTCGCCTCGCAGTTGGTGATTGAAATGTACGATCAGCAGCGTCACGCCGAGCCGTTGCCTCAGTTCCTCCAGCAGCATCAACAGCGCTACGGAATCTCCTCCGCCGGAAACGGCTACGGCAATGCGGTCGCCTGGCCGGACCATCCGATGCCGTTCAATGGTCGTCAGAATGCGTGCAGATAGTTGCCGCCTCATTTGTATGTTGGAAAGCCTCCCCCCTCGCTCTACATATGTTAGCAGCTGTGGGCTCTGAGTGGGATAGGCAAAGGTATGCGAGAGCGTCGCCTCAAGGACTGCGCAAAACCGATAGCGCCACCGGAGCCCCGTTCCGATGGCGGCCGGGCGTCCGAAAAAGACCTAGGAGCCGACGCCGTGGGAAAGAAGCGTGCGGCTGTAGGCCATGCGGTGGTCCAGTGCGATCGCGGCAAAATAGGCGCAGGAGGCGCGTTCCCGTTCCATCCACGCCGCCGTCTTTGCCAGAATTCCCGCCGGCATCCCCGGAGTCATCGCCAGCAACAGGCCCAGACTTTTGAAGTAGGCCCGCACCGCGCGAATCCCCATCGTATCGCTTCCGGGACCGGGGCAGAGCTCCACCAGTTGGAGCAGACGGCCGAACTGTGTCGCCTCGATCATGTCTCCGCTGATTCCGGTAATTTCGCGGACGCTGTCAGATAGAGAATGCTTCCGCGAAGCAGCAATTACCGATCGCGTGTAGAACACAAAGAACTGGACAAACGCCGCTATCGAAACAACGAATATCAGCGCTGCAATCATCTGTTCGCCTCGGTCTCCTCCGCCAGCCGTGCTGGTACCAGGCGGGCTTCTTCTGGGACCTTGGTAAATGTGTAGGCCCACGCCAACGGGAGCAATACTCCCAGCAGCGGGGTCGCGTAATTGGCGATGCCATGCGTTGCTGGAAACATGTTGCGCAACGCATAGATCGCGGCCGTAGCGCTGAAGTAAACACCGAGCGCCAGTACCAACTGCACCAGCCGAGCCCTTGTTTCGCGCAATCTGAATACGGCGATCCAGAGCAGGTATGTAAGCACTACACCAACGAAATACAGGTCCTGTGACAACTCGACCACGAACCGGCTGGTCAAGTGATCGGTGTTGCTTTGGATCACTGCATAGGAAAACAGTGACGTCCCGACCAGGAGGCCCACGGTGGCCCAGCGAACGTACTTGCCGAAGTGCATTTCACGGAAAACCTGCTGGTACAAATGCATAATTGCGAGGTACATCAGTACCGTCAGCAAAGCGTCGGTGTAGTAATAGGTGTAGTTGTACTCTGGCGAGGAAAACCCGTAATGCTGCAGCACAACAAACATCGAAACGTCGCGCAGGGCCATCGCCGCGACGAAGAGGTTTAGACTCAAATAGGGGAAGAAATCCTTGTGAGTAAATGCCCGGACGACAATATACAACTCTAGCGCGAAGCTCACGCCCCAAACAGCGTAGTCAGCTGGGCTCACTGATCGATGCCCCTCTTCCAGTTGCTGGCCTTTCAGACCGACGTGAGCCCGGTACGCCCTCGCTTGGTTGTCTGCGACCTACGCCTTATTTGGCGTAGGGCGTAGGCGGAAGCGGCACTCCACCCCAGTGGGCTGCAGTGCTGTAAGGCGTCGGCGGAAGCGGTACCCCACCCCAGTGCGCCACGGTGCTGTAAGGCGTCGGCGGGAGCGGTACCCCACCCCAAGCTGCCATCGTCGGCTGTACGTTACTGCCAGAGGAAGCCTTAACCGTCATGTTCCGCATGCCCATCGCGGCAACCATCACTGCCAATGTGAAAACAACCACTGCGAGCCACTTTTGCATTGTCTTTTTGCCTCCGTAAAATTTTTGCTCCGGAGGCAATATATCGGCTCACACCGAGATGTATCACATTAGAGACATGCGTGTGTCTAAACGGTTAATCCAAGGCCCTCCTCGGGCTGACAAGCCAGCCAATACCTAATCTCTACCGCCTGTGAGCCTATGCCCGCCCCGCTTTTCTGTCAAGAGTACTCGGGTACCTAAGAGTCAATCCCGCAACCGCTTTCCTCGGCGATCGCTTGGCGCGCTCGCTCTTCGAACATGCTCTTTTGCAGTGCGGATTCCACTCGTCCCAACGGCCGAAAAATCCGCGCGTGGCGCTGGCGTCCAAGCTGTATCGGATCGCGAATGAAACTTCCCGCTGAGCGCTTGGCCGTGCCTGTGCTTTCCGGCCGTTGCTTGACACCCCCAGGGGGTCCTCTTAACATCAGTTCGTTCTTGGCCGGTGTAGCTCAGAGGTAGAGCGAGGGTCTCATAATCCCTAGGTCGTGGGTTCGAGTCCCACCGCCGGCACCAGAATTCCGCAAAATTCCTGCTGATTCGGCGGGCCTTACTCACCTTGATACCCTTGATTTGCGCTCAGAAATGCGGGGTTTTGCGCCCATTTTGCGCCCAAGTTCTCGCGTTCGGGAAAGGGGAAGCAAACACCGATGCCGAAGGTCCGTGAAACGCAACCAGGGCTGCCTCATGCGCGGTGCGAAGTGTGCGTGCAAGGGGCGGCCAACTCTCAACGGAGAGGCCGGAAGCGGGCGAACGAATCGCGGGCTTCGGAGCTTCGGCAACGGCTGGCACAGTGGAG
>JBJKSI010000006.1:0-18973 GCA_046704165.1 Candidatus Acidiferrales bacterium
CACGTCCCGTCCTTGCTCTGTTTACCCTGGGCCAAGGTCAGGGTCCCTGTCGCCATCCCGTCGCTGTACTCCCACGTTCCAGCCACGTATTGCGGGGGTGATGGCGACCCCAGAATTCTTGGGCACGGATTTGCGCCGGGGCAGTACACGGGAGTCTCCGGCGGGTATGGCGTGAAGGGCGGCGAGCCCGGCGACGCCACCTGGAAGCTCGGGTCGATAGATCCATTATCGCACCAGCTAACTCCTTCGCTGCAGTAGTTGGTCGCGTTGGCCGTGTCGTCGTCCCGTACTGCGTGTTGACCACGAGGTCGCCGGTGGTGACGTCGAATGGGAGCCGGAAAATGATCTCCGGATCGTTCCAGAAGCCTTCGGAAACGCTGAAGTGGATTGACAGCGGTTTGGCTTCTTGCTACTTTTCGACCCGCTGTCTTCGAGCGCAAAAAAAGATGGCTTTCATCGCTAAAAAACTGTTCCTGACGAAGGGCGTGGGCAAGCACCGCGAGCGCCTTAGCAGTTTCGAACTGGCGTTGCGGTCGGCCGGCATCGCCGCCTGCAATATCGTGCGGGTTTCGTCGATCATGCCGCCCGGCGCGAAGCTCATTTCCCGCAGCGAGGGGCTGAAGTACCTCAAACCGGGCCAGGTGATCTTTACCGTTCTGAGCGAAAATTCCACCCGCGAACCGCACCGGCTGATTGCCGCCGGCATCGGCATCGCCCTGCCGGCCGACAAATCGATGTACGGCTACCTGTCCGAACATCACTCTTTCGGCGAAACCGAGGAAGTGGCGGGCGAATACTGTGAAGAGTTGGCCGCCGAAATGCTGGCAACCACGCTCAATGTGGAATTCGACCCTGAACTCTCCTGGGATGAGAAGAAGGAAGTCTACCGGATCTCCAACAAGATCGTTCGCACGATGAACATCACCCAGTCCGCCGTCGGCGACAAGCGCGGGCTGTGGACCACCGTCGTGGCCGCCGCGATCCTGCTGGCCGAAGAAGACCTCTAGGCTCCTTCCCCCTGCCAGGCCCGATTCTCCCGAGCAACGGAAATCTGCTGCCGAGAATGCGGAGAGTATGGGTGTGCGAAGCGAGATTCGGATACCGGAGTCGCCTCCGCAGTGGCGTTTGCCGGTGCTTTGCCCGTGGCCGCACCATCTCACCTCTGGGTGCAGCCGCACCGAGCCTTCCGGTGTTCCTAGCGGTGCTTTCTGGCAGTCCGGCGGCGAGTTTTTTTCTTGCGCGTATAGCCGATGCGTTCGAGAACGGCGCCTACCACCAGCGGCAAGGCCACCGTCGCGTCGTCAAACACCTCGGCGAATTTCCCGCCCTCTTCCGGAGGTACGAATTTGCCCCAGGAAACTGCCTCGGAATAGGTACTGCCCGAAAGCCCGCCCCAGTGCACGGGCTCGGGGCAGATACGCAGGCCGTAGTGGTATCGCTTGAGGCTGTCGGGCGTCGCCAGGTTGTGCCGGATGAGCAATTCCGTGTAGACGCCGAACTGTTGCGACCAGTTGCGCGGCACTCCGCCACCGATGGTGACGATGCCAAGCCTCTTGTGCTGAAGCATGTGACCGGCGAAATGCTCGAAATCGTCGTAGGGGTCGAAACGCAGCAATGTCATTCCCTGCCGCTGGCGCCAGCGGTTGTGCAGGGCAAGGTCGATGCCCAGTTCCGAGTCGGTGAACGCGGGGATGTAGACGGGCACGCCGCGCTGGTAGGCCGATTTCAGAATGCCGCGCCCGTGGGCGTGCTTCACCAGATATTCCCCGAACCGCTCCAGCACGCGGCGGCTGGAGACGATATCGGCTGCGTCCCAGACCTCGAAAATTCTGTCGGCGATGTACTCCACGAAATCGAGGTTCACTTCCGGCTCGATCGAATCGTAGACGCGGTTGTATCCGGCGTGGAACAACTCGCGATCGTCCATTTTCGGGTCGTAGCGGAAGTGCGAGTGTCCTGTCGCTTCCACCAATCCGTGCGCCATTAGCGCTCCGGTGGAAACGATGGCGTTCACGATGCCCGAGTCGATCAGGTCGGTGAAGACCAGGCCCATTTTGGCTACGGTCAGGGCTCCGGAGAGCGTCAGCACAACGAAACAGTCCTTGTCGCGAGCCATCGCTTCCAAAACGTCGGCGGCATCGCCCACCTGGCGGGCGGTGAACGCCGTGCTTCCCATCGCCCGCACCATATCGTCGATGGATCGGATCTTGCCGAGATCCAGCGGCTGCATGGGCACCAGCTTGTCGCTGATCGGGTCGTGCAGCACGCGTCCGGTCTTGGTTTTCTTCCCCTTGGCCATTCCTCTCCTTCGTAAATGCAACAGGGCTTCCGCCACTTTCGCGGAGCAGACCGACTGAAAGTGCCTAATACTATACAGAGACACCCGCAGGATGAAAACGCCAGGAGCGATTTCCTGAGTCACCCGTCCCCGTGCTTGGTCTGGCCGGTTTCAAAAAATGAAAAGAGGAAGCCCGAGGTGAGTTCTTTCCGCTAATCTTTCTGCGAGGGCCGAGAGACCTCTCCGCCCCGGCTGCCGTTACAAGTGGTGCGCAATGTCGACCGGCTGTGGTAAGATAAAAATCTATTATGAGGTGCTAGACCCGGATTGAGTGAAACTCCTCTCTGTTTGATTCCGCTCGGTGGCCTGGGCGAGTTCGGCCTGAACATGATGGTCGTCCGCTACGGGGACGACATCATCGTTATCGACGCAGGCATGATGTTCCCTGAAGCCGAACTGCTCGGCGTCGACATCGTCATTCCCGACATCAGCTACCTCGAGCAGAACCGCGACAAGGTTCGCGGAATCGTGCTCACGCACGGCCACGAAGACCATATCGGGGCCGTCCCCTACATCCTAAGCTCGCTGAACGTGCCGGTGTACGGTACGGAGTTCACGCTGGCGCTGGTGCGGCGCCGGCTGGAAGAACACGGCCTGCTTGACGAAGCGCGTCTGCGCGAGATTGCGCCGGGCCGGCCGTTCGCGATCGGCCCCTTCGCCGTTGAGCCGATCCACGTGACCCACAGCACGATCGACTGCGTCGCGCTGGCGATTCGTACGCCGGCGGGCGTGATCGTGCACACCGGAGATTTCAAGATCGACTCTACCCCGGTCGACGGCCGGCCCTACGACCTGCACACGCTCGCCCGCTACGGCGACGAGGGTGTGCTCGCGCTGGTGGCCGACAGCACGAACATCGAGCGCGCCGGCCACACGCCTTCCGAACGGGCCGTTTGGCCGCGCCTGGAAGACCTGGTTCGCGCCGCCCCGCACAAGGTACTAATTTCCTGTTTCGCCAGCTCGGTCCACCGGATTCAACAGGTGATCGATCTTTCGGAAAAGCTCGGCCGCAAGGTGGCGTTTGTGGGCCGCAGCATGATCGACAACGTCGAAATCGCGCACGACCTGGGCCGGATGCGGATTCCCGACGGCATGGTGGTGAAGCCGCAGAACATCCGGGAGATGGACCCGAAGAAGCTGGTGGTGCTCGTCAGCGGCAGCCAGGCCGAGCCGCTTTCTTCGCTCTCCCGTATCGCCGTCGATAATCACCGCTTCGTTTCTCTCAACCACTCCGACACGGTGATCCTCTCGGCCCGCATCATCCCCGGAAACGAGAAGCCGATCTTCCGCATGATCGACCACATGTTCCGCCGCCACGCCCTCGTCTATTACGAAGACGGCGGAAGCCGGCCGATCCATGTGTCCGGTCACGCCAGCCAGGAAGAGCTGAAGACGGTGCTCAACCTGGTTCGGCCCCGCTACTTCTTCCCGATCCACGGCGAATACCGGCAGCTGTTCCGGCACGCCGCCATGGTGGAGCAGATGGGCGTCGTCTCGGGCCGGGTCCTGCTGATCGAGAACGGCCAGCAGGTGGAACTGACGGCCGAGGCGGCCAATATCCGCGAAACCGTTCCGGCCGGCCGCGTCTGTGTCGACTCCGGTTCGCTCGAGGAGATTGAGGAGGCGGTGATCCGCGACCGGCAGCATCTCGCCGAGGACGGCGTCGTCGTGCCCATCATCGCCATCGACAAGCACACCGGGCGCATCGAGGGTTTGCCCGAGGTGGTGAGTCGCGGCCTGGTGCCCTCCGACAACGGACAGGAACTCACCAGTCGCGCCCGCGAAGTCGTGCTGCGGACGATCGAAAGCTCCAACCCCGACGAAACGGCCGACTGGAGCGTGATCAAGGAAAAGATCCGCGCAGACCTGCGCCGCTACCTGAACCGCCAGACGTCCAAGCGGCCGCTGGTACTTCCCGTCATCCTGGAAATCTGAAATTCAACCTGCTGCTCTTCCCAAACGGAGAAAAGAACAAGGGCAGGTGCTCCGCCTGCTCCGTCGGGCGAAGCCCTGCCCTATAGCCGACGATCCAATCAGGCCGATGAAAGGCCTTCCGGTTTCGACCGCCTTCTTCTACGAGCTGGTCTTGATCGAATAACCGGTGGTCTGCCTGGGGCTGGCCGCGCTGCAGTTTGCGTCGCCGTAAGCGCACACGCCATACGACAAGGTTTGGTTGTTCGCATTTGCCGTCAGTGTAAGCTCCGTGTCGGCGCTCAGATCGAAGCAGTCGGTATCCTTCCCAACCCAGATATTGGAAGCCCCGAAGCATAGCCGGCACCCTCCCGAGGGCACCTTGAACGTGACCTTACCCTGGTTCTGGACGTCTGCGCCGGCTGCCGAATCTTTCGGCGCGGCGGACCAGCCATTTGCATTGCTCGTTATGGTCACCTGAAGCGAGGCATTCGCCATTCTTTCATCTCCTTATTTCTGATTTGACTGCTTTCCGTTGGGCCGGAAATTCGGGTCTTTGAGCAGCGGCAGGAAGACGGGGCTTGTCTCCAGATCGCTAACGGAAAAGCCGTGCCGCAGCGCCTGTTTCACGTAATGAATCGCCACGGGGCGCTCGCCCAGCGCCTCGTACGTTTCGCCGGCGTCGGCCAGAACTTTGCCACTGTGCGGCGCCAGCGCCAGCGCCGACTGCAGGTTCTCAATCGCCTCGCTGCGTTTTCCCTGCTCGGCGTAGATGGTCGCCAGGCCGGACTTCAGCGTGGCATCCCGCGGCCTCAGATTGGCCGCCGCTTTCAGTCTGGTCAGTTCTTGCGTCCGCGCCGCCGAGGCCTCGCTCTTGTCATTCAGCCATTCATAGGCCAGCACGAGGTTCGACCACACTCGGAAGTCCTTGTCGTCGATCTCGAGCGCCTTTTTCGTCATCGCCGCCGATTCCGAGTAGCGCTTCTCCTGCAAGTAGAGCAGCCCCAAATTCGCGTACGCCGGATAGCTCGGCCCCAGCGACAGCGACTTCTTCAGAGCCGCTTCAGCCTTCGGAAAAACGGCCGGCCTTCCCATGTCGAGATAAACCGCCCCCATGTTGTAGTAGAGCTGAGCGTTGTCTGGGGTAAGGCGGAGCGCTTTCTGAAATTCTCCAATGGCCTGTGCGTATTTTCCCTGGGCGTCGTAAAAATTGGCTAGATCGTTGTACCCGTTCCAGTCGTCGGGGCGAAGCGCGATCGCGCGCTTGAATGCCGTCTCCGCGTCGGCATTTCGCCCTACCGACGCATAGTTCCTGGCTAGCCCCAGTTCGGCCGACGGGTTATTGGGGTCGAGCGAAAGCGCCTGCTGGAACTCCTGCTGCGCCAGATCGTATTTCCCGAGTTTCGCGTGCAACTGCCCCAGCGTGACGTACGCCGCGGGCAAATGATTGTCGAGTCGCAGCGCGCGATTGCAATTCGCCATCACCTCCGGAATCCATTGCGGGTTGCGGTCGATCTGGTAGCGCAACCGGTACGCTTCGCCCAGCTCGGCGTAGCCGAGCGCGAATTGGGGATCGGCATTTGTCGCCGATTGCAGGGCGGAGATGGCAGCTTCGATGCTGCCCGGCTTGTCGTAGCGCTGCAGGTAGCCCAGCGCCTTCAAATAGGATTCGTAGGCCAGCGGCTGAACCCTTCCGCCGGTGGCCTTCAGCATGGCCGGCGTCATCGTGATGCCCATCAGGTTGGCCAGGCGCGAGACCGCTTCGTTTTGCAACATGCTCAGGTCTCCGGTCGGGTCCTCGAACTGGGCCGAGCCGATCTGTCTCAGCGTTTTCGTATCGATCAAATTCACGGTCAGCTGAACATCCTGGCCCTCGCGCTCGATGCTGCCCTGCACCACCACCGTTGCGCCCAGCTCTTGCAGCGCCGCGGTCGGATCAGTCACTTTGTGCGCGAGAACGACGCTCGCCGGCACCACCCACAGCGACTGCTTCCCCACATCCAGATTCGATAGTCTCCCCGTCAGACTCTGCGCCAGGCCCTCGGCCACCAGCTTGTCGGATGCGCCGCCGCCGATCGTCTGGAACGGGAGAACGGCAACGTGGTACACGGACGTCCCGAGCAGCGTGCCTTCGATCCGGTTGCGGACTGCGGGCACCAGCAGCGAAGCTGCCGCGAGCACCAGGATCGCGGCTGCCGTCGCGACCCACCGCTTCCATCTCCGCTTGCGGGCCGGCCCAAAAATCTGGCTCTCTCCGGTCGCGCGTTCCAGGTACTTTTCCAGTTGCCTCGTCCTGCGCGATCCCTTGCTGCCAAGCGAGAGCGTCGGCGCATCGCTCTCCGACCCCGGGCCCGGCGCGGCGTCCAACAAAGCGCGGACCCGTTCCAGGTCTTCCAGCATTTCCCTGGCGCTCGCGTATCGGTTGGCCGGATCTTTCGCCATGGCCCGGTAGAGAATGGCCTGCAACTCGGCCGGTTGATTCTCGAATCCCGTGGGAGGCTGGTGCAGGATCGCCAGCATCGTGGCTCCCGCGCTTTCCCTCTGAAAGGGATTGCGCGCGTCGAGCATCTCCGCCAAGGTCACGCCGAGAGCCCAAAGATCGGTTCGCTGATCGACCGGCTTGCTCAAAGCTTGCTCGGGCGACATGTAGCCGACGGTGCCGGAAATCCCCAGGCTTTGTGTGGCCGATGCCGTAGCCACGATGCGCGCCAGACCGAAGTCAACGATTTTCGCGACGTTCTGACGGGTGACGATTACGTTCGAAGGCTTGATGTCGCGATGAATGATGTTTCGAGAGTGGGCCTCGGCCAGGCCACGTGCGATCTGCAATGCCAGGTCCAGTGCTTCGAGAGTGCCGAGCGGCCCCCCGCGGATCTTCTGGGCGAGCGTCTCCCCTTCGTAATACGCCATCACGATGAAGAGCCGGCCGTCTTCGGTTTCCTCAATACCGTGAATGACGCCGATATTGGCGTGATCCAGCGATGAGGCGGTCTTGGCTTCGCGCAGGAAGCGCTCTTTGCCCTCGGCGTCGGCGCCCAGGTCGTCAGGCAGGAACTTCAGCGCGACCGTGCGGTCGAGCCTCAGGTCGACGGCCTTGTACACTACCCCCATGCCGCCGGCGCCGATTTTTCCGGCGATCTGGTAGTTGCCGATCCGTTTACCAGGAGGAATGGATCCGTGCGGTTCGGACACGGCTCTACTTCGGCCCTCCACGCCACCCATCCGGGCTAGGGCACGAATCCGACTCGGAATTCGTCAAAGAAGCTTCCCTCCCCCAACACTGGGTCGAATCATACGCCCCGCCAGTAGCCTGTTCAAGCCTTGCCGGAAACCGGGCAGCCGGGGATGGTTGGCACCCGGAAGAAGTTTTGCCAGGCTTTTCCCCGGTCGCTGGGCACGCTCGGCCGGAGTACACTGGGACTCCACACGCGAGCAGCCCGTGACGATTACCCTGCGCCCTTGCCGCGCTTCGGATTTCGAATCGCTTTTGCGTATCGACCACGCCTGCTACGAACCGGGCATAGCCTACAGCCGGCGCGAACTGCGTGAATACCTCTCCGATCGCGGCTCACGCTGCTGGGTGGCGTTGCTGGGACAAGAAATCACTGGCTTCCTCATCGCCATCCGCGAAGGCTGGCTGGGGCACATCATCACCATCGACGTCGTCGAATCGGCGCGAAGGCACGGGGTCGGCTCCCTCCTCCTGGCCGCAGCCGAACGCGAGATGGCTGCGGCTGGCGCGCGCCGGGTGGAACTGGAAACTGCCACGAACAATCAACCGGCCATCGCCTTCTGGCAGAGGCATGGCTATGAAACCGTCGAGATCATCCCTCGCTATTACCTCAACCGCATCGACGCATACCTCATGATCAAGCGGCTATAGCCCTTGCCATCCGAAGCTGGCGCGTGAGCCTTTCACGGAAAGGACGACCATGCCACAACGACACCCGGACCTGCCGGTGCCCCGTTTACATGCTATTTGCTGTTTCGCACCGCCAACTCTTTTCCCTGCTAGCGGATTGCAGCAGGCAACGGTATGCTCATTTTGTTCGTCCTTCATCTGTATGACGCGCGACGGCGCCCGCGCGTGATGGGGTTGCTTGTCTTATGCCTTCCCTTGGCCAGGAGTGATCCGTGCGCTTTCTGAATCCAACTGAGAATCGCCGTTTGAACGAACTGGCGGGCTTCGTCGGGATGACGATCGCCGTCTTGCTGTTGCTGAGCCTCGTTTCCTACCACTCTTCCGACATCTCGCTCGACGTGGCCGCGCCGGCCGCTTTTACCGCGCCGGTGAGGAACTGGATCGGCGTGTTTGGCGCTTACCTGGCCGACATGCTGTACCAGCTTCTTGGCTATGCCGCCTTGGTGTTGCCGGTGGCGCTGTTTCTGTTTTCCCTCCGCTGGTTTCGGAGCAAGGCAGTCGCGTCGCCGGCGGTGAAGGTGGTGGGTTGCGTCCTGCTGGTGTTCTCGGCCGATGCCCTGGCGGGCCTTCTGAGCCTGCCGCGTATCGGTGGTTCGCTGGCGCCGGGCGGTTTCCTGGGAGCGCTGCTCTCCGGAGGGCTCGTGTCGCTGCTCAATCCGCTTGGCGCCGACGTGGTCGCGGTAGCTTCCTTGCTGGTGGGACTGTTCCTCACTACGAAATTTTCGTTCAGCGGCACCGCTTCGTTGCTCGGACGTTTCTTGCCTACGGAGACGGTGGCGCAACGGGTCGACACGGTGCGCGACTGGTTCATGACTTGGCGCGAGGCTCGGCGCAAGCGCAAGCTCGAGAAGATCCGCGCCGTCGGCCACCGTCCGGTTCCGGTCCAGATCGGCGTCAAGGAGGCTCCAAAGATGCCGCGGCCCTCTCAGGAAGCATCGGAGATCGACGAGGACCGGGAGCCTGTCATCGCCCCCTTGCCTTCCCCGAGTGGGCGCAGCGAGCGCAGGGAACCACCGGTGGTGACGTTCGAACAGCCTGGCTCGGGCCGCCCTGGCCGCCATTCCGAGCCCAGGATTGCCGGCAACCAGGCCTCTTTCCGCCTGCCCTCGCCCGGGCTGCTGCGGCCCTCCGAGCGCGCCGAGAAGTTCGATGAGAACGACCTGAAAACCTACGCCCACGCCATTGAGAAAAAGTGCATGGAATTCGGCGTTGCTGGCCAGATCACTCAGATCAACCCTGGCCCCGTGGTCACCACTTTCGAATTCAAGCCTGAGGCCGGCGTCAAGTACAGCCGCGTGACCGCGCTGGCCGAAGACCTCTGCCTGGCATTGCGCGCCGAGTCGATCCTGATCGAGCGCATCCCGGGAAAATCCACTGTCGGAATCGAGGTGCCCAACGTCCACCGGCAGACGATTTCGCTCCGCGAGATGATCGAATCGACGGAATTCTCCGGTTCCGCCTCGAAACTCACCATTGCCCTGGGCAAGAGCCTGATCGGCCGCATTCGCACAGCCGACCTGTCGCAAATGCCGCACCTGCTGATCGCCGGCGCCACCGGCACCGGCAAGAGCGTCTTCATCAACTCGATGCTGATGTCCATGCTCTACAAAGCCACGCCGGACGAAATGAAGCTGGTGCTGGTCGATCCCAAACGGCTCGAGCTGGGCCTTTACGAGGATATCCCTCACCTGTTCACGCCGGTGGTCACCGACCCCAAAGTCGCTTCAAACGTCTTGCGAAATGCCACCCGCGAAATGGAAAACCGGCTGAAGATCCTGGCCAAGAAGGGCGTTCGCAACATCGACCAGTACAACCGGTTGCTCGCCCGGCGCAAGGAACCGCTGGACGTGGCCGAGAGCGGAGAAGCCGGTGGCGAACCTCCGGAAGCGCCGCTGCCGTACATCGTCATCGTCATCGACGAGTTGGCCGACCTGATGATGGTCGATACGAACAACGTGGAGGAATCGATCACGCGTCTGGCTCAGATGGCCCGTGCAGTGGGCATTCACCTGATCCTGGCGACGCAGCGCCCGTCCGTGGACGTGATCACCGGACTGATCAAGGCCAACTTCCCTGCCCGGATTTCTTTCCGCGTCGCCACGAAGGTCGATTCCCGCACCATCCTCGACTCCAACGGCTCCGAATCGCTGCTCGGTCGTGGAGACATGCTCTATCTCCCGGCCGGTTCTTCCCGCCTGGATCGTGTCCACGGACCATTTGTCACCGAGGACGAGATCGTCGCCGTCTGCGACTTCTGGCGTTCGCAGGCCAAGGCTTCCTACCATGAAGAACTGCTCGATCCTCCGAAGGACGAAGACGAGGAGGGTAGCGGCGGCGAAGGCGGCGAGGGCGGAGGAGGTTTTGACGACGAGCTCTACGAAGAGGCTGTCCGCGTCGTCTGCGACATGGGCCGCGCGTCCACTTCGACCCTCCAGCGCCGCCTGCGCATCGGCTATGGCCGTGCTGCCCGCCTGATTGACATGATGGAAAAGGACGGGATCGTCGGCCCAGCCGACGGCCCCCGGCCACGCGAAGTCCTCAAAAAGCGCGACTGGGTGCAGGAGTGGGATGAGGCGGCCCACTGAGCGCCTGCCAGGACGTCAGAGGTTTTTCCCCGAGCCTTTTCACTTGCCTTGCTCGTTCCCGGGAAATCCCGCATGATTTATCGCGACGGCGGCAAACGCGTCGCGAATCAATCATGAAAATCGCCTATCTCGATATCGAAACCGATTACGTCGGCCCTTTTCGCGACAAGCGGCTCTTCCGCGACCACAAGAATCACCAGATCACGATTCTCGGCCTGCGCATCCTCGATGCCGCTCCGGACGGGACTTCTGCCGATGCGCTGCGCGAAACAAACGACCGGTTCTTCCAGTTCATCGGTGAGGAAGTGACCCGCGAGAATTTGTTACTCACGCTCGGCGGCACGGGCAGAATCGTCACCTACAACGGCCGCTCGCTTCCCGACAACGTGAAGCGCTCGGTCGGCTTTGATTTTCCTGTAATCGCCGCGCAGCTCGGCATCACGCTCGATCGCGAATTCGAGCACATAGACTTGTGCCCGGAATGCTGGCGACGCGGCCTCTACGGCGGTCTCAAGGAAGTCGAAAAGAAGCTGGGTCTCGCCCGCCAACTTCCCGGCAAAGACGGCCTGTGGGCCACGCAGACGTGGCGGCGCTACCATCAGACGGGTGACCGGCAACTGCTCGACGACGTGCTCACCTACAACCGCGAAGACGTCTACATGCTCCGCGCCGTCGAATTGAAGCTGCGAGCCATCCCTCCCAACTCGCGTTAGCGCCGCGCGGCGAAGAGAGCATTGCCGGGTGCCCCATCCTTGCGCCTTCCAGCAAGGGTGGGGTTTTTCCCTCCGCCCGCCGATCCGCTCCTTTGAAACCTCAAACGGCTCCGTTGACATCTCGTCGTGGGCAACGTTTCCGTCCATGTTCCCCCCGCCCCACCCCGCTCTGTCATTCTGAGCGGAGCGGACCGACGCCTCCTCCTTTCCCGGGAATCCGCCTTCAGGATTTCCGGGTCGGCCCGCGCAGTCGAAGAATCCCGTCTCCACACTGCCGGCCGACAGAACGTCATAGGATTTGCCTCCGCTCGAAGTAACGTCTGTTGCCAGGCACGGCGTTTTTTACTCGTACTTCAACGCCGTCACGGGATCGACACGCATCGCCCGCCGCGCGGGGACGTAGCAGGACAGCATTGCCACGGCAAAGAGGACGAAAGCGACGGCAACGAACGTCCCAGGGTCGGTCGCGGTGACCCCGTACAGTAGGCCGCGCAGGAGGCGGGTCGCGCCGAGCGCTCCGGCAGTTCCGCAGGCAATGCCGATGAGAGCTATGCAGGCGCCCGAGCCGAGCACCTGACCGAGGACTTCGCCAGGGCCGGCGCCCAACGCGATGCGGATGCCCAACTCGTGCGTTTGCTGCGCCACAGCGTAAGAGACCACACCGTAGAGACCCACAGTCGTTAGAGCCAGCGCGAGGCCGGCAAAGAGCGAAAGCAGCAGCATGCTGAAGCGCGTCTGGGACGTTGACGCGCCGATGTATTGATCCATCGTTTTCAGGTGGTAGAGCGGAACATCGGGGTCCATCCGGTGAACGACCTCGCGCACCGCGCTCGCCAAACTCTTTGGCGCCATCGCCGCGCGCACTACGATCGAATAGCCGCCGAACATGATCTGTGAATATGGAACGTAATATTCGGGTTTGGGCTCTTTACTCAGGCTCGAAGAGCGGACGTTGCCCACCACGCCGATCACTTGATAGGGCGGTATCTGCTTGACCGTGTGATCCGAGGCGCCGGGAATGACCCGCTGGCCGACCGGGTCTTGGCCGGACAAATACTTCTCGGCGAAAGCCTGGTTCACCACCATAACGGGGGCCGAATTCCGCGTGTCCTGATCGTCGAACACGCGACCTTCGAGAAGCGGAATTCCCATCAGGTGGAAATAGCCCGTGCTGACGCTCCGGAGCGCGGCGCTCGCCTCGTTGCCCGGAGGCGTCGGATGGCCGACGACGGAGAAGTCGACGAGGATCTGTCTGCCGCTCAGAGGCAGCGGAATGATTGCTCCCGCTTGATGGACGCCCGGCAGCGCATCAAGCCGGAGGAGAAGCCGGTCGTAGAACTTCACCTGCTGCTCGGTGGTGTATCGGGCTTCGGGAAGATCGACGGAAAAGGTTAGCAGATGCTGTGGATCGAACCCCGGCTTCACGGCTTCGAGACGGGCGAAGCTGCGGATCAGTAAACCGGCGGAGACAAGTAGCGCGACGGCCAGCGCCATTTCGAAAACGACGAGCGCGCTGCGCAGGCGATGGCGGCGCAGGCCGCCGGAGACACGTTGGCTGCCTTCCCTCAGCGGAGCAACGAGTTGGACTCTCGCTGATTGCAGGGCCGGAATCATGCCAAACAGAATCCCGGTCAAGACGGCTACCGCCGACGTGAACAGAAACACGGAGCCGTTGACCCCGATCTGGGCTATGCGAGGGATGTCCCGGGGAATCAGGCTCGTCAACCCACTCGTTCCCCACCCGGCCAGCAAGAGCCCGAGGGCGCCTCCGAAAAGGGACAGGATGATGCTTTCGGTCAGCAGCTGGCGCAGCACGCGAGTCCGGCCGGCGCCGAGCGCGGCGCGAATCGCCATCTCCTTCTGCCGGGCCATCGAGCGGGCGAGAAGCAGGCTGGCCACATTGGCGCAGGCAATCAGCAAAACCAGCCCGACGGCGACGAAGAGCACCAGGAGCGCTGGCCGGGCGTTGCCCACCAGGTGCTGGAGTTCGGGAACCAGGCGCACACCGCCGAGGTCGGCGTCACTTTCCGGATGTTGCGCCTGCAAATTCGCCTGGATGCGGCTCATGTCGGCCTGCGCCTGGGCGAGCGAAACACCCGCCTTGAGCCGACCGACGACATCAAGCAGACGGTCGCCGCGTTGCTCCGTCGCGGGGTCCTTGCCCCGGGCATCGACTGAGCTCGTCGTCCACAACTCGACCGGAGGGGCGGTAATCGGAAAATGGAATCCCGCCGGCATCACGCCGACCACGGTGTAACCGCGGCTCTGGAGCGTGATCACCCGGCCGAGAATCCTGGGATCACCATGAAACACGTCTTGCCACAGGCGGTGGCTCAGGATCACCACCGGGTGTCCGGCCTCTTCCTCCTGGGGCTCGAACGCGCGGCCAATTTCCGGGGCGACGCCGAGCGTCGAGAAGAAACCCGAAGTCACGATTTCGCCCGTCAGATGCTGGGGCTGCGAGACGCCGGTGAACGTGAAGTCGCTGTTCCGGAAGGCGGTGATGCCGCTGAGGACGCGGTTCTCGCGCTGCCAATCAAAGAAATCGGGATAGTCTGCCCCATGCAGGATTCCGCCACGCACCGTGTCGATGGTTTCGACGCTCACCAGTCGACCTGAATGTGGAAAGGGCAGCGGGCGAAGCAGCACCGTGTCAATGACGGAGAAGATCGCGGTATTCGCGCCGATGCCCAGACCAAGCGTAATGATGGCAACGGCCGCGAATCCGGGATTGCGCCGCAACTGGCGCAGGCCGTACCGAATGTCCTGCCAAAGGGTTTCCAGGAAGGGGAGCTTCCACACCTCCCGTGTCTCTTCTTGAAGGGCCACGGGATTCCCGAGCGAAAGCCGTGCCGCTCGTCGGGCTTCTTCGGGCGCCACGCCCGATTCCACCAGCTTCTGCTCGCGCATCGCCAAGTGAAACCGGAGCTCGTCGTCGAGGTCGCGCTCAAGCCGCCGCCGACGCACCAGAGCTTTGATTCGCAGCCAGAGTTCGTTGATCGATTCGGGCAGCATGATCGCTCTCAAGCTTTACTCGTACTTCAATGCCGTTACCGGATCGACGCGCGCGGCGCGCCACGCGGCCAGGCCGCACGCCGATACGGCGACCAATCCGAGGACGATAACCGCGGCGGAGAATGCCGCCGCATCCGTCGCGCTCACTCCAAACAGCAGGCTTTTCATGAATCTCGTCAGGGCCAGCGCCGCGGCCACACCTACGACGACGCCAATCGCCACGAATGTCATCCCTTCTCTAATCACCATGCGCAAAACGTCCTGCGGCGTCGCGCCGAGCGCCATTCGCACCCCGATCTCCGCCGTCCGCTGACGGACGAGAAACGCCAGCACTCCGTAAATCCCCACTGCCGCCAGCATCAGCGCCAGGCCGCCAAACAAGCTGAACATGCTCGCGCCCATCCGCCAGGACCGAGTCTGCCCGTCGAGCATCTTCGTGTAAGCCTCGATGTTCACGTAGCGCCCGCCAGGCGAGACGCTCTCCAGCGCCGAGAACAACTTCCCTGCGACCGTCGAAGTCGTCCCACGTGTCCGAATCAGGAGCCCGTCGGGCGAGGGAAAGAGCGCCCTCTGCCGCACCGCTTGGCTCAAGGGAACATAGAATTCCGGCGCAGCCCCTCGGTCGGGTCCCGCACCGGTGAGCGAAAGCAATGTGTCGGGCACTACACCCACCACGCGCGCACACCCTCGCGTCCTGCCTGTCGTAAGGCATTTCCCCACCGGATCTTGCCCCGGCCAAATCTCCCGCGCCATCGATTGGTTCACCACCGCGACCGGTGTCGATCCTTCCGTATCGGAATCGAGCAGCGGCCTTCCCTCCAGAATCCTGATCCCCATGGTGGAAAAGTAGTTTGGCGTAACGGCGCGCGACATCGCGGTCCAATGCAGCAGCGTCTTGCCCGAGTCGGACCTCTCGGTAAACGTGAAATACGCCCGAATCGTCAGCATGTTTGCCAACGCCACCTGTGCCACGCCGGGAACATGCTCGGCCCGCGACCGCAGCTGCGCGTATGCCGCACTGGTCTCCGGCGAGCCTTTCATCGGCGAGCCTAAGGGCAGATCAACCGTAGCCTGGAGCAGTCCTTTCGGCTCGAAACCCAAATCGGTGGCATCGGCTTTGTCCAGACTGCGGATGAAAAGACCAGCGCCCACGGCCAGAAGCAACGCCAGTGCGACCTGCGTTACAACAAGCGCCCAGCGAAACCCCGAGCCTTCCCGCGTGTGTCCCCGCTCGGTCCTCTTAAGCGTCTCGGCCAGGCGGGGACTGCTGGCGCGCCAAGCCGGCGCGAGGCCGCTCACACAGCCCGCCAGCATCGCCAGCGCAGCGGCAATGGCCAGCAATCGCCAGCTCAAATAGCTCCCTTCGTAGAACCCGTCCGGCAAGAGGAAAGCACCGACCAGCGGCTGAACGCCCAGGGCCACCAGCAGTGCCGCTGCGCCTCCTGCGACGCCCAGCAACAGCCCCTCGATCAGCACCTGCCTCATCACCCGCGCTCGCGTCGCGCCCAGATGCTGCCGGATCGCCATTTCATGGCGTCGTTGCGCCATCCGCGCCAGCAGCAGACTCGAAACATTCGTGCACGCGATCAGCAATACGATCAGCGCAACGCCGGCGATCCAAAGCGAAATCCGGTCATTCGACGACAACGCCTTCCACCGGCTGCCAAAGAGCGGCTCGACGCGAACCACTTGGTTGTCCAGTCTTTTCCCCTGATCGAGCAAGCTGGCCATTTCCGCCGCCGCTTGCTCTGCGGTTGAGCCATCGCGCAAACGGCCCACGACCGCCAGCGAGAGATTACGTAGCTGGAGTTGCTGAAACGCAGGAATGGGCAGCCACGCATCCACTTTCAGGAATCCGGTGCCCGTAAACCCCTTTGGCGCCACGCCGACAACGGTTCGTTCACGCCCGTCGATCTGGACCATGCGCCCTAGGACCCTCCTGCTACCGCCAAAGACCCTCTGCCATAACGCGTAGCCGAGCACGATCACCGGCGGGCTGCCCTTGGGTTGATCCTCCTCCGCGTTGAACCAGCGCCCGAATGGCATGCTTCCGCCAAGCACTGCGAGATAAGTGTGCGAAACGTAGCTGGCGTAAATGGGCCGTGTAGAGTGGCCTTGCCCAAAGCCAACCGTCGCGCGAAGCCCTGCCGCGGCCCACTCGGTCAGGCGCGCGTTCGCCGCGAGCCGCTGGTATTCGGGATAGGAGAGCGTTGGGACCTGGCTACGCTGCTGTTTCGGCACCAAGCCGGCCCTGACGAGCTGTCCGGGGGCGCGGATGTGCTGTGGCAGCTGGAACATCAGCGAATCCACAACGCCAAGCATGGAGACGTTGGCGCCGATGCCGAGGGCTAGAGTGAGGATGGCGACGATTGTGAATCCGGGATTGCGCCGCAACTGGCGCAGGCCGTATCGAATGTCTTGCCAAAGGGTCTCAGCGAACGGGAACGTCCACAGCTCGCGATTCGCTTCTTTCGCTCGCGTAGCATTGCCGAATCGCCGTCGCGCGGCGTGCCGCGCTTCCTCTGCCGCCACGCCCGATTCCGCCAGCTTCTCCTCGCGCATGGCGAGGTGAAACTCGAGTTCGTCTTCGAGGTCGCGCTCGAGCTGCCGGCGCCGGAAGAGCGCTTTGATTCGCAGCCAGAGCCCGTTGATCGATTCCGGCAGCATAAAAAGACCTCAGATGGTTTCCATGACGCGCGCAATCGCTGCGGTCATGCGACTCCAGCGTTCTGACTCTGCCGCGAGATACTTGCTCCCTCTTGCCGTCAACCGGTAATACTTCGCGCGGCGATTGTTTTCCGATACGCCCCAGTCCGAAGCGAGCAGTCCCCGCAATTCCAGCCGGTGCAGAGCGGGATAGAGCGCGCTCTCTTCGACGCGAAGAACGTCGTCCGATCTTTGGTGGATGGATTCGGCAATGGCGTAGCCGTGGGCGCGGCCGTGGGCCAGCGTTTTGAGGATGAGCATGTCCAGCGTGCCCTGCACCAGATCGCTCGTCCGTTCTTTCCTTGTTCCCATCATAAGATGATGGGAGTATCACTCTTTCTTGTGTGGAATTCAACTGGAATTTCGGCGCCCCGGATCCAGTGCCTCTCCATTCGAGAAAATGCAGTCACGCAAAATCGAACGCTCCCACCCCTCCCCACACCAGGCGCCGTGCCCACCACTTCCTCCTCACCCGTCCTAACCCCACGGCCGACCGCAAGAACGCTGTCATCCTGAGGCCGAACGCCGAAGCCGAGCGCATCACGCCAGCGTAAGACGGCCGAAGGATCTGCTTTCCCCCGTACCCCAACTGTCCCCCGTGCGGCCCGCGCCAGAAGCCTTTCCCCGCTTCTCCACGTAGACGTCCCCGTTGCACCGGGAGCTTGCTTTCGCTGACACTAGCCGCAGCCTCAAACGAGAGAGGGAGCCAATCATCATGCGACACGAAACCGATTCACCGGCCGCGCTGCGGCGCCATCGCGCCCAGTGCCAGATTTGTCGTCACCCTGATTGCAAGGAAATCGAGCGCCAGTTCCTCGACTGGACGACCCCGCACGAAATCGCGGAAAACTACGGCCTCGGCAGCTACCGCACCGTCTACCGTCACGCGCACGCCTTGGGCCTCTTCGAAGGCCGCAACGTCTCGCTCCGCTTCGCGCTCAATCGCCTCATCGAGCACGTCGGCCACCTGAAGCCAACCCCCTCAGTCGCTCTGGGTGCTATCCGCCTCGCTTACCAGATGAACCAAAAACAGCAAGGGCAAGACGCGGACAACGGTCCCTCCAAAACTCTGCCCTTCGTGTTCAGCCTCGAAGGCCTCCCGCGCACCAACGCCGTCACCGGCTACCCGCCGGAAACCGAATCGAGCGTTCCGAACGCGGTCGAGTCCGAATCCCCATCGGCCTCGGTTGCCGCGCCGGTGCGGCTGCTCCCAGGCGATGCTGGCGCACGACGGTCAGCCCGTCCCACACATGAACCTGTACATGAAAAGGTCAAGCAGCCGGTCGTGAGTGGTTTCGTGCGCCCGTGGTCGAAAAGAAAGAGGTCCTTTCCTTCTTCTGGTCGTTAACGGGCATCTCGGCCGTCCGGCTCTTGCCTGGGATCTGGTCGGGTCCGCGAGGAAACTTCGCTTCTTGAAATTGAAAGGCCCCCTCGCGCCGGCGTGATCACTTGCGCCTTCTCTCGGCGCACATCTCTCTTCCCTGCTCTCCATTCACCCGCTGGCGTCTCCGCAAGCGATTTCAATAGCGTGACACCCTCGTGACCCCAAGGAACGAAGAGAAAAGAAGATATGCTGTTCGCTGCTCGACCCGCGTTGACACCCTGTCCTTCCCTCTGCGCTCTCTTGGCGCCGTCGACTGTGACGCGGCAGCCCGTCCCCTTTTGCCTCCCGCGCGCGCATGCCTTAGAATCTTCGTTCACCCCTGTGCCGGGGTAGCTCACTGGTAGAGCGCAGCCCTGAAAAGGCTGGCGTTGGCGGTTCGATTCCGTCCCCCGGCACCAT
>JBJKSI010000007.1:0-50108 GCA_046704165.1 Candidatus Acidiferrales bacterium
CCGCAGGCGTTGTACGTGGACTGGAAGAATCTCTACAAGCGCGCGGCCACGCCAGGCGAGCGGCTGCGGGGGCAAGAGCCTGTCACCCAATTTGGGCGCATGTGCGCCAAGCTGGGGATCGAGTTGATCGCTGCCGGGTCGCCGCAGGCGAAGGGGAGGGTGGAACGCGCGCACGGCACCCATCAGGACCGGCTGGTGAAGAAGCTGCGGCGGAGGGGGATCACGACTCACGCCCAGGCGAACGCGTATCTGGAGGCCGAGTATCTGCCGGAACACAACCGGCGGTTTGGGCGCCCGCCGGCCCGGCCCGAGGACTATCACCGCCGGGCGCCGAGCGAGGCAGAGCTGGACAGGGTTTTCTGTCTGGAGAGCGAACGGGTGATCGGGGGCGATTGGGTGGTGCGGTACGGGAACCGATTCTTTCAGGTCGAGCCCGAGAGCCGCCATTACGCGCCAGCGAGCGGGAGGGTGTTGGTGTGCGAGGGTCGGGACGGGAGCCTCGCGATCGAGTATCGAGGTCGTCGCTTGCGCTGGAGCGAAATCCCGGTCCCGGCGAAGCCGAGCGCTTCGGAGACGAAGCCGGCCGCCGAGCGGTGCGTCGCGCCGACCCGGCCGAAGGCGAGGAGGAAGTGGACACCGCCGAAAGATCACCCATGGCGGCAGGCGGCGCGTCGCGAAACGGAGAGGAAGGCGAGGAAGGCGTTGAGCCGGAGGAGTCTGGCCAAGCCGGCGTCGTTGGCCTTGCCCTCCGCTGCGCCCTAACCGCTCCGCCCTTCGGGCTCCGCAGGGCTCCGCTCCGGGCAAGGCCAACGACGAAAACAAAGACAAGATAGAAACCGAAAAAAGGGACATTTCTAACGAGGTAAGAAAGGGGACATTTCTAAAGAGCTTTGACAGTGTCTTTCGGAGTGTCTTTCGGAGTGTCTTTCGCCTGGCAGAATGCCTGGATGAGGTCCACGGGGTGGCATCCCCGGGTATCCAAAAGTGCAGCGGCAGCTTGCCTGAGCGGGGAATTCAGGCGGAGCCGAAACAGCGGCCGAGGTCGACGTTGCCTCCGGAAAGCACGATGCCCACCCGTTTCCCGGAGATATCGATTTTGCCCAGCCATGCAGCGGCCGCCGTGACGGCCGAGGAAGGCTCGATCACCAGTTTCATCCGCTCCCAGACGAGCCGCATCGCCTGGAGTATCTCCTCCTCGCTGATCAGGGTGATCTCGTCAACCCGCTCGCAAAGAATGGCAAAGGTGCGCTCGGAAAGCGAGGCTCGGAGTCCGTCGGCGATTGTTTCGACCTTTTCGTTCTTCTGCAACCGGCCGGAGCGCAACGAGCGACACGCATCGTCGGCGCCCGATGGCTCGCATCCGATCACGCGGATGCCCGGCTGCAGCGACTGCGCGGCGATTGCCGTTCCCGAGAGCAACCCCCCGCCAGAGACGGGGGAGAGAACCACGTCGAGAGCTCCGGCATCCTCCAGCAGTTCAACGGTCGCTGTTCCTTGCGCGGCGATGATCCGGTCGTCGTCGTACGGATGAACCAACGTCGCTCCGGTGCGTTCGAGGATTTCAGCGGCGGCCTCCTGGCGAGCCTCCATCGTTGGTTCGCAGAGAATAATCTCGCCGCCGAAATCGGCGATTGCGCGCCGTTTCACCTCGGGAGCGTTGCGTGGCACCACGATCCATGCCGGTATGCCGCGGCTGCGGGCGGCGAAAGCGACTGCAGCTCCATGATTGCCAGAGGAATGGGTCACCACCCCGCGCCTCGCCACCGGGTCCGGAAGCGAAAAGATCACGTTCATCGCGCCGCGAATCTTGAACGATCCGGTCTTTTGCAGATTCTCGCACTTGAAGAACAGCTCCGCGCCGGCCATGCGATCCAGCGAAGAGCTGCGAAAGACGGGCGTGCGGTGAATATGCGGCGCTATGCGGGCGTGCGCTTCGTGAATGGCTTCGATTGTGGGTCCTGAGGACATATCGCCGAGCTTCTTCCTGTGTCGGGCGGCCGAATCAGCGGCCGCCGGTTTTCGATTCGGGCGCATTGGCGTCGAACGTGACCTTGGCAATGCCCGAATTCTGGTAGAGGTCGAATACGCGAACGCTGATCGTATGCTCGCCCGGCGTGACCGCTTTCAGGCCGATGCGGTAGCTCTCCGTCGGCGAATCGCTCAATTCGCCGATGGGCCACACCTGGGTCCATTGGCCGGCATCGAGGCTGTATTCGGCGCGCGCCAGCGGACTGGATGGATCGTGCGCGGTAAAGCGAACGACGGCGTCGCCACTGGTGGTCTGCACCCTCAGGTGGAGAATCGTGGGCGGCGTATTGTCCACCACGAAACGAGGGCCGATCCGCGAATCGCTCAGCGCTTGCGCCGGCGGGTTCGACGGCGAATCGGAAGCAACGATCTTCAGATAGTAGGCGCCGTCCGGCATCGTCGTCGTGTCCCAGGAATAGTAGGGCTGGCGCAGCCCGGCTTTCAGCAGTTTCCAGGTGTGCTCCTTTTCTCCCCGGTAATAGACGGAATACGACAACTCGTCGCCGTTTGCATCGCGGGCGCTCCAAAGGACGCTCTCCCAACCTTTCTCGCGGATTCCCTGCGGAGGCGGTTCATAATGCAACGTCGCCGGTGCGCTCTGCGGGGCGACGACGCTCGACGGACCTGCCTGGTTCGCGTGGGGCATCCTCAAATGCACAGGTCTCAACGATTGCCCCTGCATGGCCTCGGCAATCGACGTCGTGCGAACGCGAATGCCGGGATCTTCCATCACCACGTCGTCCACTACTGGCGCGACGTTTTTCTCGAGGTACGCCAGGCTGACCCAGGAAAGGCTGGGCGTCTGGTTGCCGGTCGGATGGAAAACCACCCTCCACTGCGCGAAGCGAGCCGGTGGGCAGCCCACCGGCTGAGCCTGCGGCGTCGTGAACGGGCCATACCAGCGGCTCCAGTTCTTGTCGGGATTCGAGGTATTGCCGGAACGGACGTAGAAGCTGGCTCGGCCGTCGGAGGCCCCCTCGCCCCACCAGTTCAACCGTCCCCAGCGCGAGAAAATTTTTGCGTCGAAAGGAACCGAAGTGAACGTACCCTTTGCCGCGATCCCGGGCCCGAGCGTGAAGATTTTCCCTGGATTCGCGGTGCAAAGGTAGACGCGGCCGTCCTTGTCAGTCGCGAACCCCGTGACCTGTCCGGAAGAGGTATCCGCGACTTTCGAGAAGATCTCGTCGCCTTCGAGCTCGATCACGTTACCGTTGTTTCCGGTGCCCAGCAGCAGCTTGCCGTTGGGGGTGAACCCGAGCGAATAGACGAGGTCGGAAGACGATTTCCACAGCAGCTTGGGCCAGCCTTCCGGGGCGATGCGATAAACGTAACTGCCCGTGCCAGTCAGCGAAAACGGCGTGAACGGAGCGGGTTGGGGCGTGGTGCCCTGCTGTGTGGCAGAACTTGCGGAGTTCGAGCCGCTTGCACCCGTAGTCGTTCCGGCGGATTTCGAAGCAAAGACGAAGGTTACGCCCGTCTCGGCGGTCACCGTCTGGCCCGAGTGTTCGTGCTTCGCCCCGATTGAGGCTATATAGAGATTCCCATGACGACCGTACCGGAGCGCGGTGATTTCCTGCCCGGCGGTTTCGTAGACGACGAACGCTCGCCCTGCCTTGGGCGGCGCGCCGTCCTTGGAGCGATGGATCGCAATCCGGATCACCAGCCCGTGCGGATCGGTACCCACGATGAGGTTACCCTTGCCGTCGATCGTCAGGGCACTGATGTGCCGCTCGTCGCTCTTGTAGAAGAGGTCGCTCTTGCCCGAAGGGGTGACGGCGTAGATCTTGCCTGTGTCGCCGGTGCCGACGTAGAGCACGCCATGCCGGTCGACAGCGAGAGACCAGATGTATTTCGTCTTCGGGTTGAAGAAGACGCTGCTGTGCCCGTCCGGCGTGACCTTATATACTTTTCCATCGGGAGACGTGCCGACGTACAGGTCACCGTGGGAATCAAAAGCGATGGCCTGCGCCGTTAGCTCGGGAGACTTGAATATCGTAGTGGCCTGGCCCTTGGCGTTGAACCGGAAGACACGCGCATTCGACCCTCCACTGGCATACAGCCGGCCTTTCGGGCCGATGCGGAGCGCCCAGAGGTAGGCGAGGTTCGGGTCGGCGAAATGGCCGAAGCGCGCCGCCGGCACTAGCTTGCCGTCGCTCCAGAGCGCCACGCCCTTTGCCGTGCCCTGCTCGAAAGTGGGGAAGTTGGTCGTTCTCCAGAAGCGCGTGTGATCGGCCAGCGCCGGCAGGCTCGCCAGAGTCACGGCAATGAGGCACACGGCTGAAATTCGCCAAACGGGTCGCATCCCGGACGTCTCCTTGGGGTTTCTATTTCACCGTGATCGAAAGGTATTGGTGGCCCGTGATCACTTCATGCATCGGCACCGACCGCTCGGCCAGCTCCGACTGCCACAGGACGGTCGTCCGGCCGGGATTGCGTTGCCCGAGCACGTTGATTTCTGAGAGCGGCACATTCGGCAGCCGCTTGTCCTGAACGAGCAGCGTTGGGCTCGACTGCAGCAGCGCCACGTAGAGCCGGTCGTTGCGGCGCTCCTGATTCAGCAGCTGGATCAGCTGCGCGAGTCCCGCCAGCCGGGCGCGAGGCCCGAAGGGGAAATACCGCTCGATGCGGTCCAGCGTTCCTGCGTCGCTGATCAGGATGTGCAGCGTTCCCGCGGTCGCCTGCGCCGGAATCGTGATCGGTACTTCGCGGAGGAATGGCGCGCCGCGGTAGGGCCGGAGCGCCACCTTCACCATTACCGTCTCGCCTGGACGCACTTCCTTTTTGTTGCTCCAGGCGTTGTCGATCGCTGCCCAGCGGGCGTTCGGCAGGCTCCGAACGGTCAGACGGATGCCTGTGATGTGGGGCTGCTCGTAGGGATTGTGAAAAATCTCGTTGAAGACGTTCTGCACCTGCGCCGCGATCGGAAAAGCATCGGGAACCGGCTGGTCGGTCGGGACGAACATGTTTTCCAGATGGACGGCGTTGTGGCCGGCGATGCCGATCGCCCCTTCGAGTTGGAAAGTGGTCCCTTCGTTGTAGGGCAGGCTCGAGTGAACGCCGTTCAGCGTCACCATGGAAACCAGCGTCGGCGTCAGCTTCGAGTTCTCCATCACCTTGAAATGAAAATGCTTGGTCACCATCGGCGTTTCCACCGACAGTTCCACCGGGATCATCGAAGGCGCCGGACCGACGCGCCCCATCACACCAGTGACGCGGTCCTCGGTAATCGAACCGATCAGTCCGCCGGTGTTCATGATCTTGGTGGAGCTCATCGTGGAGGCCAGTGTGGCCACGACGTGCGCCCGGGCCATCGGAATGTGCACATTGCCGAAGCCGAAGAGCGGGTGACCGCACAGGTAGACGCGGTTGCCGATTCGCGCCGTTACCGTGCAGCCTGCCGCAACCGAGAGGTCGCCGCTCACCAGCACCATCGAAGCCATATCGCCAGGTTTCAGGTTGGCATCACCGGGCTTGGCGGGTACCGAGCCCCCTTCGGTCGCCGTCATCCCGTATTTCTCCAATTGCTCGCTGTAGCGCCCGACCACGGAGGGCAGGAAGCCGGAAAAGACCAACGGCGCCGAGATTGGCTCCAGATAGGCTCCGTTGCTTGTGCCAACCGCTTGCGCCACGGGATTGGGCACGGCGTAGTGCGCATCGGCTTCGGCCGCCTCTGCCGCCTTGCGTGCCGGCGCCTTTCGCGAGCCCCCTACCGCCAGCTCTTCCTCGATCGGCGTCATCCCCGCAATTGCCTCGGTGGTGAACGTGCCGAACTTGTAGGCGATCGCCCCGGCCAGCTTGCCGTCGAAATACACCGGGCTTCCGCTCATGCCGGCCACCACGCCGCTCTTGGCCAGTTCCGGGCTGGATAGCCGGACCAGCACCACGTCCTGCTTCGGCCCGACCAGATTCGGCAGCACGCCGATCACTTTGACGTGAAAGGGTTGGATTTTGCCGCCGGAGAAGATGGTGTAGCCAATACCTGTCATTCCTGGCTTGATCTGGCTGAGCGGAAGAATTTCCGGTCCGCTGGCGGCAACGGAAGGGGAGCAAAAAACAAAAACTGCGGCCACGGCCGCGACGAAAGAAAACACGAGCCTGCGCATCGGCGTACTTCCATCATATTCCGTCGCCTGCCGGGGATCAAATTCCGTATGCGAATGTTTTGGCGGCGTTTCCACCGTTGTGCCAGGGCGTGGGGGCAGTCAATTCGATTTGGGAAGAGGGATTCCGGAAATCCGTGCCGCTAAGCTCGGCACCAGCCTCTAATCAGGATTCACTGCGGTCCAAATACGAACCCGGCGGGCGACCTGTTTGGGGCAGGTCGCCCGCCGGCGTTCGGGGCGGGATGCCGATCGCATCTCGGGCGGGTCATCTTTTCCTGGGGGCAGGATGTAAGATGCGAGTCGGCATCAAGCTTGCTCCATCGGCAAACACCGGCCACTTCGGCTCATTCGAACGGCCTGCCGGGTTTGCGGGGAAATTCCACATAGCCATTTATGCTGCTTTCGGTTCGATCCTGATCCTTTTGGCTGTCGTCGTTTTCGGCAGCAGCAGTTCCAACAAGCCGTCTTTCAGCGTGGCGGCTGCCTTCTCCGCATCCACCTCGACGGGCAGGTCCAGGCAACGGAAAAATTGATTCGAACGCCGTTCGGAGTAGAGCAGCTTCTGCTCTTTCTCCTCCTTGCTCCATTCCCGTTTGCCCGCGATGGTCAGTCGCCCGGGTTCCACGTTGATTTCGATGTCCTTGGGTTCAAAGCCGGGAACCTCGGCTTTCACAATGATCTTGTCGTGAGATTCGCGCATCTCCACGTGCAGTGGGTGGAGCAGCTCGCTTTCGGCTCGGAACCAGTCCTCCATATCGCGACCGAGTTGCCGACCGTTTGCTTCGAAGATCTCATAAGCGCGCCGGGCGACCGAATCGAACGTCTCCCTCATGTCCCGCAAAATCTCGTCCATGTTCGCCAGCCGTAACGGACCGATGGACCGCTTGGTCGTCTGGAGCTGGCTTCCTTGCTCTTTCATCGGTCTTGCTCCCTCTTCACGGCCCGCTTGGGCCGATTTCCCCCGTTTGACCGTCAGTGTGGGTGAGTCGACTCCCCCGCTTCCCGGGTTTGAGCTCGTTTGTTTGTTGGTTAGCACGTTGGATGCCAGGAGGAGGTTTGTCGGCGAACAGCCCAAGTGGTTTTGAAACTTGCAGATATGCGCAGGCCCGTCGTCCGGGTGGTAACTCCTGCGCTGGGAAAAATTCCACTCACCAGCGCCAAATCCCCCCGAGCCTTGGCGGCTGGCAGAGGTTTTGCCCATGACCGCCCGCCAACCGCGGCCAAGTGGGATCGGGCGGTTCTTGTGACAGGCAAAAGGCCGAAATGCGCGGGGCTGACGGACCACACCGCGATGCCTTCATCCCCATTCTCGGCCGCACGCAATGTCGCGACGAATTTCTCCGGCCGGATATCACGGTTTCCGTGGCACGGCGGCGCTGCATGCTAGAATTCGCCCATGACTGACAGAAAAATTGTTGCGGCGCGCGCGTTGCGCGGCCAGACCAAACTGCCCGGTGACAAGTCCATCTCCCATCGCTACGGCATCCTCGGCGCCCTCGCGGACGGCGCCACCGAGATCGAAAACTATAGCCCGGCGGCCGATTGCTCGAGCACGCTGGCATGCGTCGAAGCACTCGGCGCCAGCGTTCATCGCGACGGTGGGCACGTCGTCATTGAAGGGAAGGGTCTCCGCGGTCTGCGCGCTCCGTCCGCCCCGCTCGACGCGGGCAATTCAGGAACCACAATGCGGCTGCTCGCCGGCGTATTAGCGGGCCAACCATTCGAATCGGTTCTCACGGGCGATGATTCGCTCCGCCGCCGGCCGATGCGTCGTGTGGTCGATCCGCTGACGAAGATGGGCGCTTTCATCGAGGCGGAGGATAACGGATTGCCTCCGCTGCGGATCCATGGTCGCGCGCTCCAGGGAATCCGCTACGAGACGCCGATCCCAAGCGCACAAGTGAAATCCTGCGTCCTGCTGGCCGGCCTGTATGCCTCTGACTCGACCACGGTGTCGGAATCGGTTGCCACACGAGACCACACCGAGCGGGCGCTGGAGGAATTCGGCGCGCGGATCACCTGCACTTCCGGCGTGGCCACGGTGGCGGGTGGCTCGCAGCTTCAGGCTCGCTCGATCGTCGTGCCCGGAGACCTTTCTTCCTCAGTCTTCCTGATGGCCGCGGCCTCGATTCTGCCCGGCTCCGAATTGCGCCTCAGCAACGTCGGTCTGAACCCCACGCGGACGGCGGTGCTCGAATTTCTCTCGTCGATCGGAGCGCAGATCGAAATCTCCGGTCGCCAAACCGTTGCCGGGGAACCGCGCGGAGACATCTTCGTCCGCCACGCCCCGCTCACCGGCGGCGTGGTGAGCGGGGCCGCATCGGCGCGGATGATCGATGAGCTGCCGATGCTCGCCGCGCTCGGCCCGTTCACCGAGCGCGGCATCATCATCCGCGACGCGCGCGAGCTTCGCGTAAAGGAGACCGATCGCATAGCCGCCATGGTCGACAGCCTGAGCCGCATGGGCGCTCAGGCCGAATCACTTCCCGACGGACTCAGCGTTGCCGGCCGTTCCGCCGGGCCGCTGCACGGCGCCGAAATCGATCCTCGCGGAGACCACCGCATCGCGATGGCGATGGCCGTGGCCGGCCTCGCCGCAACGGGCGAGACGACCATCCACGACGCCGATTGTGTCGGCGTGTCGTTTCCCGGCTTCTTCGATACGGTCGATCGCTTGAGCGAGCGCTGATCTGCTTCCATGCGCCGGGTGGCTCCCATGTTTCGTAGGACCACCCGGCTTCTCTCCTTCTCTTGTCCCCATGCGGAAAGCCGAAGATTTTCCGGCGAAGAGCGTGCCAAGTCCAACGGAAAAATCGATACGCGCTGCGATTTTTCCGGTGTGGAAGTGGTGTGTTTTCAAAGCGATGCAATTTCGAAATCGATACGCTTTTGCCATTTCGGGGAAGGCCATACATTCGCTTTAGGCGGCACGTAATTATTACTTGCAATATGCAAGTAATGCTGGTATCGTCGCGCCAGTGCGTGGGAGGTCCAAGGCAAAACAACACAGATCCGGATGTCCGGTGAGCATCTCGCTCGAGATGTTTGGCGATCGCTGGTCGCTCTTGATCGTTCGCGACCTGATGGTTCGAGGGTACCGAACGTTCAAGGAATTCCAGCAATCGGGCGAGGGCATTGCGACGAACATCCTTGCCGACCGGCTGCGGAGGCTGGAGGCGGCGGGGATCGTCAGCGCCGAGGTCGAGGCGAAGGACCGCCGGCGGCTGAGCTACCGGCTGACGGAGAAGGGAATCGACTTGGCTCCGGTGCTGCTGGAGATGCTGATCTGGGGCGCTCGGCACGAGCAAACCGGCGCGCCTTGCGAGGTGATCGACCACATGGCGAAGAACCGCGAAGCCATTCTCTCGGAAGTCCGGCGCCGCTGGGAAGAACGCGACCCGACGCCGCTGCTGCCTCCGTTCAAAGGCGGTAGCAGCTGCCGCTGACGGGGCAAATGAAAAAATCGGCGAACCGGCCGAACGGGATGCCTTCTGCATGACAGGCGACGTTTAGCTCATGAGAGTTGCCGGCGACCCGCTCTTCTGAAACGAGGGACCCGCACGGCTCCTGCATTGCGGGAGTCGCAATTACGATCACTCACGGAAGAAAGGGAGCGAACGATGCAAATCAATCCTTACCTTCTGTTCAGCGGGCAATGCGAAGAGGCGTTCAGGTTTTACGAAGAGCTTCTGGGCGGAAAGATCCAGGTGATGAAGACGTACGAAGAGACGCCGGCTGGTGGCCAGGCCCCCGCGAATTGGCATAAGAAAATTCTTCATGCCCGAATGGCGATTGGCAGCCAGATCCTGATGGGTTCCGATCCCCCTCCGGGACGCGAGCCAAGGCCACAGGGTTTTTCCGTATCGATCAGCGTTGACGAGCCGGCCGAGGCCGAGCGCATCTTTCACGGTCTGGCGGCAGGCGCCACGGTAGCGATGCCAATCCAGGAGACTTTCTGGGCCAAGCGCTTCGGCATGCTGACTGACCGGTTCGGCATTCCGTGGATGATCAACTGCGAGGCAGAAGAATGACGGCGCGGCATGAGGAGCCGTCGCTCATCGACGAAATGCCAACAACAGTTCCGCAGTGCGACGCGCCTGAAGGACGAATGAAATCCCGCCTCGCGGGGGCAGATTCATAAGTACCGAAGAAAAGGAGGGGACCATGGAAGGGAAGCCAACGCACGAACAAGCGCAACTTCAATTGCAACTCTACGACCTGCGCCGCGAGGCCCGGCTTCGTCAGGCGCGCGATTGGTTTTTCAAGAACTATCACGCGGAAAACCTGGATGACGCCATGAAGATCGCCGCGCCGGGTACAGAAAACGGCACGTTCTTCATGATGGTGCTCGGCTACTGGGAGCAGGCCTGCGCCATGCTGAACTACGGCTTGCTCCACGAGGATCTTTTTTTCGAGACGAGCGGCGAATTCTTCGGAGTGTGGGAACAGGTCAAAGCCGTGATCCCGGAGGGCCGGAAGCGGTTTGTGAATAACGCTTTTCTCGCGAACATGGAAAAAGCCGCACAACGCTACGAAACCTGGATTGAGACCCGTTCGCCGGGTCACGTCGCCGGCATGCGCCAATTCATGAAGCAGATGCACGAGCAGAGAGAGTCAGCGGCCAAAGCCGGATGAGGGCTCGAGAAATTGAGAGACGCCCGATTCCATCCCGCAGGGCCTGAGCCTCTCAGGCTCTGCGGTTTTCGCTCGTAAGACGGAGGGGCGGACTGAACTAAAGGGAGAAAGAGATGAGCAAGGTGCGGGTATTGGTGGGCACGCGCAAGGGGGCTTTCATCCTGACGTCGGATGGCAAGCGGCAGAAGTGGGACATCAGCGGGCCGCTTTTTACGGGCTGGGAAATCTTCCATATGAAGGGATCTCCGGCGGATCCCAATCGGATCTATGCGTCGCAATCGAGCAGTTGGTTCGGCCAGGTGATCCAACGCTCGAGCGACGGCGGAAAAACCTGGGAAGCGCCCGGAGGCGGAGTGACCACCTCGCCGAAAGGCTGGCCGCAGGGCGAAAGCAACAGATTCGTCTACGACGCTTCGGCCGAAACGGGCAAGCCGCTCACCACGCACCAGTGGTACGACGGCACGCAGCATCCCTGGGAATTCAAGAGGGTGTGGCACCTCGATCCGTCGCTCACGGATCCGGACACGGTTTACGCCGGCGTGGAAGATGCCGCTCTTTTCCGGAGCACCGACGGGGCTCACTCCTGGCAGGAACTTCCCGGACTGCGCGGCCACGGCACGGGTCCCAAATGGCAGCCGGGCGCAGGCGGAATGTGCCTGCACACGATCATTCTCGATCGCGGCAATCCCGACCGGATGTACATCGCCATCTCGGCCGCCGGCGCTTTCCGCACGGACGACGGCGGAAAGACGTGGAAGCCGATCAATCACGGATTGCGCTCTGAATATCTTCCCGATCCCAAGGCCGAGGTCGGTTTTTGCGTGCACCACATTGCGATGAATCCTTCGCGGCCGGGCGTGCTGTTCATGCAACTCCACGGCGGCGTGCTGCGCACAGACAATGCCGGCGATTTGTGGAAGGAGATCAGCACGGGGCTGCCGAGCGACTTCGGTTTTCCCATCGACGTCCACGCCCACGAGCCGGAAACGATTTACGTCATCCCGATCGACCAGAATGCCGGACGAACTCCGCCGGAGGGCAAGCTGCGCGTTTACCGCAGCCGGAACGGCGGCGCTGAGTGGGAGCCGCTCACCAAAGGGCTGCCGCAAAGCGATTGCTACGTGAACGTGCTGCGCGACGCGATGGCCGTGGACACGCTGGATTCCTGCGGCGTCTATTTCGGCACCACCGGGGGGCAGGTGTACGCTTCGGCCGACGCGGGAGACAGCTGGGAGCCGATCGTGCGCGACCTGCCGGCGATCTTTTCGGTCGAGGTGCAGACGCTGCCATGATCCGCGTAGTGCTGCCGACGCATCTGCGAAAGCTGGCGCAATTGAGCGGCGAGGTGACGCTCGAAATCGATGGCGCGGTCACGCAGCGCTCCGTGCTCGACGCGCTCGAGGCTTGCTATCCGGCGTTGCGCGGTACGATCCGCGACCACGTAACCGGACAGCGGCGGCCGTTCTTGCGCTTTTTCGCCTGCCAGGAGGATCTGTCACACGAATCGCCCGACGCGCCGTTGCCCGAGGCAGTCGCTTCGGGCGCCGAACCGCTTTACATCGTCGGCGCGATCGCCGGGGGATAGCAGACGTGGAGCAAAGGAGGCGTAGATGCCATTGAATCCGCACCTTGATTTCGACGGGCAATGCGAGGCGGCATTCCGGTTCTACGAGAAGTGCCTCGGGGGCAAGATCGAGGTGATGAAGACCCATGCGGACATGCCGGCCGAGAATTCCGTGCCGCCGGAACGGCTCGACAAGATTCTCCCCGTTCGGATGACGGTGGCCGGCGGTGTGTTGATGGGCTCCGACGCGCCGCCGGAACATGACCGGAAGCCGCAGGGCTTTTCCGTGAGCCTGAGTTTCGACGAACCGGAAAAAGCAGGCCGTGTCTTTCACGCCTTGGCTGAAGGCGGCAGCGCGCGCATGCCGATTCAGAAAACCTTCTGGGCCGCTCGCTTCGGGACGCTGGTCGACCGGTTCGGCATTCCCTGGATGGTCAGCTGCGAGTAACGCGCCTTTCGCGGTAATCCATTCTCGAAAACCATCGCGCCGCGACGCGGTCCGCGCCGTGGCCTCCCCGCCCTCCGAACTGCCCCTTGACAGTCATTGAGCGCGAGACTATGTTGCTCTAGGCCTAGATCGAACATGTCTATGGGCCGAACGAAAGGGACCCCATCTGAAAATGGCGAAGAGAACGGAAGAGCCTCGGGACCTGTTTCCGGGCGCGCTCGAGATGATGGTGCTCCGAACGCTGAAATGGCAGCCGCTGCACGGCTACGCGCTCGCGCAGCACATCAAACGGCAATCGAACAATCTGCTGCGGGTCGAAGAGGGCTCGCTGTATCCGGCGCTGCAGCGGCTGCTGAAAGAGGGATTGGTGAAGGCGGAGTGGGGCGTTTCGTCGACTGGCCGCCGGGTGCGGATTTACCGGCTTACGCCCAAGGGTGCGAAGCACCTGGAACGCGAGGTTTCGCGGTTCGAGCAGATGCTCGAAGGGATCGCGCTCGTGCTGGCGCCGGAGAAGACGTGAACGGCGGCTGAGGGCGTAACGGTGATGGTGGCGCGGCGATGGGAAAAGCAGATCCCTCACCACCGTTCGGCGGAAAGTGCCGACCGGGTTTGATGACAACGGCGTGGGTGGAGATGGGTAAGCCGGTGAGGTGGGTGAGGCGGATCTTCGGGCGGCGGCGGATCTACGGGGAGCTGGCAGAGGAGATTCGCGCGCACCTCGACGAGAAAGTCGAGGAGTTGGTTGCCGGTGGCATGGCGCGGGAAGAAGCGGAGCACGCGGCGCGGCGGGAATTTGGGAATGTGATGCTGGCGGAGGAGCGCGGGCGGGACGTGTGGCGCTGGCCGGCGCTCGAAGATTTGCTGCTCGACGTGCGCTATGCGCTGCGGATGTTGCGGAAATCGCCGGGATTCACCGTTGTTGCCGTCATTACTTTGGCGCTGGGGATCGGGGCGAATACGGCGATTTTCAGTGTGGTCGATCAAGCGCTCTTGCGACCGCTGCCGTACCTTCATGTTAACCGCCTGGTGCTCTTTGGCGTGGTCGTTCCCGCGGCGGATTCGCGGCCTTTTCTTTTTGCTTCGTCGTATGTGAAGTTTCACGGAAGCGAGACGCCGTTCGCGGCGATGGCATCATGGCGGCCCGGCGTACAGGGGTGCGACCTGACAGAGCGGCGACCGATGCGGCTGGGCTGCGCACGAGTGGAGTCGACATTTTTGCCGACGTTCGGCGTGCGGCCGATTCTGGGGCGCAATTTCACGGCGGCGGAAGATCGGCCGGATGTGCCGCAAGTGTGCCTGATTTCCTATGGATTGTGGCAAAGCCGATTCGGCGGCAGCCGCGACGCGCTCGATCGGGTGATTTCGATCGACGGGAAGCCGATGCGGATCATCGGCGTATTGCCGCAGGATTTCGAGTGGCCGACGCTGGGGCGCGTGGACGTGGTGCTGCCGGAAGCCCTGACGGCGGCCGAGCGGAGCGTGCCGCTGGCAGGGGTGGTTCGCGTCTACGCGCGATTGAAGCCGGGCGTGAGCATGGCCGAGGCGCGGGCGGAGCTCGATCCGGCGTTTGAGAGATGGAAGCGGACGGCGCCGCCGGTGTTGCGCAAGCGGATGAGGCTGGGCCTGGTTTCGGTGCGAGAGGACCAGGTCGGATCGGTTCAGCGGGCGCTGTGGGTGCTATTCGGGGCCGCGTTCGGGTTGCTGCTGCTCGCTTCGGCGAACGTGACCAACCTGCTGCTGGCGCGAAGCGCCGCGAGAGAACGCGAATTCGCCGTGAGGTCCGCGCTCGGAGCGAGCCGGTGGCGGTTGTTGCAGCTGCGGCTGTTGGAGAGCGCGCTGCTCGGAGTGGGAGGGGGAATCGCCGGAGCGGGGCTGGCATTTCTGCTGCTTCGACTGCTGGTTGCGCTGGCGCCGGCGGGGATTCCGCGGATCGGGCAGGCGGGTCTCGATGGGCCGGTAATTCTTTTTGTCGCGGGCGCTTCGATTTTTGCGGGGCTGCTGTGCGGGCTGGCACCGGCTTTGGCCGCGCCTGCGGCTGGTGTACTCACGGCCGGGCGCTCGCTCGGGCCGACGCGAAGGCGGCTGGGAACCGTGCTGGTGGTGGCGCAGGTGGCCGTGTCGCTGGTGCTCGTCATTGGCGCTGGTCTATTCCTCGATACGCTGCGCAATCTCGAAAACATCCCGCTCGGGATCGAGACGAGCCATATCGTCACCGCCGAGATTGCGCTGGGGCACCAGGAATATGGGCGGCCGGGCGTGGGGAGAGAATTCTTCGACCGTTTGGAAACGGGACTCGCCGGCTTGCCAGGCGTCACCGGCGTTGCGGTGAGCGATTCGCTGCCGCCGCACGGCGGGGAGCACGCTCGCCCGCTCTCTGCCATTCGCGTGGAGGGACGACCGCCGTTCGAGCGGGGAACGGGAGGCATGGTGGGCTGGCGCACCGTCTCGCCCGGCTACTTCCGCATGCTCGGGATTCCGATGCTGGAGGGGCGAGGATTTGTCGCGAGCGACCGGGAGCCGGGGAGCTACGCGGTGGTGGTGAGCAAGATGCTGGCCGCGCGGTTGTTCCCCGGCGAGAATCCGGTTGGCCAGCACATCGCATTTCCGGCGCCGGCGGGCAGGTGGTACACGGTGGTGGGCGTGGCCGGGGACGTGAGGTACGTAAAGGGATCGGGAAACGTCGCACCAGCGTCGCCTGAATATTACCTCGTGAGGAAGCGGGCGCCAGGCCTCGGGCTGGACGGAGCGGCACCGCCCAGTGCTTTGCGGCATGCCTTTTTCCTGGTGAAGAGTCCGCTTGGCGCCGGCAGCGTCGAGCGGATGATGCGTCGGGAGATCGCTCTGCTCGATCCGACGCTACCGGCGACGATTTCGACATTGGCCGTGCGCATCAGCCGGTTGCGCGTCCGGCCGCGGTTCAATGCGGCGCTCAGCGGCCTGTTCGCCGCGCTGGGGCTACTGCTGGCGACGCTTGGCCTTTACGGCGTGCTTTCGTTTCTGGTGGCGTGCAGGACGCAGGAGATCGGCGTGAGGATGGCGCTGGGCGCGGAGCCGGCGAGTGTGCTGGGGCTGGTGGTGTGGCGCGGCGTGTGGCTGGTGCTGATTGGGATCGTCTGCGGAGTGGCGCTTGCGGTGGCGGCCGCTCGGCTGCTGCACGGACTGCTCTACGGCGTTAGTCCTGTGGAACCCGGAGTCGTCGCGGCGGCGGCGCTGCTGCTGTTGGTGGTTTCGATTGCCGCTAGTTATTTCCCCGCGCGGCAGGCGATGCGAGTTGATTTGGTGACGGCGTTGCGGGAGGAGTGAACGGGTAGTGGGTGGGAGCCCAGAGGTTGTCATAGCATCGCTAAAAAATTTGCTTCAAAGGAACGGGCGGACTCGCTACACTTTTTCCTGGTAAGGGTTGCATCCTCCCGGCATCTCCCGTGCCAGCGTAACGCAGTGAAGAACGCAGTAAAGGCCTGGCTCGCCGCTTTTCCGCGGCCCACCCCCGAATCAGGTCCGATGTCGAATCCATCTGTGAAATTCAGGTCCCGGAAGACAGGCCGTGCCTTCGGGACCATCGAGAGGCCCGCATGATCAGCAGAAGTTCCAAGCCACTACCGAAAAAATCCGGCGCGGGGCAAGTGACTGTCGAACCCGCGCACGACGAATTGCGAGTGGAAGGCCATCCGCTCGATCCGATTTTCTGGCCGAAGACGGTGGCCGTACTCGGCGCCACCGAGCGACAAGGCAGCGTGGGGCGATCGGTGGTGTGGAACCTGTTGAGTTCGCCGTTCGGGGGAACGGTCTATCCGGTGAATCCGAACCGGCCGAGCGTTTTGGGAATCCGTACGTATCCCAACCTGGCGGAATTGCCGGAGAAGCCGGATCTGGTGGTGGTGACCACCCCGGCGGCCACGGTGCCGGGCATTCTGCGGCAAGCGGTGGATCTGGGCGTGACTTCGGGCATCGTGATTTCGGCGGGGTTCAAGGAGCACGGGGAAGCCGGCATGGAACTGGAGCGGCAGATCGCTAAGATCATTCGCGGCAAGATGCGGCTGATCGGGCCGAACTGCCTGGGCGTGATGAATCCGATTAGCGGGCTGAATGCCACGTTTGCCAGCGCGATGGCGCGGCCGGGGAACGTGGCCTTCATCAGCCAGAGCGGCGCGCTGTGCACCGCAGTTTTGGATTGGAGCTTGAGGGAGCTGGTGGGGTTCAGCGGCTTCGTTTCGATCGGCTCGATGCTGGACGTGGATTGGGGCGACCTGATCGACTATTTCGGGCACGACACGCGCACAGACAGCATCGTCATCTACATGGAATCGGTGGGCGACGCGAGTTCGTTTCTCTCTGCGGCGCGGGAAGTGGCGCTCTCGAAGCCGGTGATCGTGATCAAGGCGGGCCGCAGCGCCGCCGCGGCCAAGGCGGCGGCTTCGCATACCGGCTCGCTGACGGGCAGCGACGACGTGCTCGACGCCGCGTTCCGTCGCGTGGGCGTGCTGCGTGTGGAATCCATCGCCGACATCTTCTACATGTCGGAGGTGCTGGCCAAGCAGCCGCTGCCTCGCGGTCCACGGCTGGCGATCCTGACGAACGCGGGTGGGCCGGGTGTGCTTGCCACGGACGCGCTCGTCTCGCGAGGAGGGGAACTCGCGGTGCTGTCGCCGGAAAGCCTGGCGGCCTACGACAGTTTCCTGCCGCCTCATTGGAGTCATAACAACCCGATCGACATCCTTGGGGACGCCGAACCGGAGCGCTACGCCAAGGCGCTGGACATTGCAGCCAAGGATCCAGGCACGGACGGCATCCTGGTGGTGATGACGCCGCAGGGTATGACGAATCCCACTCAGATCGCCGAACAGTTGCGGCCCTATGCCGCATCGACCGGCAAGCCGCTGCTGGCGAGCTGGATGGGCGGCGCGGACGTGGCGGGCGGCGAGGAGATCTTGAACCGGGCCGGCATTCCCACGTTCCCGTTTCCCGATACGGCGGTCAAGGCGTTCAACTACATGTGGCGCTACGCCTACAACCTGAAGGCGCTGTACGAAACGCCGTCCCTGCGGGGCGAGGAGCCGCTCGATCGCGCTCGAGCTGAAAGAATCGTGGAGGGCGTCCGCGAGGCGAATCGCACGCTGCTCACCGAGTTCGAATCCAAGCAACTGCTCTCCGCCTACGGCATTCCGGCCGTGCGCACTGAGATCGCTGAGAGCGCGCGAGAGGCTGCGCGGATCGCCGGCGAGATCGGCTATCCGGTGGCCGTGAAGCTCTACTCGGAAACGATCACGCACAAGACAGACGTGGGCGGCGTGCAGCTGAACCTGAAGAGCGCCGAGCAGGTGCGCATCGCGTTTGACGAGATCCACCGGCTGGTGGAGGAAAAGAAGGGGCCGGGGCATTTCCTCGGCGTGACGGTGCAGCCGATGGTGAAGCTCGACGGCTACGAACTGATCGTCGGCAGCTCGATCGATGCGCAGTTCGGCCCCGTGCTGCTGTTCGGCGCCGGTGGACAACTGGTGGAAGTGGCCAAGGACAGCGCACTGGCGCTCCCGCCGCTCAACTCCACGCTGGCCCGGCGAATGATGGAACAGACGAGGATTTACACGGCGCTGAAGGGCGTACGCGGGCGCCCGCCGGTGGACCTGGCGGCGCTCGAAAACCTGCTGGTGCATTTCAGCGAACTGGTGGTGGAGCAGCCGTGGATCAAGGAGATCGACATCAATCCTTTGCTCGCTTCGCCCGAGCAGTTGCTGGCGCTCGATGCGCGAGTGGTGCTTCACGAGGCCACAACGGCGGAAGAAAAATTGCCGCGGCCGGCGATTCGGCCGTATCCGACTCAGTACGTCGGCGAGTGGCGGATGAAGGATGGCACTCCGGTGACCATCCGCCCGATCCGCCCCGAAGACGAACCGCTCATAATCAAATTCCACGAGAAGCTTTCCGAGCGCAGCGTCTATATGCGCTATTTCCAGCCAATGAAGTTGAGCACGCGCACGGCGCACGAGCGGCTCACGCGCATCTGCTTCATCGATTACGAGCGCGAGATGGCTCTGGTGGCCGAGCGCAGCGATCCTGCGGGAGGAGAGGCGAAAATCCTGGGCGTTGCCCGGCTGAGCAAGATTCACGGCACCGATTCGGCCGAACTGGCGGTGGTGATCCTCGACGAATTCCAGCACAAGGGTTTGGGCACGGAACTCGTGCGCCGGAGCGTCGCGGTGTCGCGCGCGGAGGGGCTGAAGAAGGTGATTGCCAATATCCTGCCCGAGAATTTCGAGATGCGCGCGGTATGCCAGCGGCTCGGCTTCTCGCTTGAAGATCAGGTCGAGGACGGTATCGTCCGGGGAGTGCTGGCGCTCTAGCCGGGGCCACCGGCTTGGTGTGAAAAGGGGCGGGCACGGGGCGCCCCTTCGAGAGATTATCGTATACGAGGTGATGTCTAACGCGGCCCGGCTGGTATTTGCTGCACGAAACTCTTGGCGAAATCCGCTCAGTTGCGCGTGGGGGCGGGAGGCCTGGCAGGTCTCGGAACAGGTGGGGGAAACGGCGGAACGAGCGTTGTTCGGCGAATGTGAATGGTGCCGTAGGTGGTGTTCAGCGTGATTTTTGGTCCTCCGGAGCCGACGGTGCCCTCCAGAATCGTGTTAGACGATTGTTCCATGAGCTTGAGCTCAGCCGTACGGAAATCGTTCGAGATATCGCCCGAGTGGGCCATGGCGGTAATCGAGAAAGCGGAGTTGCCGGGCAAAACGATGTTGATATCGCCGGAATGGTTGGTGATGTCGATACTGCTTCTGGGCGGCTGGCTGTAGCGGACCTCGATGTTGCCGTTTCGGTCGGAGACGTGCACGGCGCCTCGGACGTTTTCCAGTTCAATGTCCTTGTCGCGTGTTGCGAGCGACACGTTTCCCGGCGTATCGGAAATCACCATGCGGCCCGAGTCCATGTCCACGCGGCCGATCGGCGCCCCGACGTCGAGCGAGGTCCGGCGGGAATGGAAGGCGATACTTTTGGAGACCTTGCGGACGCGAATTGGGCCGTAGAATTCGCCGTTGATCGAAACCCCTCCGCCAATTTCACCGATATCCACCTGTTGCCCGCGACCGTTGATCGTCACGTTGCCCTCGACCGCGTGAATGCGGGCGTCGCCTCGGTGCAGATCGACGGTGGTGTTGGAGCCAGTGCCGGAAACCTCGACCTGGCCGGAGGCGTTGAGGGCAATCTGGCCCCGGACGCCGGTGACGTGAAGCGAGCCGCGGCCGGTGGAGGCGAAAAGGGACGTGCCGGGAAAGACGCTGGCGTCGTAGCTGACGCGTTCATTGCCGTGTTCGCGGGTCCTGGCCCTGATGTCCAGGCCAACCGGGGATTTTTCGATGGCTACTGCCGTGGCATCCGCCACTTCCCTGGCAAGCTTCTCGCTGGCGGCGTGGACGGTCTTGGTGACGATCACGTTCACGCTCCGCGCAGGTTGAGGATGGACGGTGATGTTCCCCCTCGGCGTCCAGAACTTAACCTGCATGGACGGCTCAACCGGCTCGGAAGGCAGCGTGGTGGTGAACGTGTAGGGATTCGCAAACAGGTCGAGGCCGCCTTGCCAGCCGATGTCGCGGTGAATGCGGTTGTAGGTGAGCAGCGCCATCACGCCCACCAGCACCAGCAGGATCAGGAGCAAGTCGCCGCCGCTGACGGCCCGAGGAGCCGGCTGGCCGCTGCGGTTGGCGGCCAGATAGTCCCAGAGCCGCGCCAGGCCCCAGAGAATCAGCAGCACCGGCCAGTAGCGAACCACCTCGCCCAGCCGCAGCAAACCGGGGTCGAGGTTGTGGATCAGAAACAACACCCCGATCAGGATCAGCAGCAGCCCGCCAAACACCGACCTTCGCCTGCGACCGTAGGAGTAGCTCATGCCTGGCTCACGAAACAACGTGTCCTTCGATAGACGCCATGGCTTCGGCGATCTTGACCGTTCCGACGACAATCAGGATGATCGGCCATAGCTCGCCGAACGAGTAGCGGCTGTACCGCCCGATCAAGAACAGCGCTCCGATCGTGATCAGCAGCAGCGGACCCATAAGTCCGCGGATCCGGCATTGCTGGCAGCCACAGTGACGCCACACGCTCATGGTTGTCCGGTACCCCTTCCGGCAGGCTCATGGAACCGTTTCCAGAACAACCAGACGCCCAGGCCGATCAGAATGAGAGGCCACCAGTGGCCGAGCCAGTTTCCCGAGAGCAGGCCAAGATTGGCCAGGAGAATCAGCACGCCGAGCACGATCAGCACGACGGCGCTCGCGGGCGAAGCGTGGAAGGAGGCTTGCGGCTGCTGCTGAGGTGCTGGAGCCGCAACGCCGGCGAAGGAAGCTGACGGCGCGCCTTCGCCGGAAGCCGCCGTCACGGCAGCGGACGGCGCGTAGGCGGCATAGGCGGCGGTCCGCTTTAACTTCGCTGTGCGATAGGCCTCGAGCGGCATGTAGCAGATGAAGCAGGCGAGCCCGATACCGAAGAAGATCTGAAGGCTGTCGGACGTCTGGGCGTTCATGATGGCGATGATCCCGGCGAATACGGCGATGTGGATTAACCCCTTGGCATATTCACCGTTGTAAATGGCTCCCAGCCCTGGGATGATGCCGAGCGCTCCCGCCACTCCCGGATTGGGCGCATTGATCTCAGCGGCGGTCCGTGCCGGAGCTGGGGCTGCGCTCACCATGGCGGCCAGGCACGGCTCGCAGTACAGGATGCCGCGCACGTCACGGACGCATTCCGTGCAAAGCGGTTTGCCGCAGGTCCGGCAATAGCCGGAGGCGTCCCGGTCAGGATGGATAGCGCATTTCATTCTGTTCTCCAGGAACGGGGGTTCGGGCCCGGCGCAGACGGCTTTCCACACTCTGGTAGAGGAGCCGCTGTAGCTGGTCCGTATTCTTCTTCTCCGGCGAGGAAGCATGCTCGCCGCTGGACGGTGACTGGAAGGTGGACTGAATTTCGTAGACGAGGCGAAGGTCGCTGATGAATTTCACGCCATGCGCGTAGACGAGATGCGCGCGGCTGTCGACCTTGCGATAGAGTTCGAGCGGGTTCAGCGCCGCCAGCGACGTCGGCGGCACGCCGGCGAGCGCGCGGAACAGGACCGAAAACGTGATCAGCACGGCAACCAGACCCAGAGCAAAGCGGGGCTGCGTCAGGAAATCGAGCCAGTTGGTCCAACGGTGCTTCCGCTGTGGCCTTAGCCCGCTCGTCCGCGCCAGAATGCCGGGCACGACCCAAGGGGCCGGTTCGACTGGTTCGAGGTGATGCAGGGAGTCGATGGTCTGGCGAACGCCGCCCAGGAGCCGCGTGCACTTGGCACAATCGGCCAAGTGCCGGTCCATGCGAGCCTGTTGGGCCGGAGGCAGGGTTCGGTCCAGCGCTTCCAGCAGCAGGTCCTCAGTCTGTTCGCACGTCCAAGCCATTGCTCACTCCCTTGTTAATCCCATACGTTCCAGAGCCTTCGCGAGTTCAATTCTGCCGCGGTTGATCCGGGATTTCACCGTACCTTCCGGCACGCCTAGGATCCGCTGGATCTCCCGGTATTCGAGTTCCTGAAGGTCGCGGAGGATCACCGCCTCGCGCAGTTCGGGTCTCAACTCTAGCAATGCCTGCCGAACCTGCCAGCCAAGTTCGCTCTGGCTGGCGACCCGCTCGGGGTCGGGCCGCGGCGAGGGGCGTTCGGTGCCGACGGAAGCTTCCTCGTCGAGCGAGTGTGTTTGGCGGTCGTGGCGCCCCCTGCGGTAGTGGTCGATCAGGAGGTTGCGGCCGACGCTGGTGACCCAGGTCTTGAAGCTTCCCTCGGAGGCACGGTAGCTCGAGAGCGTCTGATAGACGCGGAGGAAAACGTCTTGGGTCAAGTCCTCGGTTTCCTGCCGGTTGCCGGTGAACCGGTAGAAGAACTGAAATAACCGAGTCGAATGCCGACGAAGCAGTTCCTCCCAAGCTGATTGGTCTCCCCGCAAACAAAGGTCGACCAGTTGCGTATCGGATTCCAAACCGGCTCAGCCTCTCGGGTCGCACTTCTTTCCCTCTAACACTTTAGAAACGTATCGCGACCGAGGAAAGTTCCCTCATCTTAGCGGTGGCGCGCGCATGCGGCAAGGCTCCGGCGTGATGCGGCCGGACCCACCGGCAGGGTCGCGCGGAAGGGCCAAACGGCTCGTTTCCTTGACACTTCAGCGGACTAGCTGCTACGGTGCGGCTTCGGATGAAGCGAGTTACACGGAACCTGCTTCTCCTTGCCGTAACCGTTATAGTCCTTGGCGCGCTCTTGTACCACTCCCGGGGCGCCATTGCAAAAGAAGGATTTAGCTGGCCGGCACTGGAGAGATCCCTACAGCAGGCGCGGATCGGCCTCATACTGCTCGCGGCCGCGGCGATTTACGTCTGCTACGCTATCCGTGCGCAACGGTGGGTGGCTTTTTCCCGCTATCTTGGCAAGGCGCATTTCTGGAACGTCTATGAATCCACCCTCATGGGCTTTGCGGCGCTCTTCCTGCTGGGACGGGCGGGTGAACCGGTCCGGCCACTGCTGATCGCGCGGAAAGACCGACTGTCGATTTCGGGGACGTTTGGCATCTACGTGCTCGAGCGCGTGTTCGATGTGGCGGCCACGCTGGGCCTTTTCGGCCTCGGCCTTCTGCTGGCCACCAGCCAGATTTCCTCGGTTGGGCATAGCTCGGAAGTCGTTGCGGCGCGGACGATCGGTCTGGTGCTGCTGGGTCTGCTCGTCGCAATGATTGCCTTTCTCGTGTATTTCCGGTGGCACGGGGCAGGCTTGCTGCAGCGGCGGTTGGGCGCCTGGCGCAAGGAGAAGGGCTGGCGGCACAAGGTGGCGCAGATGTCGGCCGGCTTCAGCGAGGGGCTGCAGGCAATCCGAACCTGGCGTGATCTGGGCGAGGCTACGGCGTACTCGATGGCGCACTGGGCGCTGGTAGCGCTCGCCTTTCTCTGGGTTTGCCATGCGTTCGGCGGCAGGTTGGCCCATCTGGGCTATGCCGACCAGATGTTGCTGCTGGGCGTGACGATGTTGGGCGGTCTGGTACAGTTGCCAGCAGTGGGCGGAGGTGCGCAAGCGGCCAGCTTCTTCGCGCTGACGGTGTTTTTTGGGATTTCCCAAGGGCCTGCCGCGATCGCGGCGATTGTGCTGTGGTTGGTGACCTTTGCGGCCGTAATCGTGATCGGCGTTCCGCTCCTGATTCGGCAAGGATTCTCGATGCATCAGCTCTGGCAACTCGCCTCGGAATCGAAGCGCGAAGAAGAGATGGCCGAGGAGAGTGAGCTGAAGGAGCGTGCCGAAAAGGTGCAGCCATGAGATGCCCGTTCTGCTCCTCGCGCGAGGATCGGGTGGTCGATTCCCGGGAAAGTGGGGGCGGGGAATTGATTCGACGGCGGCGCGAATGTCTCCGCTGCCATCGCCGGTTTACCACCTACGAGCGGATCGACGAGATTCCGTACATGGTGGTGAAAAAGGACGGCCGGCGGGAGCGGTTTGACCGCCAGAAGGTGCTGCAAGGACTGCTGAAAGCCTGCGAGAAACGGCCGGTGCCGACGGTGAAGCTCGAGGCGCTGGTCGACGAGGTGGAACGGTTCGTCCTCGAGTCGCCGAACCGTGAACGCACCACGAGTGAAATCGGAACCCTCCTGATGTCCCACCTGAAAAAACTCGACAAGGTCGCCTACGTCCGATTCGCTTCCGTGTACCTGGATTTCAAGGACGTGCGCGAATTCATGGGCGAGTTGAAGAGCCTGCTCAGCGAGCGGACGCGCAAAGGAAGCTGAAAGGGTCGACCGGCCTCCGCACTTTCCAATTTACTGCACGTCGAGAGTGAACGTCGCCGAGTGGGTCATGCTTTCCGATGTCCCCTTGACCGTAATCGTGTAGTTGCCGGACGGTGTGCCGCCTGTCGGCGGGGGTGGCGTAGGCGTGCGGGCTGAGCCACCGCCGCAGGATGCCGAAAGCGCGAGCAGGCCGGCGATCGCGGCCAGTGCCAGGGTCGGCACACGTCCGCGCGCGGAACTTCTGCGCCGCGCCAGCACAACCGTGAGCATGACGAGTATCCCCAGCGCGAACGTCCACAGCGCCGGCCAAGCCCCCCGAGGCCAGCCACCCAGATCGCCCGGCGCCAGGGAGGGAGCCGTGGTTGCGATGTTGATCTTGAAATAAGCGGTGGCCCCCGGCGGGAGCACCATCGAGGGCGTTGGCCCGACGGAGCAGGTCGCTTCGCTTGGGAGACCGGAACAGGCGAGCGCGACGGAGCCGGTGAAATTGGCGAGCGATGTGACGTCGACGGCAGCGGTCGCCGTGCTGCCGGGCTGTACAGTGAGCGTCGAGCTGGAGGTCTCAAGGGTGATGCTGAAGTCCGGAGGAGCGCTCGGCGACGGAGTTTGCAGCAAGACGGTCAAGTATTGATAGGGACTGCTGCCCGTGGCGAAATCGATCTTTCCATCGCCGTTGAAGTCGCCCACGGACATCGCGTACGGATCGTTCAGCACCAGAAGCGAGTAGTCGGTTGGCGAAAATGTTCCGTCGCCGTTGCCCAGGAAGACCTGGACGTAGTCGACTGGACTCGACCCCGCCATGTTCTGGACAGTCATGGCCAAATCGGGCTTTCCGTCGCCGTTGAAATCCCCGCTCGCCATTGCAAGCGCGTGGTAATTTCCGGGGTCGGAGGCCCCGCAACAGTTCGGTACCTCGGCAAAGGTTCCATCGCCGTTGCCGAGAAGGATGGTCACCGTATCGTCGTCGCCGTTCCCCACGGCCAGATCCAGTTTCCCATCGTCGTTGAAATCTCCGACCGCCAGGGCAAAGGCCTCGGTGTAGCCCAGACCTATTGGCGACCCTGATGCGAGGGTGAACGTCCCGTCTCCGTGCCCAAGCAAGATGTCGACCGAATGGCCGTCGAAGGTTCCGATGGCGATGTCGAGCTTGCCGTCGCCATTGAAGTCGCCCACGGCCAAGGCATACGGACCAGATATGCCACTCAGCGCCACCGGCGACCCAGGCGAGGCTGTGAACGTTCCGTCTCCGTTGCCCAAAAGAATGATGACCGTGTTGTCCGAGGCGTTTCCGACTGCCAGATCCAGCTTTCCGTCACCATTGAAGTCGCCCAGGGCCAGCGCGGCCGGCATCTGGCCAACGGAAATGGGCGAGCCCGACGCCTGCGTAAAAGTGCCGTCGCCCTTGCCGAGCAGGATGCTCACGGTATTGCTTATGTAGTTCGTTAAGGCCAAATCCATCTCCCCGTCGCCATTGAAATCGCCAACCATCGTTGCAGCCGGCCCCTGCCCCAGCGGCGGTGGTGAAGATGAGGTCAGTTGCGTAAAGGTGCCATCGCCCTTGCCGAGAAACATCATCACGAAGCCGGGCTGATGGTCCTCCTCGACCGCCAGGGCGAGATCCGGCTTTCCGCTGTTGTTGAAGTCGCCCGAGGCCATCGACTGCACGGGGTTTGCGGTTTCGTCTACGCCGCCCAGAAAGATCGGCGAGCCCGGCGCGTTGTCGAAATAGACGGTTGGGCTCGCAGTGGCCACCGGGAACAGGATCGCGTTGGAAGCCACAGCCGTGCCCGGATTTGTCACGGTCACCGACGCCGTCCCCGCGTTGGCTACATCCGCCGCGGGAACGTCGGCGGTGAGCCGCGAACTCGAAACAAATGTGGTTGCCAAAGCCGTGCCGTTCCAGCGAACCACCGCTCCCGAGACAAAGCCGGTTCCGCTAACCGCCAGCTCAAACCCTCCGCTGCCTGGCGCGACCGCGCCCGGGATCAACGGCTGATAGATGGTGGGAACAGGGTTCTGGGCGCGGGCTGCGCCAACACTGCCCCAAAGGCAAACAGCGAGTAGAACGGTTGAACGCCACATGCCAGCCTCCTTATCGCGCGCAGCAGGAGGGCGCCCGCTGGGCGTGCGCGTGCCTCGGTCTCCAGATCGTTCCCCCAGCCCAGCTTGCCATCAGCGGGTCGAAGGCTGGTCGCGCCGGGCCTTCTCACGAGCCCGGCGCGACGCCCCGTCCGCCTGCCCTCCGCCGCCAGCCCGGCTTAGTAAGCGACGGGGACGAGCAGGAACGACCCGTAGAGGTTGTCCTGGTAGAGGTCGAACTCGGTCGCTTGCCCGTAGGCCCTAGGCCCGGGGCAGGTTCGTTATCGCGGTGCACGTGCCCGGATCGTATGCGTGGGATGGCGGGTAAAGGGGTCGCAAGCGCCGTTCACCAGATTGCACGGCGGGCTCGTGATCGAGGCTTCCGCCTCCGATGTGTTTGTGGCGACCAGCTTGTGATTCCATTCGTTCGTTCACTGCTCGGTTTGCGAGGTCTTGAGCGTGCTCGTGATGCCCACCCCTAAGATGGACGTGCTCGTGCTGTAGGTCGACTCCAGGCCGAACGTTTGCGATGAGTTGAGAGAGGCGCTCTGTCCAAGCGAGCTGGTGCCCGTGTAGTCAAATTTCTGAGTGAAGGGCTGGAGCGTTTGCTGGTTAAGCGGGCCGCACTATTGCTCATCCTGTTTGCCTTGTCAACGGCCGCTGGCAACTCAATGATTGACCCGGATCAATACGTGCAGGCGAGCCGCAATTCCGCCCACACGGCCCCGCGAGCGCGCGGCACCGGCCGCAACCAGAGCCGACGGGAGAGACGACGGTCGGTTAGCCTTTCCAGACGCCGGCGGAGAAGATGCGGGTCGTCTGGAAGCCCATGCGCTCGTAGAGGGCGACGGCGCGGCGATTGGCGGAGGTAACAGTGAGGGAAAGCGCCGTGTAGTCCATACGTTCTAGTACGGCTACGGAGGCTTCGAGCATGCCGCGGCCGAGACCGTGGCCCTGATAGCCGGGCAGGACGCAGATCTGCGTGGTGTGGGCGACGCCGGGAGCGACAGCCGAAGTGAGCACCAAGCCGATCGGTGTCTCTCCTTGCGAAGCGGAGAGCACAAAGGAGGCCTGCGGCAGAAACTCGCCACAGCCGCGCAGGAAAATGATGTTGCGGAGGAAGCGTGCCGCGCCCGCCTCGCTGCGGTACTGGTCGTTGATCTCGCCGTCGATGTGGTCCTGATAGGCGAGTTGGATCAGCCGTGCCGCGGGCTGGAGCCACTTGTTGTCCCAAGGCTCGATGGGCAAGGCCTTGGTGCGGGGCGAGCCTTCCGAGCCCGAACGGTCCAGACCGAGGATCATGAACTGGCGATGGTAGATGCGGAAATTTTCCCCAATCAACACTTCGTCGATCTCGGTGCCTGTAGGCATGATCTGTGCCTCGACGCGCGAGATGTGCGGCAGGTGGCGGATGCCGGCCAGCATTTCGCGCAGCAGCAAACGGCCGATTTCGGCCTGCGGGAACCGGGGCGAGACGTAGAGCCCGCCGATCAGTCCCTTGTGGTCCTCGAGCACGTAGAAACCGTAACCGGCGGGCTGGCCGTTTTGCCAGGCGGCGAAACCGAGCAGGGAACGGGCGTTGATGAAGCTCCGGATGAGTTCGATGGAGGGGCGATAATCCCAGCGCAACTGTTCGAGCCAATTGCGCGCCTCCTCATCAAAGAGGGGCTGCAGCCTGCGCGGATTTACGCGGCGCAGGTCGGTCAGTTCCACGCGTGTGCGCAGAAGGGACAAGGTCGGCTCCCAGCATTATAGCGTTGCCGCCCGGCGCGGGGAAATCGGCAATGCGCGAGGGCGGATCGGCAGGATACGTACACGGCGGGTGCGTTCACGGCCGTGCCTCGGTCTTCACGGCGAGCACGCGAACGCGCCGGCGGTTGAGATACCAAGCGCCGTCGTGAAAAAGCCTGGGGCGAGCGATCTGCTCCACGCGCCGGAGCCATTTCTCACGCGCAGCGTCGGACACGCCGTTCAATCGCGAGCCGCCGAACATGATGAGGAAATTGCGCAGTCCGTTTTCGCCGTCATCGAGTTTCGTGCGCAGTTCAACGAGGCTTGCGTCGCGCACCTCGAGGCCCGATCGTTCGAGGAGGGCCGAGAACCCGGCAATGGAAGGGAAGTAATAATCCCATTCGAGTTCGCCACCGGTCATCTCGCGCCAAGTGGTTTCGACGGCGCGGCGCAGGCCGGCAATGTGACCCTTGCCACCGAACTCGGTGACGAACCTGCCCCCGTCCCGGAGCGAATTGGCGATGCAATCGACGGCCTTGGCGGGAGACTTTACCCAGTGCATGGCGGCATGGGAGAAAACGGCGTCGAAGGGCTGCGGGAAGGAAAAATCGGAGGCATCGGCCAGGACGAAAGGAAGCCCGGGAAATTCGCGGCGTGCGGCTTCAATCATTGCGGGCGAGCTGTCGAGACCCGTGACACTGGCGCCGGTTTCGGCAATGGCCTGAGTGAGTTGGCCGGTACCGCAGCCGAGATCGAGAATGCGCTCGCCGGGACGTGGCGCAAGCAGCGCCAGCGCTTCACGGCCTCCCTCAAACACGAAGGAATGCTTGGTTGCGTATAGCTCAGGATTCCATTCCATGGTGTCCATTGTGTGTGAGTCTCCGCGTTTTGTTCCCTTCCTATCCTAATTGGTCCTCGCGGTATTGGAGGCATTCCAGCCGGTTTGCGTTGCCGGAAATGATGACGGTGAGGCGACGCGAGAGGGGGCGCTTTCCGGGACAAGAGGGAAGCAGCATCGTCACTTCGCTTGGACGAAGCTTTCGTGTGGGTGTCTGCTGCGATTGTGTAACGCCGTTGCGGGTTTGCGACTTGCCAAACAGCAGGCGGACACAAGGCCAGCCCCAGCGGTGAGATAAGAATGGGCCGAAGGGGCTTGTGCGTTTGGCGACACGGGAATTTTCAGATTGCCACCGGCCGGTCGCCGGATGCCGGAGAGATCTGGACCAGGGCGAGTTGCCGGGGATGGCGGCGGGGAGCGTTTTCCAGGCGCAACACGCCGCGCGGGCAGACCTCGGCGCAGAGGCCGCAGCCGACGCAGGAGGCGCGTGTGAAGCTGAGGTTTGCCTGAGCGTAGCTGCGGACGTCAATTCCCATTTCGCAATACTTACTGCATAGTCCGCAGGAGATGCACATGTTTTCCTTCACGGTGATCCGGAAGCGGCCGAATTTTTGCACCAGCCCGAGCAGGGCGGCCATGGGACAGAAGTTGCGGCACCAGATGCGCGTCCCGCCGATGGGGTAGAGTCCCGCACCGACCACACCACTGAGCATCGCCACGATGAGAAACGCATAAAACGCCTGAAAACCATCCACCAAGTGCTCCAGTGAAGGATCGCGGCTCCGCAAGCCCCAGGAGACGAAGAGCAGCGCGGTGAGTGTAAGGCACACGCCGAGCACGGTGTAGATCGAGATCTTCTCGAATTTCCACGAGGCGCTCGATTTGCTGGTCAGATGCCGAAGCGGGTCGCCGGCGGTATTGGCCAGGCCTCCACAGCCGCACACCCAGGAACAGTACCAGCGCTTGCCGAAGAAGATGCCGAGCAGCGGCACCAGCAGCAGCGAGCCGAGGAAGCTGTAAAGGACGTAGAAAAGCGGGAAATGGAAGATCGTTTCCGGCGTCCCGTAGTCGAGCTTCAGTGGCCAGAAATAGCTGAAATAGTATTCGGGCTGGTGGACGAATTTCAGGATTTCGGGAATCGAAAAGGCAAAGACGACCTGGACGAACATCACCACGGCGGTCCGCACGACCTGATAGCGGTTGTGCCGGTACTTGCGGAGGACGAAGATGCCGCCAATAACGATGGCCAGGGAATAGAGGATGCCGTAGAGGGTCCACTTGCCGTCGAGGCCGATGGCGCGGGCGGCGCCGGTGAACAGTTCCGTGTAATAGAGGACCAGGTAGAAGGCGACGAGCAGGGCGGAGAGCAACCAGGCGGTGACGCCACGGTGCGTGAGGTCGTGGGCGAGCCATGCGGCTTTTCCTTGTCTCACCATGGCGTTTTGCCTCGCGGGTGCTGCAACGTCGTCTGGCCATCCTAGCGCGGGTGGGGCGCGTGGCGCTACGGGGTGCGCTTCCGGGCGGCGTTACCTGACGCGCTAGTGTGACGGGCGAGGAGTGGGCGTATGCGCCTGCCATTCGCGATAAGCTGCGCGGACCGGGGCGAGATCGACGCGGCCGAATTCCACGTCGAACTGGGCCTCGGCGAGATGCTCGATCACGTAATCGAGATCGCGGCGTTCGGCAATCCAGCGCTCGAAAAACGTATGGTCCCAGCGGGAGCCAAGCATGTTCACGCCGATGACGGCGCCGTGCCGCTCGACGATGCGCACACTCGCTTCCTTGCCCGGAATGCGGCAGAAGAACGTGCTCGCGTCCGGTGGCGGCGCTCCAATGTTGCCCGTGGAGGTGTATTCGATCTCGAAGAATTTCGCGCTGTTGTAGAAGATCGGCGGCTCGTAGCGCACCGGATCGCCGAGCATCGCGCGGGCGGCGAGTTCGCCTTGGCTCTTGGCTGAATACCAGAGTTGCTCCACCGTGGGACGGCCATCGAGGAGGAATTCGGTGCAGTCGCCGGCGGCCCAGACGTTTTCAAGGGAAGTCTCAAATGCCGGGGAAATGACGATGCCGCGGCCGATGCGTGGAGGCGTCTTCACCTGGCGCAGCCAATCGACCATGGGCCTAACGCCGATGGCGATGCCGAGCAACTGGCAGTGGAATTCCGCTCCGGATTTTGTTTGCATGGCACGAACTCGGCCGCCGGGGCCGGCGAGCACCTGGGCGACTTCCTCGGAAGGGCGCAGGTCCACGCCATGGCGGCGGAGATGCTCACTGACGATGGCGGATTCTCCCTCGGCCAGCGCGCCTGGCCAATAGCCGGGCGCACGGATCAGAAACGTCACTTTCCTGCGATGGTAGACGAGGCATTCGGCCAACTCGACGCCGATCAGGCCGCCGCCAACGATGACGGCTTCACTCGTGGAAGGCGTGAGCCGCTCGCACTCGGCCAAGTCATCGAGAGTGACGAAATGAACGACGCCTTCACGTGTCTGGTCGAGTCCCGGCCAGTTGGGGCGTTCGCCAACGGAGCCGGTGGCGAGCAGCAGGCGATCGTATTCGACTTCGCGGCCGGATCGGAGCGCGAGAACGTGGTGCGAAGCATCAAGATCGGTGACCCGGTCGCGGACGAGACGGAGATCCTGTTTCGCATAGACCTTGCGCTCGTATGGCTCGAGGTCGCGAAGCGACATGCGGTCCATGTAGGCGTACATGAGAGCCGTGCGGGAGAAAAAGTAGTCACTCTCGCCGCTGATGATGGCGATCTCAGCTTCGGGCTCGCGGTCGCGCAGGGCGAGCGCCGCGGTGGTGCCCGCAACGCCGTTGCCGATGATCACGTAGCGCACTGGGCGTTCCCCGTTTTCCATGGTGGCGGGAAGGGAATCGCGGCTGGGAAAGCCGGGCGACCCGCCGAGCCGTGCATCGTAACACGGGTGGCGGCGATGAACGTGTACGGGTAAAGCGTGCGAGGCGATCGGCGCGAAGGATGGCCGTTTCCGGCATGCCGTAGCTGTCCGCGGGCGTCCTTCCAGGCATCCTGGTCGGATGCCTTCGGGACGTCAGTTGAAGCATTCGGCACAAGCCGCCGCGTCCACGAGCGTGCCGGCTACGAATGCAATTGCTGGAGCAGGCGGAGGTAGTCGACGATGTCGTCGCGGGAAAGCAGGCCGATCATGTGGCCATCGTCGACGACGGGCAGTTGGTTGACGCCGTCGCGGCCCATCTTTTCGAACGCGGTCCACAACTCGGCTCCGGCCGAGATCGTCTTCACTTTGTCGAGCGGGATCATGGCCTGCTCGGCGGTGGTGATCTGCCAATTGGTTCGCGGGATTTCGCGGATGCCGGTTAGCGTGAGCAAGCCGGTGGGAATGCCATCGCGACCGACGACGAAGGCGCGGCGACCCGTGCCCAGTACGTGCTTTTCGACCAGTTCCTCGAGGGTGGTCTCGGGCGGCAGAGGCTCGAAGTCCCGATTCATCACCTCGGAGACCTTATGGCCCACAAGCAGTCCCTTGACCATGGTTTGCTGGATCTGCGAGGCGGCGGCGCTCTCGAGGAACCAGCCGATGAAGGCGATCCAGACGCCGTCGAAGAGGTTGCCGCTGAGCAGCATCCAGATCCCGAAGAAGATCATCGCGTAGCCGAAGAAACGGCCGGTGTTGGCGGCGATCATCGTGGCGCGCTGGAAGCTCTTGCTGGCGCCCCAAACGATCGCGCGCAACACGCGGCCTCCGTCCAGCGGGAAGCCGGGAAGCAGGTTGAAGATGGCGAGGATGAGATTGAGCAGCGCGAGATATTCGATCAGCGCCATCAGCGGGGAATACCCAACGACGAAGGGCCGCACCTCGTAAAAGAACAGCGCCAGTACGAGGCTGACGGCGGGGCCGGCGATCGCGATCCAGAATTCGGCCGAGGCGCTTGGCGGTTCGGCGGTGATCTCGGAAACGCCGCCGAATATGAAGAGCGTGATGCGGCCCACAGAGACCTTGTAGCGCTGAGCGACCAGGGAATGCCCAAGCTCGTGCAGCAGCACGCAGACGAACAACATGGCCGAGGCGATCGCGCCAATCACCCAGTATTCAGCAACCGACCAGCCCTTGAACTTCACCGGGAAGTAGCCCACCGCGAGCATCCAGGTGAGCAGGCCGAAGATCAGGAACCAGGAGTAGTCGAGATCGACGGGGATCCCGAAAACCTTCCCCATAGGGATCGTGTGCTTGGTCAGTTTCATCCCGCCTCCTTGAGGCGCGGCGCGTTTGGCTCGAGGGAAAGAGCCATGGAAGAGCGCTATGGCCGGCGAGTTCGCATGCCAACCTGCCGGGTCAACGCGAATAACTCCACTAAGAGAACGATACCTTGACGGCACCTGCGTTTCAAGCCGGGACGCGCTGCCGTGAGGTTAGGACGATCTTGTGGCGTGGTGGTTGGGCGGGTGTTTAGTGGACAAGCCCGCTCAGGTTGGCGCGTTGTTTCGGCAAAGCAGGAGCCACGCGGGCGAGCACCAGTCCGCCCGTAAGGGGAACGGCGAGGCTGGACCGCTGGCGAATGGCCTCGATCGTGGCGAGTCCTCGGGGCGTGGTGTAAACCCAGACCGTGTTTTTTTCTCCCGGTGACCACTCGGGCAGTCGGCGGTCGAAGTAATAGTCGAGGCCGTAGGCCCAGTCGCGCGAGATCTGATAGGCCTCGATCGGGTCCTTGCGTTTGTCGACCGAGCGGGCGGCAAACGCGGCGTCACGGGCAGAAAGGTAGGGACCGACCTGGGGAAGGAAGAACCAGCTGACTGCGGCAACCAGTATGGCCATCCAAAGGGCCGAGACGGCTACCGCGCGGCGCGGTCGACCGGTCAGGGAGATCAGGGCGACGAGGAGGCCGACGATCACGGTGGCCACGAGGAAACCCAGGATTACCGCATGGTGCGCGATGTTCCACGAATGCGGCAGGCGCCGCAGCCAATGGCCCGCTGTCACCGCGAGCACGATGAGCGTGAGTCCTACGAGCGCGACAGCCCAGCGTCCAAGTCGATCTTCCGGCGCGGCCGAATCGCCTTCGCGCACGGCTTGCACGCGGTCGACCGTACGGGCCAGCACCAGAATCAGCGGCGAAATGGCGGGGAGGATGTAGCCCGGCAGCTTGGAATGGGAAAAACTGAAAAAGAGCAGCGGAAATGCGGCCCAGCAGGCGGCGAACAGCGTGGGCGAGCCTGAGAACGAGGCCCGGCCGGCGCGGAACAGGCACCAGCCGTCGCGTGCGGTTGCCAGCAGCAGCGGCGTCCAGGGAAGCAGACCGAGCGCCAGCACGGGGAAGAAGAACCACCACGGCTGCACGTGCTCGAAGACCGGCGTCAGGTAGCGCTGGAAATTCTGATACCAGAGAAAAGCGTGCGGGAAGGAGGGGTTGACCAGCGAGCAGGCCACGTACCAGGGCACCGCGACGACGGCGAAGGCGGTGATCGGCTCCCAGCGGAAGAAGCGAAGGGCATCGCGCCAGCGGCGCGTCAGCACGGCCCAGAGCAGCACGCTGCCACCCGCCAGAATGATCGCCACGGGTCCTTTCGCCAAAGTGCCAAATCCGAGGAACAAGCCCACCAGAGCGAGCCACAGGCGTTGCCGGCCGCGTGGATACTGCCGGTTGGGTTCGGGCCAGCGCAAGGCCAGCAGCGCGGCGACCATCGCGGCGCCCACGGAGATCGAGAGCTGCATGTCCGGCGTGGCAGCGTGAGCGAAGGCGAAAAGGCCGATGCTGGTGGGGAAGAGGACCAGCGCGAGCAGCGCTGCGCGGGTTCCATAGAGGCGCCGCGCCGCCCAGCCCAGCAGCAGCGCGCCGGCGAGCGCGGCCAGAGCATTGGGTAGGCGTGCGGTGCGCTCGCTCGCGCCGAAAAGGTGAAAGGAAGCGGCCGCCGACCAGTAGTAGAGAATCGGTTTCTGGAACCAGGGATGGCCCCAGAGGCGCGGCGTGATCCAGTCGCCCGTACGCGCCATCGCGCGTGCGATGGAGACGTAGCGCGGCTCGTCGGGCCCGATCAGGCCGATTGCGCCGAGTCCCGCGAACAGACAAACGCCGAGGAGGAAGACGGCCAGCGCCGCCCAGTATTCCGAAATGCGCCGGAGCGACAAGACATGTTGAGTCTACTATGAGCGGCGGCGCCTGAGGGATGGGCCGGGGGAAAGATTGGGTAGGGCGACGGAATCGGGGGTGACTTGGCGAGTAAAGTTGGCGCCGGCTATAGGAGAATCCCGGGTTGGGACTTGAATTCTCGGAGGGCGATGCTCGAGAGCGGGAAAGCCAGCGATAAGAACGGAGAACTGAAAGGGCAAAGGGAGTTGGTGGATAATGGACGGCTGATGGCGGAATGGGCCGAATACATTGCCGCGCGCGCCGCGCTCGTTTGGCTCGGAATCCTGCCGCGGCCGCTGGCTCGCGCGATGGGCGTGCAGGCGGTGCGGCTGCTCTATTGGCTTCGGCCGCCGCTTGGGCGCGCCGCCCATTGGAACCTGAAGCGGGCCTTCCCCGAGTGGAGTGCGGCGCAGCGCCGCCGCACGATCCGCGGGGTGATTCGGCAGGTAGGCTGGATGGCGGCGGAATTCGCGCATTTTCCGCGGTACACGAGGAAGAACATCGATCGCGTGGTGCTGCTCGACGGCTTCGAGAATTTCGCCGCCGCGCGCGAGCAGGGACGTGGCGTGCTGTTTCTCACGGGGCATATGAGCGCGTGGGAGCTCGCGCCCTTCGCGCAGGCGCTCTTCGGCTATCCGCTGCATTTTCTGGCCCGGCCGATCGAGAACCGGCGCCTGAACGACCTGATCGATCGCTACCGCTGCCTTTCGGGCAATCAGCCGATCGACAAGGGCCGCTCGGCGCGGGCGGTACTCTCCCTGCTGAGGCAGGGCGGCACGGTCGGCGTGTTGATCGACCACAATTCGTCGCGCGAAGAAGGCGTGTTCGTGGATTTTTTCGGATTGCCGGCGTGCACCAGCTCCGGGCTGGCGCGAATCGCGCTACGGACCGGCGCGCCGGTGGTCCCCGGCTTCCTGATCTGGGACGGGGAACTGCGAAAATACCGGCTGCGGTTCGAGCCGGCAGTGGAACTGGCGCGCACGGGAGACGATGAGCGCGATATTCGCGAAAACACGGCGCGGTTCACCCGCGTGGTGGAAGACGTCGTGCGGAGCCATCCGGACCAGTGGCTCTGGGTACACAAGCGCTGGAAGACCCGGCCGCTCGGCGAGCCGCCGGTATATCCCTTCTGATCCGATTGTGAGGCTGCCATGATGCGTACCGCTCGAGAGCTTTCCCTATTTCTGGAAGCCGAACTCGAAGGCGATCCGGACCGGCAGATCCGTGGAATGGCCGGACCGGAACGGGCGCGTCCGGACGACCTGATCTATTGCGAAGGCGAGCGGCATCGCGCGAGGGCGGAAGCCTCGCGGGCCGGAGTGGCGATCGTGCCGCCGGGATTTGCGCTGCAGGGGAAGACGCTGCTGCGCGCGGCGCAGCCGAAGCTGGCGTTTGCGCGAGCAGCAGAACTTGTGGTGGAGGCGCAGCCCGTGGCCCGAGGGATTCATCCGACTGCGGTGATGGGAGACGGTGTTCGCCTTGGAGCGAACGTGGCGATCGGACCTTACGCGGTGATCGAGGACGAAGTGGAAATCGGAGCCGGAAGCGAAATCGGTGCGCATTGCTTCCTGGGTCGCGGCGTGAAGCTGGGGGAAGGCTGTAGGCTCTACCCGAACGTGACCCTTTATCCCGAAGCGGGGCTGGGCAACCGCGTGGTGATTCACGCAGGCGCCGTGATCGGTAGCGACGGCTTCGGTTACGTCCGCGGGCCGGACCGGCAATGGAAATTTCCGCAGGTGGGCGGAGTGGAAATCGAGGACGACGTGGAGATCGGGGCCAACACTACAATTGACCGAGGCTCTCTGAGCGTCACCCGCATCGAAAGAGACGTGAAGATCGACAATCTGGTCCAGATCGCCCACAACGTGGAGATCGGCGAGCACGTGGTGATCGCGGCGCAGACTGGGATTTCCGGCAGCAGCGTGATCGAGCGCAACGCGGTAATCGGCGGGCAGGTGGGCATGGGCGACCATTGCCGGATTGAAGAAGGCGCGGTCTGCGGATCAGGGGCGGGCATCTTGCCGGGGAAAAAGATCCGCAGTGGGCAGGTCGTATGGGGAACGCCGGCGCGCCGGCTGGATGAGTTCAAGAGGCAGTTCGCATGGCAGGGCCGATTGCCGGAGCTGGCGGAGCGGCTGAGGCGGCTCGAAGAGAAGGTTGGCGCCAAATAGGCAAGAGAGTGGAGCGGGGATGGACCGGGGAAACAGGCCGAGGCTGCTGGTGGTCGGCGGGCAGAGCCGGAACGTGGGGAAAACGACGTTGGTCGTGGACCTGATTCGCGCGTTTCCCGAAGCGCGGTGGGTTGCGGTGAAGATCACACAGCACGGCCACGGTGCCTGCTCCGCACCCGGCAAGCCGTGTCACTGCGCCGCGGAAGGTGCCGGCGTGGCGCTTGACGTGGAAACCGATCGCAGCGGGCGCAGCGATACGTCACGCTTTCTTGCCGCGGGCGCGCGACGGGCGCTGTGGCTGCGTACGCGGCAGGGACAACTCGGTCAGGGCTGGCCCCTCCTTCTGGCCGAGCTGGACGGCACGGAGACCGGCAGCGCACCGAACGTGATTGTCGAGAGCAACAGCGTGCTTGGCGTCGTGAGCCCGGACCTGTACATGATGGTTCTCGACTCGGCGGCCGGGGATTTCAAGGAATCAGCCAGGAAATTTTTGCATTGCGCCGACGCCTTCGTGGTACGGAGTTGCATCGAAAACCAGGAGGGGCTGGCGAAGGCTTCGAACGACCTCCGGCCGACCTTCTGCCAGCCGATCGGGGAAGCGCTGCCGATAGAGGCGGCGGCGTGGGTGCGGCTCAAGTTTTTCGGCACCGTGAACCCGGCAAATGATTGAAGGCGGTGTATTTCTAGTTGACCCCCAGCCGGAAACCTGAGGATAATTACCATGGTCTATTACGGCCGTCTAATTAGGGGGGAAGGACATAGAGTTCGGCCTGAGCGGCGAATGTGCCAGGCTGGAACAGCCCCGCGCTATTGCCGCCAACGGGATAGCTTTGCACCTTGGAAAGGAGCGATACCGTACGGCGCGAGGGAGGCCGAACTGGGTTTATCCGCCAGACGAGCAAAGAGGCAGGGTCTGCGTGGCGGAAGTGTATTCCATTGGAGGGTGAGGTAGGGGCCCCATGGCCGACGCGGTAAGAATTCAAATCCAGCCGGGACTAGAACCGCAGAAGTCCCGGGTCGACCGGAATTTTCACGAGCGGCTGCGCCACGCGGTGACGCAAAGCCGGGAGTATCTGCTTTCGCTGCAAAAGGGAGACGGCCATTGGTGCGCCGAGCTCGAGGCGGATACAACCCTGGAATCCGACTACATCCTGTATCTGCATCTGCTGGGAATGGCCGAGGCCGGCCGTGTGGGGAAACTGGCTAATTACATCCGCCCGCGGCAGTTGGCCGACGGTGGCTGGAATATTTATGCGGGAGGGCCATCCGAGCTGAACGCGACGGTAAAGGCTTGGCTAGCGCTACGGCTGGCGGGCGACGCGGCCGATATTCCGCATATGGCCCTGGCTGCGAACCGGATTCGCGAACTGGGCGGACTGGAGGCCACGAACTCCTTCACCCGGTTCTATTTGGCGCTTGCGGGCTTGATCGGCTGGGACATGGTGCCGGCGATCGTGCCCGAGCTGATGCTTTTGCCTTCGTGGTTCCCGATCAACCTGTACGAGGCGTCGTCCTGGACGCGCGGGATCGTGGTGCCGCTTATGATCCTCTGGGCACGCAAGCCGGATTGGCGGCTACCCGCGGAGCTGGACGTCGAGCCGCTGTTTCGGGACCGGGCGCAGCGTCGGAAGGCGTTGGCGTGGGGCTCGAAAATCTTCAGTTGGCGGAATCTGTTCCTGGCGGTGGATCGAGGCTTGAAATGGAAAGAGCGGCTGCCGGGGAAACTGCTCCGCCGGCGCGCGCTCAAGGCGGCCGAGCGGTGGCTGCTGGAACACCTGGACCGGTCGGACGGTCTGGCGGCGATCTACCCGGCGATGATGAATTCGATTTTCGCGCTCGTGGCGATGGGGCATCCGACGGACGATCCGTTGACGGCCCGCGAAATCGGGCAGATGGCGGCGCTGGAAATCGAGGAGGGCGACGCGATCCGGCTCCAACCCTGCGTTTCGCCGCTCTGGGACACCTGCATCGCCATGGTTTCGCTCGAAGAGGCCGGCTTGGCGCCGGATGACCCGGCACTGCTGCGCGGCACGGACTGGCTGCTGGCGAAACAGGTGTTCGGGCTTGGCGACTGGCAGAAGAAATCGGCCGCGGAGCCGGGCGGCTGGGCGTTCGAGTACCGAAACGATTTTTATCCCGACGTCGACGATACGGCGTTTGTGTTGATGGCACTGCGCCGCGTGGCCTATCCCGACCGCAGACGGTTGGAACATTCGATCCGGCGCGGAGTAGCCTGGTTGGTGAGCATGCAGAATCGCAACGGCGGTTGGGGCGCGTTCGACAAGGACAACGACCGCAAGATCATGACGGAAATCCCATTCGCCGACCACAATGCGATGATCGACCCGGCCACGGCCGATGTGACTGCGCGGGTGGCCGAATGCCTGGCGTTGCTTGGCTGGCCGAAGACGCATCCCGTGATCCAGAGCGCTTACCGTTTCCTGCTGAGGGACCAGACGGCCGAAGGCGCCTGGTACGGCCGCTGGGGCGTGAACTACGTGTACGGTACGAGCGGAGTGCTGCGGGCGCTGGAGGCCGCGGGACTTGCCGGCGATAGTCCCAGCCGGCTGGCGGCTGCCTGGCTGCGCTCGGTGCAGAATTCCGACGGAGGTTTTGGGGAATCGATCGCCAGTTACGACGATCCGTCGCTGAAGGGCAAGGGCGAGACAACCGCTTCGCAAACCGCCTGGGGTCTGATTGGCCTGCTGGCGGGGGCGGGGGTCGACGACCCGAGCGCGCGGCGCGCGGCCGAATACCTGCTGGATACGCAAAAGCCCGATGGGAGCTGGGATGAAGATCTGTTCACCGGCACCGGCTTCCCTAGCGTCTTTTATCTGCGCTACCATTTGTACCGTAATTCGTTCCCGTTGTACGCGCTGGCCCGCTACCTGAATTTGATCGAGGGTAGGGAGCTGGCGGAAGGGATGCGGCTATTGCCGGAACAATTCACGACGATTGGAGCCTGAGCATCATGCGCTTTCCGATGACATTAACGCGGAGAATGACCGGCTACATCCTCAAGAACAAACTGAAGGGGAGTGATCACAAGTTTCCGCTGGTCCTGATGCTCGAGCCGCTGCACGCCTGCAACCTGACGTGCTCCGGTTGCGGCCGCATCCGGGAATACAAGAGCACGATCAATGAAATGCTCAGCGTGGAGGAGTGCGTCGGCGCGGCGGAAGAGTGCGGCGCGCCGGTGGTCTCGATCTGCGGCGGCGAGCCGCTGATCTATCCGGAGATCGGACGGCTGACGAAGGAGTTGCTCGACCGCAAGCGCCACATCTATCTTTGCACGAACGGCATGTTCATCCGGAAGAAGCTGCATGAGTTCCGGCCCAGCTCGAGCTTCTTCTTCAACGTGCACCTGGACGGGATGGAGAAGACGCACGACATGTGCGTCGAGCGCGACGGCGTGTTCCGCGAGGCGATCGAGGGGATCAAGGCGGCCAAGGCCGCCGGCTTCCTGGTCAGCTCGAACACGACGGTCTACAAGGAAACCGACCTCAACGAGATCGTCGAGCTCTACGACTTCCTCACCGGGCTGGGCGTGGATGGCTTCATGCTTTCGCCGGCCTACTCTTACGCCGCGGTGCAGACGCAGGACATGTTCATGTCGCGCGACGAGATCCAGGAGAAATTCCGGCTGGCCTGCGCGCTGCTCGAGCGCTACAACCTGATGATGTCGCCGATCTACCTCGACTACCTGCGCGGCGAGCGGGACCTGATGTGCACCGCCTGGGGCAATCCGACGTTCAATCCCCGTGGATGGAAGGGTCCGTGCTACCTGATGACCGACTCCCATTCGAAGTCATACAAGGAGTACGTCGAGAATACACCGTGGGAGAAGTACGGCTACGGCCGCGATCCCCGTTGTCAGGATTGCATGGTGCACGTCGGCTATGAGCCCTCGGCCGTGCTCGGCGGTAACAGCAAGCTTGGGGACGGCTGGAAGCTGTTGAAGTGGCAGATGGTCCGCGGCACGAAGAAGCCTTTGCGCACGCCGCGCATCCACCCGTCCGGCGGCAACGGAAACGGCAATGGCCACGGTCCGGCCGGAGGGCCCGGACAAGGCGCCGGGAAAGACAGCGACCGGGAAGTGCTGCCCATTCTTCAATGACGGGGGCGACCCTAGTTACGGGCGCGACGGGCTTCGTCGGAAGCCGCGTGGCGCGCCTTTTGGTCGAGCGTGGCGAATCGGTTCGCGCGCTGGTCCGTGACGCGAACCGGCGCGGGCCGCTCGAGGGACTGCCGGTGGAGATCGTGCCCGGAGACCTTCGCGATCCGGCTTCGCTCGATCGCGCTTGCCGGGACGTGCGGTGCGTCTATCATGTGGCGGCCGATTACCGGTTGTGGGCTGCCGATCCGCGCGAGATCTACGAAAGCAACGTGACCGGGACGCGGCAGCTGCTGGAAGCGGCGAAGCGCGTGGGCGTGGAGCGGTTCGTTTACACGAGCACGGTGGCCACGGTTGCCGTGCCGCGGCCGGGCGCGCTGCCCGACGAGACGACCACGGCACGGCTCGAGGAGATGATCGGGCACTACAAACGCTCGAAGTTCCTGGCCGAGCAGGAGGCGTTTCGCGCGGCCGAGGCGGGCATGCCGGTGGTGATCGTCAATCCCACCACACCGGTGGGACCCGGTGACGGGAAGCCCACGCCGACCGGCCGGATTCTGCTGGATTTTCTGCGCGGGCGCATGCCGGCCTATGTGGATACGGGACTGAACGTCGTGGCCGTGGAAGACGTTGCCGCGGGACATCTGCTGGCTGCCGAACGGGGCCAGGCGGGCCGCCGGTACATCCTCGGCCATCGGAACATGACGCTGAAAGAGATTCTGGATGTGCTGGCCCGCATAACCGGCCGGCCGGCGCCGCGTGTGCGGCTCCCGCATGCCGTGGCCTATATGGCGGGACTCGCCGACGAGCTAATGTCGCGGATGCGCGGGCGTGAGCCCCAGATTCCGCTCGAAGGTGTGCGGATGTCGCGTCACAAGATGTTCGTCGATTGCTCGCGGGCCGTGCGCGAGCTTGGTTTCGTCCCGGGACCGGTTGAAGGGGCGCTGGAACGAGCCGTTGCCTGGTATCAGGAACGCGGCTACACGGCACGAAAGCCGGCGGCGGGCAAGTTGGCCGCTTGAAGAGATTGTGCGCTTCCTGGTGACGTTCGCTCTTGCGGAGGAGTTCGCCCCGTGGCGCAAACACGGCGGATTCCGCACCGAGCGGCAGCACGAATCTGAAACGTACCGGAAACGGGAGGGCGCGGTGGAAATTTTGGCGCTGCTTTCCGGAGCGGGAAGCGAACACGCACGCCGTGCGACGGCGAGTGCGCTGGACCGCGAGCCGTTCGATCTGGTGATTTCGTCGGGCCTGGCAGGCGGGCTTCGACCCGAGCACAGGCCCGGTGCGCTGCTGACGGCCGGGAAGCTGGTCCGGTTGCAAGACGGCCGGGAATTTTCGCCGGCGCCGGAATGGGTCCGGCTCGCCGTGGAACTGGGAGCCGGCGAGGCGGTCCTGGTCACCGCAGATAGCGTGGTGGGCACGACCGAGGGGAAGCGGCACCTGGGCCGGAAGGCCGATGGAGTGGACATGGAATCGTTCGCGGTGCTCGAAGCGGCGGCTTCGCGTGGCGTGCCGGCAACCGTGATTCGGGCGGTCAGCGACCCAGTGGAGGGTGAATTGCCATTCGATTTCAACCGTGCCTTCGATTCCGATGGCCGGGTGCGTCCCGCGGCGATTGCCCGTCAGCTCGCGCGTCGGCCGGCCGCGATCGGCGGCCTGCTGCGGCTGGCGAAAGACAGCCGGCGCGCGGCCGAAAACCTGGGAGAGTTTCTGGAACGATACACACGAGCCGCGGCGGAGATTTCCGCGGCGAAGACGTTGGGGAACCGGATAAAGCAATGAGTGTATTTGGCGTCCAAGTGAAAGGTGAAACGGCGAAACCGGCAGCGCGGACGATGCGTGCGGCCGTTTATCGCGGGCAGGGCCGGGTGGTGGTGGAGCAGGTGCCGGTGCCGGAAATCGGGCCGGGCGAGGCGTTGATCCGCGTGGCCGCATGCGGCATCTGCGGCACGGACATCAAGAAGATCGAGCACGGTTTCATCGCGCCGCCGCTGATCCTGGGACACGAAGTCGCCGGGACGATTGTCGCGCTTGGCGAAGGGGTGACGCGCCGGAAGGTTGGCGACCGAGTGGTGAGTTTCCACCATATCCCTTGCGGAACCTGTTTTTACTGCCGGAAACGGCTCTTTTCGCAATGCGAGAAATACAAGAAGGTGGGCTTGACGGCGGGCTTCCAGCCGAGCGGCGGCGGCTTTGCCGAATACGTGCGGGCCATGCCTTGGATCGTCGAGCAGGGGATGGTGGAGATCCCTCCGGAAGTGACTTTTGAAGAGGCGACATTCATCGAGCCGCTCAACACCTGCATCAAGGCCGTGGAAAAGGCGCGTGTGGCCCAAGGCGAGCAGGTGGTGGTGCTGGGGCAGGGATCGATCGGTATCCTGTTGCTGATGCTGGCGCGGCGCATGGGTGCCGAAGCGGTGACGACCGACCCGTTGCCGGCGCGACGGGAAGCGAGCCTGCGGTTCGGCGCGGCGGCTTCGTTCGCGCCGGGCGACGACGGGCTGGAGGCCGAAGTGCGACGGCGCACCGAGGGACGTGGCGCGGACGCGGTGCTGGTGGCGGCGGCGCACCCGTCGCTGGTGGGGCAGTCGCTGGCTCTCGCACGGCCCGGCGGACGCGTGCTATTGTTTGCCCACAACGACCCGGTAATGCGCATTGAGATGCCTGCGGCGGCAATCGGCATCGAGGAGAAGGAAGTCCTCGGCAGTTACAGCGCCGCGGTGGACCGCCAGGGGGAGGCGGCGCGGCTGGTTTTCGAGCGGCTTTTGCCGGTGCGCGAGATGATCTCGCACCGGATGCCCCTGGACGAGATGCCCGAGGCGTTGGACCTGGCGGCACGGCCACGGGGCGATTCTATGAAAGTGATGGTCCTACCATAAAATGCGATCTGCAATCGTTACCGGCTTGATGACCGCCGCGGTGCTCTACGGCCGGGAAGATTTGAAAGTCGAACAGGTTGCCATCCCGACGATCGCCGAGGATGAAGTTTTGCTCGAGGTCTGCGTCGCGCTGACGTGCGGCACGGATTTGAAAGTGTGGAAACAGGGTTCTCATCCTCGCATGATCGTTCCACCTGCCGTTTTCGGGCACGAGATGGCCGGAGTGGTGAAAGAGGCGGGGCCGCGCGTGCCTGGCCACATTCGCGTGGGGATGCGCGTGGTTCCGTCGAACTCGGCTCCTTGCAACCAGTGCTTCTATTGCCGCAAGGGGCGGCCGAATCTCTGCGAAGACCTGCTTTTCAATAACGGCGCCTACGCGCAGTACATCAAGATCCCCGGCCGCATCGTTCGCGAAAACATGTTGGAGATTCCCGACCACATCGATTTCACCGACGCGGCGCTGGTCGAGCCGCTGGCTTGCGTGCTGCGCGGCGTCGAGGCAGTGGACGCGGCGCCGGGCGATACGGTGGTGGTGATCGGCTGCGGGCCGATCGGGTTGATGTTCATCCGGATGCTGGCGGTGCGCGGGGCGCGCGTCGTCGCCATCGGAAAACGCGAGAGCCAGATGCAGGCGGCCGTGGCGATGGGCGCGGCGCATACCTTCGACGTAAACGAGGAGCCGAATCCGGTTCCGTTGGTGCGGGCACTGACCGCGCAGGGACGCGGCGCCGACGCCGTGATCGAGGCTGTCGGCTCGCCGCTCACCTGGCAGTGGGCCGTGCAGATGGCGCGCCGCGGCGCCACGGTGAATCTGTTCGGCGGCTGCCCGAAGACGTCCGAGGTGCGGCTGGATCCGGCAGCACTGCATTATTCGGAGATCACGCTGAAGTCCACGTTCCATCACACGCCGCGCTTCATTCGCGAGGCGCTCGCCGCCGTGGCGCGCGGGGAGATCTCGGCTGCCGACTTCGTTACCGGCCGAATCTCGCTTGCCGAGTTGCCGCAGGCGTTTGAGCACATGAAGAAGGGCAACGGCGAATTGAAAACGGCGGTGATCCCGTAGGGGTGACGACCGGGAAGGAATCCGTGAGCTCGACCGGCGGCCGCGCAAACTTGGAGCGCCTTCGCGGTCTGGAAATCGCGGCTCGGCTGCCGGCCGACGCTTGCTCGGTTGCCGAGGCCCGGCAGTACACGCGCTGGCTGGGACGAAACCACTACGAGAATTTCCTGGTCGCTTCCTGGCTGCTTCCCAAGCGCCTGCATCAGCCCTTCTTCGACATCTATTCCTACTGCCGCTGGGCCGACGACCTGGGCGATGAAATCGACGACCCGGCCGCGGCCCTCGAGTTGCTCGACTGGTGGGAAGAGGAACTGAACCGCGCGCTCGAGGGCAAGCCTCGGCATCCCGTCTTCGTCGCGCTGGCCGGCACGATCGCGGAATTCCAGTTGCCCGACCAGCCGTTTCGCGATCTGCTGCGCGCCTTTCGCCAGGACCAGACCAGGCACCGCTACGCCGATTGGCAGGAACTGCTCGACTATTGCCGCTACTCGGCCAATCCGGTTGGCCGGCTGGTGCTGGCGCTCGGTGGCTACCGGGACGAGAAGCGCTTGCGGCTTTCGGATGCCACATGCACCGGCCTGCAACTGGCGAATTTCTGGCAGGACGTCGCGCGGGACTGGAAAAAAGGGCGGCTCTACATTCCGCTCGACCATCTCGCGGCTTGCAGCCTCGCGGAAACGGACATTGCCGCCGGCCGATTCGACGAACGTTACCAGACGCTGATGCGGGAGCTGGTAACGAGCACGCGAAAGCTGTTCGCGGAGGGCCTGCCGCTGGCCGAGACGGTGGCGCCGGAGCTGCGGATCGATATCGAGCTGTTCAGCCGGGGCGGATTGGCGGTGCTGGACGCGATCGAGGCGGCCGGCTACAACACGCTCGAATCCCGGCCCGTGGTGCGGCGTTCGAAGCAGATGCGGCTGCTGGGCCGGGCGCTGCTGGGCCGCTGGCTCGGTCTGGGACTTGGACCCGCCGAGCGGGCTGCGTGACCATGTCTCTTCCGGTGGAGCGTTCCTACAGCTACTGCGAACGGCTGGCGCGGCGCGCGGCGCGGAATTTCTACTACGGATTCCGGCTGCTGCCGGAGCGGAAACGATTGGCGCTGTGCGCCCTCTACGCCTACATGCGCCGCGTGGACGATCTGGCCGATACGCCCGGCGAGCCGGAAACGAAGCGCCGCCTGCTGGCCGAGTGGCGCGGGCGAACCGAGCGCGCGCTGGCCGGCGAACGGGACGACGAGCCGCTGTGGCCGGCTCTGGCCGATACGCTGGAGCGGTACCGGATTCCCACGCGCTATCTGCTCGACGTCGTGGCCGGTGCGGAAATGGATCTGGAAGCGCGCGTCTACCGCACATTCGGCGACCTGCGCTTGTACTGCTATCATGTCGCGGGGGCAGTGGGCCTGGTTTGCGTCCACGTCTTCGGCTTCAGCGATCCGCGGGCGACGGAACTGGCCGAGCAGATGGGCATCGCGTTTCAGCTGACGAACATCCTGCGCGATCTGGGCCAGGATTACCGGATGGGCCGCGTCTACCTGCCGGCCGAGGATTTCGAGCGTTTCGGCTGCCGGCCCGAAGAACTGGAACGGCGCGGCGCGCCCGACGTCGCACTGGCCGAGATGTTGCGCTTCGAAGCGCGGCGGGCGTGGGAATTTTACGAGCGGGCCTGGACGCTGGTCCCGCTCGTCGGCGAAGATAGCCGCCGCGCGCTCTGGGCGCTGGCGCGGATCTACAGCGGCCTGCTCGAGGAGATCGAGCGGCGCAAGTTCGACGTGTTTTCCTCGCGTGCCCGCCTTTCCACGGCGGAGAAGATCGCGATACTTTTCTGGGCGCGTCTTGGCCCGGCGGGAGCCTATGAGTTCAAGCAGCGTGATCGTAGTTGGCGGGGGCTTGGCTGGGCTCTCCTCCGCCATCGCGCTCGCTGATGCCGGCTGGCGCGTCCGCCTGCTGGAAAAGCGGCCGCACCTGGGCGGCCGGGCCGCTTCCTACACCCTTCCCGACGGCACGGAAATCGACAATTGCCAGCACGTGACGATGGGTTGCTGCACGAACCTCGATGATTTCTACGGCCGCGTCGGCGCGCGGGAGAAGATTCGCTTTTTCGACCGGCTGACCTTTGCCGACCGCGAAGGCCGCGTCTCGCGCATGAGCTCGTGGCTGCTGCCGCCGCCCGCGCATCTGGGCCTCTCGTTTGCCCGCTACCGGAGCCTGGGATGGAGCGACAAGCTCGGCATCGCACGCGCTCTGGTGACGATCGTCCGCGCCGGTGGGCGGCCGGAGGGTGCCACGGGCGTGACCATGCTCGAATGGTTGCGGTGGCAGCGCCAATCTCCCGAGGCGATCGACCGGTTCTGGCGGCTGGTGCTGGTCAGTGCGCTCGACGAGGAACTGGACCGGACCGAAGCGCAGTACGGCATCGACGTTTTCTGGAAGGCGTTCCTCAGGAATCGCTCCGGTTACCGCATCGGCGTTCCCACCGTGCCGCTGGGAGAGCTTTATGAAGGTTGCCGCGAGGCGCTGGCGCGGCGCGGCGGCGAGATTCGCACGCGCGCACGCGTTTCGCGTTTCCGGATCGAGGACGGCCGGATGGCCGCAGTGGTGTTCGAAGACGGAACCGAGGAAACGGCCGACGCCTACATCGCCGCCGTTCCCCATGCGGCGCTGCTGGAACTGCTGCCCGAAGAGCTGGTGCAGCGCGAACCGGTCTTCGCGAATCTGCGGCAACTGCGCGGTTCGCCAATCACCGGCGTCCACCTGTGGTTCGATCGTGAGGTGACGCGGGAGCCCTTCCTCGCGCTGGTGGGTTTGGAAAGCCAGTGGATCTTCAACAAGACGGCCCTCCTCGGCCCCCAAAACCCCTGTCATCCTGAGCGGAGCGAAGGATCCCGAGAACTCGAGAACGCCCAATATTTGCAAGTCGTGATCAGCGCCTCGTATGATCTGGTGCCACGTTCGCGGCAAGAAATCGTCGAGATGGTGCGGAAGGAACTGCAACAAGTGCTGCCGGCAACGCGCTCGGCGCATCTGGTGAAGGCGACGGTGGTGAAGGAGACGTCCGCGACGTTTTCCCCCGCGCCGGAAGTCGACCGTTGGCGCCCGGAGGCCAGGAGCCCGATACGACAACTTTTCCTTGCAGGGGACTGGACTCGCACGGGCTGGCCTGCCACAATGGAAGGTGCAGTCCGCAGCGGATACTTGGCCGTCCAAGCCGTATCGAGCTTCGCGGGCCAACACCGTACTTTCCTCCAGCCAGATTTGCCGCCAGAGGGGTTTGTCCATATGTGGGTACGTTCATAAGCTGGAGGATCAGGGGACTGTTTCAAATCCAGTCGCTGTCGGACTGGAGGGAAGCGCTTTCGTGGAATTGTCAATAGCAGTCCACTCATAGCATCGGCGTATTCCTTGACAGGTCATAAGCTATGATCAGTCTTCCCCCGGAGGAGAAGAATGGACCGGAAGTATAAGCATAGGGGTTACATGAGCAGCGACCGGGAAGAATCGCCCAAGGAGCGCCGCGGTCCCGAACCGCGTCCCATGCGGCAGGAACGGATGGGACCGAAAACGCCGCGGATGGTGGGCACCGTGCTGCGGGCGCGCTGCGCCAATTGCGGCGCCGTCCTCATGCCCGGCTTCGACCCGAACGGGCAGTGCCCGCGTTGCCAGGCCGAGCTTCACAGCTGCAAGCAGTGCGTTCATTTCGATACCGGCGCCCGGTTCGAGTGCACCCAGCCGATCGACGATCGTGTGGGCAACAAGAACGCCCGGAACGAATGCACGTTTTTCGAGTTCCGGCGCACCGTCGAGAAAGACACCTCGCCGGTCATGACGAACGTCGCTCCGACGCCTTCGATCAGCCCGTCGCGTCCCACCGACGCGCGCAAGGCCTTCGAAGACCTGTTCAAGAAGTAAGCTCGGAGTGGCGCGGACATTCCTGTCCGCTCGCGGTTCCTGCGCCCCTGCCCACCCCGTTGTCATCAAACCCAGCCGCGCCCTCTGCGGTTGGTGGTGAGGGATCTGCTTTTCTTCGAGACGCCATCGCATGACTACCATGCCCCTGCAAGGAAAAAGCCCGCAGCTACTCCTGTCCGCACACCCACTTCTGCCGCCCATTTCTTTAGGAGATGCAAGGGGGCACCGGCATCCCGCCGGTGTTCACTGATTCGTTCAATCTCCCCAGGCGTTCACAGTCTTGCGCCAGCACAAAAGTCCCCAGTGCATTTTTCCCGTGCGCAGCGACATAACAGCCACATATCCCTTGCTGGACTGGGGAACGTCGATGTCACGCCTACGAATGATCGCCATGATTCTCGGAGTAATCCTGGTCGCACTGCCCTCAGCGGCGCGCGCGTAGGCCACGCCGAACGAAATGAAGCTGCTAACGCAAAACACCGGCTGGCCGCTTCGCAAAAGGAAGCGAACCTCTGGTGGGTGCTTGGAGCAGCGGCTGCGGGAACGGCTGCGGGAGCTGATCGAGCAGGTGTTGGAGGAGGAAGTCGAGGACGCGCTGGGAGCGGCCCGCTCTCAGCGCGTGGCCGAGCGGCGAGGCTACCGGCACGGGAGCAAGCCGTGC
>JBJKSI010000008.1:0-192006 GCA_046704165.1 Candidatus Acidiferrales bacterium
GGCGGTGAAACGCCGTCTGAGCTTTATCAACTGCTGTGGGAGGCGGAGTACGGCCTTCAGCCGACCATGCCGCCGCTTGTCTACGCTAGGTTATTGCCATTCGGGGTCGGACCCCGGCCTGTCGGGCCGAACAAGCCGCAAACGCAGGGACAGAACGGTTGCCTCGTAACCGTCTTCGATCCCTCGTGCAAGCCAAAGGAGCTGCCACCATGCCCGGAGGTGGGCGCCAAGGCGGCGCTCAACGCGTTCGCCAACGGGGGCCCCGTGTTCCCGCCGGGGGAGAATCCTGAGGACCTGGTCCGGGCGGGCGGCGGCGCGTATGCGGCCAGCTACATCACGGAGCATGGGTTGGTCGTACCCCTGCGCTCGTCCGTCGTGCGCGGGATACTCGGCGTGACCGAGGACGTCTCGCTTGCCGTCGCGGCATACCCGGTCGTCGAGGCGGAGGTGGAGGGCCTCAAGAAAGAGGCTCGGGATTGGAGCAGAGGCGCGTGCAGCACGGCCTGGACCAACTAGAGACCTCGGCTGGCCGCGAGGCGAGGGGGCGGCCGCGCTGGGTTGCGCGGCACCCGATCCTCTTCGGCATGCTGCTAAGTGTCCTGCTTGCCGCCACGATCCTCGTCGTGGACGTTTGGCTCCCTGGCACGGAGCGAGCCATCGGCAAGCATGGGACGCTCTTCAATGCTGTTTTATTCACCCTCCTCTTCTTCGGGACGTTCGTTTACGGCTTTTGGCGGTTCCGTCGCCTGCCGGGCTTTTGGCTCGCTTTGGGCGCGGTGCTTGTGGCCCACTCTGTAGGAATTTCGTACTACACGCTCCACGTACACCCTTTGTTCCTCCTGCAGTGGTCGGTAGTCGGGCTCTGCGACGCCTGGGCTGTTGGCGTCTGCCTAGCCTTGCTGGCGTGGTGGCGAGAGCGCCGCGCGCGGGCGAACCGATGAGCGGAACCTGCGGCACCGGGTATGCTATGACATGTCACCCCCGAGCGGGTGGTGCGCGGCAGCTTAGGGTTGCTGCGTGCGAATTCCTGGGCGGTAGCGGGAAATTCGCGCCCGCGAACTTGTTGATTCCAGACGAGGCTGGTAGGCTTGGCCGTTCATTCCTTCAGTGGCAAACCCGGACATGGGGAAGGCCACTTTGCGCACGAAGTCCATCGGGTTCAAGGTAAGCGAAGAGAAATACGGGTGGTGCGCCTCGGAGGGGTACACGAGCAGGCTCCTCGGGTGTCGCAATCTTTGCGTCCTCTGCAAAGGGTGCGTCTTTGGTCGCGCTCCTTCGGCCGCTCACATTGCCGGGGGGCCAAGTTTGTGAATTCGTTTTTAATGGCCAAGACCCGCGAGCCGAGCGTAAGATTCCGCAAGCCGCCCACATCGCGCCGGTCAGGCGATCGAGCAGCTGAACAGCGGTGGTGACCAGCCCCCGTTTTCCGCGCAGGCGATCATACGACACCTGCTTGACTGACCCGGTCCCACAGCCAGCGTGCTTCCTATTGATCTGCCAACGGCACCACGCAGACGCCGCGCTGGCGCTGTTTGCCTGCTCATGCTATCCGGCGGACCCCGAGGCAGCCGCAAAATCCCCAAATTGGCTGCAAAACTGCCACTTCACCCCATTCCTGAAAGTCCGGAAACGTGACGACCTGAAATTGTCATTGTTATGAAAACACAGGACGTGCGCGCCGCACTGCTCGCAAGCTGTGACGACTTGGCTGCCCCGAGGCGCAACTTCGCGGTCAGAGACCGATCGCCGCACCACTCCTGTCGGTGAAAAGCCTCGACGGGTGTTCAGCGGCCCGAGCCTGAGTTGGAGGCAGACGACTTGCCCTCGGCCCAGTAGCCGTGCCGCGAGTGAATCTTCAGGTCTTTGCCGTGGACGATTTCGATGTGAATGCTGTGGTACTTGCCGTTTCTGGCCCCGTTCGTGGGCGTGTAGGCGATGGAGTATTGGCTGCGCAGCTCCTTGCCGATGGAGGCGAATGCCTGTGCCAGATCCGACACGCGATAGGGATAGAACGAACGGCCGCCTGTATCCGATGCCAACTGCTTGAGCACCTTGTCGCCGTGGGTGAGGTGAATCATGAACGGCAGCCCTTCGGCCACCTTCTGGTCGGGAGAGGCCCAGCGGTTGCTGGTGCTGATGGTGTAGATGGCCACGCCGGCGCGCTCGGCCATCTCGATGGCGTCGCCGCGCGTCAGGTCGCTGAGGTCGTCGTTGCCGTCGCTGATCACCACCAGCACGCGCCGCATGTCGTTGCCGGTGGTGGGTGGAGGGGCGTTTAGCATTTCATCCTTGCAGGCATCAAAGATTGCGTCGTAGAGCGCCGTGCCGCCGCCGGCCCGCTGGCTGAAGATGGCCTGGCGCAACAGGTCGATGTCGCTCGTGAATCCCTGCTGCACCTGCGGATGCGTGTCGAAGGTCATTACGAAAGCTTCGTCCTTGCTCGGCCGCAGGTTGCGAAAGAGGAAGTCGAAGGCCGCGTTCTTCTCGAATTTCAGCCGCGAGTGAATGCTGTTCGAGGTGTCGAGAAGGATGCCGATCCTCAGTGGCAGATCCGACTGGCGGTTGAAGAACTGGATCTCCTGCGGGATGTTGTTGTCGAAAATTTCGAAGTCTTTCTTGGTGAGATCGGTGACGAAATGGTTCTTCTGGTTGAGCACCGAGAAGACCACGTTCACCAGGCGGACTTCTCGTTTCAACGGGCCGGCCGCTTGCGGAATATGCGCTGGCGTCTTCGATTGTTTTTTCTGCGGCTGTTTCTTCTGCGGCTTTTGCTGCGTCTGCGCCGACGGCGCCGTTTGCGCGGCGGCCTGCGAAGACGCGGGCCCAAACGTCAGCCCCAGGGCCAGAAGCAGGATCGCCACTGCCGACGTTCGGACGAAAGTTCTCATGGAAGCTTTATTATAGGAACGCCTGTAAAACACGGTCAATTTCCTCCGAATTGCTGCCGAGCAGTTCGGCCAGTTCCGCGAGCCAGTCGCGGAGTCGGCGCGGTAGCGGTGCGCGAATCTCGAGCATCCGGCCGGTGCGTGGGTGGGGCAGCCGGAGCCGCGCCGAATGCAGCCAGTGACGCTCGAGCGCTTCGGCTTGCTTGCCGTCCACGACGACGCGCCGAGGGGCGCCGTAGCGCGTGTCGCCCGCCACCGGATGCCCCAGAGCGGAAAAATGCACGCGAATCTGGTGGGTGCGGCCGGTGTGCAGGTTGGCCTCCATCAGTGTGAACGCCGAGCCCGCCTGCTTACCCGGTGCTCGTTCTCCTTCCCGCTGCAGCCGCAGCAGCACGCGCCAGGTGGTGAGCGCGGCGCGGCCCTCTCGCCGGCGGGTGGTCATCCGCGTTCGGCGCCGCAGGTCGCGCGCGATGGCCAGCTCGATTCGGCCGGTGTCGTGTTCCACGCGCCCGTGCACCAGGGCAAGGTACGTCTTGTCGACCTTTCGCTCGGCGAATTCCCGCGCCAGCAGGCGGTGCGCTTCGTCATTGCGCGCGACGACCAGCACTCCCGAGGTCTCTTTGTCCAGGCGGTGAACGATGCCCGGCCGCTCCGGTCCGCCCACTCCCGAGAGTTGGCGATAGCGGTAGGCCAGCGCATTTGCCAGCGTGCCCGACCGGATGCCGGCGCCGGGATGCACCACGAGCCCGGCGGGTTTGTTCACAGCCACCAGATCGCTGTCTTCGTAAAGGATCTCGAGGGGGATCGGTTCGGGTTCGACCTGCAGCGGCGCCGGCTGGGCGATCTCTACCGCGACCGTCTCACCGGCCGTGACGCGCCGGCTCGCGCGCACCGGCTGTCCGGAGATGCGCACCCGGCCCTGGGCGATTTGCTCCTGGATGCGCGTCCGGCTCAGCTCAGGGAACTGCGCCGCCAGCCAGCGATCCAGGCGCTGGCCGGCTTCCGCGCCTTCCACTTGTAAACGCCGGATGGGCGTTGAGGATTCCGTCACGCTGCCGCTTTCAACCGCCAACTAGTCTTGTGCCGACCCGGACGCCACGGCGGGCAATTCGTGCGAGCGGTGCTTCAGGAACAGCCAGGAGCCGAAGAAGATCAGGCACACGCTCACGATCTGCATGAACGAGATCGTGTTGTTGAACATCATTCCCCGGCCCGGATCGTTCCGATAGAACTCGATGATGAAGCGCTCGAAGCCGTAGAGAACCATCCAGGCGGCCATCAGTTCGCCGGTGAATTTCTGCCGTCGGCCCAGCCAGATGAGGATCAGGAAATTGATGAACTCCGCGCCGGCGCCGAACAGTTCGGTCGGCTGCAGTTTCACGTTCAGCGGCGTGCCGACCAGTTGTGCGGCCAGGGGATTGGTGAAGGTGATGCCCCAGGGCATGGTCGTCGGCTTGCCCCAGCAGCAGCCGGCGCAAAAGCAGCCCATTCGACCGATCGCATGGCCGAGCGCAAGCGGAGCGGCAAAAGCGTCACCCAAGGCCAGAAAGCTGAATTTCTGTTTCCGCACGTAGAGGAGCAAAAACACGATACCGAAGAAGACGCCGCCGAAAATGTCGCCACCCGACTGGAGCGTCGAGTAGGAGAGGATTTCGCCCGGATGGTGCCAGTAATACGGCAGATCCCCGAGAATCAGCCAGAGCTTTGATCCCAGCAGCGCCACCAGCACCATGTAGATGCCGATGTTCCAGACGCGGTCGGGATCGAGTCCAAGCTTCCGCGCCTGCCATCTTGCCAAAAACAGTCCTACGATCACGCCGGTGGCGACCAGCACACCGTAGGTATAAATCGTGATGGAACCGATATGGAATAAGACAGGGTGCATAAAGTTGACCTTCCCTTAGGAGGGGCTTTCCCGGTGCTCAGTGAGCAGAGAGAAGACGATCAGACCTCCGCCGATCACGATGGCCGAATCTGCCAGATTGAAAGCGGGCCAGTGGTAGGCGTGGATGTAGAAATCCAGAAAGTCCACAACACTATGACGTATCAACCGATCGAGCACGTTGCCCGCCGCGCCGCCCAGAATCAGCGCCGCGCCGACCTGTCCGGGCAGGTTGGGAATCCGGTCGCTCAGCAGCAGCCAGCCCAGCAGCCCCATGACGGTAAGCGAGAAAAGGATCAGTACCCAGGCCACCCACGCCGAATGCGCGTCGGCCAGGATGCCGAAGGCGACGCCGCGATTGTTGGTGTGGACCAGATTGAAGAAGCCGGGAATAATCGTCACGACGCCGTCGGGCTTGATCGTGGCCGCAATGGCGCGCTTGCTGATCTGGTCGGCGATCACCACCGCCAACGCCAGCCACAGCCAGCGACCGTTGCTGAGCCCTCTCATGTCCCCGATCGATCGTCCTCACCGGCGGTCCGCCCGATCTCGGCCAGCGCCTCGGCGCATCGATCGCACACGGTCGGATAGTCGGGAAAGGTTCCCACGGCGGCCGAAAAATTCCAGCATCGCTCGCATTTGGCGCCTTCGGCCCGCTGCACCTGAACCTCCAGGCCATCAATCGCGTCCGAATGGTAGCCACCGTCCAGCGGTCCCCGGGCCAGTTCCACCTGTGAAACCAGGAAAACCGCCGGGAGCCAGCTCCGATAGCTTTCGAGCAGGCCCCGCAATCCATCAGATGCGGCCAGGCGCACTTTCGCTTCCAGCGAGCCGGCAATACGCTTTTCCACACGGGCCTGTTCGAGCGCGCGCAGCACCTCATTGCGCACCGTGACCAGCCGTTCCCAGTTGACTCCGCGGCCCGCATCGAGCTGTACGCCCAGTTCGCCGGGCGCCGGCAGCAGTGCCATGTGGACGCTCGGAGGGTCGTCGGGCCGGTGCGGCAGATGCTTCCAGACCTCCTCGGCCGTGAAGACCAGCAGCGGCGCCACCATCCGAACCAGTGCGTGGGCGATGCGCCAGACCGCCGTCTGCGCCGAGCGTCGTCCCGCACTGGCGGGAGCGAAAGTATAGAGCCGGTCTTTGAGGATGTCGAAGTAGAATGCGCTCAGGTCGACGACGATGAAATCCTGCACCGCGTGGAAGACGCGCGGGAAGTCGAAGTTTTCATACCAGCCACGCACCTGCTCGGCCAGCTTCGCTGTTTGCCCAAGCATCCAGCGATCCAGTTCCCACAGCTCTTCATCGGCAACCGCGTCACGCACGGGGTCGAAATCGCCCAAGTTCCCGAGCGCCCAGCGAAGCGTGTTGCGCAGTTTCCGGTACGCTTCGGCCAACTGCTCCATCATCCGATCCGACATGCGCAGATCGGTCTGGTAGTCCTGCGAGGCGACCCAGAGGCGGAGCAGATCGGCACCCCACTTCTTGCAGACTTCGGACGGCAGCACCACGTTGCCGAGCGACTTCGACATCGGGCGGCCCTCGGCGTCGAGCGTCCAGCCGTGGGTGAGCACGCCGTGGTAGGGGGCCGACTCCTTGATCCCCACACCGACCAGCAGCGAGCTCTGGAACCAGCCGCGGAATTGATCGGGACCTTCGAGGTACAGGTCTGCGGGCCACCGCCGGTCTGCGTCGCGGCCGTCGAGCACGGCCAGATGCGTCGATCCGGAATCGAACCAGACGTCGAGGATGTCGCTCTCCTTGCGCCAGCGAGACGCCCCGCACGGGCAGTTCGTGCCCGCCGGCAGCAGCTGCTCAGCCGAACGCGCGAACCAGGCGTCGGCCCCCTCACGCCGGAACCAGTCGAGCACCTTCGCCAGCGCGGGTGGATTCTCGAGCGGCTTGCCGCAGTCCTCGCAGTAGAAAGCGACGATCGGCACGCCCCAGATCCTCTGTCGAGAGAGGCACCAGTCGGGGCGCGTGCGCACCATCGACTCGATGCGTTCGCGGCCCCAGTCGGGCACCCAGCGCACCCGTTCTGCGGCTTCAATGGCGCGGCCGCGCAGATCGCGATGCTCCAGGTTCAGAAACCACTGTTCGGTGGCGCGGAAGATGACCGGGTTGTGGCAGCGCCAGCAGTGTGGATAGCTGTGCGCCAGCTCTCCCGAAGCCACCAGCGCCCCGCGCCGTTTCAGCAGCTCGATCACCGGCTGGTTCGCCTCGAAGACGGTCTTGCCCAGGTAGTCTTCCAGGCCTTCGATGAAGCGGCCGTCGTCATCGATTGGGGCGTAGGGCTCCAGTCCGTATTTCTGCCCGGTATAGAAGTCCTCGGCACCATGGCCCGGCGCGGTGTGGACGATGCCAGTGCCCTGCTCGAGCGTCACGTAATCGGCCAGCACACCCGCGATCTCGCGATCGAGGAACGGATGGCGGAAGCGCGCGCCTTCGAAGCGCCGGCCCTCGATCCGTTCGCCGCGTAATTTCAGCTTCACGCCGGTCTCCGTCACAAACGGCTCGAACCGGTCTTCGGCCAACAGATAGACGTTGCCTTCCTCGTCCTCGGCGGTCACGTACTGGAAATCGGGATGGAACGCCAGCGCCAGGCTGGCCGGCAGCGTCCAGGGCGTGGTGGTCCACATGATCGCGTAGAAGCGGCCTCGCCGCTCGGGATCGATCGGAGCCTGCACCACTTCGTAGCGCACCCAGATCGACGGGCTGGTGTGGTCTTCGTACTCGACTTCGGCCTCGGCCAGCGCGGTACGGTCGTGGAGGCACCAGTAGACCGGCTTCTTGCCGCGGTAGATGTAGCCTTTTTCCCGAAATTCGAGAAACGCGCCGGCGATCCTCGCCTCGAAATCGAAATCCATGGTCAGGTAGGGCGCGTTCCACTGGCCGAAAACGCCAAGACGCTTGAAATCGCGGATGTGCGCCTCAACGTAGCGGCTGGCGAACTGCCGGCATAGGCGCCGGAACTCGGCCGGCTCGACGGCGCCCTTGCGGCCCAGCTCCTTTTCCACCTGCGTCTCGATCGGGAGACCGTGGCAGTCCCAGCCGGGGATGTACGGCGCCCGGAAGCCAGCCATCGATTTCGACCGAACCACCATGTCCTTCAGAATCTTGTTGAGCGCTGTGCCAAGGTGAATTTCACCCGTTGGGTAGGGCGGTCCATCGTGCAGAATGAAGAGCGGAGCGCCGCTGCGCGCTGCGAGGATGCGTTCGTAGAGCCGGTCGGCGTCCCACTGCGCCAGTTGACGCGGCTCAGCTTGGGGAAGATTCGCCCTCATCGGGAAGGCGGTCTTCGGCAGATTGACGGTGGTTTTGAGGTCGAGGATCTTGCTCATTGGCTGTTTTGGTTGTTGACTGGCTCCCGCTCCGATGGACCACTGCGATGGCGCCCAAGGCCTATGTTACAATGACCTCGAGTAACATGTCAGCCGGCTGGGCGGTGCCGGCGAGACGGAACGTAAAGACACGGGGTTGCCCATTCCTTCCCGGTTCCACACACATGAGTATAACCAACACCAGACTTTGCGCATCATACTAGGTACGTGGGTGGAAGGAATTGGATTTATAAGAGGGAGCTGAGCAACCGAACGCTATGGGGGATGTCCACAGCCCTAATGCCTCCGGACCCGAGCAGTCGCCCGTGAGATTTCCGCGTCTCGAAACCGAGCGGCCGAAGGAGCGGAGTCTCTTCTGGTCGAACCTGCACGATTTTCTCTACGAGCGGCCGGTAAAGGGTGGTCCGAAAAGCAGCTACCTCCATCCTGTCGAGTTCACCTCCAGTTTCCGCGAAAATCTCAAGGAGTGGTTTCGCCCGGGCGTGAGTGCGGTCGAGGATTCGGCGATGCTGGTCGAGTCCAAGCCCTGGTACCGCTCGTTCGTCGACAACGCCCGCGAAGCGTATCGCCTGGCGCGCACCGGCCCGATCGAGCTGGACCAGCCGGTGGAAGTGGGCCAGCTGTGGAATCCTCCGCGGAAGTACCGGCGCACGCAGTTGCTCGTTTTCCTGGCGCATGTTGTGGTTGCGCTGCTGATCCTTGTGCCGCTGTTCCCGAACCTCAACAAGCCGCTGGTTCATCCGACCATGAAGGTCGTCCCTCTCGACTTTTCTCCGTATGTGCCCATGTTTCACCACAAGCCGGGCAAGAAACTAAGCGGCGGCGGAGGCGGCGGCGAGCACAAGCCTGTTCCGGCCACGCGTGGCCGGCTGCCCAGATTTTCCATGACGCAATTCGCCCCTCCGATGGCCAAGACGATCAAGAATCCGAAATTGCAGGTGCAGGCCACCGTGCTCGGACCGCCCCAGGTGAAAATGCCAAACGTCAACATGCCGAATTACGGCGATCCGCTGGCCAAGCTGCTCACCAATTCCGGCGGACCGGGTGAAGGTGGTGGCATCGGAACGGGATCCCATGGCGGCGTTGGTAGCGGGACGGGCGGCGGCGTTGGGCCGGGCTATCGGTACGGCACCGGCGGCGGCTATCCGGAGGCTGGCGAAGGCGGCTACGGTCAGCCGTCCTGCCTTTATTGCCCGAGTCCGCAGTTCTCTGATCAGGCGGTCAAGCTGAAATATCAAGGGACGGTGCTGCTGCGCTGCGTGGTCACCGCTGCGGGCACGACCAGGGATATTCAGGTGATTCGCGGTTTGGGCCTTGGCTTGGACCAGAAGGCGATCGCCGCCCTGCGAAGCTGGCACTTCAAACCGGCGATCGGCCCCAACGGTAAGCCCGCCGCCGTCATTTTGACCGTCGAGATCAGCTTCCGATTGCTCTAATCGCTGCGCCCGCGTCCTCCGTGTGTCCCAATGCGTCTCCGGTTTCTTCGGTCGGTTTGGTGCGGTCCGATACCGTTGTTCTCCGTCCTTGCCTGGCCGCCTCCGGGCGCATAAGCTCTAGCCGATGGCCGAAACGGAAACTGTCGCGGCAATCGCCGCGCTGGCGGATGCCGATGCCGCTTCGCGCAGCCGTGGCGCTCACCTGCTTTACGAAGCCGGTAGCGCCTTTGCGCTTGACGCAACAGCCGCCTGGCGCGGCGATGCTGAGTTGGCCAGCCTGCTTGCCGGTCGCCCGACGGTAGGCGTGGCCGTCGAGCCGGAAGCCTTCGAGCGGATTCGCGCCGCGAACGGTTCGCCGCCGCTCGCCAACGTTCCGCCCGAGCAGGACGCCCGTGAATTCGAGCTGCATTTCCCGCCAAACGTTTCACTCGATATCCTCACCACGCGCGAACCGCATGGTGAGGGCGCCATTGCCCGCTTCCTCGATCGGCGAGGCGAAGGCATTCAGCAGGTCGAACTTCCTGTTATCGACGTCGATCGCGCGACGGCGATCCTGCGTGACCGATTTTCCCTTCAGCCGGTCTACCCGCAAACGCGCTCGGGCGCGGGCGGCACGAGGGTGAATTTTTTCCTGGTCTCCGCTGCCGGCGGCGGCAAGGTCCTCATCGAGCTGGTCGAAACCCCCGCTGCGTAGCGCATTTCCATTGGAAAAATCCGAGGAAACGACGGCCTAGCAGAAGCCGCCACCGCTTTGTTCGATGAGCTTGGCGACCAGCGCCGTCCAGCCGGTCTGGTGGCTGGCGCCCAGGCCCTCGCCGGTGTCGGCGTGGAAGTATTCGTGGAATTCAATCAGGTCGCGCCAATGCGGGTCTTCCTGGAACTCGCGGCGCGAGCCGTTTAGCGGCCTGCCCTGAGGCGAGCGCAGGAACAGGCGGATCAAGTTGCGGGAGAGAAATTGGGACACCTGCCACAGATTTTGCAGCTTGCCCGAGCCGGTGGGGCATTCCACCTGCAGATCGGAGCCGTAATAAAAATGAAATCTCTGCAGCGCCTCGATCAGCAGGAAATTCAGCGGAAACCAGACCGGCCCTCGCCAGTTCGAGTTGCCACCGAAGAGATTCGTGGTCGATTCGCCGGGCTCATAGTCGATCGAATATTCGTGGCCGTCGAGCTGCAAACGGCAGGGATGGTCGCGGTGAAATCGTGAGAGCGAGCGAATGCCGTAGGGAGAGAGAAATTCCTCGGGATCGAGCATGTAGCCGAGCAGGCGGGTGAGCCGTTCGCGATTCGTAATGGAGAAAAGATAACGCGGCCCGCGGGAGGTTTGCTGCGTCAGCGTCACCAGGTTGTGAACCTCGCGGTGGTGGTCGAGGAACCAGTTCATGCGGCGCGCGAAGGCGGGGAAGCGTTGGATGTCCTCCGGCTCGATCGTTTCGACGGCGAAGAGCGGAATCAGCCCGGTGATCGTGCGCGAGCGGACGGGGATGTGCCGGCCGTCGGCCAGATAGATCACGTTGTAGTAGAAGCCGTCCTGCTCGTCCCAGAGGCCGCGGCCCTGGCCGCCGATATTGTTCATCGCGGCGGCGATCCAGATGAAATGCTCGAAGAATTTGCTCGCCACGTCTTCGTATACGGGGTTCTTGCGGCCCAACTCCATGGCGATTGCCATCATGTTCAGGCTGAACATGGCCATCCAGCTGGTGCCGTCGGACTGCTCGATCGATCCGCCGCCCGGTAGCGGCTGCGAGCGGTCGAAAAGCCCGATGTTGTCGAGCCCGAGAAAGCCGCCCTCGAACAGGTTCATTCCCTGCGGGTCCGTGCGGTTCACCCACCAGGTGAAGTTCAGCAGCAGCTTGTGGAAGACGCGCTCGAGAAAATCGCGATCGGCGTGGCCGCGCACTCGCTGCTCGATTCTGTATACGCGCCAAGCGGCCCAGGCGTGGACCGGCGGATTGACGTTGCCGAAATTCCATTCGTAAGCGGGCAACTGGCCGTTGGGATGCAAATACCATTCGCGCAGCAGCAGCACCAGCTGTTCCTTGGCCAGGTCTGGATCGATTGGCGCCAGCGCGACGGTGTGGAAGGCCAGGTCCCACGACGCATACCAGGGATATTCCCATTTGTCCGGCATCGAGAGGACGTCGGAATTGTAGAGGTGCGGCCAATCGTGGTTGCGTCCCTCCAGGCGCTCAGGCGGAGGCGGAGGGCCGGCCGGATCGCCCGCGAGCCAGGTGCGCACGTCGTAGTCGTAGAACTGCTTGGACCAGAGCAGTCCGGCGAAGGCTTGCCTCTGAATGTTACGGCCGTCCTCGCCGCAGCCAGACGGCAGGCGCCGCGCATAGAATTCGTCCGCTTCCTGCCGGCGCTGACGGAAGACCTCGTCGAAATCCCGTCCCACGCCCGCTGCCGGTTGCGCGTCGCACAGGCGCAGGCGCCAGGTGAAGCTCGCGCCCGGGGCCAGAGGTATCTGGCGATAGGCTGCGGCCTTCGTGCCCGTGGCAGCGGGATTTACCGCGTCGCGCTTGCCCGCAATCACGAAATCGTGGAAGGCGTCCTTGGCGAATTTCGAGCGATTCGGTACTCCCCACAGACGCTCGAAATTCGTTTCGTTCTCGGTGAAGAGTAGTTCGCAAGGGCCTTCGATCGCCAGCCAGCGTGTGCCTGGCACTGCGTGCTCGACACGGATCTGCCGACCCGCATCGTCGCCGGCGTCTTCGGCGGTCAGGACCGGACGCTCTGTGCTTTGCAACCACGACCAGGTGTTGCGGAACCAGATGGTGGGCAGAAGGTGGATGCCGGCCGGTTCAGGGCCGCGATTCTTGACGGTGATGCGGATGAGTACGTCTTCGGGCGAAGCTTTTGCGTATTCGACTTCAACGTCGAAATAACGGGCGTCGTCGAAAATGCCCGTGTCAAGCAGCTCGTATTCCGGCTGCTGCCGTGTGCGGCGTCCGTTTTCCTCGACCAGCCGGCGATAGGGAAATTCCGCCTGCGGATATTTGTAGAGATACCGCATGTAAGAATGGGTCGGCGTGTTGTCCAGGTAGAAGAAGTACTCCTTGACGTCCTCGCCGTGATTCCCCTGGCCGTTCGTCAGACCGAACAGCCGTTCCTTCAAGATAGGGTCGCGGCCGTTCCAGAGCGCCAACGCGAAACACAGGATCTGATCGTGGTCGCAGATGCCGGCCAGGCCGTCTTCTCCCCACCGATAGGCGCGGGACTGGGCCTGCTCCCAGGGAAAAGAGTTCCAGGCGTCGCCGGAGGCGCTGTAATCCTCGCGAACGGTGCCCCACTGTCGCTCGGAAAGATATGGGCCCCAATGTTTCCAATAGGCGCGCCGCTGGCGGTCGTTTTCGAGCCGCCGTTCCTCGGCGCTGAGTGAAGGGGTTTTGGATCTCGGCATTGAGGCCGAGGGTTTGGTTGCCATGTCGATTTTGGCGCCGGTTCGATCGCTCGGAGCGCAACCTAGCCTAGACGGATGTGTGAGACGGTTGCAACTGCACCGGCAAGATCGGCTGGGAGTGAGAAGCTCGATCACGGCCGTGGGGGCAGTGCAGCTGAGACACGGTGAACGTCGGGCTCTGACGATACGGCAGCTTTTGCGGCAAGAAACGCCGGGAGTGGAGTCACGGTGGCGTTTGGCGGAAGCGTGGTGCCGTTGGTCAGGCAGTCGCCGCTGAGAGAGCGCAAAACTCGGCGCGTGTGATGGAAGTGACTGACAAATAATGGTGATATGGACGATCCTGGCCGCCGCAAGCGCCTTCTGCCGTCGGACGGCAGGCAGAGCCGGAAACGCGCCGGTTGAGTTTGACAGAGCTGAAGATGGTCCTTATACTATTCGTTTTGCCGGGGGTATTGTGTCCCGGCTGTAGAAGGGAACACCTCGGCTCCGAAGAGGGGATAGTTCGGAACGGAGCCTGGGATCGGCCGGAATGGGGCGCCAGCCCCGCAAAGCCGAACGAAACCTCAACGCTCTGACTGCCGGGCTTCTTATCTGTGTCCTGAGAGGGCCGGTCCGGAGTTCTGTGGTTACCCCAAGGTTGCAGAGTCTCCCTTTCTGCACAAGGAAGTCGGATCTGACGATTGCGGCGTGTGCGGCAGGCGTCGGGTTCGGAAAGACTCGAGTCACTGGATACGGAAGAAGAGGAGTTCTGTGCCGACTTTTGCGCAGTTAGTTCACGGTGTCCGGGAAAAAGTCCCGGTGAAGACAAAGGCGCCGGCGCTCGAAGGGTGCCCTCAGAAACGCGGGGTGTGCATTCGCGTTTATACGCAGACGCCGAAGAAGCCGAACTCGGCGTTGCGGAAGGTTTCCCGCGTGCGCCTGACGAACACGGTGGAAGTGACCGCCTACATCCCCGGGATCGGCCACAACCTGCAGGAGCATTCGATCGTGCTCGTTCGCGGCGGCCGCGTGAAGGACCTGCCGGGCGTTCGCTATCACATTATTCGCGGCACGCTCGACGCCGCCGGCGTCGATGGCCGCATGCAGGGCCGCTCGAAATACGGCGCCAAGCGTCCGAAGACCGCGGCGAAATAGCGAGGAAATCCGATGCCACGCAAGGGAGCCGTCAGTAAACGCCAATCCGTCCCCGACGCGGTCTACGGGAACGACCTGGTAACGAAATTTATCGACTGCATGATGTGGGACGGCAAGAAAGCCACTGCCGAGCGCATCTTTTACGGTGCCATGGGCCGCATCGCGCAGAAGACGAACGAAGAGCCACTGAAGATCTTTCTTCGCGCCGTCGAGAACGCCAAGCCGGCCGTTGAGGTGAAGTCGCGACGCGTGGGCGGCGCGAACTATCAGGTGCCGGTGGAAGTGAATCTTTTTCGCCGGCAATCGCTGGCGATCCGCTGGCTGATTCAGTACGCACGGAGCCGTTCGGGCCGTACGATGACCGACCGGTTGACCGAAGAGCTGATCGACGCCGCGAACAGCCGCGGCGGCGCTATCAAGAAGCGGGAAGACGTTCACCGCATGGCGGAAGCCAACAAGGCTTTCGCGCATTATCGCTGGTAAGGGAATCTGGAGAAACTGTGTCACGGCAAGTACCCATTGAATTGACGCGCAACATCGGGATCATGGCGCATATCGACGCCGGAAAGACCACGTCGACCGAGCGGATCCTTTATTACTCGGGCATTACCTACAAGATCGGCGAGGTTGACGAAGGTACCGCCGTGATGGACTGGATGGAGCAGGAGCGCGAGCGGGGAATCACGATTACTGCCGCGGCAACGACGGCGTTCTGGGAGCGGCTGGGCAAGAAGGTGCGGATCAACATCATCGACACTCCCGGCCACGTGGATTTCACCGTCGAGGTGGAGCGGTCGCTCCGTGTGCTCGACGGAGCGGTGGCGATCTTCGACGCGGTGGCCGGCGTGCAGCCGCAGACCGAGACGGTCTGGCGCCAGGCGGACAAGTACCGCGTTCCGCGGATCGCGTTCGTGAACAAGATGGACCGGCTCGGAGCCGATTTCGATCATGCGGTGCTAACGATGCGCACTCGCCTGCAGGCCCATCCGGTGCCGGTGCAATATCCGATCGGCAAGGAAGACAGTTTCGTCGGTGTGATTGATTTCATTGAGGAACGGGCGATCGTCTGGCTGGAAGAGACGCTCGGTGCCAAATACGAATACATCGAGCTGGACAAGCTGTGGGATGAAAAGTTCCTCGCCACGCGGCCCGACATTGCGCGCGGGCTGAAGGCTTCGGCGATTGACCGGAATTTCTACGTCGAGCACCGCGAGAAGATGGTGAGCTATATTGCCGAGCACGACGACGCGGTGCTGGAGAAGTACATCGAACAGCATTCGCTGACGCCGGAAGAGTTGCGAGCCTCGATTCGCCGCTCGACTCTGGCGCTGAAGCTGGTGCCGGTGCTGGTAGGTTCCTCGCTCAAGAACAAGGGCTTGCAGCCGCTGCTCGACGCGATTGTGGACTTCTTGCCTTCTCCGGCCGACGTTCCTCCGGTCGAAGGTATCCTGCCCGACACCGAGGAGCCGGTGCTGCTGCGCGCCGCCGACGACCAGCCGTTCGCGGCCCTGGCGTTCAAGATCCAGTCGGATCCCTACGTCGGCAGCCTGACCTACGTGCGGGTTTATTCGGGTGAATTGCACGCGGGCTCGACGATTTTCAATTCAACCAAGGACACTCGCGAGCGCGCCGGGCGCCTGCTGCAGATGCACGCGAACAAGCGCGAAGAGCTCGATACGCTCTATGCCGGCGATATCGCCGCGGTGGTCGGCCTGAAGGGCACGACGACCGGCGACACTCTGTGCGACGAAAAACAGCCGGTTGTGCTCGAGGCAATCGAGTTCCCGACGCCGGTCATTTCGGTGGCCATCGAGCCGAAGACCAAGGCCGATCAGGACAAGCTGGGCGTGGCGCTGAACAAGCTGGCACAGGAAGATCCGACCTTCCGCGTGCATATCGATCCCGACACCGGGCAGACGCTGATCAGCGGCATGGGCGAACTGCATCTGGAGATCATCGTCGACCGCATGCTCCGCGAGTTCAACGTGGTCGCCAGCGTCGGCCGGCCCCAGGTGGCCTACCGGGAGACGATCCGGCGCTCGGCGGCGAGCGAAGGCAGGTACGTGCGGCAGACAGGCGGTCGCGGCCAGTACGGCCACGTGAAGATGGAAGTGCATCCGTTGCCCACGGCCGGCCATGAGGACATGCACGAGATCTCGACCGACCAGCTCGAGGCTTGGGTGAAGCAGATTTCCGCTGCCCGGGCGAAGTGGTCGTTCGACAAGGAGCGGCGGCTGCTGTTCATCAACAGCATCATCGGCGGCGCGATTCCCCAGGAGTTTATCGGGCCGATCCAGGCGGGTGTGGCCGAGGCCATGGAAACCGGCGTGGTGGCCGGCTACGAGATGGTGGACATCGCCGTAGTGCTGACCGACGGGAGCTACCACGAGGTCGACAGCTCCGAGATGGCATTTAAGATCGCCGGTTCGATGGGTTTCCGCGCGGGCTGCCAGAAAGCCGATCCGCGACTGCTCGAGCCGGTGATGCGAGTGGAAGTGGTGGTGCCTGAGGAATACATGGGCGACGTGATGGGCGATTTGAGCTCGCGGCGCGGGCACATCCAGGGGATGGAGAGTCGCGCCGGCAGCCAGATCATTCGCGCCCAGGTGCCACTGGCGGAAATGTTCGGTTACGCGACCGAGTTGCGTAGCCGGACGCAGGGACGCGGCAGCTTCAGTATGCACTTTTCGCATTATGAGGAGGTTCCGGCGCAGGTGGCGGAGGAAATCATCGCTCGCGCAACCGGCCGGGCCGCCAGGTAGGTCAGGACCGAATCGAGGCAGTAAATTGGGCCTGAGTTGATTGTGGACTTTTGAGGAGCAGAGACAGCCATGGCAAAGGCGAAATTCGAGCGGTCGAAACCGCACGTGAACATCGGCACCATCGGACATATCGACCACGGGAAAACGACGCTCACCAGCGCCATTACGAAAGTGCTTTCGAAGTACAACAGCCTGGTTGAGTACAAGGCGTTCGACACGATCGATAACGCGCCGGAAGAGAAGGCGCGCGGCATTACGATCAACGTGGCACACGTCGAATACGAGACGCAAAACCGCCATTACGCCCACATCGATTGCCCGGGCCACGCCGACTACATCAAGAACATGATCACCGGCGCGGCGCAGATGGACGGCGCCATCCTGGTGGTGGCGGCGACCGACGGGCCGATGCCCCAGACACGCGAGCACATCCTGCTCGCCCGGCAGGTGGGCGTGCCCTACATCGTGGTATTCCTGAATAAGTGTGACGCGGTCGAGGACCCCGAACTGCTCGAGCTGGTCGAGCTGGAGGTTCGGGAACTGCTGAAGAGCTACGGCTTTCCGGGCGACGAAGTGCCGGTGATTCGCGGCTCGGCGCTGGGCGCTTTGAACGGCGAAGAGCAGTGGGAAAAGAAGGTCCTCGATCTGATGGAAGCCACCGACAATTACATCCCCAAGCCCGAGCGCGACGTTGACCGTCCGTTCCTCATGCCGATCGAAGACATCTTCTCGATCACCGGCCGCGGTACCGTGGTGACCGGCCGAGTGGAGCGGGGCCGCGTGCGCGTAGGTGAGGAAGTGGAAATCGTCGGTTTCCGCGATACCCGCAAGACGGTGGTGACCGGCGTGGAAATGTTCCGCAAGCTGCTCGACGAAGGCATGGCCGGCGACAACGTTGGACTGTTGTTGCGCGGCATTGAAAAGGAGGAGGTCGAGCGCGGGCAGGTCATCTGCAAGCCCGGATCGATTACACCGCACAGGAAGTTCAAAGCCGAGGTCTACGTGCTGAAAAAGGAAGAGGGCGGCCGCCATACGCCGTTCTTCAGCGGTTACCGGCCGCAGTTCTATCTGCGCACCACCGACGTCACTGGTAGCGTCAAGCTGCCCCAGGGCGTCGAGATGGTGATGCCCGGTGACAATACGCAGATGGAGGTCGAGTTGATCCAGCCGGTGGCGATGGACAAGGGACTTCGCTTCGCCATTCGCGAAGGCGGACACACCGTCGGCGCGGGCGCGGTTACCGAAGTGATCGAATAGTCCGATGCCCACTGGAGACAAAATTCGCATCCGGTTGAAAGCGTACGACTATCGAGTGCTCGACCAGTCGGCTCGGGAGATTGTCGATACGGCCCGGCGCACCGGCGCCAACGTGGCCGGGCCGATCCCGCTGCCGACCGCGGTCAACCGCTGGACGGTGCTCCGCTCGCCGCACGTCGACAAGAAGTCGCGCGAGCAGTTCGAAATCCGTACCCACAAGCGGTTGATCGATATCCTCGAGCCGACGCCGGATACCGTCGATGCGCTAATGAAACTTGATCTGCCACCCGGGGTGGACGTCGAAATCAAGGCGTTCGGCCCGGAACATGAGGCGAAATAGGCGAATCCGATGGCCGTGAACGGGATTTTGGGAATCAAGCTCGGCATGACGCAGGTGTTCGCCGAGGACGGGACGGTGGTTCCTTGCACGGCGATTCAGGCTGGCCCTTGCGTGGTGGTTCAGCGGCGCACGCACGACCGCGACGGCTACGACGCGGCGCAGCTGGGACTGGTGGAGTTCGTCAAGCCCCAGCGCCTGACCAAGGCCCAACGGGGCCATCTGGACAAGGCCGGCGTGCCGCCGATGCGCTTTCTGCGCGAGCTTCCGCTTGAGGAATCGGGTGAGGAGACCAAGCCCGGCGATCGCGTCCTGGTGGACGGCTTCGCGTCAGGCGAACGAGTGGACGTCGTCGGGGTCAGTAAGGGTCGCGGGTTTGCGGGTGGCGTGAAACGCTGGCACTATCGCGGCGGCGACAAGACCCACGGCTCGATGTTCCACCGTGCGCCGGGCGGTATCGGCGCCAGCTCCTTCCCCTCGCGGGTGTGGCCCGGGCAGCATTTCCCCGGCCATCTCGGCCACGACCGGGTGACGGTGCGGAATCTGCGTGTGGTGAAGATCGACGCCGAAGAGAATTTGCTGCTGGTTCGTGGCGCGGTTCCGGGCCCGATGGGCAGCTACGTCATCGTTCGCAAGGTGAACAAGGCGAAGAAGAGGAAGTAAGAGGGCGAAATGCCGGTCGTCAACGTGGTCAATTTGGAAGGAAAGCCGGTGGGTCAGGTGGAACTGGCCGAAGCGGTGTTCGGTGCCGATGTAAACACGCACCTGCTGCACGCGGCGGTGCGCTGGCAGTTGGCCGGGCGTCGCGCCGGCACGCACAAGGTGAAAACCCGCGGCGAGGTGAGTGGTGCAGGGCGCAAGCTCTGGCGGCAAAAAGGCACTGGGCGCGCGCGCATGGGTTCGGTCCGCTCGCCCCTCTGGCGTCATGGCGGAACGGTGCATGGTCCGCAGCCGCGCAGCTACGCTTATCGGCTGCCGCGGAAAATGGTAAAGGGCGCGCTCTGCTCGGCCCTTTCTTCGAAGCTTGCCGAAGGGCGATTGACGGTGGTGGAGGGGTGGACGCTCGAATCGCATAAGAGCAAGGCGTTGCGGAGCATCCTCAACCGGCTCGACGAGACGCGGCCCACCGCGCTGCTGGTAAGCGAGGGCGAAAACTCCAATCTCGAGCTGGCCAGCCGCAATCTGGAAGGTGTTCAGTTGGTGCGGTCGACCGAACTGGGAGCCTACGAGGTGCTGGGTCACGATCGGTTGGTGCTGTCGAAGGAAGCGGCGCTGCGCTTGAGCGCTTCGCTTGGCGGAAAGCCCGAGGTTAGCGGAGGCGAACAATGAGGACGAGCGCCTTTCAGGTCATTCGCCGGCCCATCATTACCGAGAAGGGGCTGACGGCCAAAGAGAACCTGCACACGGTGGTCTTCGAAGTGGCGCCGCGAGCCACCAAGACGCAGATCAAGGAAGCGGTGCAGAAGATTTTCAAGGTGAAGGTTGCCGCGGTTCGCACCGCGACGTTTCATGGCAAGTTCCGCCGGCGCGGGGTGCGCGGCGGTTATCGCGCCGATTGGAAAAAAGCCTACGTCCGCCTGGCGCCGGGCGAGAAGATGATCGAGTATGCAGAGAACCTGTAAGCCCGCGGTCGAACTCGAGCGGGCGGAGGGCTGAACGATGCCCCTGAAGAGCTTCAAACCGTATACGACTTCGCGCCGGTTCCTGACGGTGCTGGACAAGAACGAGATCACCAAGGACCGGCCGGAGAAGAATCTGGTCGAGCCGCTGAACCGCTCCGGCGGGCGGAACAACCACGGCGAAGTGAGTTCGTGGCACCGCGGCGGCGGCCACAAGCGGATGTATCGCCGGATCGATTTTCGCCGCGACAAGACCGGCGTGCCGGCGCGCGTGGCGGCGGTCGAATACGATCCGAACCGCTCGGCGCTGGTGGCGCTGTTGCACTATGCCGACGGCGACAAGCGCTACATCTTGCGGCCACTGGGCTTGGAAGTGGGCATGACGGTGCTGGCCGGGCCGGAAGCAGATATTTTGCCGGGCAACTGTCTGCCGCTGCGGAATATTCCGCCCGGCACGATGGTGCACAACCTGGAGCTGTATCCCGGGCGTGGCGGGCAGATGGTGCGTGCGGCCGGCGCGGCGGCGCAACTGCTCAGCAAGGAAGGCGATTTCGCGCTGGTGAAGCTTCCGTCCGGCGAAGTGCGCCGGATGCGGGTGGACTGCACGGCGACGATCGGCCAGGTCGGCAATGTCGACCATGAGAACGTGACTCTCGGCAAGGCGGGGCGGTCGCGCTGGCTGGGAATCCGGCCGACGGTGCGCGGCGTGGTAATGAATCCGGTTGACCACCCGCACGGCGGCGGCGAAGGCCGCGTCAAGGGGAACCATCCGCAGACGCCTTGGGGCAAGCCGACACTTGGCGCCAAGACGCGCCGGCGGTCGAAAAACGAAAAGTACATCGTGCAGCGGCGCAAGCCCTGAGTGCGCCGGACACGGGAAACGTAGATGACTTTGGCAGGAAGAGAGACGAAACGGGGTAGGGGCGCCGGTAAGGCGCACGGTTCGCGAAGCCGTTCACGGCGGACTGTGGCGCGGCGTCCGGTCGCAGCGCCCCGCTCGGCTGCGGCGACGCGACGTGCTGCTCCCGCGGGGCCTCCTGCGAAGACCCGGCCGGTGCGTCCGGCGAAGGTGCAGACGGGTCCGCCGACGGTGCTCTATCGCGTTTGTAAGCCGGGTTGGGCGGTGCTGACCGAGAAGGTTCCGAGCGCTCCCCACACGCGCTTCGTCTGTCCGTTTTGCCCGCGCTCCCACCGGGTTCCCGGTCCGGTGCGCGGATTCCTCCGGGTGCGGCGGCCGCAGTGGTCGAAGCTGCATCGGGTGTTCGAGTAAGGGGCCGGCAATGCCACGCTCATTGAAAAAAGGACCGTTCGTCGACGAGCCGCTGATGAAGAAGGTGGAAGCGCTCAATGCGAGCAACGAGAAAAAAGTGGTGAAGACCTGGTCGCGGCGTTCGACGATCGTGCCGGAGATGATCGGGCACACGATCGCTGTGCACAATGGGAGAAAATTCATTCCCATCTACGTCAGCGAGCAGATGGTGGGACACAAGCTTGGCGAATTTGCGCCCAGCCGGAGTTTCCGCGGCCACGCGGTGCACGCGGGCATGGAGCGGGCGGCGACGGTTGCGGCGCCGGCGGCTCCGGCCGCGGCAGTAAAGCCGGCTGGTGGCGCGGCGCCGGCGGGAGGACGGGGGTAAGCCATGGCAACCGAGCCCTTGCCCGTCGCCCAGCCGCTCGAAGGCGTGGCCATCGCCCGCTACGTGCGCATTTCGCCTCAGAAGGCGCGGCTGGTGATCGATCTGATTCGCGGTGAAGGTGCCGAGCGGGCGTTGACGGTGCTCGGGACGGCCCGCAAGCGTGCCGCGCGCGACATCGAGAAGGTGCTGCGTAGCGCGATCGCCAATGCGCAGCGCAAGGCCGAGGACGCCGGCTCACCGCTCGATGTCGACCGGCTCTACGTGAGCCGTTGCGCGGTGGATCCCGGCCCGGTGCTGAAGCGGTTCCGTGGGGCGCCGTTCGGCCGGGCGCACGGCTATGTGCACCGCACCAGCCACATTGTTGTCGCGGTTGCCGAGCATGCCGGTTCTGCCGCGGAGCGGGCCGAAACGCCCACCACCACGCGCGGCCGTATGCGGAAGGCCCTGGAAACCGCACGCAAGCAGCAACAGGTGAAAGTGGAGAGAAAGAAGAAAGTGGAGAAGAAATTGAAGAAGCGCCAGAAGAAGGCGGAGTAACTTTATGGGACAAAAGACCCATCCCTACGGTTTCCGGCTCGGCTACAACAAGACGTGGCGCTCGCGCTGGTTCGCGCGCCGCGAGTACGCCGACCTGCTGCACGAAGATATTCAGTTGCGCGACCGGCTGAAGAAGCGGCTGGCTTCGGCCGGCGTCAGCGCGATCGACATCGAGCGCGCTGCCAACAAGCTGGTGATCCGGATCTACACCGCACGGCCGGGCATCATCATCGGGCGCAAGGGTTCCGAGATCGATAAGCTGAAGAACGAGGTGCAGCAGCGCACCAAGCGCGAAGTCCACATCGACATTCAGGAAGTACACCGGCCCGAACTCGATGCGCAGCTGGTGGCGGAATCGATCGCCCTGCAACTGGAAAAGCGTGTTGCCTTCCGCCGCGCCATGCGGAAATCGGTGGATTCGGCGCTGCGGTTCGGCTGCAAGGGTATCAAGGTGCGCGTCGCCGGCCGGCTGAACGGTGCGGAAATCGCGCGCAAGGAATGGTATTTGCAAGGGCGGCTGCCGCTCCAGAATCTGAGCGCCGATATCGATTTTGGTTTTGCCCAGGCATACACGACCTATGGCGTGATCGGCGTCAAATGCTGGGTCTATCGCGGCGAGAACCGGCCCGACGGGCTACAGCTGGAAGCCCCGACGGTCTAGCGGGAGCGAAGAGGATACGGCCATGTTAATGCCGAAAAAGGTGAAGTACCGGAAGCAGCAGCGAGGCCGCCGCACTGGCAAGGCGTGGCGGGGGTCGACGCTGGCGTTCGGCGAATACGGACTCAAGGCGCTCGAAAACGCCTGGATCACCGACCGGCAAATTGAAGCCTCGCGCGTGGCGATCACGCGGTACATGAAGCGGTCGGGCAAGCTGTGGATCCGGGTGTTTCCCGACAAGCCCTTCACGAAGAAGCCGGCGGAAACTCGCCAGGGCAAGGGTAAGGGCTCGGTGGAGCGCTGGGTCGCGGTGGTCAAGCCGGGGCGGATCTTGTTCGAGATGGCCGGTGTCGACCAGCAGACGGCGCGTGCTGCGTTGAATCTGGCGGCGCGGAAAATGCCGATTCCGACGCTCTTCATCACGCGCGGCGGAGGCGTTTGATGCCGATACCGAGCGAGAAATTTCGGGAGATGGGAGCCAAGGAGCTCGACGTCCAAAGGGCCGAACTTTCGGAGGAATTGTTTCGCCTGCGTTTCCAGATCGCGGCGGGGCAGTTGGAGGGCCTGAAACGTTACCGCGAGGCCCGGCGCGATCTGGCGCGCGTCAATACGCTGCTCGGCGAGCTGGAACGAGCGGCCAAGAAGGAAACCCATGGAAGCTGAAACGAAGGAAACGCCGGCGGCCCGCACGGCCAAGCGGCACCGGCAGTCGGTGACCGGAGTGGTCATCAGCGCGAAGATGCAGAAAACGATCGTGGTTCGCGTGAACCGCGCGGTGCAGCACCGCCTGTACCGACGGGTGGTTCGCCAGGCCAAGAAGTACTACGCCCACGATGAACAGCAGCAGGCGCACCCGGGCGACACCGTTCGGATCGAAGCGACCCGGCCGCTTTCGCGGCTGAAACGGTGGCGGCTCGTCGAAGTGCTGGCGCGGGCGCGCGGCTGGCGAGGGGAGTAACCTGCCATGATCCAGATGCGTACATGGCTGACGGTCGCCGATAACTCCGGCGCGCGCCGCATCACCTGCATCTTGCCGTTGGGCTCGGGTTCGGGGTTGCAAGCGGGACTGGGCGACATTATTACGGCCGCAGTCAAGGAAGCAGCGCCGGACAGCGCCATCAAGAAGGGCAAGGTGGTGCGGGCGGTAGTGGTTCGCACCCGGAAAGAGCACCGGCGGCGCGACGGGACCTACATCCGTTTCGACGACAACGCGGCCGTGCTGATCAACGAGAACGGCGAGCCGGTGGGCACACGCGTGTTCGGGCCCGTGGCGCGCGAACTGCGCGAGAAGAAGTTCACCAAGATTATTTCGCTCGCGCCGGAGGTGTGGTAGCCGTGGCGACAACAACGAGACTGCGTCGCGGCGACACCGTCCAGGTGGTCGCCGGGCGCGACAAAGGGAAGACCGGAAAGGTGCTGGCAATCGAGAGCGGGCGGGTAACCGTCGAGCGCGTGGGCATCATCAAGCGCCACACCCGGGCGAACCCGTCGAAGAACGTACGCGGCGGCATCCTGGAGAAGGAGTCGCCGATTCATATTTCCAACGTGATGATTATCTGCCCCAGCTGCGGCAAGCACACCCGGATCGGACGCAACGTGCTGGCCGACGGCACGCGGGCAAGAAAGTGCCGCCGCTGCGGCGCCAACCTGGATCAGTGAGCCATGCCGAGTCGCTTGCATGAACGTTACGTGAAGGAAGCCGTTCCGGCGCTGATGAAGCGCTTCGGATACAAGAACCGGATGGCCGTGCCGCGCCTGGTGCGGATCACCCTGAACATCGGGCTGGGCGAAGCCAGCCAGAACATCAAATTGCTCGACGTAGCCGCACAGGAGCTCGGGCAGATCACCGGGCAGAAGCCGGTGATCACGCGGGCTAAAAAGTCGATCGCGAACTTCAAGGTGCGGAAAGGGATGCCGATTGGAACGATGGTGACCCTGCGCGGCGAGAGGATGTACGAATTTTTCGACCGGCTATCGAGCGTGGTGCTGCCCCGGGTGCGCGACTTCCGCGGCCTGCCGGCCAACGCGTTCGACGGCCGTGGCAATTACACCGTGGGGCTGCGCGATCAGCTCGTGTTCCCGGAAATCGATTACACCCGGGTGGACAGGGTGAAGGGACTTAACGTCTGCTTCACCACTACCGCCGGCAGCGACGAGGAGGGGCGCGAGCTGCTCCGGCTGCTCGGTCTGCCCCTGCGGGGCTAAAGGAGAGAGACGTGGCGCGGACCTGTCAGTTCGCCAAGATGGTGAAGAAGCCGAAGTACAAGATTCGCGTGCGCAACCGCTGCCGGATCTGCGGACGTCCGCGGGGTTATCTGCGGAAGTTCCAGATGTGCCGCATCTGTTTCCGCTCGCGGGCGTTGCGCGGCGAGATTCCTGGCGTGATCAAGGCCAGTTGGTAGGAAGACGACAATGATGGTCGATCCCATTAGCGACATGCTCACCCGGATCCGGAACGCCGCGCGCGGCCGCCAGCCGCGGGTGGAGATGCCGGCTTCACGGCTCAAGGCGGAAATCGCCCGGATTCTGAAGGAGGAAGGCTACATCTCCACCTTCAAGGTGATCGAAGAGACTAAGGCAAAGAAGACGCTGCGGGTGTTTCTGAAATATACGTCGGGCCGGCGGAACGTGATCACTGATCTGCAGCGCATCTCTCGGCCCGGCCGGCGGGTCTACGTCGGCAAGAGCGAGATTCGGCCGGTGATGGGCGGCACGGGCGTCAACATTCTCAGCACGCCCCAGGGCGTGATGACCGGCCATGCGGCGCGCCGGGCGGGCGTCGGCGGCGAAATCCTCTGCGAGGTCTGGTAACGTGTCGCGCATCGGCAACAAACCCATTCCGGTTCCTGCGAAGGTGAAGGTGGACATTTCGACCGCGGCGGTGCGAGTGGAAGGCCCCAAGGGCAAGCTCGAGGTGGCCATCCCGCGCGGCATCCGGTTCGAGCGCCAGGGCGAGGAACTGCTCGCGCTGCGGGAAAACGACCAGTGGCGCGCGTTCCACGGACTGGCGCGAGCACTGGTGGCGAACGCGGTTCGCGGCGTGAACGAGGGATTCAAGAAGGACCTGACGATCGTCGGTGTTGGCTACCGTGCCGAAGTGAAAGGGCGCACGGTGATTTTCAACCTCGGCTATTCGCATCCGGTGGAGTTTCCGCTCCCAGTCGGGATTGACGCGAAGGTGGAGCGCCAGACGCTGACCATCAGCGGGGCCGACAAGGCTCAAGTGGGCCAGGTAGCGGCCAATATGAGCCGGCTGCGTTCGCCGGATCCTTACAAACAGAAGGGCGTCCAGATTTCCGGTAAGCGGCTGAAGAAGAAGGCAGGCAAGGCCGGCATCAAGGCTGGGGCGTAAGGGAAAGAGAAGGAAGGGAGATACCGTGGCTGTCGTACCGATTCGCAAGCTCACGCGCGGCGGTCACCGCCGACAACTGCACCGGCGGGTGAGGCGCCGCGTCAGCGGCACGCCCGAACGGCCGCGGCTGGCGGTTTTCCGCTCGCTGCGCCAGATTTACGCGCAGGTGATCGACGATCAGGCCGGGCGTACGCTCGCCTCGGCCAGCACGATCGATCCGGAGTTCCAGAAGCAAATGAAGACCGGCGGGAACATTGCCGCCGCGAAACTGGTCGGCAAGCTGATCGGTGAACGCGCCCGGGCCGCCGGCCAGACCAAAGTGGTGTTCGACCGCGGGGGGTACAAGTATCACGGCCGGGTGAAAGCCTTGGCCGAAGCCGCGCGCGAAGCCGGACTCGAGTTTTAACCTATGTCGAAAAATGTGCTGAAACAAGCGCTGTCGGTTCGTCGCCCAGTCGAATTCAATGCGGCGACTCTGAAAGACCAAGTGGTGGCGATCAACCGCGTGACGAAAGTCGTCAAGGGTGGCAAGAACCTTAGTTTTTCCGCCCTGGTCGTCGTCGGAGATCAGTCGGGCCATGCCGGATTCGGCATGGGCAAGGCGCGCGAAGTGCCGATGGCGATTCGCAAGGCGATCGAGCAGGCCAAGAAAAACATGATCCGGGTGAACCTGAAGGGGTCGACGGTTCCTTACATGGTGGTCGGCCAGTTCGGGTCGGCGCGAGTGCTCCTGAAGCCGGCGCCGGAAGGCACCGGCGTGATCGCCGGCGGCGCGGTGCGCGCGGCGATGGAAGTGGCGGGTATCGGCAACGTGCTGACGAAATCGTTCGGTGCGTCGAACCCCCACAACGTAATCAAGGCGACCTTCGACGCGCTGCTGCGGTTGCGCAACGCCACCGAGGTGGCGGAGTTGCGGGGCAAGCATCCGCAAGCGGCGTCGGCCTAGACGCGGACGGCAACGAATATGGCGAAACAGAGCAAATCGAAACCCGCGGCGGCAACCCTTCGTATTCGCTGGGTACGTAGCGTCATCGGCTATCCCGTGCGGGTACGGCAGACGATTCGCGGGCTCGGTCTCCACCGGTTGCACGAGGTGGTGGAGCGGCCCGACACGCCCGCGATCCGCGGGATGATCAACAAGGTGCGTCACCTGGTGGAAGTGACCACGACCGGAGCGGAACAGTGAGCGCGAACGAGACAACGGCTCCCAATCTTTCGAATCTCCGGCCGCCGGCTGGCTCGCGTCACCGCAAGGTGCGCGTGGGCCGCGGCATGGGCTCGAAACTCGGCAAAACCTCAGGCAAGGGCAACAAAGGCGGGAAGTCGCGCAGCGGCTACCGGCTGCGGCGCGGTTTCGAGGGCGGCCAGATGCCGCTGCATCGCCGCCTGCCGAAGCGGGGATTCACCAACATTTTTGGCAAGGACTTCGCGGTAGTGAACGTCGGGTCGCTCGGCGGCTTCGCTGCCGGAGAAACCGTCACGCCCGAGCTGCTGCGCGAGCGCGGCTTGGTGCGCGACCGCTCGCTGCCGGTGAAAATCCTGGGTGAGGGCGATGTGCAGGCCGCGCTGACCGTGCGCGCCCATGCCTTCAGCCGCTCGGCGCGCGAGAAGATCTCCGCCGCCGGAGGAACCGCGGAACTGATCGGATGAGGAAGCTTCTCGAAGCGATTCGCAACATCGTCCGGACGCCGGACCTGCGCAACCGCGTTTTGTTCACGCTGGGTATGCTGACGGTCTATCGGATCGGCTCCTACATCTATACCCCTGGAATCAATACCGCTCTGCTTCAGCAGTTCTTCCAGGAAAGCCGCGGCTCGGTGTTTGGTCTGATTAACCTGTTTAGCGGCGGCAACCTGAGCCGGATGACGATCTTCGCGCTGGGCATCATGCCCTACATCACGGCCGCCATCATCCTCGAGATCATGGTGGTCGTCTGGCCCTACCTCGAGAAGCTGCAGAAGGAAGGGGAGCTGGGCCGGCGCAAGATCACTCAGTACACTCGCTATTTGACGGTCCTCCTTAGCATTTTCCAGTCGTTCACCATCGCGATCACGCTGCAGCGGGAGAGCGGTCCCGGCGGTATGTCGTTCGTTTACCACCCCGGCGCCCGGTTCACGCTGTTCACCATCCTGACGCTGACGGCCGGCTCGGTCTTCATCATGTGGCTGGGCGAGCAGATCAGCGAGCGTGGTATCGGGAACGGCATGTCCCTGATCATCTTCGCGTCGATCATCGTCGGTTTGCCGAGCGGACTTGCGGATCTGTGGAGCAAGATGGTGAACACGGCTTGGGGACCAATGACGCCGGTTGTGATAGTCTTGCTGCTCGCCCTGTTCGCGTCGGTGATAGCCTTCGTCGTCTTCGTCGAGAGCGGCCAGCGGCGCATCCCGGTTCAGTATGCGAAGCGGGTGGTTGGGCGCCGCGTAATGGGCGCCGAAATGACCTACCTGCCGCTTCGGGTGAACTCGGCTGGCGTGATTCCTCCGATTTTCGCCAGCTCGCTGCTTACCTTCCCCCAAACGATCGCGATGTTCTTCCAGCACAAGTCGAAGTTCATTGATTCGGTGAGCCGACAGCTCACTTGGGGTGAGCCTCTATATACGCTGATCTTCGTCATTCTGCTTATCTTCTTCTCGTACTTCTATGTCGGAATTGTGTTCAATCCAACCGAGTTGGCCGACAACATGAAGAAGTATGGCGGGTTCATCCCAGGCATCCGGCCGGGCCGGCATACGTCGGAATACATCAGTCGAATTCTGACATACCTGACGTTTGTCGCCGGTTGGTATTTGGTGCTCGTCTGCTTGTTGCCGGAATGGATGATTGCCGGAATCCATCTGCAGCATTTGCCGCTTTGGATGGGCGGGGGTTGGTTCGACGCAAACGCGCCGAACTGGCTGCTGAACGGTCTGGGAATCACTTTCTATTTCGGCGGCGTATCGCTTCTGATCGTCGTTGGTGTGGCGATGGATACGGTGCAGCAGCTCGAAGCTCAGCTTGTGATGAGGAATTACGAAGGGTTTGTGCGTCGCGGCCGACTCCGTAGCCGGCGATACTAAAGTGAAAGATGAAGGCTTAGCGCACAAAGGGTCGCGACTGGCGGTAATTCTGATGGGGCCGCCGGGGGCGGGCAAGGGAACGCAAGCGAAAAAGATAGCGGAACGCTACGGAGTTCCCCACCTCTCGACCGGAGATATGTTCCGCGAGAACATCGAGCGCGGAACGGAACTGGGCCGGCGGGTGAAGGCGATCATGGACCACGGGGACCTGGTTCCGGACGATGCTGTGGTTGCAATGGTGGAGCACCGGGTTTCGGAGCCCGATTGCGCTAGGGGGTTCATTCTGGATGGCTTTCCGCGCACGGTAGCCCAGGCCGAGGCTCTCGATGAAATTCTCGACCGGACCGGCGCTGGGGATCCGGTGGTGGTTCACATTTTCGTGGATCCGGCGTTGATTGTACGGCGGCTGACGGGCCGCCGGGTGTGCAAAGTTGGCGGTGAGATATACAATATCTATGATCGCCCACCAAAGACGCCGGGACGCTGTGACCGCGATGGCGGTGAGCTCGTACAGCGCGATGACGACCGCGAGGAAGTGATCCGGGAACGGCTCGAGGCGTACGAGGAGCACACCCAGCCGGTGATCGAGTATTACCGTCGGCGGAATCAGGTGTTGGAAATTGACGGTTCGGGCGCGCCCGAAGAGGTCAACCGTGCTGTGCTGGCAGAGATGAACCGGAAAGAGGATCGTGGCGGTCAACTGTAAGTCACTGGCAGAGATCGAAAAGATGCACCGGGCTGGGCTCATCGTCTGGAAGGTCCTCGACGAGCTGAAACAGATGGTTCGGCCGGGCATCTCCACGATGGACCTGGAGAAGTACGCCGAACGGCGGGTCGCCGAATTGGGGGGCCGGCCGGCATTCAAGGGTTACCGGGGCTACCCCTGCGTACTGTGCACCTCGGTCAACGAAGAGGTGGTGCACGGGATCCCTTCGGCCAAGCGCCGTGTCGAGGATGGCGATATCCTTTCTCTCGACTTTGGCGTCGAACTGGAAGGGTATTACGGTGACGCTGCCGTAACGGTGCCGGTGGGCACGATTTCGGCTGAACTTCAGCGGCTGCTGCGCGTGACTCGTGAATCGCTTGACCGGGCGATCGATCAGGCAAGGCCCGGCAATCGGCTGAGCGACATTTCGCATGCGGTGCAAAGCTGGGTGGAACGGCACGGCTATTCGGTGGTGCGCGAGCTTGTGGGTCACGGCATCGGCACCCGGATGCACGAGGACTTGCAAGTGCCGAACTACGGCCAGCCCGGCCGCGGGCCCCGTTTGCGCGAGGGCATGACGCTGGCGATCGAGCCGATGGTGAATTCGGGTGCGCCGCCAATCCGGATTCTTGATGACGAATGGACGGCAGTAAGCGCTGATGGAAGCTTTTCGGCGCATTTCGAACATACCGTAGCCATCACCTCCGATGGGCCTTGGATTCTGACCCGGCCTCGTGAGGTGCAGGGCGCGAGTTGGTAGGGGCGTCAGAGCAAACGTGAGAAGACGACCAAGACAAGGTGGCAGGAAGCGGAGTCGGAGGCACGAGCCGACCGAGAGTCTGAAGGAAGATGCTATTGAGGTGATGGGCACGGTGATCGAGCCGTTGCCCAACGCCATGTTCCGGGTTGAGCTCGACAACAAGCACCATGTACTGGCTCACATCTCCGGCAAGATGCGGAAGAATTTCATCCGGATCCTGGCCGGAGATCGCGTGACCGTCGAGCTTTCGCCCTACGATTTGACGCGGGGCCGCATCGTCTACCGGTACAAGTAGCGGCGGCCGGCGCACGGAGAACCGAATGAAGGTACGAGCTTCGGTAAAGAAAATTTGCGACAAATGCAAAGTCATTCATCGGCGCGGCGTTGTGCGGGTGATCTGTTCCAACCCCAAGCACAAGCAGCGCCAGGGATAAGGGGGGCACGTGGCACGTATTGCCGGCATTGATCTTCCGCCAAACAAACGCCTCTGGGTGGGGCTGACGGCGATTTACGGCATCGGTCACGAACGCGCTCGCACGGTTTCCGGGCGAGCCGGCGTCGACGCAAACAAGAAAATCAAGGACCTCACCGAGGACGAGGTGACTCGCCTGCGGCAGGAGATCGAAACCGAAGGCCGGGTGGAAGGGGACCTCCGCAAGGAGATCCAGATGAACATCCGCCGGCTGATCGAGATCGGGAGTTACCGCGGGCTGCGCCACCGGCGCAGTCTGCCGGTGCACGGCCAGAGAACCCATACCAACGCCCGCACCCGCAAGGGTCCGCGGCGCGGGGCGGTCGCAACGAAAAAGAAAGCGACCCTGAAGAAATAAACGGAGGAAGAAACTTGGCTAAGGATTCGCAAACGCCCGGCACCGGAATGCCGACGCCGGCCGCTCCGGCAAAGACCTCGCGCCGGAAGAAGGAATTTCGCCGGAAGCGCGAGAAGCGCGTCGTGCCGCACGGCTTGGTCTTCATTCAGGCGACGTTCAACAACACGATCGTCACCATCACTGACCCGAACGGCCGCGCCGTTTGCTGGGCTTCGGCCGGCTCGATCGGCTTCAAGGGATCGCGCAAGGGCACGCCCTACGCCGCGCAGCAGGCCTCGGTTTCGGCCGCGGCGAATGCCCGCGAGCATTACGGGATGACGTCGGTGGACGTTCGCGTAAAAGGCCCGGGCTCCGGGCGCGAATCGGCCGTGAGGGCGCTCTCGGCCGGCGGGCTGCGGATTCATTCGATCAAGGATGTGACCCCGATCCCCCACAACGGTTGTCGGCCGCCCAAGCGGCGCCGGGTGTAATCGGCAAGGTTTTCTAGGAGGATACGAATTTGGCAAGGCATCGCGAATCGGTTTGCCGTCTCTGCCGCCGGGAAGGCATGAAGCTGTACCTGAAAGGCATGCGGTGTTTCACCGAAAAATGCGCCATCGAGCGCCGCAATTTTCCGCCCGGCCAGCACGGCCAGGCACGGCGGCCGAAAATGACCGCCTACGGCCAGCAGTTGCGGGAAAAGCAGAAGGTGAAGCGCAACTACGGGCTGCTGGAGCGGCAGTTCCGCAACTATTTCGAGAAGGCGGAGTCGACGAAGGGCCCGACGGGCGAAAACCTGATCGTGATGCTCGAGCGCCGGCTCGACAATGCCGTCTACCGCATGGGTCTGGGCAGCTCGCGAGCGCAGGCGCGCCAGTTGGTTTCGCACGGCCACGTCCGAGTGAACGGCCGAAAGGTCAACGTGCCGTCGTACTTGATCGGCGTTGGTGACGAGATCGTGCTCAAGGACAAAATGCGCGAAAACGCAATGGTGCTTCAGGCGCGTGACGTTTCGCAAAGCCAGGCGATTGCTCCCTGGCTCGATGTTGACCGGGAAAACCTGCGGGCAAAGGTGGTCGCACTGCCGAAGCGCGACGACGTTCAGTCGCCACCGATCAACGAACAGTTGATCGTCGAGTTGTATTCGAAGTAGCCCGGTCACAATCGAATTCATTCCCGTCTGGGGCGGGAGGAGGATAAGCCATCATGTGGAAAGGATTTCAGAAACCGAAGCGTCTGGTCGCCGAGTTGGAGAGCCTGACCGACCGCTTCGGGAAATTCACCGCTCAGCCGTTCGAGCGTGGGTGGGGAACGACCGTGGGCAACAGTCTGCGCCGCGTACTGCTCAGCTCGATCGAAGGCGCGGCGATCACCGCGGTCCGCATCGAGGGCGTGCTGCATGAGTTTTCGCCGATTCCCGGTGTGGTCGAGGACGCCACCGACATCATTCTCAACCTGAAGCAGGTGCCGCTGAAGATGCACACCGATCAGACCAAGACGGTGGTTCTGCGGGCCGAGGCACCTGGGGTGGTCACCTCGGGCATGATCGAGGAGGACGCCGATATCGCTGTCCTCGACAAGAGCATCTACATCGCCACCGTCGGCGAAGGCGGCAAGCTGGTGATCGAGATGCGCGTGCGCAACGGTCGCGGCTACGTGCCCGCCGACCGCAATTTCGACGAGGATCTTCCGATCGGCTACATCCCGATCGACTCGGTCCATTCGCCGGTGCGAAAGGTGAACTACACCGTGGAGCAGGCCCGGCTCGGCCAGATGACCGACTACGAGAAGCTCTCGCTGGAAGTGTGGACGAACGGGGCGATCACGCCTCAGGATTCCATCGGGCTGGCGTCGAAGCTGATCAAAGACCACATGAACATGTTCATCAACTTCGAGGAGCAGCCCGAGGTGACCGAGGAGACCGGTGAGTCGTTCTATGATCCTCGGCTCGAATACCTCGATCGGTCGGTGGAAGAGCTCGAGCTTTCCGTGCGCTCCTACAACTGCCTGAAAAACGCGAATATCCAGTCCATTCGCGAGCTTGTGCAGAAGACCGAAGCCGAAATGTTGAAGACGAAAAATTTCGGCCGCAAGTCGCTCACGGAGATCAAGGACATTCTGAACAAGATGGGGTTGGGCCTGGGAATGAAGTTCGACGAAGCCGGCCGGATCATCTGGCCCCCGCTTCCCAGCCAGACCGTCGTGCCGGCGCCGGAAGAGTCGCCGGCGCCCTAAAGCGGAAGCGGAGGACCAAGGACCATGCGACATCGCAAGGGCGGATCAAAACTCGGGCGCAATCCGGCGCATCGCCGGGCAACGTTGCGCAATTTGGTCACTAACGTCATCGTGCGCGAGCGCGTGCAGACCACGCTGCCTCGCGCCCGGGCGGCTCGGCCGCTGGTCGAGCGCATGATCACGCTTGGCAAGCGCGACAGCCTTCACACGCGGCGCCAGGCCGCGGCCTTCCTCATGACGCCGGCCGCGGTGAAGAAGCTCTTCGGCGAGCTCGCACCCCGTTTCGCCGAGCGGCCGGGCGGATACACGCGGATCGTCCGCGCCGGTTGGCGTAACGGCGATAATGCCGCCGTCGCCGTGCTGGAACTGATCGGCTCGGAGCTCAAGGTTAAGCAAGAAAAGAAAAAGAAGGGCAAAAAAGCCAAGGCCGAAGAGCCCGAGAACAACGAGGAGAAGGAGTAGCCGGGAAAACCACTCCTCTTTCTGAACTCCTGGCGGCCGGTTGCATGCAAACGCAACCGGCCGTCTTTTTTGCGTCCGCCGGCAGTTACAGCGGGGGCTCGGTGAATGAGTGACGCAACAGATTTCCGCCTTTCAGCGCGGTCGAGCGGTACTGCACTACTTTTGCCCCATGCTTCAGCCCGCAAAAGTTGCAAACGGTGTTGAGAACACCCGTGTGAAACTGATTCATTAGCGATCATGGAGATTCGACCCCTCCACGAGGGCTGTGGGACGAAACGGAGGCCGGAGCGGATTTTGCCTGGGCCTGCCCTATGACGTACGCCTCCGAGCGCTCTACCATCCAGGTCGCGTCAATGCAGGAGCCCTGGGCCGCGCCTTCGCAAGGTCCACGTAGACCCAGCCATTGTTCGCGCCCGCCGCACCCCGTAAAATAGCCCTGCGCAGGCTGTGCGCTTTTTCTACACTTTTCCCGCTTTTCCGCCCATCGGCACGCTGGCACAATCCGCCAAATGCGTATCGATTTTCAAAATTTATCTATTTGAAAACACATAGCTTCCACACCGAAAAAATCGTCACGCGTATCGATTTCCCTCAGCTGTTCCGATAGCTCTTTAGCGTTTCAACTGGCGGACGCTTGCGGGATGGATGACAACCTGGCGCTCCTCGCCCTGCCTTTCGCTCACGCTGCGGACGGCAGGGATTCTTGTTTCAGCATGGAAAAGGCGACGTGGTAGACCTTCTTGAAGCCGTCTACAATTCCACTTTCCGGTCGCCGCTCTCCGAGGAACAGTTGGAGACCGTGGTGACGCTCACCGTCGGCGTAACGGAGAGATTGCCCTGGACTGGGCTGTTCAGAGTGAAGTCGAGGCTCAGATCCACCGGGAAGTTGGCGGAAAGCGTGAGCGGGAAAGGACTGGAGCTTACGGTTACGCTGGCCTGGTCGAACCCGCTCCCTGGCTACTCCAGTTGGTAGTTAGGCGGTTCACGGGTGATGGTGACGTCGTGGACGTGGCTCTCGCGCAGGCCCGCGCTCGTCACGCGGACGAAACTCGCTGTCTCCCGCAGTTCCTGCAAACTTCTCGCGCCGCAATAGCCCATGCCGCTGCGCAGCCCGCCTACCATCTGCTCGATCAGCGCGGCCAGCGGCCCCTTGTAGGGTACTCGGCCTTCGACGCCCTCCGGCACGAACTTTCCGCCGGGCGTCTGTCCGTAACGGTCGGCCGATCCCGCCTCCATCGCGCCGAGCGAGCCCATCCCGCGGTAGGCCTTGAAGGTACGGCCCTGGTAGAGAATCGTTTCACCAGGCGCTTCCTCGGTGCCGGCAAAGAGGCTGCCGATCATGACCGAAGAGGCCCCGGCCGCCAACGCTTTGCTGATGTCGCCGGAAAATTTGATTCCACCGTCGGCGATCACCGGGACGCCCGTGCCCCTCGCCGCTCGCGTCGTTTCCAGCACGGCGGTGAGCTGAGGCATGCCCGCGCCGGTGACCACGCGCGTGGTGCAGATTGATCCTGGGCCGATGCCGACCTTGACGCCGTCGAGCCCCAAGTCGATCAATTCCTTCGCCCCGTTGGCAGTGGCTACGTTTCCGGCGATCAATTGCGTGTCCTGCAGGCGCTGCTTGACCGCACGAACAGCGTCGATCACGCGCTGCGAGTGGCCGTGCGCCGTGTCGATCACCAGCACGTCGACTTTCGCTTTGGCCAGTTCGACAGCCCGCTCGAGGAAGTCGCCGGTGGCGCCAATGGCGGCGCCTACGCGGAGCCGTCCATGACTGTCCTTGGCGGCTTTGGGAAATTCGAGCTTTTTCTGGATGTCCTTGACGGTAATGAGGCCCTTGAGGTTGAAGTCGCTGTCGACAACGAGCAACTTTTCGATCCGGTGCGTCTGCAGCAGCTTTTCTGCCTCTTCGAGCGTGGTGCCAACCGGTACCGTCACCAGATTCTCACCGGTCATCACCGCGCCGACCGGCTGCTCGAGATCCTGCTCGAAGCGCAGGTCGCGGTTGGTGAGAATGCCGACCAGGCGTGGACCCCGCGTGACCGGCAGGCCGGAGATCTTGTACTTGCGCATGATTTCCAGCGCGCGGCTCAGTGGCGCCTCGGGCTCAATCGTCACCGGATCGACGATCATGCCGCTTTCCGAGCGCTTCACCTTGTCCACTTCCTCTGCCTGACGGTCGATCGGAAGGTTGCGATGGATGAAGCCGAGGCCTCCCTGGCGTGCCATGGCGATCGCCAGCCGCGACTCGGTGACCGTATCCATCGCCGCCGAGGTGAGCGGGATGTTCAGCGCGATATCCCGCGTCAGAAACGTTTGCGTATTCACGTCGCCCGGCAGCACAGTGGACCGCCGCGGCACGAGCAGTACATCGTCAAACGTCAAGGCTTCGGGAATCGTTCCATCGACCATCCTGGCTCCTTTTTGACTCGAAAACCCTTGGGCTTCGGGTGGGAAAATCTCTCGCCGGTTTCGCCTGTGGAGCAATTGGCTTGCGCCACCATCCTGACCTGGCGAAGCGGTTCTTCCCGCTGCTTTTTCGCCGCTGAGAATGCCACAGCCCAGCGGGTGTGCCGCTGGGCTTGGTATTTCAATCGGGAATCGAGGCAACCATTCGAGTAAACGTCAATTCTATTGGCGGGCTTGTGAGTGCGTCAAGCGCGGCACCTTTGCCCCGCGCCTTTGCCCACCCCTCCTCAGCCCAGCCGCGACGATAGACGTCGCCGGCCTGGCCGGCATCCAAGTTGCCATGGCGGGGTGAAAGACCAGGAGGAGGAGCCAATGGCCGTTTATGATGTGGACCTGTATGCTCTCAGTGAGCGTCTCCGGAAACTGGAAACCCAGAATCGCCGCTGGAAACTTTCCGCAGTGGTTCTCGGGTTGGTGCTTGCCTCTTCCCTGACCCTGGCGATGAAGCCGCGGGACAGTTCGAAATCCGTTCTCCGCGCCGACACCGTCGAAACCCGAAACCTTGAACTCACGAACCGCAGGGGAGAGGTGCTTGCGCGTTTCACGGTCAATCCCGCTACCGATCAGGCGAGTATCGTACTCTACAACCCCGAAGGGAAGGTCATCTGGAAGGCACCCGGCCCGCTGATGGTTAGAGTGCAATAATCCTGCCCGCGGCGAGCGGGAAGACCGGTACGGAGCAAACGGCGGCGATACACACGGCGCTGCTCATGTGCGCATGCGCAGGAAAGTGGACGTGTGTACCTGTCGGCTCTTGGAGGGCGGAGAACGAGAGCCGGTCGCGTACTTGTGTGCGTTGACTTCTCTGCGTGCTGCCCAGTACCATCGCACTGCTCTGACTTTCCGGGTTTCAACCTGGCACAGCTCACACGAGGAGAATGTTCGGTGGCCGACTGGCACTACGCGCAAGCGGACCCTTCCGAGGAATTGGCACAACTCCATATCTTCTCAATGAAGAAGCAGCAGCCCGGCGGCAACGTCGAATTCCAAATCACGGTGCGGGAATTTGCCGTCCCGCCGGCCAGTCATCGTCAGCGTTTCTTTGCCGAAGCCAATAAGCCGGTCAATCAGAAGACGGCCCCGGTGGTTCCTTGTGGCTGGGGCGATACGGTGCTGGCCGCGCTGTCCGATTGCATCCGAATGATCCGCCAGTTCCCTTACGAGGCGGAAATAAGCGGCTGAGGTCCAAGTGTTTCGGACCAGGTGTTTCGGACAGGTGTTTCGGACTTGACGGACAGCCCGGTTCGACGTAGCTTGGCCGCATTCGCTTCCGCACCAATCTGTTGCCGGGGCAGGGGGGAGTTTGAATCGTGGATTTGGCGAAGGAAGTGATCGAGCAGGGCATCGTTGTCATGCGGTTGGGGGGTGTCATGCGCATGGGTGTCGACTGCCAGCGCCTGACGCAAGGTGCCGACCAACTCATTCAGGAGAATCAGCGGCGCATCATCCTCGACCTCTCGTCACTCAAACTCATCGACAGTGCGGGTGTCGGCGCCATCGTGTCCTGCTTTTCGCAGGTGAGGAAATCGGGAGGAACGCTGCGGCTGGCGGGTGCGAAAGGGATGGTCGAAACGGTTTTGAAAGTGGTTCAGATTGACCGCGCCATCGGATTCTTCCCCACGGTAGCGGAGGCGGCCTCGGATTTTCCGTCCGCCGACGCGTCCACGGCGCCCAATTCCTGATTGTTTCGTCCGCGCGCGAGCCGGTTCCTTTCCTGGTTTGTCCTTTTCCGCCACATCCCGTTACGATAGAAGTTTCGAGCCAACCCCTCGCTGGACTTGTTAGAGAGGAAATATGCCTGACTATCCGAGCATCGAGCGACAGTTTGTCGAAGCGCTGGGGCTTGCGCGGCGCCCTGTAGCGGTTGCCTTCCGCGCATTCGTCCCAGAGGGGGTGGCCAAGTTCACCGGAAGAGAACCTTCCGGCTGCAGTTTCTGGCGCCTGGCGGCGGCGGGACGCGCGTTCTACACGGTTCCGAGCGACCACTACAACTGCACGATCGGCAGCTACACGCACAACATGCCGTTGCCTGGATCGCGCGCGCCCGAACTCGACGAGACGCTCTCTTTCATGAGCGGCATCGGCTACCTACGGATGGAGGAGGTGCCGGCAATTCCGCGCTTGGCGGGGACGCCGGACGTGGTGATCTACGCGCCGTTGGGTCTTGCGCCGGTCGATCCGGACGTGGTCTTGTTCGCGGGACGGCCGGGGAAGATCATGCTGCTGCAGGAAGCGGCGCTGCGCGCTGGCGTCGACGCCGGCGTACCGATGCTCGGGCGTCCGACCTGCATGGTGCTGCCCGCGGCGCTGGCGGGCAGTTTTGTTGTCAGCTCCGGCTGCATCGGCAATCGCGTGTACACGGGCGTCGAAGACGACGAGCTTTACGCCGCGTTCCCGGGTACAGAACTCGAGCGAATTGGTGGACAGATCGAGACGATCCTCTCGGCAAACGCCACGCTCGCCGAATTTCACCGGACACGGCGCCAGGAACTGGCCACCGAATAGCGTCGGCCGTTTTTGGCAACGAGCAGGCCCAAAAGATGGGCCGCACTCCACTTTTCTTTTTGGGATTCGCCAATGAAAAACGTCTATCATCGCCGTTTATTTCTCCAGGGTCCGGCCGGGCGGCTGGAAGCCATGTACTGGACCGTGGCCGAAGACGAACCGCCGATGGCCGCGCTCGTGTGCCATCCGCATCCGCTCTTCGGCGGCACCATGCACAACAAGGTGGTGTTTCAGGTGGCGCGCTCGCTGCACGATCTGGGGCTGCCGGTGCTGCGGTTCAATTTCCGCGGTGCGGGGCTGAGCGAGGGCATTCACGACGAGGGCCGCGGCGAGATGAACGACGTGCGTTCCGCGCTCGACTGGTTGGCCAAGAAGGTGCCGGGAAAGCCAATCGTCCTGGCCGGTTTCAGTTTCGGCATGATGGTGGGCGTTCGCGTGGGCTGCGAAGACAACCGCGTAAGCGAACTCATCGGGCTGGGGCTGCCGGTGAACCGGAATGACCTGGCGTTTCTGAAGAGCTGCACGAAACCCAAACTGTTCCTCCAAGGATCGGAAGACCAGTATGGAGATTCCGGCAAGGTGAGGGAACTCGTATCGATGCTGCCCGAACCCAATCGGCTGTTGGTCGTCCCCGGAGTCGATCACTTCTTCACCGGAAAGCTGGAGGCCGTGGGCGAGGCCGTCCGCGACTGGATGACCGAGCGCCATGTCGAATTGCGCCCCAGCGGCGACGCTGCTCCTGCGGGTGCTCGCTAGCCGGCCCAACCTCCAAGATTTGACACGCTGAAGTGCGGCTCTACAAGAGGCTCGCCTCATTGCAAGAGATATGGGCTATGTCGGATCGCCGGCCGAGCGGGCGGTCGAGGGTCCCGGCGGTAGCAAAGCCTGCGGGCCGAGCACGCGGGAGCAGCCACGGATGATGCGGCGATAAGGCCAAGCCGTGGCGGACGCTCCTTCAGGAAAGAACATCTCGCCCTCGCGGGGCTTCGAATAGAACCACCGTGCCAGCAAAGCCAAATGGTCTGCCGGAGGCCATGGCGGAGGTTGCGGCAAGTTGCTTTCCACGTGGTCCTTCAGAATCGCCTCCACCGATCTCGGCTGCGCGGAAAGCTCCCTGAAATTCAGAAGAAACGGCTCGGTGATTGCGCCGCCCTGTACGCGGAAGACGGTCACCGTGCCTCGATCGGTGGCCGGTTGCAGGATGATGCCGTTCAATTGATCGATCCGGCGGGGAAGATCGGGCAGATGGCGGAGCACCGAGGCGGCCTTCTCGTGCTTCTTGTGGATTGCCGCGGCACGCTCGAAATCCTCGGCGCTCGCCGCCCGGTCGCGCTCGGCTTCCAGATCGACGCTGAGCGACTGGCCGCGCGAGGCGAGAAAATCCTCGACCCGGGCGACCTCGGCGTCGTATTCCGGCTTGGTGCAGCCGGCAAAACAGGGTGCCAGGCACATCTTCAGTTCCGAGTAGATGCAGCCGGGGAAGTCGGGATCGCGGCGGATCTTGATGTGGCAGCGGCGGATTTTGAAGAAAACGAGGAATGCCTGGGCGAATTCCTCTGCTGCACGCCGGCTCGGAAACGGACCGAAATAAAAAGAGCCGTCGTCGAGCAAACGTTGGGCGACGTAACACCGCGGGTAGTCCCTGGCCAGGTTGATTTTGAGGAGGGCCGGCGGCGCTAGGCGCATCCGCTGGCGGTAGCTGCGGGGAAACAACTCGCTCGCCTGCTCGTAGAGGACGAGGGACTGCTCGAAGGCGGAGCCGGTGACGCGGTAGCGCACGCGAGCCGCGATCTCTCTCAGGTTCAGCTTGGGGCGTGGCGCCGACTTTGCCGCAGTAGAATCCTCGCCCTGTGCTTCCCGGCGCGTCAGCGGCTCGGGCGGACCCAGCACGCGCCGGCAGGAGCGGCGCAGATCGGCGGTGCAGCGCAAATAGGGACGAGCATTCTCGTCGCGAGGCTCGATGCGGTAGACGGCCGCGCGCGCCGGCATGGCGGCAAAGAACTCGTCGTCGCGGGCGGGGTCGAACTCGATGGCCTGGTCGAGGGGAAACATTCTTCCCAATATACCGCGACCGGAATCCCGCCGTCCTCCGGCCGTTACGAGTAGGACTTGAGCGCCCAGGCGGCGATGACCAGGCGTTGGATTTCGCTGGTTCCTTCGTAGATTTCGGTGATGCGTGCGTCGCGGTAGGCGCGCTCGACCGGATATTCGCGGCTGTAGCCGTAGCCGCCGTGGATCTGCATCGCCCTGTGCGCGACGCGCGTGGCCATTTCGCTGGCGAAGAGCTTGGCGATCGAGGCCTCCATCGTGAAGCGGCCGCCGGAATCCTCTTTCCAGGCGGCGCGCCGCACCAGCAGGCGGGCCGCATCGATTTCGGTGGCCATGTCGGCCAGCATGAACTGGATGGCCTGGAAATCCGCGATCGGATGGCCGAAGGCCTTGCGCTGCTTCGCGTAGTCGAGGGCCGCTTCGAAGGCGCCCTGCGCGATGCCCACGGCCTGCGCGGCGATGCCGATCCGGCCGCCGTCGAGCGTGGAAAGAGCAACCTTGTAGCCTTCTCCCTCCTCGCCCAGGCGATTCGCCACGGGAACTTCGCAATCGGTGAACGCCAGCTCCGAGCAGGCGGAGGCGTGCACACCGAGTTTCTTTTCTTCCGTACCCACGCGGAATCCAGGCGTTCCTTTCTCGACGACCAGGGCGGTGATGCCTTTTTCGGCCTTGGAAGGATCCGTGTTGACGTACACGACGGCCGCATCGGCCACGGCGCCGTTGGTGATCCAAGCTTTGGTGCCGTTGACTACGTAGTGGTCGCCTCGGCGCACGGCGTGGGTGGTCAGGGCGGCGGCGTTAGACCCCGCTTGCGGCTCTGTGAGCGCGTAGCAGCCGATCTTTTCCCCGCGGGCGAAAGGCAGCAGGAATTTCTGTTTCTGTTCGTCGGTGCCGTAACGATAGACGGGATCGCAGTAGAGCGAGTTCTGCACGGAGAGGATAACGCCCGTGGAGGCGCACACGCGGGAAACCTCCTCGATCGCGATCGCATAGGCGATGTGGTCGAAGCCGGCGCCGCCGGCCTGTTCGGGAAACGCGATGCCTGTGAGCCCCAGTTCGGCTGCCTTGTGGAACGTTTCCTGCGGAAAGCGGCCGGATTCGTCAATTTCTGCCGCCAGCGGCTTCACTTCCGATTCGGCGAATTCGCGGACCGTTCGTTGGAGCAGGACCTGCTCTTCCGTGAGTTCCAGATTCAACGCGTCCTCCATGATGGAGAGGTTCGGATTCCGTTGCGTCGGCGGAAACCGCGAAGGGAACATCCTACGACGGCTACCGCTCGAAAATCAGCGGTTTGTTTCGGCGATCGCTCGATGAAGCTTGTCGTAGGTGACGGAAATCTCTTCGGGCTGCAGGCGCGTTTCGGCGACGGTGGTCATGAAATTTGTGTCGCCGATCCATCGCGGCAGCACGTGAAGATGGACGTGATCGGCGACGCCGGCTCCGGCCGCGTGGCCCAGGTTCATCCCAAGGTTAAAGCCCTGCGGATGGTACAGGCTCTCCAACGCCAACTGCAGCCGGCGGGCCAGCATCATCATCTCGCTCAGCGTCTCGTCGTCGCAGGAGGCAAGATCGGCCACATGGGCATAGGGGACCACCATCGAGTGGCCGGTGGTATAGGGATACAGATTGAGGATGATGAAGTTCTTCCGGCCACGGTGAACGACCAACGACCGGACGTCGTCATTGAGCTCAACCGCCCGGCAGAAGATGCAACCGCTTTCGCGAACCGTCTGGGAGACGAAGTGGTAGCGCCACGGGGTCCAGAGATAATCCATCGCACCTGAATTCCGCGGGGAATCGGATTCGGTCAGGCAGCGGGGCCGGGCTCGGCGGGCGTTGGCGGAGGAGTGGACGAAGACGCCTCCGGCTCGGCGCCCGGAGCGCCGCTATTGACGTATTCTTTCAATTCCCGGCTGGGCTTGAAAAAGGGAACGCGCTTGGGTGGTACTTCGACGCGAGCTCCCGTTTTCGGGTTGCGGCCGACGCGGGCCCGGCGTTGCCTCGTACGGAAACTGCCGAAGCCTCGGATCTCGATCTTCTCGCCCTTCTGCAGGGCGCCAATGATGTTTTCGAAGATCGTTTCGACGGCTTCTTCCGAGTCATTCCGGGTCAGTTGCGTCGCCTGGGTAACTTCTTCCACCAAGTCAGCTTTCGTGACCGTCATATCAGCCATGTTCGGTTCCGTCCCCGAGCGCGACGGCTCTGGAAATCAGAGAGAGCCACGCTTCGCAAGAATGGCGTCGGCAATCGTAGCCCTGGGTGAAGATCCCGACGAGCGATAGGCCTCAATGGTTCGGCGCTCGTCATGCTTCTGGGCACCGCGCAGGCTTAGCCCGATGCGGTGCTGCTCCTGATCGATCTTGACGATTTTGAAATCGTACTCCTGGCCGGGCTCAAGAACCGCCGCCAGGCGGGCCTGCCGCTCCTTGTCGTCCTTGCCGGCGTTGCGGCGGTCGTCCACTTCGGAGATGTGGCAGAGGCCTTCGATTCCCTCGGCCAACTCAACGAAGGCGCCGAAGGGGGTGAGCCGTGCCACTTTGCCGCGGACGATTTCATGCAGTTGGTGCGAAGCGAACCAGGTGCCCCAGATGTCGTTCATCTGCTTGATTCCGAGCGAAATCCGGCGCTGGTCGGTATCGATCTTCAGCACCTTGGCCTGAACCATGTCGCCCTTCTTGAACTTTTCACCGGGATTCTGCACGCGCTCGGTCCAGCTGATGTCGCTCACGTGGATCAGGCCGTCGACGCCCTCTTCCAGTTCGACGAAAGCGCCGAAGTCTGTGAGGTTGCGCACGCGACCCGCTACCACCGTTCCGACCGGATACTTCTGCATCACGGTGTCCCACGGATCCGGGAGCGTTTGCTTCAGGCCGAGCGAAATGCGCCGCGAATCCGGCTTCAGGTCCAGCACCACCACCTCGACCAGGTCGCCGAGCGAAACGATCTTCGAAGGATGCCGCATGCGGCGCGACCACGTCATTTCACTGACGTGCACCAGCCCCTCAACGCCCGCCTCCAGCTCGACGAATGCGCCATAGTCGGTAATGCCGACCACGGTGCCGTGCATCCGCGCTCCTACCGGGTACTGCTCGGGAACGTGCTCCCATGGATCGGGCTGCAGCTGCTTGCGGCCGAGAGAAACCCGCATCTTCTCGCGGTCGAATTTCAGAACCTTGACTTCGATATCCTCGCCAAGCGTCACCGCTTCGGCCGGGTTTTTCACGCGTGTCCAGGCCAGGTCGGTGATGTGAATCAGTCCGTCGAGGCCGCCCAGGTCGACGAAAACGCCATAGTCGGTGATGCTCTTCACCTTGCCGACGACGACCGTGTCTTCCTGCAGCGTTTCGAGCAGTTGCTGCCGCTGCGCAGTCAGTTCCTGCTCCATCAGGGCGCGACGGCTCACCACCACGTTGCCCCGTTTCCGATTCATCTTCAAGACCAGGCAAGTTACGTCTTGCCCGATCCAGGATTCCAAGTCCTGCACCTGGCGCAGGTCGGCATGCGACGCGGGCAGGAAGGCCCGCACGCCGATGTCGACTACCAAGCCACCTTTGATCCGCTCGACCACGCGGCCCTGCACCGCTTCGTGCGAGCGGTAGGCGCGTTCCAAGTCGTCCCAGACGCGGCGACGGTGGGCACGCAGGTAAGAGAGCACCACATAGCCCTCTTTCTCCTGGTCCACCGACTGCACTTCGATGCTCTGCCCGGGCTCGAAGGGAATCACGCTGCCAGAGGCGACGAATTCCTGCGCGGGAACCAAGCCCTCAGCCTTGCCGCCGACGTCGACCACAACACCGAGATCCGTCACTGCGATCACACGGCCTTCGAAGATCTCGCCCTCTGAGGGGGCTTGGTGTGCCTGGCTGTACTGTTCCAGAAGCTCTTCCATCGCCACCGGCGCTTCCGCCGGCTCAGCGGCCGGTTCGGACGCCGACTGGGCTACCGGCTCAGGCGCCGGTGCCGAGGATTCCGCCTCGGCTGGAGCCGCGGGCGCGGACTCTTCGACCGCCGGTGACGCCGCAGGATCAGGGCTCGCTTCCGAACCTGATTCTGCGCACACCTCTGGCGCGGCTTCGGCAGGCTCCGCCTGTTCGGGAGGCTCTGCAGTCGCTTGTGGCGCAGGCGCTGGCTCGTTGGCTGGCGCTACCGCCGCCTCCGGTGTGGGCACGGAGTCCTGCACCTGCGCCACTTCTGTTTCTGACGCAGGCTCCGGCTCAACCGCAGGCTGAGCTGCGGAGGCCGACGAATCTAGTGAAGAGGCCGGTTCCTCGAGGGAACGATCCGGCGCGATTGGGTTCTGGGAATCCATCTGAGCTTTTCGATCCTGGCGCTAACCCTTAAGTTTCCGAGGCTGGACCCCGGACAATCCTTCTCCTTGGAATCGGAGCAAGGAAGGGAGTACGGCGCCCCATATTTGCCGCACGGTCAAAATGGTACGCAGCCCTTCGCAGGTTTGTCAACCCATGGCCTGTATTGTGAGACGTACACCGCCTCAGTAGGGGCTTTAAAGATCAGAGTTCGCGGCCGTTTTGTCAAGCGGCAAATGCGTTGGCAAATGCGCTGGCACGGTTTTTGACTGCCGGAGCGTGTTCGTGAATCGATTTCCCGGAACCCGCGCGGGATGGCAAGACAAGGCGACCGAAGGCCGATACCGCGTCAATTCTTAGACGGTGTGTATTGAGGGACACGCCTACGGATCCGATTGCATGCTTCTATCTCGTTATTCATCAGCGCGATGGGTTGTGGCAACCTTCGTGCTAGTTGTACAGGTGCACGCGCAAGCGGGCATCACGGCTTCGGCCGTGTTTTGTGGCGGCGACGAGCCAAGGCCGGATCGACAAGGCCGCTGACTCGGCGGTCAGCACGAACCGAGACATTCGAGGAGATGCAGAGAACGGATGAAAACGGCACTCACCTGCGCTGCACTGGCCACGATGATTTCTTTTTCGTCAGCGTGGTTATTGGCCAGGCTCTCGATGGCCGCGCTGCTTCTCTTCATGCCTCAGGAGTCGCGTTCTGGCCGAGTAAAAAGGAGCGAACAATCATGCGCCTGAATCGGCCGCAGCTTGCGACAACGAAGGTCGCGCGGTGCGATCGGCGGATGGGTTCGCCGGCCGCTTTTCCCCGGGCGTTCGAATTTGGAAAAAATTTGATTTCCCCCCAAGCCGCAAACGACACGGGCAGCTTCGCATCCCCTCCGCTGAAGCGGTCCGCTGTTAGTCCCTAGCGCCGTTTCTCCCCGGCGCAACCATCCGCGGTCCGGACCGCCGCCCGAACCGCGGATGGTTTCCTCCTCTCCTCAGGCATGGTCTTCCGACTGATCGGATGAAGCGGTGTGTTATGATGCGATTCCAGCAGCCGCTTCCTGACGATGCGCCGCCTCCACGTTACCGCCAGCCTCGTCTTTTTCCTCTGTTTTTGTTGCTTACTGGCGGCACGGGCACAAGGGCCTGCGACTGAACAGTTGGTCCGGCAAATCCTTTCGATCACCGGGAGGAAGCCGACGCTGCACCTCCAGTTCACCAACCACTCCTCGGCTGGCGTCGCGCAGGCGGCAGCTGTGCGCCGCGAGCTCCAGCGGTGGCTACACGCGGCCGGGGCGAGGTTCGTGCCTGCCGGCAGCAAGCGGCCGGCCGTGGAAGTGGACGTCACGCTGTCGGAGACGTGGCGAAATCTGTTGCTTGTGGCTGAAATTCAGCGGGGCAAGACCAGGCGCGTGATTATTGAGCCGCTGCCCCGTTCGGTTGCCGAGTTGGGCAGGCAAGGCGGCGAAGTAGTCAGCCTGACGCGCCGGATCGTCTGGCGGCAACGCACGCCGATCGTCTCGTTCCTGCTCTGGCAGCCGTCAAGGGAGAGATCCTCCTATCTTTGGGTCCTGGAGCCCGACCGTCTGGTGCTTTACCGTCTGGTCGGGAACCAATGGAGGATGCACGGAAGCGCAAACATTCACCATGCCGAAGCGCTGCCGCGCGACGTGCGCGGGCTCTTGTGGATTGAGCCGGGGGCTTCCGCTTCTGCTCTGCTGCATGCGGCGCTGCCCGGCGTAGACTGTTCCATGCCACTCGTTCCGGCCAGGGGACGGCTGCCGTTGGCGTGCCGTCCGGCCAAGGATGGCTCTTCCCGTTTCCCGATTTTTCATGGAGGCGAGCCGGCCTGGCAGGCGACGCTCGTTCCCGCGCGCAACTATTTCGCCGCCGCGATCGAAAGCGGTGTCAGACAGATTCGGCTGCGGCCTTTCTATTCGGCCACGGTGGTGGACGAAGACCATTCCACGCAAGTCATCCTTGCAGCGGCCACCGACGGCAAAACGTACGTCTATGACGCCGCTGGCAAGACGGAAGGCTCGATCAACGGCTGGGGCAGCGACATCGCCGGGATTGAGACCGCATGCGGCAACCGCTGGCAAGTGCTGGCAACGCGACCGGGCGACTGGACCGCGGTTGATTCCCTGGCGGCCTACGAGATCGTCGATGGGAAAGCCGTGTCAACTGGCGAGCCGATCGATTTGCCCGGCCCGGTGACCGGGCTCTGGCCGGCGCTTGGAGGAAGCACGGCGGACGCCGTGGTGCTCGATCTGAATACAGGTCTCTATGAGGCGTACACCATTTCTCTTTCTTGCGGTCGTTAGTCTGCTCGCCTGCGGGCACGCTTCGGCGGCCACGCGCCCGCGCTACGGCGGGACGCTGCGCATAGAGACGCGCGCCAGTCTCGCTGCACTCGATCCGGCCAGTCTGCCGTCCGGCCCCGGAGGACGGGCGTTGGCCGGGAAGCTCTTCTTCCTGGTGGGAGACCGATTGGTGCGCATCGACCGGCACGGGCACGTACGTCCTTCGCTGGCCACGGCCTGGCGGTCAGCGGCCGGCTACAAAATCTGGACATTCGACCTGCGCCGCGGAGTGAAATTTCAGGACGGCAAGCCGCTGTTGGCGCGCGATGTTGTGGTCGCTCTGAGCGCACGCCATCCCCATTGGCAACTGCGCGCTGTCGGGATGCGTGTGAGTATTCGTCTCCCGCAGCCCGAACCCAACCTGCTACTGACATTGGCGCTCGCCGAGGATTCCATACTGCGGACGGGACCGGACGGAATGGTGATCGGCACGGGTCCGTTTCGCGTCACCAAATTCACACCCCAACAAGTTACTTTGACCGCCAACAACGGTGACTGGCGGGGAAGGCCGTTCCTCAACGGTGTGGAGATCCTCATGGGTAGGCCGCTGCGCGAGCAGTGGATCGACCTGGAACTCGGGCGGGCGGACGTGATCGAGCTTTCTCCCGACCGCGTGGTTCGGGCCACGGAAAACGGCGTGCAGGTGTGGACTTCGAAGCCGGATGAGTTGGTGGCGCTGGAGTTCGAACGCGGGCAACCGGCGGCTCAGAACGCAGCGCTGCGGCAAGCACTGGCCGGGACCGTTAGCCGTGCGGCACTGCGCAACGTGCTGCTCCAGAAGCAAGGACAGGTGGCGAAATCGATCCTGCCCGGCTGGCTGAGCGGATACGCCTTTCTCTTCTCGCGGCCATCAGCGGTGACGCAGGCGGCAACCGCCGCGGCTCCCCCCGGTGGCTGGCCCCAGCTTTCGCTCGCTTACGACGCGAACGATCCATTGCTGGCCAGCTTCGCCGCCCGGATTTCCGTCGATGCGCGCGCGGTGGGTATCCGGCTCAATCTCCAGCCGCAAGTCCCCGGGACCACGGCCTCGGCCGATGTGCGGCTGATACGACAGCCGATTGAATCGCTCGATCCAGCGGTGGCACTGCGGCAGATCGTTGCGGCACTGGGGCTACAGCAGTTGGTCAGCGTGCCTGCGGGAGGCAATCCGGTTAAGCTCTATGATGTCGAGCAGTCGCTTGTTTCCACCCACTGGGTGATCCCTCTGGTCGATCTGCCGGAGATTTACGGCCTTGGCTCGGAAGTGAAGGATTGGATGCCGCCCTCCGTGACGCTGGCGGGGGGCTGGCGCTTGGCGGAGGTCTGGAAGGAGCGGGACTAGGTGCGGCTGCGGCTGAAACTGTTCCTGATTTCTGCGGCGCTGGTGGCCGTTTCGGTGGTGGCCGTCGCCTGGACCGTATCGACGACGACGCGAAACGCCTTCGAGCGCGTCGAGCGCAACCACACCAACGCTCTGGTAGCCCAGTTCGAGCAGGAATTCAAGCGGCGGGGACAAGGCGTCTCCGAACGGATCGCGGCGATCAAGGGCACCGAATCGGTGATGCGGATGGTGGTGGCGCTCAGCCGGCCCGGCGGCGACGCGTCGCCCTACGTAAACCAGGCCACGCCGCTCGCAGCTTCCCATCAACTTGATTTCCTCGACCTTCTGGACGGCAACGGCACGATCATCTCGTCGGCCTCTTGGCCGGCAAGATTCGGCTACAAGGAAGCCTGGGCCCTTAGCGCGCCCACCGCCAGTCCGTTTCTGCACCTGTGGGAACTGCCGACGGGCAGCGCGGTGGGGCTCACCGCCGTTGGTGTGGTCACGCTGCGCGGCAAGAGGTTCTACATCGTCGGAGGGCAGCGGCTCGACCGCCAATTCCTCGCGTCTCTCGCGCTGCCAAAGGGGATGCGCGCGCTGCTCTACCTGAACACCACCCCGAGCTTCGCTGCCGATAATCTGCTCAGCCCCTCCGGCGGCGTGGAACGCCCGGAACTGCTGGCTCCGCTGATCAATCGCGTACTGGCACAGGACACTCCGGTCACCACCACGGTGAACTGGACGGCCGATCCGACCAGTGCCGAAACCCTTTACACTCTGCCGCTCAGCGGACCCAACGGCAATCTGCTGGCCGTGCTGCTGCTCGGCAATTCGCGGCGCGATCTGGTGCTGCTGGTTCGTTACATTCGCCTCTCAGCGCTCGCAGTGGGCGCCGCCGGACTCTTGCTCGGGCTGCTGCTCAGTTGGTGGGCCGCCTCGCGCGTGGCGCAGCCGGTGCTCGAACTTGCCGGCGGTGCGCGCCGAGTGGCCGCAGGACGCTGGGACACTCGGGTCGAGGTCGCGTCAAAGGACGAAGTGGGCGAGTTGGCCCGCAGCTTCAACCGGATGACCTCGCAGCTTGTGGACCAGCGCGAGCGCTTGCTGCAGGCAGAGCGCGTGGCGGCCTGGCGCGAACTGGCGCGCCGGCTGGCACACGAGTTGAAAAACCCGCTCTTTCCCCTGCAAATCACGGTGGAGAATCTGCAGCGCGCGCGCGCCTCGAGCCCCGAACAGTTCGATGAGGTGTTCCGCGAGAGCACCGGCACGCTGCTGGCCGAACTGGCGAATCTAAGGACGATTCTCGACCGCTTTGGCGATTTCGCCAAAATGCCCGCACCCGAACGCCAGCCGCTCGATCTGAACGAACTGGTGCGTGGCGTGGTGAGGCTGTTTGAAGCGCAGTTTCAGGTCCCGGGCCGCCCGCCGATCCGTGCGGACTTGTCGCTCGATGCGGGGCTCGGGCAAATCCAGGCCGATCCACATCTGCTTCGGCGTGCGGTGGAAAATCTCGTGCTGAACGCGCTCGACGCGATGCCTGAGGGTGGTACGCTCACCGTGGCTACCGCCCGCCGCGACGGCGGAGCCGAGTTGGTGATTTCCGACACCGGGACCGGACTCACACCAGAGGAACGCGACCGCCTCTTCACTCCCTACTACACGACCAAGCAGCACGGCACTGGGCTGGGGCTGGCTGTAGTCCAATCGGTGATCAGCGACCATGGCGGTAGAATCACGGTCGAAAGCGCTCCCAGCCTCGGCACTACGTTCCGGATCGTGCTGCCGGCAGACGCGCCTTCGGGTCGCGGGGGCGCGGCCGGCACAGGAGAGAGAGAAGAATGAGCTCGAAGGCGCACCTGCTGATCATCGACGACGATCCGAACACCCTGGGTTCGCTCTCCCGGGCGTTTCGACTGGCCGGCTATGAGGCCACCGTCGCGGAGAGCGCGGTCCGCGCCCTGGCGTTGATCGATCAGCGCCCCTTCGACCTGATCCTTTCCGACGTGGTGATGCCCGGCAAGGACGGGCTGGCTCTGCTCGAGGACTTGCGTGCCCTTGGCCTGTCGACGCCTGTGGTGATGATCTCCGGGCAGGCAACGGTAGAGATGGCGGTGCGCGCCACCCAGCTCGGTGCGGTGGATTTTCTCGAAAAACCACTTTCCACTGAGAAGCTGCTGGTGACGGTGGAAAATGCCCTGCGAATCCGGCGACTGGAGCAGGAAAATCGCCAGCTCCGCGACCGCGTGGGACGACACAAGCTCGTCTGGGCGAGCGCGGCGATGCAGCAGGTAATGGCGCAGGTGGACCGCGTGGCCGCCGGCGAAACGCGCGTGACGATCCTCGGCGAAAGCGGTACGGGAAAGGAATTGATCGCTCGCACGCTCCATGAGAAAAGCCCGCGCCACGCCGGCCCATTTGTCACGCTCAACTGCGCCGCCGTACCTGCCGAGTTGATCGAGTCCGAGCTGTTCGGCCACGAAAAAGGCGCATTCACCGGCGCCGCGGGCCGGCGCGTCGGAAAATTCGAACAGGCGCATGGCGGCACGCTGTTCCTGGACGAAATTGGCGATATGCCGCTGCCCATGCAGGCGAAATTGCTGCGCGTGCTCGAGGAAGGCGAGATCGAGCGGGTGGGAGGCGAGCGGTCGGTGACCGTGGATGTGCGCGTGGTGGTGGCCACACACCGCGACCTGGAGCGGATGGTGCGCCAGGGAACCTTCCGGGAAGACCTTTTTCACCGGATTTACGTGTTTCCGTTGCGGCTGCCGCCGCTGCGTGAGCGGCTCGAGGACGTGCCGGTGCTCTGCGAGCATTTCCTGCGGCAGATCGCCGAGCAGAACGGCTGGAAGTCGCGCTCCCTGTCGCCCGAGGCCGTGGCTGAGTTGCAGCGCTACGACTGGCCGGGCAACGTCCGCGAGCTGCGCAACGTTGTCGAGCGGCTTCTCTTGCTCTCGACCGGTGAGGGCCAAATCGAGTCGGAAACGGTGCACTTGGCGCTGCCGGCGCTGCACACCGCCGGCGAAAATTCGGGCGCGGCATTCGGCTCGGGTCCGCTGGCGGGGCGCGTGGAAAGTTTCGAACGCGCGGCCATCGAGGCGGAGCTGAAGCGCCAGAATTTTCACATCACCAATGCCGCCCGCGCGCTCGGCCTGGAGCGCAGCCACCTCTACAAGAAATGCCAGCAACTCGGCATCGATCTCGACGCGCTGCGCCGTGGCGAATCCTGACGTGGGCGGGGAATCAGCCGATGGGCCAGGCTTGGCGGAAGCGCTTGCGGTAGTCGGGGGCGACGATTTCCACGGTGCGGCACATCTCGTAAAGGCGTGAGCGGATGCGCTGGCCGATCCGGTCGGCGAGGGTATCCTCGCGCGGGGCCTGGCGGCCCATTTCTGCCGTGCGCGGCGCGTCGAGGTAGTTCGTGGTGACGATAGTGACGCGCTTGTCGTTGTAGCGGGCGTTCAGGATGTGGCCGACGGTTTCGAGCGCCCAGGCCGAGGGTTTGCTGGCGCCGAGGTCGTCGAGCAGCAGGACTTCGATTTTCAGCACGGGCTCGAGCACTTCCATTTCGGTCGTCTGGCTTTCGGCGTTGTAGCTGGCCTGGATCTGCTTGAGCAACTCGCGGTAGTCGTAGAAGAGCCCGTCATGACCGCGTTTGCCGAGCGCCTGGAGCGCGGCGACGGCCAGATGTGTTTTGCCCGTGCCGCAGGGTCCCATCAGCAGCAGGCCGTGTTCGGAACCGATCGGATATTCCTGCACGAATTTTTCCACGATCGTGCGGGCCTGCGTGAGGCTCTGGTTCCAGCGAGCGGCGGCGGGTTCCTGATCGTAGAGATCGAGGTCGAAACTTTCGAAATCGCAGTGCTCGTAGCGGGGAGGGATGCGTGCCCGCTTTCGCGCCTGCTCCTTGCGGTCCAGGGTGGTGCAGGCGCACGGCACTGCCACCCGGCTGCCGCCGGCTGCAGCCTTCACGTGCCAGCCGGTGCCTCCGCATTCGGGACAGTTTTTTCGGGCCACGGGAAAAGCATAGGCGGGGTCAGGAATCGACGCAAGCAGGTGGGCTGAGGGAAAGGTCTCCCTCCTGTGGAAAGCAGTTTTCGAAAGATGTTGATAGAGCGAAGGTCCGGGCGCGGGGTTCTGGCTGAACTCGCCGTGCAGTTCCCGGTTTGTTCTTGAGGTGGGGAAGGGCACGTTGCAACGTGCCCCCTGACTGGCGGTCAGCGGTCGAAGCGCGTCATTTTGGGAGGGCGGAAACGCACGATGGCCGTATGGAGTCGGGATTCGGGCGCGTTGCCCATCTCGTGCGCCATCTCCTCGCGGATGAAATCGACGAAGGCCTGCACTTGACGCTCCATTTCCATCATCTTGTCGCGCATGTTCAGCACCACTTCGATACCAGCCAGGTTTACGCCAAGGTCGCGGCTGAGGGTGAGGATGGTTTCCAGCCGCTCGAGATCCTGATCGGTGTAGACGCGGGTGTTGCCTTGCGTGCGGGATGGCTTCAGCAGGCCCAGGCGTTCGTAGAGGCGGAGCGTCTGGGGATGGACCCGGTAGAGCTCGGCCACGGCGCTGATCATGTAGCCGGCGCGGCTCGTTTCCTTCCGTTTTCTCTTGCCTCGCGGCGCCATCCGTCCCCCTTTCACACGCCGGCCCGTTCGAAAAGATCGCGGCGTGGATTTTCCGGCTCCAGCTTTTCCAACTCGCGGAGCAGATTGCGCACCCGTTCGTCGATCGGTTTCGGCACGACTACCTGTACCTCGACGAACTGGTCGCCGCGCTGCTCGGTCCGCCGGGCGGAGGGCACGCCCTTGCCGCGCAGCCGGAACCGCTGTCCGCTCGATGTGCCGGGCGGAATGCGGAGCAAGGAACGGCCGTCGATCGTCGGCACCTCGATCTTGGTACCAAGAGAGGCCTCGGCGACGGTGACCGGGACGACGGTGTGAATGTCGTCTCCCCGGCGCTCGAAATAGGGGTGGGAATCGATTTCCGTGACGATATAGAGATCTCCAGCGGGCCCACCGAAGCGGCCGGCGTTGCCGCGGGAGGGCACCCGCACGCGGGAGCCGGTCGCGACACCGGCAGGGATGCGCACATCGATCGTTTGGGCCTCTACGGTGCGCCCTTCGCCGCCGCACTGGTGACAGGCGGAGCCGAGCTTGCCCGTGCCGCCGCAAGCGCTGCAAGTGATCTGGAAACGCATGCCGCCCGCGTTCTGCATCACTCGGCCGGAGCCGCCGCAGGCCGTGCACGTCTTCTTGACGCCTCCGGCGACACCCGTGCCGCGGCAGGTGCGGCAGGCAACCAGCCGGCTTACCGTGAGCTTCTTGATCGCTCCGCGCACGGCATCCCAGAAGCCGATGCGGATGTGGTATTCGAGGTCTTCACCGCGCGCGGCACGCTCGGCCGGGCGCGTTTTCGCGGCTCGCGCTCCGCGGAAGAACTGGCTGAACAGGTCGCGAAAGCCAGCGCCGCCAAGGTCGCTGAAATCGAACCCACCGAAATCGAACTGCACGTTCTGGCCGCCGGATGTGCCGCCGGGCGGCGGACCGGCTTGGTAGTTGTCGGAGTAGAAGCCCAGGCGGTCGTACATCTGCCGCTTCTTGGGATCGGAGAGGACTTCGTACGCTTCCTGAATCTGCTTGAATTTCTCCTCGGCGCTCTTGTCACCGGGATTCAGGTCGGGATGGTACTTGCGGGCGAGCTTCCGGTAGGCGGCGCGAATCTCCTTCACCGGTGCGTTGCGGCGCACCCCGAGTGCCTCGTAATAGTCGAATTTGGTTGCCGTGAGCGACATGGAAGCCTTGCTCCGTTTCCTCCCTGCGTCTCGATAACGGCCGGCCACAGGGCCTCCGGCTCGGCCGGCACGCCCGGAGGTACTGTTGGAGACTTAGAGCTTGGCCCAGCTCTCGCTGAGCTTCGCCAGCTCCTTTTGCTCCTGGATCCGCTCATCGTGGCGGTGCCGCTGATCCTCCGAGCGGCCCGCCATGGATGCCTGCTTCTGGTTCGCCCGCTCGATCCAACGGTCGATCAACGGAACCTTCGTGCCGACGCTGGCGGCGTCCGTGCGAAACCGGAGCAGCGTGCCGGAAATTTCAACCGATCGGGGTGGAAAGTCCGCCGGAACGTCCTGCTGCGTTTCGTAGAACAATCGGCGCCAGTCGGCGTTCGGCACCGCTGTCAGCGGCACCTGTACCAGATACGAATCCTCGCGCACCTTCTGGATCGCCTGCGGCGGTCCGGCCCTGCGGATTCCGTCCTCGGTCACGTTGGCTCTCTCCTTAAGGCGTTGTGGCTCAGTTCGGTTTCTTCGATTCGTCGACGTCGACGAACTCGGCGTCGATCACCTCGCCGGGTTTCGTTCCGCCCTCGCCTTGCTGCTCGCCCGGGCCCTCCTGCGGTCCGGCTTCCGGCCCGGCCTGGGGTTCGCCGGCAGGTCCCGGCTGCGCTTCGGCGCCCTGCTGGGTGCGATAGAGGGCCTCGGCCAGGCGGTGCGAAGCCTGCGTGATCGCTTCCACGGCGGCGTTCAGCTTGTCGGCGCCGCCTTCGCTGAGGGCCCGACGGCCATCCTCGATCGCGGTTTCGGCGGCCTTACGTTCGGCCTCGGGCAGTTTCTCGCGGTTTTCCTTGATCAGCTTTTCTGTCTGGTAGATCAGCGTGTCGAGCCGGTTGCGGACCTCGACCTCGGCGAAGCGCCGTTGGTCTTCCTCGGCGTGCGACTCGGCCTCGCGCTGCATCCGCTCGACCTCTTCCTTGCTGAGGCCGGTGGAGGCGGTGATGGTGATCTTCTGCTCCTTGCCGGTGGCACGGTCCTTCGCGCTCACGTTGAGGATGCCGTTGGCGTCGATATCGAAAGTGACCTCGATTTGCGGCACGCCGCGGGGAGCCGGCGGAATACCCACCAGGTGGAAGCGGCCCAGCGTCCGGTTGTCGGCGGCCATCTTGCGCTCGCCTTGCAGAACGTGGATTTCCACGTCGCTCTGGTTGTCGCTGGCGGTGGTGTAGACCTCCGATTTCCGCGTCGGGATGGTGGTGTTGCGCGGGATCTGCGCGGTCATCACGCCGCCGTAGGTTTCGACGCCGAGCGAGAGCGGGGTCACGTCGAGCAGCAGGATGTCCTTCACCTCGCCCGAAAGCACTCCTCCCTGAATGGCGGCGCCGACGGCGACCACCTCGTCCGGGTTCACGCCCTTGTGAGGTTCCTTGCCTCCGAACAGATTCTTCACGATCTGTTGCACCTGAGGGATGCGGGTCGAGCCGCCGACCAGGACGACTTCGTCGATCTGCTCGGCCTTCAGGCCGGCGTCGTCGAGGGCCCGTTTCACCGGACCCACGGTCCGCTGGATGATGTCTTCCATCAATTGCTCGAGTTTTGCGCGCGTCAGCTTCAGTTGCAGATGCTTCGGGCCGGTGGCGTCGGCGGTGATGAAGGGCAGACTGATCTCTGTTTCCATCATCTGCGACAGTTCAATCTTTGCCTTTTCGGCAGCTTCCTTCAGCCGCTGCTTGGCCATCTTATCCTTCTGCAGGTCGATGCCCGGGTTCTCGCGTTTGAACTCTTCGGCGATCCATTCGATGACCTTGTTGTCGATATCATCGCCGCCCAGGTGGGTGTCGCCGGCGGTGGACTTCACTTCCACAACGCCTTCACCGACCTCGAGGATCGAAATGTCGAACGTGCCGCCGCCAAGGTCGTAGACGGCGATCGTCTCGTCTCTCTTCTTGTCCAGGCCGTAGGCCAGGGCCGCGGCAGTCGGTTCGTTGATGATGCGGACCACTTCGAGTCCGGCAATCTGGCCGGCATCCTTGGTGGCCTGCCTCTGGCTGTCGTTGAAATAGGCAGGAACGGTGATAACAGCCTTCTCCACCTTCTCGCCCAGGAAATCTTCGGCCGCAGCCTTCAGCTTCTGCAGAATCTTCGCGGAAATCTCTTGCGGGCTGTAGAACCGGCTCTCCAACTGAACCCCGGCCTGGTTCTTCGGCCCTTCGGCCACCTTGTAGGGCACACGCCCGGCCTCGTCGGCTACCACCTTTTCGTCAAACCGCCGACCCATGAATCGCTTGATCGAATAAACGGTGTTCTCTGGGTTCGTAATGGCTTGGCGTTTCGCCACTTGTCCGACAAGCCACTCGCCGCCTTTGGTCAATCCCACCACCGATGGGGTCGTGCGCGCCCCTTCCTGGTTGGCGATGACAGAGGGCTCGCCGCCCTGCATAACGGCAACGACGGAGTTGGTCGTGCCGAGATCGATTCCAATAATCTTACTCATGAAAGCCTCCTCAAGCGGGGAAAGGCGCTATATATGTGCGGTGGTCAACCGAGTGCGATTATAGAAGTTGAGCAGATCATTGTCAAGTCCTGTATAAGTTCTACTATCCTATTGTAAGTACAGGACTTTACGTATATTTCAGTCGTTCTTCGCTGCCTCTTCTCTTCGTCTCTTTCAACCGTATTCTTGACTGTTCCCCGCTGAAGTAAGTGTTTTCTCCGTCGGCCAGCAATTCCTGACGCTTTACGGGAAACCATGTAGACTCAAGTGGCTTCAGGTAAAATGGGGAATTGTCTTTGTGTCGAGGAGGGACGGTGATTGGGTCCTGGAATCGGTTCATGTTGTTGATCCTGCTCATGGGGGGCGTAGCTGTTGTTTCAGGCTCCCCGAGGAAGGGAAATGGTCGGACTGTGGCGAACACTCCCCCAATTACCCAAGCCCAGATCGCTCAGCAGAAGGCATTTGGGGAGAAAACGGCCCCGATCCGGATTGACGAATTTACCGATTTCGAGTGTCCCGCCTGCAGGGCCTTGTATATGGAGACGTTGCGGCCGTTGATCGACAATTTCGTCTCGAATGGCAAAGTCTATCTGGTGCACCATGATTTTCCGCTCTCGATGCATCCCTATTCCCACAAGGCGGCCTATTACGCGGATGCCGCCGCGGCAATCGGGCAATTCGAGCTTGTGGAGCAGGCGCTTTTCACGAACCAGCCCCAGTGGGCGGCGAATGGCGGGAAGATCACGCCGTTTCTGGCTGCAGTGCTCAGCCCGACGCAGCTGAAGCGTGTGGAAGAGCTGGCGCGCACCAAGGCGATTCATGAAGCCGTGCAGAACGATCTCGAACTGGGGCAGCGGCTGCACGTGATGCGCACGCCGACGATGTACGTGACCTACAAGGGCAAGCGCACGCCGTTGGTGGGCGTGATCAGCTATCCGATTCTGCGGCGGTATCTGGATGCGTTGTTGAAGCAGTGACCGGGCGAGAGAAGCGGGCGACGGAATCGACTTCTGCGAGTAGAATAGCGGGTACGTTTTTCCCGGCGCAGGCGGGGAGCTAAGGAGGGATGGTGAACCGGGTGAAAGGGACTCTTTGGATTGCGGCGGCGCTCGTGGCGGCGTTGGGCATCGCTGCGGGAGCGCAGGCGCAGCGCAAGGCGCGAGCGTACGTGCGCCTGCCGAAAGTGACGCTGGAGCAGATCCAGGCGGGAAAGACGTATGGCATCAAGACCGCGCCGATCCGTATCGACGCATACACCGATTTCGAGTGTCCGCACTGCCAGGACCTCTACCTGAATACGCTGCGCCCGTTGATTAACGACTACGTTTCGGCGGGCAAGGTCTACCTGGTGGACCACGATTTTCCCCTTCCGATGCATCCCTACGCACTCAAAGCGGCCTACTATGCCGATGCCGCCGCGGCGATCGGCCGTTTCCCGCAAGTGGAGCAAGCCCTTTTCGTCCATCAGGCCCAGTGGGCCGAAACCGGCAAAGTGGAACCGATCGTGGCGGCCGCGCTCAGCCCAGCCCACGCAAAGGAAGTGGAAGAGTTGGCTCACACGCAGGTGGTACAGGCGGCTGTGCACGACGACGTCAACCGCGGTCGGGCGCTTGGCATCGACGAAACCCCGACGATGTACATCACCCACGACGGCCACCGCACGCCGATCATCGGCATGGTCAGCTACCCGATCCTGCGGCAGTACCTCAACGCACTGCTTCGCCAGCAATAACCGCCCATGAATACCGGAAGACGAGCCTGGCTGGGGAAATGGCTGCTGATTGTCGGGCGGATTGCTCTTGGATTGATTTTCCTTTTCGCCGCCTACGGCAAACTGCGGCCCATCGGCACGGCTCCTTTTACCGCCGCCTCGTTCAAGATCAGCAGTTCCTCCCTTTCGCTCTCGATGATGACGTTTGCGATGGAGGTGGACTCCTATCAGATCCTGCCGACGTGGGGTGTGATGGCGGTCTCGCACACGCTGCCTTGGCTCGAACTGGGACTGGGATTGCTGCTGCTGGCGGGCATCGGCTTGCGATGGGCATCGCTGGTCACCACGGGCCTGGTGGCACTGTTCCTCGGCGCAATCGTGCACAGCTACATCGCCGGCCTGGAGATCAATTGCGGCTGTTTCGGCCCCGGAGCCGAGCCGCTGAACGGGCTGACGGTCCTGCGGGACAGTCTGTTTCTGGCTCTGGCCGCCGGCGTAACCATCGGCGCGTTCCTGCAGGCGCGCTCGAAGCGCCAAATGGCTGGCCGGGTCGCGGATGCACGGGCGGAAGAGGCCATGTCGGCCAATCCGTCCGCTTAGTGCCACACGCTGCAATTTGGACTTACCTGCCGGGGAAACCTGACAGGCCCTTTTGTCCCGCTTGATTTGAATTCTTTGGGGTGTATTGACCCCTTCCGGAGGAACCCGGAATGCGCATTCCTGGATTTCGCTCGTGGTGGAGTGCCGGCGCTCTTGTCGTCGCCGCCCTTCTGATTGCTGTTCCGCTCCGTGCGGCTCCGTTGCCCGCTGCCGCGGCACAGGTAGCTGGCGACCAACTTACCGTTAACGCCATTTTCGGCGAGCACGCCATGCATCCGCCGCTCGTCGACGAGCCGGAATGGAGTCCTGGCGGCAAGCTGCTGAGCTATTTCCAGTCAACACCGCTCGGCCGCGAGCTCTGGGCGGTGGACGTGCGGACGGGCGAACGCCGCCGGCTGCTCGGCGCGGGCCTGCTGCAGCAACTGCTCGATCCGTGGCCGAAGACGTGGCTGCAACGCACCGGTTTCGGGCGCCGCGCGCCGCGCCGCTATCAGTGGTCACCGAGCGGGGACGCTCTGTTGCTGCGGTCGTATTCGCGGCTGGTCTGGTACGACCTGCAGACGGGCCAAAGCCGCCAGCTGGTTTCGGGTACCGAGCATCTATTCGATCCCCAGATATCCCCGGACGGCCAGTGGGTGAGTTTCCTCCGTGATTACAACCTCTGGATCGTGAATGTCCAGACGGGCCAGACGCGGCAACTGACCAGCGACGGCAAGGAGGCTCTGCGCGACGGCCAGGTGGACTGGATCTATCCGGAGGAATTGGGCCTTTTCAGTGCCTACTGGTGGTCACCCGATTCCTCCCGCATTGCCTACATGCAGTTCAACGAGAGCCACGTGCTTCGCTATCCGCTGATCAACCCCAACTCCTACGACGCGAAGATCCATTGGACCCGCTACCCGCGCGCGGGCACGGCGAATCCTGTGGTTCGCGTAGGAGTTGTGCCGGTTGCGGGTGGGAAGACGGTGTGGATGAACACGGGCAGCAATACGAATATCTACCTGCCACGCGTTTGCTGGCTGCCCAACTCGAAGCGGTTGGCGATCCAAAGGCTGAACCGTGCGCAGACGAAACTCGATCTGGTGTTTGCCGACGCCTCGACCGGCCGGTCACGCACGGTGATCACAGAGGAAGACCGCTACTGGATCAACGTCGGCGGGAATCCCCGCTTCCTTCCCGACGGCCGGTTCATCTGGTCGAGCGAACGCACAGGCTTCCGGCAGCTGTATCTCTACAGCGCCAAGGGCCGCTTCATCCGGCAGCTGACGCGGGGTAAGTGGGTGGTGACGTCGCTGGCCGGGGTCAACGCAAAGGCTGGTCTGGTCTATTTCGTCTCGACCGAGGCCAGCCCGCTCGATCGGCAGCTGTATCGCGTCGGGCTGGACGGCAAGGGCCTGAAGCGCATCACCAGCACCGCCGGAACGCATCAGATCGTGATGGCGCCCGGCGCCGCCGACTATCTCGACACCTATTCGAACATCGACAACCCGCCCCGCCAGAATGTCTACGCCGCTTCCGGCCGGCCCGTGGCGACGCTTAGCGACGGACAGATCCCGCAACTTGCCGGGGTGCGCCTTGGTCCGGTCCAGTTCCTGCACCTGCACGCCGCCGACGGCACCCTGCTCGAAGCCGAGATGATCAAACCGCCCGACTTTTCTCCCGACCACAAGTATCCGGTTCTCATCTACGTCTACGGCGGGCCGGAAGCGCAGAACGTGCGCAATATGTGGGGTGGGCAGACGTTTCTGTGGCACGAGTTGATGGCCGAGCACAACTACATCATCTTCATGCTGGATAATCGCGGCTCCTACAACCGCGGCCACGCCTTCGAAACGCCGATCTACCGCCATTTCGGCACGGTGGAAATCAAGGACCAGATGGTCGGCGTCCACTACCTGGAATCTCTGCCTTACGTGGATTCCTCCCACATCGGCGTCTGGGGCTGGAGCTACGGCGGGCACATGACGCTCCATCTGCTGTTTCAGGAAGGCAAGGTCTTCAAGGTGGGCGTCGCCGTGGCGCCGGTGACCGACTGGCGTCAGTACGACACGATCTACACCGAGCGCTATATGGGCACGCCCCAGGAAAATCCGCAAGGCTACCGGATCGGATCGCCGGTCACCTACGCCGGGCAGTTGCAGGGCAAGCTGCTGCTCTGCCACGGCACCGGCGACGACAACGTCCACTTCGCCAACACAACCGAGCTGATCCAGAAGCTCATCGAGACGGGCCGCTACGCCAATCACATTCAGCTGATGATCTTTCCCGGTCGCGGGCACCCGATCAGCGACTGGCCCGCGCGCGTCCAGCTCTTCACGCGGATGACCGCATTTCTGGTGAAGAACCTTCCGTAGCCACAAGCCGGCAATACTCCGGTGGGAAGCCGGGCTACGAGAGTTGAATACGGCCACCAGGTGCGGGACAATCGCCCGACTCCGCTGGCGGCTCTTCAGTCGGTTACGCGGACGCGATAGGTGAGCTTTGCCGTGCCGCCGGCCGGGACGGGCACGTCGAACTCGATCGTGAACGCGTTCAGTTTCCTTGCAGGGACGCTCGATTGCAGCACCTCCCAGCTTCCGCCGACCGGTTCACGCACCTGGACCGTCACCGGCTTGTCCTTGTGGTTGCTGAGCGTGATGGCAAAGGCCGATTCGTAGACGCGATTGCTGATTCGGCGGAAATCGGTCTGGGTACGGCGTGCGGCGATGTCGAAAGCGTTCCCGACGTCGAGCCGGACGGTTTCGTTCTTCGGTGTGTGCTGAACCTGATCTTCGCCGAGCAGAATGAGATTCCCCTGATTGTCGGGCTGGTAAACGCGGACGATGCCTGCCGGCAGCGGCTTGCCGAGCCCGGCAGCGGCGTCGTTTCGGAAAGAGAGAAACACCCGCACGGCTTCCGGCGCGGGCGCGCCTTCCGGCAGTCGGGTGCGGAAGATGCGGCCGCTGCCTTCGACCACGTAGCTGTGCTTCACCGGTACGCTCGCGGCAGATAACAGGCTGATCTGTTTCGACTCGTTGTTCTGTAGATCGACCCGGCGGTTTAGGCGATAGAGGTGGTATTCGCCGATGGGTGCCTGTGTGAACTGTTGTTCCGCGCCGCCGACCGTTGCCGCTTGCGCGCGAGCCATCACAACCAGCGGCCTTGGTCCTTGTCTGCCTGCGCGGTGGACCTGGCCGGCGACGAGCGAAAGCCGTGCGTTGCGGAAGGAGGTGCCGCTATTGTTTTCGAGCGTCACCCAGCCTTCCAGGCTCCCCTTGCCGCCCTCGCGGGTCAGGTCGAGGACGTAATCGGCGTGCCAATTCAGATGATCGGCGAGGTAGGAGACATGGAGGGGCCGTTCGCCCGCATGGGCGTTCCTGAGCGTCCAGATGAGCGTCGGTTCGCTGAAAAGCTGGCCGGGAAGGGCGGGGAAGCTGTAACCGTCGGGTTGAATGCCGGTGACGATGTCCCCTCCGATCTTCCACACCGGGCCATTGGTGGAGAGCAATAGGGCCTGTTCGCGCCGGTAATGGGTGTTGCCGCCTTGCCGTTCGCGGAAGATCAGGGTGATCCGCTTGCCGACGTATTTTTCGAGCAGGCGTTTCGGATTCAGCAGGTCGTATTCGTATGACTGGTCAAGGATCTCCACGCCCCGGGCGGCGCCCAGGTACACCGTGGAAGGCTCGATCGACGTCGGCACGTCCTCGAATCCCAGGTGCACTGTTCCGGCGGGCAGTTGGACGAGGCGGGTTTCGCGCACCAGGGCAAAATTCGAGTTGTAGATGGTGATGCCGAGCGCGGTTCGATCCTTGGCAGTGGTTTCGACCCGGGCCGGCTGCTGGGCCGCCATAAGGGGTGCTGCGAACAGCAGCCAGCAAAACGTCTTGATCCACGGTTTCCATCCGATTGTCCAGCGCATCGTTCGATTCCTCCCTTCGGCCGGCCTGCCCGGGCATCTACGGAGATCCGTCACCGGCACGTTTCACCGTAATGATGGCTCAGCATCTAGACACGGCTGTCTGAAAGAAATATCATGTCCCTTCTTCGTCCAGAAGCGGGAGTAAATCGTGTGGCAAGGCATTTCCTCAATTCGACCCGCCTCTCGCCAGTCATCCCCCAGAACAAACCGGAGGTACCCGCATGGCCGATCAAGATGAGCGGCACCATTCTACCGACCCCGGAGAAACCGGTGACGGCCAGGAAAACAACGAGAAAAGGCCGTCCAAGGGCTTCTCTCGCAGACAATTCATAAAAGGCACCGGCCTCGCGGTTTCGGCGGGTGTCTTTGTTCCCGAAGGGCTGTTGAAGGCGGCCATGCCGGAGGACAAGCCCGGGGTTTACGGTCCGGGCCCGGTCCCCGTGAAGCTGCGGATCAACGGCCGCGAGCACCAGCTGCGGATCGAGCCGCGTGTGACCCTGCTCGACGCGTTGCGCAACCGGCTCGACATCACCGGTGCCAAGAAAGTGTGCGACCGCGCCTCATGCGGAGCCTGCACGGTCATCCTGGACGGTCGGCCGGTCTATTCCTGCACGGTGCTGGCGATCGAGGCGCAAGGCAAGTCGATCGAAACGATTGAAGGACTGGCCCCAAAGGGCAAATTACACCCGATCTCGCAGGCGTTTGTTGATAACGACGGCCAGCAGTGCGGATTCTGCACCCCGGGCTTCGTCATGGCGGCCAAGGCCTACGTCGACAAACATCCCCATCCGACCTACGACGAGGTCAAGGCGTCGCTGAACGGTAACCTCTGCCGTTGCGGCACTTACATGGGCGTTCGCGAGGCTGTGGTTGAGGCCGCGCAAAAGATGTCGAGGAAAGGAGGGCGGTCCTGATGGCGAAGATCAACTGGCCGCCGGCACCCGACCGGCATCTGATCGGCAAGAAAATATCGCGCATCGACGGGCCGTGGAAATCTTCCGGCCGCGCGAAATACACCTACGACCAGCTCCCCGCGAAAATGCTCTATGCCAAGCTGGTCACCTCTCCCTACGCGCACGCGAAAGTGACGGCAATCGATACCAGCCAGGCCGAGAGTCTGCCAGGCGTCCACGCCGTTTACGTCTTCACCCCGGTGGGCAAGGAAGTGCAGTGGGAAGGTCACACGGTGTTGGGCATTGCGGCCGAAACCGAGGAACTGGCTGAAGATGCCGCGCGCCGCGTGAAAGTGGAATACGACCAGCAGCCATATTTGGTGGCCGATACCGACGCCGCGAACGCCGGCGAGGGACGCTTCCGCCAGATGGCCGCGCAGGCGACGGGCAATCCGGACCAGGCGTTTCAGCAGGCCGAGGTGACCAGCGAAGGGACGTACGGCCTGCCGGTGATTACCCACTGTTGTCACGAAGCGCACGGCGCCGTGGCGCACTGGGATGGCGACCAGCTGTACGTGTGGATCTCCACGCAGAACGTCAGCGGGCTGGCTGGCGAATTTGCCTCGGCGCTGAATATTCCCGCCACCAACGTGCATGTGGATTGCCAGGTGATGGGCGGCGGGTTCGGCAGCAAATTTGCCGCCGACACGTGGGGCATTGCGGCCGCCGCGCTGGCCCGGAAGGCCGGACGGCCGGTGAAGCTGATGCTCGATCGCGACGTCGAACTGCTTTCGGCCGGCTGTCGTCCCTCGATGCACGCGAAGATTCGTGTGGGCGCCAAGCGCGACGGCAGTCTGCTCGCCTGGGATTCGGATTCCTGGGGCACCGGAGGGATGCATGGGGCCGGCGTTCCGCGCCTGCCCTACATCATCGAGGTCCCGAACCGGCGCACCCGGCACACCACCATCTTCACGAATATCGGGCCTGCTCGCGCCTGGCGTGCGCCCAACCATCCGCAGATGTGCTTCCTGACGATGGCCGCGCTCGACGATCTGGCCGCCAAACTGAAGATGGACTCGCTGGAGTTCTTTACGAAAAACCTGCCGCTGGCCGGCGAACGGGCAGCGGTCTACAAGCAGGAACTCGAAAAGGCCGCCGACATGTTTGGGTGGAAGCAGAAATGGCACCCGCGCGGCGACAAAACCCCCGGTCCCATCAAGCACGGCGTGGGCCTCTCCTTCCACACGTGGGGCGGCGCCGGCCATATGGGCTATTGCCGCACCACGATTCATCCCGATGGCTCGGTGGAAGTTGCCACCGGCAGCCAGGACCTGGGCACCGGCACGCGAACGGTGATCGGGATCGTCGCCGCGGAGACCCTGGGACTGCCGCTCGACGCCGTGCGCGTGGAGATCGGCAACAACAAGTATCCGCCCGACGGCGCTTCGGGCGGCTCGACCACCGTCGGAGGCGTCAGTTCCTCGACGCGCGTTTCCGCGACCAACGCGTTGAACGAACTGTTCGCCAAGGTGGCTCCCTCGCTCGATACCACGCCCGACAAGCTGGAAGCGGTCGGCGGGCAGATCCGCGTGATTGGCGACCCGAGCAAGTCGATTCCGTGGAGAAGGGCATGTGGCAAGCTTGGCACCTCGCCGATCGTGGCGATGGGTCAACGCAATTTCTCGCTGATTTCCAGCGGGGTAGGTGGCGTGCAGATGGCGGAAGTGGCTGTCGACGTCGAAACCGGTGTGGTGCGGATGGAGAAGATGGTCGCGGTGCAGGACTGCGGCCTGATCATCGACATGAAAACGGCCATGAGCCAGGTCTATGGCGCCTGCATCATGGGTACCTGTTACGCGCTCTATGAAGAGAAAATCATGGACCAGCAGACCGGCACGTGCCTGAACCCGAACATGGAGTTCTACAAATTGAGCGGTATCGACGACATCGGCAATATCGAGGTCCACATGATGACCGATCCCGTCTATCAGAAGCGCGGCGTAATCGGCCTGGGCGAACCACCGGTGATTTCGCCGGGGGCGGCGATTTCCAACGCCGTCGCCAATGCCATCGGCGTACGCGTGCCCGAGCTGCCGATGACGCCCGATCGGGTGCTGAAGGCCCTGGGGAAAGGAGGGTCGGTTTAATGCGCGCCTTCGAATATGGGAATCCCTCGACGGTGAAACAGGCGGTCACGCTGCTCGGCTCGAATTGGGACGAGGCCGCGGTGCTCGCCGGCGGCACCGACCTGATCAGTCTGATGAAGGATTCGATCGTCACACCCAAGCGCGTGGTAAACATCAAGGAAATCCACGCGCTGCACGGAACGAGCGAAGAGAAGGGAGGGCTGCGCGTCGGCTCGGCCACCACCCTCGAGGATCTGTACGAGAATCCGGCGCCGCTGAAGGATTTCCCTTCGCTGCACACGGCGATCGAGGGCATTGCCAGCGCCCAGATGCGCAGTATGGGCACCGTGGGCGGCGACCTGCTCCAGCGGCCGCGCTGCTGGTACTTCCGCAACGGTTTCGGCCTGCTCGCCCGCGACTCGAAAGGCCAGTCCTTGGTGCCGCATGGCGACAACCGCTACCACGCGATCTTTGGCAACGCCGGCCCCGCCTATTTCGTCAGCCCGTCGAGTTTCGGCCCGCCGCTGGTGGCGCTGGGCGCTTCAGTCCGTATCGAGGGGCAGAAGGGCTCGCGGGAGATCCCGGTTGCCCAGCTGTTTCGCATTCCGCGGCACGCGAACGAGCGCGAGCACACGATCGAGCCCAAGGAGGTTTTGACCGAAATCCTCGTGCCGGCGAAGGCCCGCGGTTTGCGCAACGCCACCTACGAGGTGCGGGAACGCCACTTCATGGATTGGCCGCTGACGACTGCGTCGGTTGCGCTCCGCATGGAGGGCCGGCGGGTCCGCCAGGCTCACATTGTGCTCGGTGAGGTCGCGCCGATTCCCTGGCGCGCGGAAGCCGCCGAACGGGAATTGGCCGGCAAAACGCTCGATGACGCCTCGGCCACGCGTGCCGGCGAGGCCGCGGTCGAGGGGGCGCATCCGCTCAGCAAGAACGGATACAAGGTGCAGCTCGTGCGGGTCGCGGTGAAACGCGCACTGCTCGCGGCTATGGCTTGAGAAGGGGGCCAAAATGGAAAGTGTGGAAAAACTGATCACGGCGGGCAGCTTGTGCCGGTCGCTCCGCACGAAGACGATGTTCTATCAATCGGAAGATGCCGGCTCGGCCACCTCGGAACTGCACGGTCCCTTCTGGTGCTCGCGCACCCAGGGGATTTTCGGCCCCGACGACAAGGTGGCGGATTCGGAGACGTGCAAGCCCGGCCGCAGCTGTTGTGAGACCACGTAACCACCCGGTTTCGCGCATATTCCCTGCGCCAGGGGCGGCGGTGCGGGCATTGGGTCGGCTCGCCTCCCCTGGCGCAGGCACAGATGGAGAACGGTCCCGTCAAGCCGGCGGCGAAATCGGGCGTGCGTTGGAGGCGGCTAGGCGCGGTTCCATGGGGTCCTTTGGCCACCCTTCCTCTTTGCATCCCTCGGCTGCTTCGTTTCACCAGAATTCTCACCGGAGTGCTGCTGTCTGTCGTTTCCGGTAAGGCCGAGGGAATAGGGAATTCTCATCGGAAGGGGAACGATGAAGATGAAGTCTTTGGTTTTCGGACTTGGCGTAGCGGTGCTCCTGGCGATTCCCAGCCTGGCAAAAGCGGAGCCCAAGGGCGTCGCCGGCGATTAGATGGAATTCCGCAGTGCGGACGTTTATACCGGTCCCTGTTTCGCGAATGGCGAAATGAATCTGGGAGGCAAGAACGCCCTGCTCGCCTGGCATGTTCGAAGGGCGAATGGAACGGCGTGTGGTTGGCTGGCTTGAGCGTGGTCGCAGTGGTTCGCGCCTCGAACACTCTGGGCGACCGGTACGTGGATTTCATGCCGGCACGCGAGGTGCTGATCGTGGACCAGCGGGCGACTCCGGCTCAGCGTGCGGTGCTGGTAAATTTTGCCGAAGTGCAGGCCGGGTTCTTGCTGGCCAATGTCGTCGCCATCCAGGCGCGCCCCATCAGCTTCCGGATGAAAAAAAAGGGATTGGGGATACGGCGTGCTGAAGGCGTGAAACCTGGTCGAGTTGAAAACAGGAGCCGTTGGGCCGCAGGACCTCTTTTGCCACAACGAAGAGGTGTACTATCCTCCGCTCGTCGGCCAACTGAAGCACGCGGTGCCGGCCGTTGGATTGGAGAGTTCCTACAGCGGGCACCATCTGAACGTCAGGTGGAACGACTCGGGCCGTCGCAGTTCGTTCGTCGCCGCGTTTTCTGCGAGTTTCATTCCGTCGTCGGTTTCCGCGGCAATGCGCGCGCGGTAAAATGGCCTGGCGCACTGCGCGTGCCTATTTTTCGTGCGGATGGGAAACTACATGACAACGATCCGGAACGTGAATCAACGGCTGGGGCGCACCATGCGCCTGGCGGCCTTCGCTGCTGCTGCTCTTTTCGCTTTTGCCGCCACCGCTGCGGCCCAGAACTATACGGCCGCCGTGGTCAACGAGGCTCCGCCCTCGCAGTTGAGCGCTGCCGTGAGTTCTTCGCTCGAAAGCCAGGCCATTCAGGTGAAGGGACCGAAAGGCGTGCTTTGCGACATTTGGGTGCGAAAAGACATTCCTGCGGGATCCCCCCGTATGGAACTGGGCGTGGTTTATACACAGCTCACTCCCGGCACCCTCGTGGGAGCCATCCGTTTCCCGGCCGAGGTCAGGGACTTTCGCGACCAGCGCGTCAAGGCCGGTGTCTACACGCTGCGCTACGAACTGAGCCCGGTGAATGGCAACCACCAGGGCGTTGCTCCGCAGCGCGATTTCCTGCTGCTCAGCCCGCCCTCGACGGATACCACCACCGCCACGCTCGGCTTCAACGATTTGGTCAAGCTGAGCCAAAACACCACCGATCGGGATCATCCTTCGGTTTGGAGCCTGACTCCGGCCGATGGCGCGCCGGCAAAACTGCCCGCCGTGGTCGAGCAGCAAAACGGCAGCGGCCCCACGCAGGTGCTCTTCTTCAAGGCGGATCTGGGAGCGGCCGGCTCGGCCAAGCCGACCACGATCGGCTTGATGCTAGTCGGCACCTCTTCGTCCCTCTGATCGCTTGATACGATGATTCGCTGATGTTCACATGCCCCGCCTGCGAACGACCCATCAACCAGGCATCGGAGGTCTGTCCGTACTGCGGGGCGGACTTGGCCCCGGCGCCCGTCGCCAAGCGCCAGCGCTACCAGCGCAAAGGGCTTGTGATCACGCTGGTGGGCGCGCTGGTCCTGGTAGCGTGCATCTGGGCGATCATCTGGTTCGTGCTGCCGCACCCGGATGTTCCGCCGCGTGGAGAGGCTGAGGCCGGTGCCATTGCCGCGCTGCGGCAAGTGGATACAGCCCTCAACAATTACATGCGCCGGCAGGGCACCTATCCGGACACGATCGAGCAGGTGAGCGGCGCGGCCGGTCCCTCCTATGCCAGTGCCCGCAGTGAGGGCTATACGCTCGTCTATCGGGCCGGCCAGCCGGGGAGTGACGGCAACATCCGTCAGTTCATCCTGCTGGCCCGGCCGCACATCTACGGCTATCGCAGCTTTTATCTCGATCAGACGGGCGTGATTCGGGCCACGCGCGAATCCCGCGCCGCCAACGCTCAGGATCCGCCCATTTCCTGAGAACGCCTCGGCCGGATGCAAACCCTGCGTGTTATACTTCCACCCTGCGCATTCCCAGCCCCGCGGAGAGGTGCTGGAGTGGCTGAACAGGGCTGCCTGCTAAGCAGTTACACTGGCTAAAACCGGTGTCGGGGGTTCGAATCCCCCCCTCTCCGCCAGAACCCTTCCCGGCGAAAATTAGGTGTTAGAAGGCGTTCATTGCGTCGGCTCTTGGCGCAATCAATCAAGCATCATGGGCGTCTTCAGCCGGATGCCTGCCGACGAGCGGGCCCGGCCAGGTCAACTACCGTTTGCGGTCTCTGGCGGCGAAAACGCTGTTCGCAGGGCGGGGTAGAGGCGGCGATAGACGACGTAGTTGCGAGCCATCAGGGCTGCCGTTTCCGGATTGGGCGCTATCGTTTCCTTCGTACGCACGGCCTGCTCGCAGGCTTCTTCGACTGTGTTCCAGTTCTTTGCCCCTACGCCCGCCAGGATTGCGGCTCCAAATGCGGCGCCTTCTTCCGTTTCCAGCAACTCCACCGCGTGTCCGTAGACGTCTGCCTGGATTTGCCGCCAGAGCGCCGAACGTGCGCCGCCGCCTCCCAGGCGTATACGTTCGACGGGCACGTTAATCTCGCGGAAGATCGTGAAGGAATCTTTCTGGCTGAATGCCACTCCCTCCAGGATGGCGCGAACGACATGCGCGCGCGTATGCGAAGCCACCAGCCCTGCGAGCGCCGCGCGGGCGTTCGGGTCGCAGTGCGGCGTGCGTTCGCCCATCAAATAGGGAAGCCAGAAGAGGCCCTCGGCGCCGGGGACGATCCTTCCAGCCTCGGCGGTGAGCTGGTCGTAGGGGTCGCGACCATCTTCCACATGCGCTCCGAACCGGTCGCGAAACCATCGCAGCGAGAGTCCGGCGGCCTGTGTCACGCCCATGATGTGCCAGCGGCCGGGAAGGGCATGGCAGAACGTGTGTAGCCTGCCTCTCGGGTCCAGTGCGGGACGATCGGTAGCCGCAAACACCACTCCGGATGTGCCGATGGTCACGCTGACCGCGCCCGGGCGGACGATTCCCATGCCCACGGCTCCTGCGGCCTGGTCGCCTGCCCCGGCAACGACAGATGTACCCTCTTTGATGCCGGTCGCCTGCGCGGCTTTCGCGCAGACCTTTCCGCAGATCTGCGGCGACTCGTAGAGGGCGGGAAGCACTTGCCTGTCGATTCCTGTCCGCTCGAGCATTTCAGTGGACCAGTTGCGTGCAGCCACGTCGAGCAGAAGCGTGCCCGAGGCGTCGGCCACGTCGATCGCGTACTCTCCCGTCAGCCGGTAGCGAACGTAATCCTTCGGCAGCATCACGTGGCGCACCCGGGCCCAATTCGCCGGCTCCATCTCTCGAACCCAGTGCAACTTGGTGAGGGTGAAATTCGTGAGCGGGGGATTCGAAGTCAGTTGAATAATCCGGTCCGTGCCGATCGATGCGGCCAGGTCTTGCGACTGCGCATCGGTGCGCTGATCGCACCAGATCAGCGCAGGCCGGATGACGTCTCCTTCGGCATCGAGAAGAACGGCGCCGTGCATCTGGCCGGAAAATCCGACGCACCCCACTTCGCTGCCGCGCACACCCGAGTTCCTCAGCGCCTGGGCCACGGCAACTTTGCACGCTTTCCACCAGTCACCGGGATCCTGCTCGGCCCATCCCGGCCGCGGACTGGCAAACGGAACATGTTCGCCCGAGCCCGAGCCGATCGTGCGTCCGCCCTCGTCGACAAGGATGGCCCGAGTTCCACCCGTTCCAACGTCAATGCCAAGGAACTTCATCTGTCGCCCTCGGAGAAAGAACCTGTTTCATCAGATCGGTCGCCGGTGGCGTGCTGGCGAGTGTGTCGATCCAGTCGGTCGCATGGCGGCTGGTGTACGGGGCATCGGTTACGGCGCAAGCGGCCGGGATCAGCTGCCCGCCGGCGCTGTTTCCAGGGCCGGAAGCGCGGCCAGCCAGGTGCGGATCTCGTCGCGAACCTTTCGGAATACGGCGAGCTGTTGCTCGGCGGCGGCCGCGGCGGGATCCTCGAAATCATGATGAAAGCGAAGAGCCCGGCCGGGAAAGACGGGGCAGGCTTCCCGCGCGCGGTCGCAGACTGTCAGGATACAGTCGAACGACTGGTCACGGAATTCTTCGACGGATTTCGACCGGTGGCTGGAGATATCGATGCCGATTTCGGCCATGGCTGCGACGGCGTGGGGATTGAGGCCGGCCGGCCGCGTGCCTGCGCTGAAGACTTCGAAACGCTCTCCGGCCATTGCGCGCAGCAGGCCCTCGGCCATCTGGCTGCGCGCGGAATTCCCCGTGCACAGAATCAGGACTCTCTTCCTGGATTTCGTCATTTGCCCACCGGTCCGCAGATCGGCACCGTGGCTCGGCCGCCGGCCGGTAAACCGAAATAGCGGCGCTGGAAATAGAGCGAAACGTTCACCAGACCGATCAGCGCCGGCACCTCAACCAGCGGACCGATCACGGCCGCAAACGCCGCGCCCGAGTTGATGCCAAAGACGGCGACGGCTACCGCGATCGCCAGCTCGAAATTGTTGCTGGCGGCGGTGAAGGAAAGTGTCGCGGTCTGCGAATAGTCCGCGCCCAGTTTCCGCCCCATGTAGAACGAGACGAGGAACATCACCACGAAATAGATCAGCAGCGGCAAGGCGATCCGAAGCACGTCCAGCGGCAGGCGGACGATGTAGCCGCCTTTCAAGGAGAACATCACGACGATTGTGAAGAGCAGTGCCACCAGCGTTATGGGGCTGATGCGCGGGATGAACGTCTTCTCGTACCACGGCTTCCCGCGCCGCCGCACCAGCACCAGCCTCGTCAACATTCCGGCCACGAACGGGATGCCCAGATAGATGGCGACGCTCTCGGCGATCTCTCCGATCGAGATGTTCACGATCGCGCTATGCAGCCCCAGCCATTGCGGTAGCACCGTGATGAATACCCAGGCGTAGACCGAATAGAACAGCACCTGAAAGACGGAGTTGAACGCCACCAGCCCGGCGGCGAACTGCGTGTCGCCTTTCGCCAGTTCGTTCCAGACGATCACCATGGCGATGCAGCGCGCCAGCCCGATCATGATCAGCCCGGCCATGAATTCCGGATAGTGGCGCAGGAAGAGAATTGCCAGCCCGAACATCAGCACCGGCCCGATCACCCAGTTCTGGAAGAGAGAGAGACCCAGAATCCGCTTATTGCGCAGCACCTCGCCCAGCTCCTCGTAGCGCACCTTGGCGAGCGGCGGATACATCATCAGGATCAGTCCAAGAGCGATCGGGATCGACGTGGTGCCGACGCTGAAGCGGTCGAGGAAGGGAACGACGCCGGGCAGCGCCCAACCGGCCGCCACGCCTGTGGCCATCGCCGCGAAAATCCATACCGTCAGGTACTTGTCGAGGAAACGGAGTCGGGATGAGACCGATGTGTTCATTTCGCCTCCCCGCCTTTAAGACCGGTCCGCCGTGGAAGCGTTGGATTCTGTCAGCGCCGAGAAGGGACGCCACTCGCTCACGGTGCACGACCCCAGCTCGATGGCCTCCTTCAGCTTGCGCGAATCGCGCTCGCATACGTGCGACGCGGCGAAGGCCTTCCGCAAAAAGGCGAAAAGCTCCCGTTGCATCCCCTCGCCGGGATGGGCGAGACGGTAAAACATCCGCTGGCCGTCGCGCCGGTCGAGCACCAGGCCGGAATGCTTCAAGTAGGCCAGGTGACGGGATACGTTCGGCTGCGGCGAATCCAGAACGTATCGAATGTCGCAGACGCAAAGCTCGCCATGAAGCAATAGGCTGAGAATGCGCAGGCGGGTCTGGTCTGCCAGGCCCTTGAAGAGATTTTCGAGCGTCGAAGGGCTTTGGTTTGGGCTCATGAATACACATATTAGCATAGGCGTATATGCATGCAACGTGTGAATTCACCCGACGGCTTTTTCTCCGCTCTCTTCCCGACTGGAACGGCCGCACCGGTTTCCGCGCAGTCTGCAAATTTGGATGGCGGAAAGAACCTCGGCACGCGGGCGGCGACTGGAAACCCTGGGTCTCCAGTCGCGCTTGCGTGAAGGGCTCAGATTTCGTGGGCGTGGTTGGAAACGGGCCTAAGCGACGGTGACGGGCACAGGCTCTTTTTGCGAGCTCGCCAGAAGGTAGACTTTCCCCGTGATCGGGGACGAATAGATGTAATAGACAGCGGCATCGTCATAGACTTCGTAGAAGTCCGTTCGGTGCGGATCCTCGGAAACGGTGGCCCCATCGGCCAAGAGCATCCGCAGTTTCTCCACGGTCTCGGAAGAGTGATTTCGCGGATCCTCGATCCGCATGTTCAGGTCCCAGCGTACTTTCATCATGTCCTACCCCGAAACAAGCTTTCACTACTGAATTTGCTATACGAGGCGAAGCCTCGCAATGTTTCCTGGAAGGTTTGGCGCTCCCCGTCGCACCCCGCAGGTCTCGTTAAGTTGGACAGCGGCGACCTGGCAAAAGTTGCACCAGTCTTCGTTTTACGTGTCGATTTTCCCATGCCGTTTGACGCGTGATCATGGCGGGACGCCCGTGGACTGCCGGCGGGGAAATCGCTCGCTCCGTCCGGGATTCGAGGCCGAGCCGCACCGGCGGGAAGCGGCGATTTTCCCTTTCCATTGCCGGTCGTTGCCGCTCGGGGCTTGTGCCTCTATAATAGTTTGAGGCTGCGTTCCCAACGTCTACTTTCCCGGGTGCGCACGTATACGCTTTTATGACCGACGCTGCTGCCAAAATACGCTCAAAGCTCGAAAACGAAATCAAGACGATCGAGTTTGAACTGAACACCGAACTTCCCAAGGAGTTGATGAAGGCCCGGGCTCACGGAGACTTGTCGGAAAACGCGGAATACAAGTACGCCAAGGAGCGCCAGGGCTTTCTCTCCGCCCGGCTGGGCCAGCTGAAGAAGAGGCTGGCCGATATTTCGATGCTCAAGCTCGACAATCTGCCGCGCGACCGCGCTGCCTACGGCTCCCGTGTGAAGCTGGTCGACCTCAAGAGCCAGGCTGAGGTGGAATACACCCTGGTGACGGCCGAGGAATCGGACGTTGCCAAGGGGTTGATTTCCACGAGTTCGCCCATTGGCAAGGCACTGCTTGGCCGCCAGGCAGGCGACGAGGTCAGGGTTCAGACGCCGGCAGGTGTCAAGGAATTTGAGATCGTGAAGCTCCTGACCATCTACGAGATCGGTTGAGCCCCGGTCGGCCCCGGCTTTTCATGCCGTCTCGTCCCATCGGCCGCGCATTGCGCTTTATTCCCGACACGATCGTTCGGTTGGTCGCGCGGACCCGCGTGCATCCCAACATGCTGAGTGCGCTCGGCATGGTGGTGAACCTGGCGGCGACGGCGTGGTTTGCCACGGGCCATTTCGTGCCCGCGGGCGCGGCGATGCTTGTCGGCGGGGGATTCGACTGGCTCGACGGTGCCGTTGCCCGCGTGCAGGGGCGCGCCTCGCGTTTTGGGGAGTTCCTCGATTCCTCCTTCGACTGCTATTCCGACCTGGTGCTGTTCGCCGGCCTGCTCGTCTACTACGCGCGGGTGAATCGTTTCCTGTATGCCGTGCTGGTCTGCGTGGCAATGGCCGGGACGGTAATGATCGGCTACGCCCGTGCGCGCTCGGACTCGCTGGTCGCCCACGGCGACAAGCAGCCCATCCAGGGCTTCAATCGCGGTTTCTGGGAACGGCCCGAGCGCATCACGCTGATGATCCTGGGCGCGGTGACGAATCGGATGGCGCCGGTGCTCTGGCTGCTCGCCATCGGGCCCAACCTGAGCGTGGTGGCGACCATCCTTCGCGCCCGGCGCAAGATCCACCTGATGGGCGGCCGGCAGCGCTCGCAGGCGCACCCCGCCGGTACGATGCAGGGCCAATAGGTTGCTTCCTGGTCTTCGCGGCGGATAGGAAAATTCCGGGCGCGGAAATTTCCCCTTCAAGGTAATATCCCTGGTTTGCCTCCGGTTCGTTTTGTGCGCCTTCCGGTCTGGTCCTGTACGGCCCGACGGCGGCCACCGAAACGATCTAAGAATTCCAGTCGGTTACCGGAAGTAAGGAGCCACTTTGCAGCCAGCTTTGGTTGTGCACGGCGGTGCCTGGGAAATCCCTGGTGTGGCTCAGGAAGCCTGCCGGGTGGGTTGCCGCCGCGCTTTCGACGCCGGGCAGGCAATTCTCGACGCCGGCGGTTCGGCCATCGACGCGGTGGAAGCGGCGATCGTGGTTCTCGAGGACGACCCCGTTTTCGATGCCGGCATCGGCTCGCACCTCAATTTGCGCGGACGCGTGCAACTCGACGCAATCGTGATGGATGGCGCGACGCTCGATGCCGGTGCTGTCGCCGCAGTCGAGCGTGTCCGAAATCCCATCCGCCTGGCGCGGCGCGTGCTGGAGGCGAGCCGGCACGTGTTGTTGGTCGGCCAGGGCGCCGAGGAGTTCGCGCGCGAACAAGACATGCCGCTTTGCGCGCCGGAAGACTTGATAACCTCGCAACAGCGCGAGGCGTGGCGGCAATGCCGCGAGGCGGGGCACAACTCAACCGCTCATTTCTCGCGCGAGCACGGCACCGTCGGCGCGGTGGCCATCGATGCCTCGGGCCGCGTCGCTGCCGGCACCTCCACCGGGGGGACCTGCTGCAAGCATCCGGGCCGCGTTGGCGATTCGCCGCTCATTGGCTGTGGCTGTTATGCGGACAGCGAAGCCGGCGGCGCGTCTTCAACGGGCTGGGGTGAAGCAATCATGAAAATCGTGATGGCCAAGACGGCCATCGAATGGCTCCGGGAGGGAGAGGAGCCCCAGCAAGCGGCCAATCGCGCGATTCGCCTGCTCGGCGAGCGCGCCCACGGCACCGGCGGCCTGATCCTGGTGGATCGCCAGGGACGCATCGGCGCCAGCTTCTCTACTCCCCACATGGCCTACGCCTACCTCAACCCCAGCGGCTCGCTCGTCCTTTCGCCGTAGCCGCCGCGCTACTAGGGTTGCGAGCCGTTTGCGGACACCCGGCCCAGGCGGCCTTTCACCATCTTCCACAGTTCCCGCAGGTATTCGTCGAATTCGTGCAGGCGGAAGAGGCGGCCCAGCGCCAGCAACACGGCGACGCCGAGCGCCGTCACGAGCACCAGATCGAGAAACGCGCCGCCCACCGTGCGCCACGATATCCATTCGCCCAGGCGTTGCATCGCAGGATAGCAGATGGCTGCCATAGCGACAGAAATGCCGCAGACTTTCAGGAAGAAGCGGACGAGTTCGCCTACCTGCTCGTTCTTCGTGCGGCGAATCAGTAACACGAAGAGAAGCAGCGAATAGGCGGTGATGCCGATGGAACTGGCGAACGCCAGGCCGCGATACTCCATTCGGTGCGAAAGCCACCAGTAGAGTGGCAGAGTGATTGCCGTGAGCGCTGTGCCGGCGATGGCCGGGGTCAGTGTGTCGCGAGCGGCGTAGAATCCTCGCGCCAGCAGCATCTGCGCGCCCCAGGCCGCCAGGCCCAACGCGAAAAAGATGAGCGCTTCGGCCGTAGCCCGCAGATCGACTTCACTCATCCGCGTGTGCGGGAACACCAGGTGCACCAGCGGCGAGCTTTGCGCGATCGTCAGTGCGGCGATCGGCACCAGCAGCAGGATCAGCGCCTTGAGCGCATGGTTCAACAGCCCGTTCAGCTCGCCATAGCGCTTTTCCGAGTAGAGCTGTGCCAGCACCGGGAACGATGCCACGCCGATCGCCTGCCCGACGATCCCCAGCGGCACGCGCATCAGCAGTTCGGCGTAACTCAGCCAGCTGATCGCGCCCTTTTGAAGGAAAGAGCCGAACCAGCGAATGATCCAGTCGTCGGTCAGCGGCAGGGAGAGCGCCAGCATGATCGGCACGGTCAGCTTCACGAACAGCCGGAATCCCGGATGGCGCAGGTTGAGTTGGGGACGGTAACGCGCGCCGGCGCGATGTGCGCCCCAGATCTGCAGCAACAGGTTGCCCACCAGAGCGCCGGCCAGCACGCCGATCGAAAAGCCGACGATGCCGATGTATGGCGCCAGCAGAAAGCCGCCCAGGATGATGCCGATGTTGTAGATCACCGGGGCGAGCGAGGGAACCAGAAACTGCCCGCGTACGTATTGCACCGCCGCCAGAATGCCGCCGACGTAGAAGCAGATTTGCGCAGGCAGCATCACCCGGGTAAGGAAGACGAGCAGTTCGCGCTGGTTCCCGTGGAAGCCCGGCGCCGCGACCAACGGCACCAGTGAATGGGCGAAGATTTCCGCCAGGACCACCAGCACGACCAGCAGCAGCCCCATGAACGTCGTTACGGTGGAAAAAACGTCCCAGCCTTCGTCTTCCTGGCCCTCCGCCACGTACTTCGTGAAGACGGGGATGAACGTCAGGCTCAGTGCGCCGCCGGCCACCAGGTAGTTCAGGAAATTGGGCAGGGTGAAGGCGGCAAAATAGGCGTCGGTGTGGCCGTTTGCGCCGATCATGTGCGCCAGCACCCAGTTTCGCAACAGCCCCAGAAACCGGCTGGCGATGATGGTCGCCATCACGATTCCCGTCGAGGCGACGATCTGGTGGCCCAGGCTCCTCTGGCGGTTGGTTGGCAACGGCTTCCTTTCCTTGGAAAGCGGCGGGGCGATGCGCCGGCTTGTTCCCCGAGACTGTAACGTGCTAGCACGACGCAACGCCAGACCCTAGAATGCCGATTGTGTGCATGCCGCCCCGGGAGGGGAGCGATGCGGCCGTCCGAATGCAAATTCTGCGAAGTGGCTCAAGGAAAGGTCGCTGCGAGCATCGTCTACCAGGATGCAGCCGTTGTCGCCTTTCTGGACCACAGGCCACTCTTCCCCGGCCACTGCCTGCTGGTGCCGCGCCGGCACGTCGAGACGCTTGAAGACTTGCCAAGCCGGAGCGTTGGACTCCTCTTCAGGATGGTGCAGCGCCTGGCCGCCGCCGTCGAGCGCGCGATGGAGGCCGAAGGCACGCTGATCGCCCTCAACAACCGGGTGAGCCAATCGGTGCCGCATCTCCACGTTCACGTTGTGCCTCGGAGCAAGGGCGACGGTTTCCGCGGCCTCTTCTGGCCGAGGCAGAAATATCCCGACGCCGCTGCCGAACGGAAAGTGGCGGCAGCTATACGTGTCGCGCTGGAATTGGAAGAGGAAAGCAAAAGGCGGGAACACCGCGAAAAACGCGCAGGGAAAGCGCCGGCACGCGGAAATGGCGGAGCGTAAGCAGAGGTCGGTTGCTGGTGCCAGGGTCGTGTGCTAGCATGCGAATCCTTCGGGCGAGGCCCTCCGCTTCCGGGGCTTGGCTCCCATCGCGCCACGCCGCAAGTTTCGTGGCGCTCGTCTTGTGCGGCGCGGCACAGTAGGAACCGGTCCGATTGTGAAAACACGGACCGCCCCGCCACCGGCATGGTAGCGGAGCGAACGTGCGGGCCGCACCGTCAGTCCGCAGCCGTCGGCGCGGCTCGAAATTCGACTTTCGAGGTGGCCGATGAAAACCTACAAGACGGAGTCCATTAGAAACGTTGGCATTGTAGGGCACGGTGGCACGGGAAAAACTCAACTTGCCTCTGCTCTGCTTTTTGCCGCCGGAGCCACGGATCGTCTGGGCAAGCCCACGGAAGGCACCGCCATCACCGATTGGGACGAGGAAGAGGTCGCGCGAAAAATCAGTATTCAGACCGGCCTCGCTCACATCGAATGGACCTCCGCCGGCCGCGAACCCGTCAAGATCAACCTGCTCGATACCCCTGGCTACAGCACGTTCATCAATGAAACGAAGGCATCCCTGCCCGTCGCTGACGCGGCGCTGATTTTGGTCGACGTCGTCGCGGGCGTGCAAGTGGTGACCGAGAAAGTGTGGGACTACTGCACCGAATACGGGCTGCCGCGTGCTTTCGTGGTGAACTGGATGGACCGCGACCTGGCCGATTTCCAGCGGGCGCTCGCTTCGATTCAGGAGATCTTCGGCCGCGGGGCCGTGCCGGCGCAATTGCCAATCGGCGCCGAAAAGAACTTCCACGGTGTGATCGACCTCGTGACAATGAAGGCCCACCTCTACGAGCCCGATGGCAACGGCCGCGCGAAGGTGGAGGAGATCCCCGCCGAGCTGGCCGATAAGGCGCGCGAGTGGCATGAGAAGCTGGTGGAAATGGTCGCCGAGGGCGACGATAAGCTGATGGAGGAATTTTTCGACAAGGGCACGCTGCCGGTCGAAGACCTGAACAAGGGGCTGCGCGAAGCCGTGGCGACCCAGCGTCTCTTCCCGGTGCTGGCCGCTTCGGGACTGCGGAATATCGGCGCCGAGTCGATCCTGAATTTCCTGGCCGAGGTGTTCCCGCATCCCGGTGCGCGTGGCACGGTGACCGGATACACCGAGCCCAACCGAAAGGGGCAGCCGGTGACGCGGCGCGTGGCCGACGACGAGCCGGTCTCCCTTTTCGTGTTCAAGACGCTGGCCGATCCTTTCGCCGGCCGGATCAGCTATTTCAAGGTGATGTCGGGACGCCTCGAAAGCGACGCCACGCTGTTGAATTTCAACCGCCAGGCAAACGAACGCCTTCAACACATCCAGGTGATGCAGGGCAAGGCGGGCACGCAAGTGCAGGAACTGCACGCCGGCGATATCGGCGCGGTGGCCAAGTTGAAGGAGACGCTCAGCGGCGAGACGCTCGGCGACAAGGGCGCCCCGATTTTCTATCCCCCGGCACGCCTGCCCGAGCCTTCGATCACCTTTGCCGTCGAGGCAAAAACGCGCGCCGACGAGGACAAGATCGGCACGGCGATCCACAAGCTGCTCGAGGAGGATCTCTCGTTGCGGTTCGGCCGCGACGCGCAAACGCAGGAGTTCCTGCTCTCCGGCTCCGGCCAGCAGCATATCGAAGTGGTCGTTTCCAAGCTCCGCAGCCACTACCACGTGGACGTGACGTTGAAGCTGCCCAAGGTGCCCTACCGCGAGACGATTCGCGGCAAGGCCGACGCCGAAGGCAAGCACAAGAAGCAGACCGGCGGGCGGGGCCAGTTCGGCGTGTGCCGCGTCAAGATGGAGCCGCTGCCGCGCGGGACGGGCTTCGAGTTCGTTGATGATATCTTTGGCGGCGCGATCCCCAGGAACTACATCCCCGCGGTGGAAAAGGGCATTCGCGATGCCGCCGAGCGCGGCTATCTGGCCGGATTCCCGGTGGTGGATTTCCGGGCCACGCTCTATGACGGCAAATACCACGACGTCGATTCCTCCGAAATGGCGTTCAAGATCGCCGGCTCGCTCGCCTTCAAGGAAGCGATGAAGCAGGCGCGGCCGGTGCTGCTCGAGCCGGTCATGGATGTCGAGATCTACGCCCCCGATCAGTATTCGGGCGACATCATGGGCGACGTCAGCTCGAGGCGCGGTCGGATCAGCGGCAGCGAGACGCGCGGGCAGAACGTGGTGATCAAGGCGCAGGTGCCGCTTGCCGAAATGCTCAGCTACGCCACCGATCTGACGTCGATGACGCAGGGGCGCGCCAGCTTCTCGATGGAATTCTCCCACTACGATTACGTGCCTTCGGAAATTGCCGAGAAGGTGATCGCCGCGGCCAAGGCGGCGCGCGAAGGCCAGCCGGTGGAAGAAGAAGCATAAAGGGGAAAGAATCGTTCTTGTTGGGCGGATCGAGGGTTTCTGCCGCGGCAAGGCAAAGTGGCCTTTGGCCGTGAACGGCGGCAGATCCCTCGTTCCGCCCAGCACAGGAAAACCGCGGAACGGCGTTCCTTCATGAGACAAAAAAAGCAGAGAAGAAAAGAAGCCTGGGCCGATTCGACCCGAGCCATCCACGCCGGCGAATCGAAGCCGGGCGTTGGCGGGCCGGTGGCGACGCCAATTGTGCGCTCGTCGACCTTCACCTTCTCCGATACGGCCGAGATGAAGCGATGGGCCGAGGGCCGCAGCCCGGCCTACATCTATACCCGCTATGGCAATCCCACGTTGGCTGTGGCCGAGGAGAAACTGGCCGGCCTCGAACACGCCGAGGCCGCCGTGGTAACGGCATCCGGAATGGCGGCGATTTCGAGCGCGCTGCTCGGCGTGCTGGATGCCGGCGATGAGCTGATCGCGACTCGCCGACTTTACGGCGGCACCTACCGCCTGATGCGTGACGTCTTGCCCCGGCAGGGCATCCGCGTGCACTTCGTCGAAGGCGATCTGGATGGAGTCGAGCGGCTCGTCGGCCCGAAAACGCGTGCTCTGTATGTGGAAACGCCAACCAATCCCACCCTTCAGCTCGTCGACCTCGAAAAGGCTGCCCGGCTCGCTCGGCGCCACCGCTTGGTTTCGATCGCCGACAACACGTTTGCCTCGCCGCTGCTCCAGAAGCCGCTCGAGCGTGGATTCGACATGGTGGTGCACAGCACCACCAAGGCGCTCGGCGGCCATTCCGATCTGCTCGGCGGCGTGGTGGCCGGCAGCCGGCGCTGGGTCGACCAGGCGCGGAAAATGGTGATCTATCTCGGCGGGTGCATGGATCCGGACGGCGCCTTCCTGCTGATTCGGGGAATCAAGACGGCCGAACTGCGCGTCGCGCGCCAGTGCCAGACGGCGCTGGCCGTGGCGCGGTTCCTCGAGCGTCATCCCAAGGTCGCCCGCGTGCATTACCCTGGCCTGCCTTCACATCCGCAGCACCGGCTGGCCCGTCGGCAAATGAGCGATTTCGGCTCGATGCTGGCGTTCGACATGAAGGGCGGACTGGGCGCCGCGCGGAGGGTCTGCGACCGGGCGCGCCTGTTTCTGCTTGCGGCAAGCCTGGGAGGGGTGGAGTCACTGGTAGTGCTGCCGGTTTTCACGTCGCACTACAAAATGTCACGCGAGGAGCTTCGCGCGGCGGGAGTCTCGCCCGGCACCGTCCGCGTCTCGATCGGTCTCGAAGATGCCCGTGACCTCATTGCTGACCTGAAACAGGCGCTCGGCTGACGTTCTTCCCCCGCGAGAGGCGGAATCTGTGCCTGGGGACCCTCCGCCATGCCGAAAAACGGGTTTCTCCCGTCTCTGCGTTGACCGGCTCTTGGCACACACTTAGAATGACAGGCGGCGGAGTGTATCGAGGGACAGGACGAGGGAGGGGGGCGTCCTGAATTTGCGGTATAGGACGGGGCAGTTGGGTTGGAAGTCTTGGTCTAAGGGGCTGGGGATATTCGCGTTGGCGGCGTTCATGGTGGGGTGTGCCGGAACGTCGCATCGCGCAGTGCGAGTGCGTGCCCCCGCCAGTACGCCGCAACCCTTTCGGTTGCGGAAAGTCTCGCTGAACGATCTGCCGATCCTGCCTCCTGGTCCTCGTGTTGCTCTGGTGGCGCCGGAGCTCCCCGGAGTCGATGCGCTCATCAAAGCGGTAGAACGCGATTTCCAACTGGGCGAAAAAGACTACCAGGCCAACCAACTCCCTCAGGCCAGAGCGCATTTCGATAACGCGATCAACCGGTTGATGGCTTCGGGACTGAACTTCAGCGTCGACCCTCGGCTCGAGCCGTTGATGGACCGGCTGATCAACACGATGCACAAGTTCCAGCTGACGACCGTCCCGTCCAGCGTCGTTCAGGCCGGCGAGCAAACCGAGGAACAGGAAACCGCTCCGCCTTCCCCCCTGGAGGAGATCGCGAAGGCTGCGAATTTGCCGGCAAATCCCCGCGTGGCGCAGAAGGCAGCCACCGAACTGCTTCATATTCCCCACGATTTGCCGCTAACGGTGAATCAGCCCGTACTCACATTCCTGAATTTCTTCCAGACTCCTCGCGGGCGCAGGATCATCGAGCACAGCCTGGCGCGTTCCGGCCGCTACATCGGCATGGTGCGTCGCGTGCTGAAGCAGCAGGGCTTGCCGCAGGACCTGATGTATTTGCCCCTGCCCGAAAGCGGTTATCAGCCGCGCGCCGTCTCGCGAGTGGGCGCTCGCGGCTTATGGCAGTTCATGCCCGCGACCGGCCGTTTGTACGGGTTGAAGATCAACCGCTGGGAAGACCAGCGCATGGATCCCGAGGCTTCTACCGTTGCCGCCGCCGAGCATCTGCGCGACCTCTACAACATCTTTCACGACTGGTATCTGGTGCTGGCCGCATACGATTCCGGCCCTCTGACGGTAGCCAATGCCATCGAGCGCACGGGCTATGCTGATTTCTGGCAGCTCTACCGACTGAACGCACTCCCGGTGGAGACGAAAAATTACGTGCCGATCATGCTGGCGATGACGCTGGTGGCGAAAGATCCGTCGCTCTATGGCGTCCACGTCACCGACCCCGAGAAGCCCGTGAAGATGCAGTCATTCAAGCCGGGTCGGTCGCTCGACCTGCGGCTGGCCGCGGACGCGATCGGGGTAAACGTCAAGGTATTGCAGAATCTGAATCCGGCGCTCTTCGGCGTCGTCACACCGAACGATCCCACCTATGTCTTGCATGTGCCGGCCGGGACGCTCGATCTTTTGCGCGCCACGCTATCCACGATTCCGCCGTCACATTGGGTGGGCTGGCGACTGCATCGAATCACCTCAGCCGATACCCTCGCCCTGCTGGCAAAACAATACCACGTCAGCACCCTTGCCCTGGCGCGAGCAAACCACCTCTCGCCCGGCAGCCCGCTCAATCCGGGCAAAATATTGCTGGTTCCCGCCCCGGTGGTGCCTGCGGTGCTCTTCTATCGCGTTCGCCGTGGGGATACGCTTGGGGGGATTGCCGCGCGCTACCACGTCTATGTGCGCGACCTGCGGCGTTGGAACCATCTCCGTTCCAACCTGATTCGCATCGGCCGGGTCTTGCGTATCTATACGCGTGAGGGTGTGCCGCGTTATCGGGCCGTCAGCCGGCGGAGCCGCGGTTCACGGCGCGCCGGGGGCCGCACAATCCACATTGCCCGGTGGGGGGAATCCCTCTGGTCGATTGCCCGCCGCTACGGCGTCACCGTGGAAGATCTCCGCCATGCGAATCCCGAAATCGCCCGCCACGGGCTTAAGGTCGGTGACCGCGTGGTGATCCCTTAGCCGCACTCCCTTCATCCGTTTCACTATTTGGAATGTTTCTCTAAGTATATGTAGTTTTATTTGGTTACGCGTAAGGGCCGGGCCGCCTTGGCTTCCTGTGGCCTTTTTCGTGATTCACCCTTGCCGCCGAATGGTTCCGTCTTGACAAAGCTCCGAAAGTCCGCTTAGATGCGCGCGAGGTATACCAAGCTGATTCGAGTGATGGCCGATCAGCGGAGGCATCGAATGTGGCGTAACGAATCTGGCGATATGGAAGAGTTTAAAGCCCGTTTTGGTAACGAAGACGAAGAAGGGGCGAACCTGGACGACCTCGGCGAAGAAGCTTTCGACGAGGAGCCGGAAGAAGAGCTGGAGCCGGAACCCGAAGAAGAAGTGATTGCAGTGGTGGAAGAGGACGAACTGGAAAGCGTCGACGTCGTTCCGGCAGCCAAGCCGGCCAAGGAAGTGCGTCGCACGCCGTTGGCCGAACCGGCAGCGACTCCCCGGCCGCGCAAGGCCGCGGCCAGGCCCAAACCCAAACCCAAGGTAAAAGCCAAGCCGAAGGCCAAGGCTAAGCCCAAGGCTAAGCCCAAGGCCAAAGCGAAGCCGAAACCCAAAGCGAAACCAAAACCGAAGAAAAGTGCCAGGCCCGCGGCGAGCCGCAGAAAAGCCAAGGCGAAGCCGACTCGCAAAGCGGCGCGTAAGCCCGCCCGCGGACGCGGAAAGCGCCGTTAGCCCGGCTCTTCCGCGCTCCCATTCGGGGGATTTCTTCGGAAAAAACTGTCGGTTGGCGCTGCGTTAAGCGGCGAAAAGAGGGGTGTGCAGGGCATCCGCACACCCCTCAGCACTTTTACAGCCCTGGATTTTCACCTGCCTGACGACTCGCTCAAGCCTTCTGGCTGACTTGTACCACGCGACCGATGATGACTTCGGGCCCCGTACCCGAGGGCAGCAGGATCGCCGGAAAGGCCGGATCGCGTGGCTGGAGAACGAGCGACCCCTCGGCCGCCTCGGCGTAGCGAACCAGGAAACCCGAGTCCCGCTTGACCACGTAGATGTTGCGGTGTCCCGAGCGATAGGGATTGAGGGAGACGTAATGGCGGTCCACCAGCAGCGTGACGCGTCCACCCGGCTGCGGCCACATTGCCGCCGCCTGATTCGCGTCGAGCTGCACGGCCACGAACCGCGTCCACGACTTCCTGGCCTGGGGTGGGGTAGCGCGATGCCGGTCCAGAAACGCCCGCCGGTACTTCAGCAGTTCGCGCACCTGCTCGCGGACAATGACGGCGCTGGTGGTTGCCGCCAGGTCGACCACAGGCACGTCCACGAACCCCTCGACGCTTGGCGTGGGGATTGCGGCGTGCAGCGTGAGTTCGCGTGCGTCCAGCAGATCGTAGAGGGTAATTCCGACGGCCTTCATCATGCGGTCGAGGGCGCGCAACTTCAGCCCTCGCTTGCGATTGATGAAGTTGGAGATGTGGGCCTGGGTGAACCCGCTCTTCCGGGCAAGCTGCATCCCGGTCAATTCTCCGGCCGCGATGCGTCGTCGCAATTCGCGGCGCAGAGCCTCTTGCAGTGCCACGAATCCCACGGAACCAACATATAACGAAGGGCTAAGGAAGGCAAATACACTTTGCGGGCCCCACATCGCCCTTGCCCGCCCGGCCTCGCGCCGCTAGCATACGCCCGCGATGCCCAGCGCGCTCGAACATCTCCGGCGTATGCGCGGCGGCGCTCAGCCACAGCTGATGCGCTGCTCCGACGGCGGCCACTACGTCGTCAAGTTCCTCGACAATCCTCAGCATCCGCGTGTGCTGGCCAACGAGTGGATCGGCGCTTTGCTGGCGGCGCGACTCGGGCTGCCGGTGCCGGAAGCCGCGATCGTGGACGTGCCAGCGGCACTGGTCGACCGCAGCGACGACCTGGTGATCCAGTTGGCCCGAGGTCGAACGAAACTGCGGCCGGGGCGGCAATTCGGATCGCGCTACCCGGGCGATCCCGCCTCGATCTCGGTCTACGACTTTCTACCCGACGAGCTCCTGCTCGAGGTGGAAAATCTCGACGACTTCCTCGGCATGCTCGTTTTCGATAAATGGGCCTGCAACACGAACGGCCGGCAGGTGATTTTCTTCCGGCCGCAGGGCGGCTCGCGTTACCGGGGTCTGATGATCGACCAGGGCTTCTGTTTCAATGCCGGCGAGTGGGATTTCCCCGACGCGCCGCTGCGCGGACTCTACGCGCGCACCCGCGTCTATCACCGTGTCACTGGCATCGATTCGTTCGCGCCGTGGCTCGATCGCCTGGAGGGCCGCCTGGGCGAACGCGTGCTCGACGAAGTCGCCAGCGCGATGCCGCCCGAATGGTACAATTTCGACCAGGACGCGCTATATCGACTCCTCGAACGGCTCTGGACCCGGCGCAAACTCGTGCGCGACCTGATCGTGGCGGCCAAAGACACCTATCGCCAACCTTTTCCCAACTGGAAGTGAGCCATGCCTGAAACAGACTTGAGCGCGTACAGCTATTGGGTCGTCAGATACACACCCAACCTCGTGCGGGACGAATGGTTGAACGTCGGCGTCATGCTCTTCGATCCCGGCCGGCCGCGCTTCGAGGCCCGCTTCATCGAGGAAAATGGCGAATTTGGCCGCGTCCGCAAACTTCACCCGAACGCCGACGAGACGGTGCTGCGCGCGCTCGAGAGCCACTTCCAGGCCGTTGTCGGTAACGCTGAAGATCCTGCCGCATACCTGGCCAAGCTCGGCAATACGCTTTCGAACGTGGTGCAACTCAGTCCCGAGCACGGCCTGCTGGCCCAGGATTTCGATGCCGAGCTCGACCGGCTCTACGAGCAGCATGTGGCGCCACCCCGGCGGGTGGGCGTGTTTGGGCGTTTCGTGGCCGGCTCCCGAGCGGCAATTCTCTCGCGGCTGGGCCAGGTACTGCGCGGCGCAGGGTTATCGGGCCGGCTCGATCGCCGGGTTCCCGTCGATGAATTCACCTACAAAGGCGATCCGCTCCGGCTCGATTACGGCTATCGTCGCAACGGTACGCGCGGTTTCGTGCACGCGCTTTCCTTCGAACGCGAAGCCACTCAGGCCAAGGGAATCGCCTACACCGCCGAACGCATGCGAGTCCGCCTGCCTTCGATCGAGTTCACCGTGGTCACCGAAACCCCACCCGTGCCGGAAAACGAGCGCCACCAGTTTGTTGTCAAATTGTTCGAGGATCAGCAAATCGGCGTCGTCCCGCTCGATCGTCTCGAGCCCTGGGTCAACGACCTCCGCGCTCAACTGATAGAGTAATTGGACTAATCGCCAGTTGTGCAATCTGGCTGCGCTCCGGTCCTCCCGCCCGCCTTTGGCGCCCAGTCTTTCCGGCTGCACCTTTTTTAGACCTCTTTCCTTTCATTTTTGCAACCAACCTTGCAGGTGGGTGTAACGGCGCTAGCCTCCGCCGTGTTGTACCATCGTGGGAGACAATGACAACCGCACAGGACGCGCAGGCGATCCGGGCCGAACGGGTTTCGCGACATTTCCAAATGGGCAAGACGGTCATCCGGGCCGTCGACGACGTGACGCTGCAGGTGGGCCGTGGGGAATTTCTGGCGCTGCTGGGCACTTCCGGTTCCGGTAAATCCACGCTGTTGAACCTGCTTGCCGGACTCGACCGGCCCACAGCGGGCGCCATCTTCGTCGAATCGCGCAATCTGGCAGAGATGAGTTCGCTCGAGCTGGCTCGCTATCGCAGCCGCACCGTCGGCATGGTCTTCCAGGCATTCAACCTGCTGCCGCGCATGACGCTCGAGGAGAACGTCGAGTTGCCGCTGCGCCTGGCCGAAGTCGACCGCGCCGAGCGCGAGGCGCGCGTCCACGAGGCGCTCGAGCTCGTGCACCTTGAAAAACGCGCCAACCACCGCCCCGGCGAGCTTTCCGGCGGCGAGCAGCAGCGCGGCGCCCTGGCACGCGCGCTGGTGAACCGGCCGTCGATCCTGCTGGCCGACGAGCCGACCGGCAACCTCGACAGCAAGACGGGCGAGGAGATCATGGAGCTGCTGCGCGAGTTCAATCGGTCGCTCGGCATGACGATCGCGATGGTCACGCACGAGCGGTTGCTCGCCGAGCGCTACGCGGACCGGATCGTGGTGGTCGCCGACGGCAAGCTGCTGACGAACGGAGCCAGGCCATGAAGCTGGGCGATCTCACCGAATTGGCCGTCCGCAATCTGCGCGAGGCGTTGCTGCGCAACTCCCTGACCACGATTGGGGTCGCCGTCGGCGTCGCGTCTCTCGTCGCCATGCTTTCCCTCGGCGTCGGCCTCGAGCAGTTCACCAACCAGCGGCTGGCCAATTCCGGCCTGTTCAATGCGATCTTTGTCGCGCCGCGCACAAATTTCGCCGGATTCGAAGGGCACCGCCGCCCGGTGGTCGAGCACCCGCGCCCGCTCAACGAAGCGGCGCGCCAGTCGATGGCGCAGTTGCCAGGCGTGGTGCAGGTGTATCCGGAAATTCGATTCGTCACCGAGGTGCATTACAACAAGATTCCCTACACGGCGGTTGTCTCCAGCCTGCCCGAATCCGACCGCGGCGACACCGCCTTCGACAAGATGCAGGGCCATTTCTTCAGCAGTCCCACCGCCGACGAAACCATCCTCCAGATCCGCTTTGCCAGGCAGCTTTCCAAGCACACCGCCTCGCTCATCGGCAAGGACCTGGTGCTCCACTACGCCGCGCGCGAGCCGCTCACCGCGCAGACCGCTGCCAGCGACGCCGGCACTTCAGCCGCTGGCTCGGCAGCCGGCCAAAGCAGCCCGGGCGGCTTTTCCATCGTTCCGAAAACAAAGAAGCTCCGCATCGTCGGCATCGTCGAACACCAGCCCGGCGAGGGCTTCGGCGGCTTCCGCCACAGCCAGGTGTACATCCCGCTCCAGGTGGCGCAGGCGCTGCAGGCCACCCAGGTGAGCGATCTGCGGCAGGTGCTCAACGGCCCAGGACGGCAACACAATTACGCGAGCCTCACGGTCCGCGTGAAAAGCAGCGGCCAGGTGGTGGCCGTCGAGAACGAGATCAAGAAGATGGGCTTCCGCACCTTCTCGCTCTTCGACGCTTCGCGCAACCTGCGGTTGCTCTTCGCCCTGCTCGATCTGCTGCTCGGCATCTTCGGCAGCCTGGCACTGGCCGTGGCGACTCTCGGCATCGTTAACACGCTGGTGATGGCCATCCTCGAGCGCCGGCGCGAGATCGGCGTGTTGAAAGCGCTCGGCGCGGCCGATGGCGACGTGAAACAGCTCTTCTTTGCCGAGGCGGGCGTAATGGGCGTGATCGGCGGCGTTTGCGGTGTCGCACTCGGCTGGTTCATCGGCCGGCTGATCACCTGGGGAACGAATTTCTATCTGCACCGGCAGAACCTGCCGTCGGTAAACGTCTCCGCCGTCCCGTGGTGGCTAGCGGTCGGCGCAATCGCCTTCGCCGTTGGCGTGAGCCTGGTGGCGGGCATCTACCCGGCGGCGCGCGCGGCGAAACTCAATCCGGTCGAGGCCCTGCGCTATGAATAGCCGTCATGGCGCATGCGCGGGTGGCACGGGCATTGGCCCCCCTGCGGCAACCCGCCCCTTCCTGGAGGCAGGACCTCGGCCGTGCCTTGAGCGCTTGCGCGCCAGTCGTCACACGGCATACCCGGAGCCCTGTCATCCCGGTCGGCGCTCTCTGCCGAACGGCGGTGAGGGATCTGCTGTTCCGTTTGCCGCGCCGCGGCGAACTCTTGGGTCCCCGAAATTCCTGGCCACGGCTGCCAGCCGCCGGCTTGCGCTCGCCGCGTTGCTCCCGCTTCTTTGTCTTGTCGTTGCCGCGCCGGCGCATGCCGCCAGCGGCCGCGCCGAATGCCGCTCCGTGCCGAGCCGGATTCTCGGCCATCCCGTGCCCTACTGCATTTTGCTGCCGCCCGGTTACGATGCGCAGAAGACGCGCCGCTTCCCGGTGCTCTATTTCCTGCACGGCCTGGGCGGCAACGATCAGCTCCTGATTGCCTCCGGCGCCATGTCGGTGATCGATCAGATGTGGCAGAGCGGGCAGTTGGGCCAGTTCCTGATCGTCACGCCCGACGCCGACACCAGCTTCTACATCAACTCCTACAACGGGCACGACCGCTATCAAGCTTTCTTCCTGCGGGAATTCATGCCCTTCATCGAGCGCCACTACCGCACCCTCACCGGCCGGCGTTACCGCGGCATCGGCGGCATCTCGATGGGTGGCTACGGAGCGCTCCATCTGGCCTTCAGCCATCCGCGCCTGTTCGGCTCGGTCACCGCTTCAAGCGCCGCGCTGATTGCCCATCTGCCGCGCGTCAGCAAGGCGGGCGCGCAGTCGCTGCCGTTCCTGCGGGCTATGGGCACCGTCTTCGGCTCGCCCTTCAACCGCGCCTTCTGGGATCGCAACGATCCCCTGCATCTCGCGCGCACCGCCGATCTCCGTGGCCTCAAGATCGAATTCGATTGCGGCCAGCAGGATGGCTACGGTTTCGAGTACGGCGCCGAGGAACTGAACCGGATCCTGAACGCCCGCCACATCCCCCACGATTTCCATCTCTATCCCGGCGGCCACGACTGGCAATATTTCGCCTCACGCATTCCCGCCGACCTGAAATTCCAATCCCGCGTCTTCGGCCTGCACCCGAAGCACAAGTAGCGCCGTCTCCCGCGCCGGCAACCACCTCTTTCCCGTCCACCACCATTGCCGCTTGTCCGGCAAGCACCATGCAAGTCTCGGAATATGGATGTTTGTGCAGCCCCGGTACTTTTCCCGCCAAAATGTTCCCGGCAAGAAAGGAGATGCCAGCGTCCTATTTCTCGCCCTCGAACTCGACTGTGGCGATCGCACCCTTCTTCTGATCGCCACGCTTCACGATCTGGAACATTTCCCCTCCTCTCGAAGCCCGCTCCGTGGGTACACACCGCTCGCCGCTAAGTCTGAAGCGGAGGAGGCGCCGGCGTGAGCCCGTGCCGGTGCATGATTTCGATCATCTTCGCCCGGTCCGGCGGCCCGTCGACCGCCACGTTGATCACCTCGGCCGACTCGCGGAAATACTGCGGACCAATCGCGGCCGGTGTGATCACGCAAAGCGCCTTCACGTCCCGGCTGCCGTGGTTATCGAACCGGTGAACGGCGCCGCGCGGAATGCAGAGCGCTTGTCCCGGCCCCACGTCGATCTGTTTCCCGTCGACCGTCCAGGTCAACACACCCTCGATGCCGTAAATCGTCTCTTCGTAATGGTCGTGGCTGTGCGCCGGAGCCGCCAGCCGCTGCGCTGCCGGAACCATCAGTTCAAAAGCCGCGATGCTCCCACTCGAGTTTTCGCCGGTGATCAGGAAACGCACCCCGAGCGGCCCCCGGCGGATGGTCTCTTCCGAAGGATTGATGCCTGGGTCGATGCTCTGCCGTTCCATCTCTCCTCTCCTTGTGGTAAACTACATTTACTCTGGTAGAAGGTAAACGCAATTGACTTGGAGTGTCAAGCCAAAAATGTCCAGCCGAGTCCGCCCCCGGGATCTGCTCATCGGGGCCTTATTGCGCGTCCCCGCGCAAACCATCCACCGCCGCATCATCCACCAGCTCAACGCCGCCGGCTTCAAGGAACTCCGCCTGCCGCATATGGCCGTGCTCCAGTTTCCCGGCCCCGACGGCGTTCGCCCTGGTCAGCTCGCCGAGCGCGCCGGCATGAGCAAACAGGCCATGAACCAGCTTCTTCGCAGCCTCGAATCTCTCGGTTTTATCGCTCGTTCCGATTCGCCAAACGGAGGCCGCGCCCGCGTCGTCCGCCTGACGAAACGCGGCCATGCCGCTTACGCGAAAATCCACGAAATCCTCCGCGATATTGAGCGCGAATGGAGCGCCGAGCTCGGCCACAAACGCTTCACCCAGCTCAAGGAGCTCCTGCTTTTGGTGTGGCAGAGCCCCCTGGCTCGCTGACCGCCTCCCCGCCACTCGTAGCGGCGACCCGCCGGGTCGCCCGTCGCTTTTCCTGCCCCCCGAATTGTCAGCCCGTGGGTGCCCCGCCTTCGCATTTCCGCGCAAAGGTGGAACGGGCGTGGTGCCCAGCCGCAATCGGCCGTTCGCTCTACGTCTCCGCCACCCCGCCTGCTGTCATCTCGAGCCCAGCCGCGCCTTCTACGGAGTGACTCGTGACGACCAACGGGAGTCCCGACGCCTTCCGTCGGGAGGGACCTGTTTTTCCCTTAGAGCCCCTCGCGTCCCCGCCCCGCGTCGTCGCCCTCCTTCGATTCGCCAGCCGCAGACCTGTCAGCGGCTGCGGACCTGATAAATGCAGCCATTGGCAGTACACGGTTTCATCAGCACGCTCCAGTTGCCGGCGCCTTTTTCCTTCACGTCGACTTCAGCGGAAGAGCCTGTGGGTTCGATGCGATTCCCCCAGCAGCGCTCCACCTGCCTCGAAACGGCATTCCCGGCCACCCACCGCTCGCGTCACGGTCGAGGCGGCGGAGCTGGCGCGAGACCTTATCCCGGACCTTCTCCGGCGGTCCACTTAGACCTCGCCGTTGTCAGGCCTCGTCTTTCCCGCTACGCTAACGCGCGGGGAGCGCCCACGAATTTTCCGCCCGATTTTCCCGCCGCTGAGCACGGAATGTGACCCGCCGGTCACACCTCACGTCCGCAAAAATGTGACGGATAGAAAAATCGATGTCGTTGAAATCAGGCCGCTTGCCCGGCGCAAGCTTCGACACGGTGTCCCGCCTTGCGCTGGGTTTCCGCACATCGAATGAGGCGCGCGTCGCCTTGCCGAAGCCCCGGCAAAATCTACGTCGGCGAGCCGTCAGCTCTCAGAATCCCCGGACGGCTCGAAGCGGCCGAAGCGGAGGGAGAGCGTTGGCAGTACCAATAGATTGAGAGCTGTCGAAGTGAAGAGGCCGCCGAGAATCACGATGGCCATCGGGCCCTCGATTTCGACGCCCGCTTTGCCGCTGGCGAGCGCGAGCGGCAGCAGGCCGAGACCGGCGACGAGTGCGGTCATCAGGATCGGCGCGAGCCGTTCGGTGGCTCCGCGAAAAGCGGTTTCCGGGCCCCACGTTGCCCCCTCGTGGGTCACGAGATGCTCGTAGTGCGAAATCAGCATGATCGCGTTACGCAGGGTGATGCCGAAGAGCGTCACGAAACCGACGAGCGAGCCCAGCGAAATCGTGCGGTCGGTGAACAGCCAGGCGGCAAACACCCCTCCCACCAAGGCGAACGGGAGATTTAACAAGACCAGCAGCAGGTTGCGCCAATTGGCCAGCACGATCGAAAGCAGGATCACAATGCCGATGCCCGCCAGAATCGAGTGGACCATCAGGCCGCGACGCGCCTTGGTCGCGGCGGCCGCCGTGCCGGCGAATTCGACGTAGACTCCGGCGGGGAAGTGGATCCGGGCAATGCGGCGGCGCGCTTCGGCAACGAACGCTGCGGTGCTTCGACCCACTACGTCGCAGGTGACCGGCTGCACACGCCGGCCGCCTTCGTGATAGATCATGTAGCGGCCCGGTCCCTCGTAAACGCGGGCCACCTGACCCAGCCGGACATAGTTGCCGTCGGGAGTGCGCAACGGCAAGCTTGCGATATCGGCCACGCTGTCGCGCTCCTTCGGCGCGAGCCAAACGGCCACGTTGAAGACGCGGTTGCCCTGAAACACTTTCCCGACCTGGTCGCCCTGGTACGCGGTGGAGACCGCCTGGAGCACCTGTACCGGGTCGAGTCCCCAGCGCGTGGCGGCCCGGCGACGCACGTGGACGTAGATTTCCGGCGTCGCTGGCGGTGCCTGAATCGTCACGCCGGTCGCGCCGGGGATTCGTCGCAGCGTTGCGGCGATTTCGCGTGCCGCCTGATCGAGACTGGTCAGATTGTTGCCGACCGCCTCGACGGCCACCTGCTGCCGGAATCCGGAGAGGATGTCGTGGAAGCGCTCGCCGAGAAACGACTCGGTGGAAATCGCCAGACCGGGGTAGCGTTCCGCGATGCGGCGAAACTGCCCGGGAACCCGCGACGGATGCGGATAGTTGGGATTCACCTTGACTTCCAGTTCGCTGGCGTTCACTCCGCGCGCTTCCTGGGAGCGCGATCCGCGCCCGGCGCGCTGCGTGACGATCTCCACGTAGGGAAGTTTTCGCAGCGCCCGGGTGAGACGGCGGCCGACGCGCAGCGTTTCGGCGAGCGAGGCGCCCGGCGCTTCCTGGAAGTGCAGGATGTAGTAGCCACCCTGAAGCTGCGGGATGAACGAATTGCGCAGCGCAGGGAGAAGCGCGAGCGCCGCCAGAATCATTACGGCCACGCCGGCCAGCACCGTCCGTGGCCATTCTTCCACCAGCCCGAGCAGCGGCCGATAGAGCCGCTTGGCCAGCCGGACGACCGGCGGATCGCGCGGCGGAAGCTCTCGCTTGCCCAGCAGCAAAAGGCACATCGCCGGCGTCACCGTCAGCGCCACGGCAAGCGAGGCGAGGATCGAGAAGATGTAGGCGACGCCGAGCGGCGCGAAGATGCGGCCCGCGAGACCGGAAATCGCCAACACCGGCAGAAATACGAGCACCACGGCGAACGTGGCGTAGACAACCGCGCTTCGCACTTCGAGCGAGGCGTCGAGCACTACGCGATGCACCGGCCGCGGCTCGGCCAAGGCGCGGTTTTCCCGCAGCCGCCGCAAGATGTTTTCCACGTCGATCACCGCGTCGTCGACCACTTCGCCGATCGCGATGGCCAGCCCGCCGAGCGTCATCGCGTTCAAGCTGTAGCCCAGCCGGGAAAGCAGCAGCGCCGCGGTGAGCAGCGAGAGTGGAATCGCGATGCAGGAGATCGCCGCCGTGCGCAGATCGAAGAGGAAAAGAAAGAGGACGATGACGACCAGGATGCCGCCGATCAGCAGCTCTTCGCTGACGTCGTGCAGCGCCAGCGTGACGAAACTGGCCGGCCGGAAGAGGTTCGTGTGCAGCGTAATGTGCTCGGCCTCGATCGCCGGCTTCAGCTCGGCCAGCGCATGATCGAGCCGGGCGGTGACGTCGAGCGTATTCGTGTCCGGCTGACTGGAAATCACCAGGCTGACGCACGGTTGGCCGTTGATCAGCGCGCCGCCGATCGCCGGCGCGGGAGCGGCAACGACGTGTGCCACGTCGCCGATGGTGACGTTTTCTCCGTGGACCCTGGCCAGCACCATGCGGGCGATCTTCGCCGGATCGATCGTTTGCCCCTCGGCTTGCAGGGTGAGCCACTGATTGGGCGTGGGGATGAATCCAGCGCCGAGCACGCCGGTGGAGCGCCGGGCGGCGGCGATCAGATCGCCAACGGTCAGGTGATGTTCGATAAGCTTCTCGGGATCGTATTGAATCTGGAGCTGGCGCACCGCGCCGCCGAAGACTGCAATGTTGGCTACGCCAGGCACTGCCAGCAGTCGCTGCCGCACCGTCCAGTCGGCCACCGTGCGCACGGCCATGAGTGAGCGCACACGCGAGGTGAGCACGACGGTCAACACAGTGCCGGTGGAAGATGTGGGTGGCGAGAGAATCGGCGTGCGCACGCCCTGGGGCAGAATCGTGCGGATGCCCACCAGGCGCTGCGCGAGGATTTCACGGATCCGGTAGATGTGCGTGGTGTATTGAAAAACCACGGTGATCGCGGAAAAGCCCTGGATCGACTTCGACCGGACGACGGCGAGTCCGGGCGCGCCGTTGATCGCGTTCTCGATCGGCTGCGTCACCAGCCGTTCCACCTGCCGCGCGGAAAGCCCCGGCGCCTCGGTCTTGATCGTTACCTGTGCCGGGGCGAAATTGGGCAGAATGTCGTATTTCGCGGCGGTGAGCGAATAGACGCCGTAGCCGAGCAGGACAAAAGCCAACGCGATTACCACCCCGCGCCGGCGCAGCGCCCAGCTAACGATGCGGTTCAACATGCCGTGGCCTCAGCTGTAACCATTAGTTGTCGTCTCCTCCGCCTGTGCCGCCGGCCGACTGTGTTTCGGCGGAAAACAGCTCTTCGGCCGCGTGCGTGACCACGCGGTCGCCAGGAGCGAATCCGCTGGTGACGAACCAGCCGGCCGCTGTCGGCTCATCCCTGGCCACCACGAAACGCTCGAAGCGGTTTGCCGCGATCTCCTTGTAGGCCCACGCCTCGCCGCCAGACCACACCACAGCCGCCGAGGGCACAACCACGCCGCTGCGCACCCTGCCTACCGGGATCCGGGCTACAAGGTTCAAGCCTGGTGCCAGCCCTGGCCGGGCCGGAGTCTCGTAAAGGAAATTCAGCCCTTGGACCACGGGATTTGTCTGCGGGAAGGCAGAGACGAAACGCCCGAACGCCGTCACGCCGGAAGGAGCGACCAGCCGGATTTGCCGCGGCGGCCGAGCCGGCCCGGAAGCGTCGATCGTCACCTGCACCAGCCATTCCTGCTGGCGCAGAATTCGCTCGAAGACTGGCGAGCGCGCCACGAGCCACTTCTCCAGCACCGGCCCCCATTGCTGCCGGGCGTCGAGCGCATCGAGACGGAGCTGGCGCCGTGCCGCGCCGGCTTGCGTCTGGCTCGAGTTAAGAGCGCCGCCGGCCGCCTGGAGAGCCTTGAGCGAAGTGGTCTGGTCGGCGCGGTAGAGCACGCGCTGCCTGGCGTACTCGTTGCGGGCGACGCTGAGCCTGGCGCGATCCACGCCGAGTTGTTCGGTTTCGGCAAGATAGGCCGCGGCGAGATGCGCCAGCCCCCTGGGCGAGAGCACGATCGCCGTCGTCTCCATTTCCCGTTCGCGCCGAGCCGGTTTCAGAACGGTCACACGCAGCCCCATCCGTTGGACCACCCCTGCAGTCAGGCTGACCGTGCCGACAGTGGTTTCGGCGGGTGACTGCGCCGCGGCGCGGCTCGTTCCGGCCGTGGCCGGCCGCGAATCGGGATCGGGCGCGCGGCGGAAACTCCAGGCCGCGGCCGATCCCACAAGGATCGCGACTGCCCCTACCCAAACGAGTTTTTTCATGGCTTGGACTCCTTTTCACCGCGAACGGCCGGTGCCGCTGCACGCACCGGCAGGATCTCGGCATCCGGCCCGAGCGGCCTTTCGACCGCGTTCTCCAGTGCGCCGAGCGCCGCCTGGGCCTGGGCGAGCGCCTGCAGATGCTGGTGTGCGTAAACGGTTCCTTGGAGCAAAAGCACGTTCAATTGCAATCGGCCTGTTTCCCCGGCCGTTACCGCCCGCCGGGTCAATTGCACCCGCCGCAACTGGTTTTGGAGCGGCCGTTTGGCTTCTCTCAGACTGGCGAGCGCGGAGCGGTACCCGGCCAGCGCCTGTTCGCTTTGGGCGATCGCGCGTGCCTGCACCTCGATGAAATTCGCCGCCGCTTCCTTGCGCAGCGCCGCGGCCTGGGCGATCGGGCCCTGGTTTCGATTCCGAATGGGAAGAATGATGTTGAAGGGGATCGTGAAGTTGCTGAAGGGGTCCGAGTAACTGTAGCCGGGACCGATGTTGATGTTGGGGTATTGGCGGGCCAACTGGAGCCGCAGCGCGGCGTCGGCCGCGGCATATTCGGCGAGTGCGCGATGCACGTCGAGCCGGTTCAGCACGGCATCGCGACGAATTTGTCGAGGGGAAAGGGTCGCGAGGCTCGGCAGGCGGGCGAAATGCGGCCAGCTCAACTCGATGCCGTCGAGCGCGACCTCGGGAACGCCAATCGCTCCGGCGAGCGCCGTCCGCGCCGTGGCCGCTTGGCCCTCGTCCTGCCCGATCGCAAACCGCATGTTGGAGAGTGCGAGTCGTGCAGTTTCCAGCGCGGGCCGCGAGCCTTCGCCTGTCGACAGTATCCGTCCCAACAGCGTCACCTGCCTTGTTTCGAGGCGCTCGGTCGAACGATCGAGCGCCAGCTTGGCGCGTGCCACCTGATAGGCGAGCAGCGCCTTGCGCAATCCGCTCGCAACCTTCCAGGCAGTTTCGGCGACGGCGATCCTGGCGGCCAGGGACAGTTGTTTCGCCTGCTCGATCCTCAGCTTGCGCCGGCCGTGCGTTTCGATGGGAAAGCGGAAGCGCAAGTTCAACAGGTACGGGCTGGGAATGCCCGGGGTGAGCTTGAACGTGGGATTCGGTTTTTCGCCGGCGGTGATAATCGCGCCCTTGGCCACCGCCAGCCGATCGCGAGCGATCGCCACCTGCGGATTGAAATAGAGCGCAGCCAGCGTCAGCGTCCGCAAGTCCCATTGCCGCAAAGGCCAGGAAGAAACCGGGTGTCCGAGGCTCCTGACGAGAAACCGCTCGAGCTCGGGACTGGTCAGCCGGCGGGCCTCAAGCCGGTGAGCGCTGTCTGCTGGCACAATCGGCGCCGGCGAGTAGTGCTGTACCCTGGCGCAGCCGGCGGAGAACGCAAGCACGAGCAAAAGCGGGGACAGCTTCTTGCAACGCGACATAAGACCTCTCCTGGAGGTGGGATGCACGGTAACCGCGCAGCTCTAGCGAGCCGAGTCGGGAAGGAGAGGAATGTTCTAGATGCGGAGGGCCAGGGGAGGTGGACTTTCCGGAAGGCGATCAATTACGGGCGTGAAGAAAAGGGAAAGCGAAACATCGATTTCTTGAACGACCGCGGGTCTGCCCGCGATCAGCCGGGGCAGGAAAGCGGACCCGGCGTGAAGCACCGCGATCGCCGCGCCGGCGCATTCGGCCAGCATCATCAGGGACGATTCGGTGTCCTTGTGGGTCTTGGCGGAGTGATCCCAGTGGTCGAACATCTCCGAAACCGGGCACAGCAGCAGCGTGGCGATGATCAAGACAACGAGCACGGTCACGTTCCGGTGCCGCATAGCTCACATTTTAGTCTTCGGTGATCGGGAGGTGCAAGCGAGCGGCGGCTGAACCGGGCCGAGGGCGGGCGAATCGCCACTCATTTGTTTTTATGTTTGCAAAGTTATAGAATTTCGAAACTATATGGGTGATACGGCGCGACGGCTGCTCGAAATCACCCAGCCGGGGAGCGCAACTTGCCGGCTGCGGGGGACGCTAAGCTCGTTTTTCCCCGCCAGTTACTGGATTTCTTGCGGTGCCTGCGGGTGGCAATTCGCGTGCACGGGCCGAACTGGACGAAAACCATGGCGAAACGCACAAGAACAACGAAGACGCAAGGCGAAGAGCGGGAAGCGATCTACGCCATGCAGGCGGAGATTTGCCGTGTGCTGGGACATCCACGGCGCATTCAGATCCTCGACTTGCTGGCCGACGGCGAGAAATCGACTGCCGAACTGCTGCAGGCGCTGGGCGTAAACAAAGTGAACCTCTCGCAGCATCTGGCGTTGCTCAAGCGGGCGGGGTTGATCGAGACGATGCATCAGGGGCGCGAAACCTCCTACCGGCTGAGCTTCACCGAGATCAAGGATGCCTGCCGGCTGATTCGCGAGGTGTTGGCGGCGCGACTCCGGCAGGGCACGCGGCTGGCACGTTCCCTCGATCGGGTGGCAGGGTCCCAATCTTTCGCGGGCTGAAATGATTATGAAAAAGAATATGGGCATTGGATTTCTCGTGGTGTTTTTCGCGACGGTGTGGGCCGGCGCCGCGCTCGCGCAGCAGCCTCCGCTTACGCTGCGGCAGGCCGTTGATCTGGCGCTGAAGAAGAACCCGGAGCTGCAGGTGTCGGAAGATCAGGCGAAGGCGACCCATGCGCAGGTGGGCGAGGCGCGCTCCGGCTGGTTTCCGCGGTTCGACGTGAGCCAGGGATTCACGCGAGGGAATAATCCCATCTACGTGTTCGGGTCGCTGCTGACACAGCGGCAGTTCACCGCGGCGAATTTCAACCTTTCACAGCTCAACGCGCCCACTCCGCTCGACAACTTCCAAACGCGGATTGCGGGACAGATATCGGTCTTCGATTCCGGCCGCACGTATCTGCGCGAAAAGGGCGCGAAGAAGATGGCCACCGCGGCCGACTATCAGACCGCGCAGGCCCGCCAGGACCTGATCCTGCGCGTCGTCCGCGCCTATTACGGTGTGATTGTCGCCCAGGAGGATCTGAAAGCGGCACAGGAAGCCGTTCATTCAGCGCAAGCGAATGAAAAGCGCGTGCGCACAATGCAGAAAGCCGGGCTCGTCGTGACCTCGGACCTGCTCAGCGCCGAGGTGTTTCAGGCGCGGATGAAAGATCGGGAGATCCGCGCGAAGAACGCGGTCGAAGTGGCGCAGTTGAACCTTGGCAGGGAAATGGGCATGACCTCCGGCTCAATGCCGCAGGTGGTGGGAAAGCTTCAGCGGCCCGAGGCGCCGGCGCTTGGCGTGGCCGACTGGGAAAAAATCGCGCTTTCCGAAAGGCCGGCGCTGCGCGCCGCCGAAATGCAGCTCCAAGCCACAAAAGACAACCGGAAACTGGCCAAGGCCGACTACGGCCCCCAAATCGGCCTCTTCGCCGATCTGGAACGCGACGCCGAAACCCTGGGCGGGCCTTCGGGGACGAACTGGACCGCCGGGGCTCAACTCGACTGGAATTTGTTCGACGGTGGCGCCAGGCGGGCGCGGCTGGCGCGGGCCAGCGCGCAGCAACACGCCGCCCGCCATCAGCTTGAATGGCTGCGCTCGGGCGTCCAGTTGCAGGTGCGCCAGGCGTTTCTGGACGCGCAGGCGGCGGAGCAGCGGGCGGCGGCGGCGCACGACGCGGTGAAACAGGCGGCCGAGAGTTTGCGAATCATTCAAAACCGGTATCAGGCCGGACTCGTGACGATCACCGAACTGCTGCGGGCGCAGACCGCTCAGCTCGATGCGCGGACCGGGTATCTGGCGGCGCTGCACGACTGGCAGGTAGCACGGGCGCAACTCGATCTCGCCGCCGGCCGGTTGACGGTGCAATCGGACCTTTTGAGCCAAGGCGGAACGCAATGAAACGGAATATACAAGCAGGACAGGTCATTTCGGCCTGGAAAGTGATTGCAGTCGCGCCGCTTCTGCTGGCGCTTTGGGGGTGTGGCGGCACGCCGGCACCCCGCCGGCAGGCTCCGCAAGCTGTCAGCGGCGTCTCGCTGGAGACTGTTCGACTGCAAACGATTCCGAACGAAATCCCGGCACCGGGCACAGTTGCCTCGATCCGTACGGCGCAGGTGGCCGCGCGGGTCATGGGCACCGTGGATCAGGTGACGGTGCACCAGGGCGACCGGATACGCAGGGGGCAGGTGCTGATCGTGCTGGACGACCGGCAGTTCGCCGCGCAGCGCGCCGCGGCGGAGGCGGGCGTACAGCAGGCGGCCGCGGCCGAGCAAGCGGCCCGGCGTGGCGTGGCGGCGGCACGTGCACAGGCAAACGTCGCGCAGAAGACCTACAAGCGCTACGTCTATTTGCGCGACCAGAAATCGGTAAGTCCACAGGAGTTCGACGAGGTAGAGGCGAAGCAGCAGGCTGCCCAAGCGATGCTGGCACAGGCGCAGGCGCGGCTGGCGCAGGCGCAAGCTGCCTACCGGCAAGCACACCAGCAGGTAAGCTCGGCCTCCACCGTTTCGAGCTACACGCGCATTCTCGCGCCGTTCGACGGCGTCGTCGTGCAGCGCTTCGTCGATCCGGGCGCGATGGCAACGCCGGGCACACCGTTGCTCTCGGTCGAGGAAACCTCGCGTTACCGGCTGGTCGCCACTGTGGACGCAGAAAACACTTCCGGCATTCACGTGGGCACGCCGGCGCGGGTGGCACTCGACGCTTTCCCCGGCAAATCCTTCCGGGGCCGCGTGGCGGAAATTGAGCCGGGGGCGAATCCGGCTTCGCACACGGTGCAGGTGAAGGTCGATCTGCCGCACGATCCGGCGCTGCGCTCGGGCCTGTTTGGCCGAGCCTGGTTCCAACAGGGCGAGCGGCAGGCGATGCTCGTGCCGGACGCGGCGATTCTCGACCGCGGACAGTTGCGTGGCCTGTACGTGGTCGATCCGGCCGGGATCATTCACCTGCGGCTTGTGACGCTCGGGCCGAAGTTCCGGAACAGCCGGGTGGTGCTATCGGGTCTGAGCGCCGATGACCGTGTGGTGACGAATCCGGGCTCGCGGGAACTGGACGGCAAGAAACTGGAGGTAGGGCGTTGAAGAGCGGACTGGCGGGAAGAATCGCGAAGGCGTTCATCAAATCAAAGCTGACGCCGCTCTTCATCATCGCGTCGCTGCTGCTGGGCGCTTTCGCCATCGTGAAGACGCCCAGCGAAGAGGATCCGCAGATCGTCGTTCCGATGATCGACATCTTCGTCACGATGCCCGGCGCGTCGCCGCGGGAAGTCGAGCAGCGCGTATCGATCCCGATGGAGAAGCTGCTGAAGGAGATCCCCGGCGTCGAATACGTCTATTCGACCAGCCTGCCGGGCCAGGCGCTCGTGACGGTGCGGTTCTACGTCGGCACGTCACAAAACGACGCGGTGGTCCGTACCTACAACAAGCTCTATTCGAACTTCGACCGCATCCCGCCCGGCGCTTCACGGCCGCTGATCAAGGTCCGCTCGATCTACGACGTGCCGATTCTGGCGCTGACCTTCTGGGGCCATGGCTACAGGAGTTACGAATTACGCCAAACCGTCGAGGAGGTCGACGAGACCGTCAAGCGGGTGAACAACGTCTCCGAGACAACGATTATCGGCGGGACGCGGCGCGAACTGCGCGTCACGCTCAATCCACAGCGCCTGGCCGCCTATCATCTAAGCCCGGGGGCGGTTGCGCAGGCTTTCCAGCTCTCCAACCAGCGGAGCATCTCCGGCTCCTACGCCGAGCAGAACCGGGAATACATTGTGGAGACCGGGCGATTCATCAGCGACGCCGCGGACGCACGCAACATGGTGGTAGGCGTGTTCAACGGACGGCCGGTTTACCTCGGCAACGTGGCGAAGGTAGTGGACGGACCGGGCGAGCACACCGATTACGTCTACTTCGGCGAAGGCGGGGCGATGAAGGGCGCCAGCGGCGACGACTACCCTGCCGTGACGCTGGCGGTGGCCAAGCGGAGGGGCACGAACGCCACGACCGTCTCCGCGGATGTGATCAGCAAGATCCATTCGCTGCGCGGGGTGGTGATTCCCGACAACTTGCACGTGACGGTGACGCGGGATTACGGACTCACGGCGAAAAAGAAATCGAACGATCTGCTGAAGCACCTGCTGCTGGCCACGCTCTCGGTGACGTTGCTCGTTGCTCTGTTCCTCGGCTGGCGGGAATCGGGGGTGGTGCTAGTGGCCATCCCGGTGACGCTGTCGCTGGCCCTGTTGGTCTTTTACCTCCACGGCTACACGCTGAACCGGGTGACGCTGTTCGCGCTGATCTTCTCGATCGGCATATTGGTCGATGACGCGATCGTCGTGGTCGAGAACATCGTGCGGCACTTCCGATTGCCGCAGAACAAGGGCCGGCCGTGGAGCGAAGTGGCCGTTGAAGCGGTTGACGAGGTCGGCAACCCGACGATTCTTGCGACGTTCACCGTAATTGCGGCAATTCTTCCGATGGCGTTCGTGGGCGGCTTGATGGGGCCGTACATGCGACCGATTCCGGTGGGCGCGTCGGCGGCGATGCTGTTTTCGCTGGTGGTAGCGTTCGTCGTGTCTCCGTGGGCGGCGCTGCGGCTGCTGCGCGGCCGGAAAAGAGAAGCCGAGCACGTCGACGAGAGCCAGACGCTGACCCGGCGGGCCTACCGGCGCGTCCTCACACCGCTGGTGAAAAGCGCGCCGAAGCGCTGGATCTTCTTTGCCGCCGTGGTGGCAATGCTGTTGGCGGCCTGCGCCATGATCCCGCTGAAGGCGGTGCTGCTGAAGATGCTGCCGTTCGACAACAAGAACGAGCTGCAGGTGGTGGTCGACATGCCGGCCGGCACGACGCTGGAGCAGACACTGGCGGCCGAGCAAGCGATCGGCCAGTACCTGGCGAAGCAGCCGCTCGTCGACAACTACCAGATCTTCACCGGCACCTCGAGTACATACAGCTTCAACGGCCTGGTGCGTCACTACTACCTGCGGCGGCAGCCGTACCAAGGCGACATCCAAGTGAACCTGGTGCCGACCGAAGACCGCAGCGAGCAGAGCCATCAGGTGGCGCTTGCCATTCGCGGACCGATCGACAAGATCGCCCAGCCATGGCACGCCAACGTCAAGATCGTCGAGGTGCCTCCCGGTCCTCCGGTGCTTGCCACGCTGGTAGCAGAGGTTTACGGGCCGTCCTATCCCCAGCAGATCGCGCTGGCGCGGCAGATCAAGAAGGTTTTCCGGGAGACGCCGGGCGTGGTCGACGTCGACTGGCTCATGAACGCCGACCAGCGGAAGCTCGATTTCCGGGTCGAGCAGGACAAGGCGGCGCTGCTCGGGATTTCGGCCCGCGAGATCACCGATTCGACGGCGATCGCGCTGGGAGGCGAGAACGTCGGCCTGATGCACGTTGCCGACAGCCGGGCGGACATTCCGATCCATCTGCAGCTCTCGCGCGCGAGCCGCTCGGGCGAGCATGCTTTGCGCGGTCTCTATTTGAACACCCCCAATGGCCACATGGTGCCGCTGGGCGCGCTGGTGCGCGTGATACCCGAACACGTCCAGAAGGACATCTACCGCAAGAACCTGCGGCCGGTGGTCTACGTGATCGCCAACGTCGCCGGCGGCGAGGAGAGCCCGGTTTACGCGATCCTGAAAATGAAGAACAAGATCGCCAACCTCAAGATCCCCGAAGGATACAAGGTGCAGCAGTATTTCACCGGCCCACCACCGTCGACCAAGAAGCTGGGGCTCACCTGGAGTGGGGAGTGGCACACGACCTACGTGGTGTTCCGCGATCTGGGACTGGCGTTCGCCGCGTGTCTGATCCTGATGTACGCACTGGTGGTCGGCTGGTTCGACTCGTACACCGTGCCGCTGGTCATCATGGTTCCGATTCCGCTGACGCTGATCGGCATTTTGCCAGCGCACGCGCTCGCCGGGGCGTTCTTCACTGCCACTTCGATGATCGGTTTCATTGCGGGTGCGGGCATCATCGTGCGCAACTCGATCCTGCTGGTGGATTTCATTGAGATCCGCCTGGCGGAGGGGGTGCCGCTCGACGAGGCGGTGATCGATGCGGGCGCGGTGCGCTTCCGGCCAGTGCTGTTGACGGCGCTGGCCGTGGTTGTCGGCGCCAGCCCGATCCTCTTCGACCCGATTTTTCAGGGCCTGGCGATCTCGCTGATGGCCGGTGGCATCACCTCGACCCTGCTTTCTTTCCTGGCCGTGCCGCTCTTGTACCTGGTGACACAGAAACGGCACGCCAAAAAGGTGCTGGAGGCAAAATCATGACGATTGAACGAGCGGTTCGTGCCATTGCGGGCGTCTTCGTGCTCGCCTCGCTGGCACTCGGAAGGTGGGTGAACCCGAACTGGTACTGGTTCACCGCGTTCGTTGGCGCCAATCTGTTGCAGTCTGGCTTCACGAACTGGTGCCCGATGATCTCATTTCTGCGCAAGCTAGGGGTTGCAGAAAGCAAACCGGCCGGCTCGCCAGCGCGCAGTTGAGGACTGGCCGGCAGTTTCGGCAAAGGTAAGCTAGGGCTTCGACGAAAGGCGGCGGGCAGGCGAGCCGCCGTCGAGCGGTGGCGTTTTGTGCGGATGGGAGCCGCGAGGAGGAGGAACCGATGAAAGCATTCGCTCCGAAACAGATTCTCTGCGCGGTCGATCTCGGACCTACGTCACGGCTGGTTCTCGGTTGGGCGCACCTCTTCGCAAGAGCGTTTGGCGCGCGAGTGGACGTGCTCCATTCGGACTGGTCGGAGCCACCACTCTATTTCACCGTGGCGCAGATCGAAGAGATCAAGGCTGAATCGGAAAAACGGAAAGCCACACTGCTCGCAGAACTCGCCGCCATAACCCGGGAGATGTTCGGTCCGGAGGCCAAGCTTGATGTGAACGTGGTCGAGGGACATCCGGTGCCCATGCTGCGCGAGCACATCCGCGCCCGCCGGCCGGATCTTTTGGTTCTGGGCAGTCACGGCCGAAGTGGTGTGGCACGCCTGCTGATGGGATCGGTGGCCGAGAACATCGTGAGGGAGTCTCCCTGTCCTGCGCTTATTGCTCGTGGCAGGGAGGAGGCCCCGGCATCGGTTGGCCGGATTCTGTGCCCAGTCAGCTTCAGCGAAGCGGCCCGGCAATGTCTGGAAATATCGGCGGCTCTCGCGGCGGCGTTTCACGCCAAGCTCGACGTGTTACACGCCGTCGAGGAGCCCGGCAAGCGGCCCGAGGAACTGCACGATCAGCTCTGCCAGTGGGTGCCGGACGAAGCTCGCCTCCAGTGCCAGGTAACAGAAATCGTCCGCCACGGCACGGCCGCCGAGCAGATCATCCTCCACGCGCGCGAGCATCCGGTCGACCTGATCGTTCTCTCGGCGCAGCACCGGCCGCTGCTCGAAGTGACGGCGCTCGGCACGACGACCGAGCGCGTAACGCGCCACAGCCCCTGCTCGGTGCTTGTGGTGCCGCGTGGGCTGGAGCAAGACTGACGGTGCAGCAGTTGCTCTCCGGAGCGCTGTTGCGCCGAACTTTTTCGTGGAAGATGGATGGCTGTTAAGGACGAAAGAGTCCTTATTTTCCGCCGGAGCAGCAACTTTTACGGGGCCGCAGGAGTGCTCGCTTGTGGGCGAACCGACACACCCCTGCTTCGTGAAAACGCGCTGTCGCGCATGAATTGCGCTCTCGGATCTTCTTCTCGTTTTTGCTAACTCTATATGCACCTTATTGTTACGTAGCCTATCTCGCCGCTCCTTCCTTGGCCCCGAACATGCCTCTCTTGCTACGTTCACGGACGCGAGTGGCGGCCGGGGAGAGGACGCAATCTGCTGTTTTGGCAATCTCTTTCCGGGATGTCTGAGCAATTTCCATCGCATTTCTGGCCCGTTCCTTGTCGGCGGTGCGCCATTTCTGCGGCGCTGAGGGAACGATTTCGTCCCGCCAGTTTTTTCGAAACGACGGCATTACGTTGTGATCGCCATGGCTGCAGGTACGGGCAGTAGAAACGATACAAACTTTGCCGAAAGGATCTGTTCCAGCGGCATGGGTTTTGAATTTCAAATCTTGGGGCGTCGCGCGCAACGCGCGGCTAAGGGGCGATGAGGAGACGGAGGATGTCCCGGTTTCTTCTACTATCTGTGGTTGCGGTGGTGCTCGTTCCCGGCATGAGAGCACAGTCCGGGTCCTCAGCTTCTGAAGGCATTTCGAATGACATGTGCCTGAGTTGTCACGGCAATCCGTCGTTTTCCGTGAAGCTGAAGGACGGTGAAACACTTTCCCTTTACGTCAACCAGAAGTCGCTGGCCCATTCGGTCCATGCAGGGCTGGCCTGCACCGATTGCCACAGCGACATCACAACAATTCCGCATCCGGCAAAGTCGTTCCCCAACCGCCGTGCTGTTTCCCTGGCGTATTACCAGCTATGCCGTCAATGCCATTTCGATCAGTACACGAGGCTGGTGGATGGCATCCACTTCGCCGCCCTTTCGAAGGGCAACCGGAACGCTCCAACGTGTGTCGATTGCCACGGTGCGCACTCCATCACGCCGCCGAGCAAGCCCCGCACGCGCATCTCCGAGACCTGCGCGCGCTGCCACGCCAAGGTTGCCACCGCCTACGCCCACAGCGTTCACGGCGAGGCATTGCTGAACCACAGCAACCCGGACGTGCCGGTCTGCACCGATTGCCATCATGCCCACGACATCTCCAATCCGCTTTCGGCCCAGTGGCACCTGGCGATTCCTCAGCTTTGCGCGCACTGCCACGCGAACAAGAAGATCATGGGCAAGTACGGCATTTCCACGGCCGTGCTCAGCACGTACTTGAATGATTTCCACGGGATGACGGCCTCGCTCGAGCGCTCCGAGCATGTGAATCCGCGCGAGTTCACCGTCACCTGCACCGCTTGCCACGGCGTGCACGACATCCAGCGGATCGATCACGGCAGCTTGCTGGCCATCAAGGCAAACCTGTTGAACGTTTGCCGGAGATGCCACCCGGGCGCGACCGCCAACTTTCCTTCGGCATGGATCGGCCATTACGAGCCGAGCCCCCGGCATGCGCCGCTGGTCTACGCCGTGAAGATTTTCTACGCCTTCTTCATCCCATTTGTGATCGTGGGCCTCGGCCTGCAAATCCTGCTACATTTCTGGCGGGTGGTGGTGAATCGATGAAACAATACATTCGGCGTTTTACCCCCTGGCAAATATTCGCGCACTCGGCCGGAATGATCCTTTTTCTGGTGCTGGCAGTCACCGGTTTGCCGCAGGAATTCTTCTGGCAACACTGGGCAAGCTGGTCGATTCTGGTGATGGGCGGGATTGAGCGGGTGCGATGGATTCACCGCTACACGGGAATCCTGTTTACGGCAGTTGTTGCCGTGCATCTGGCAGTGGCCTTGTTTCAGGTGAGCACCCGGCGTGTCAAGGCGACGATGGTGGTCACGCGCAAGGATTTCGTCGACGCGATCGCGATGATGCGCTACTACCTGCGGCTTTCGGACGAGCCGCCGAGGTTCGACCGCTTCGATTACCGCCAGAAATTCGAATATTGGGGTCTGGTGGTCGGATCGTTCATCATGATCACCACGGGGTTCATTCTCTTTTTCCCCGTTGAGGCAGCGCACGTCCTGCCCGGCCAGGTGATTCCGGCGGCTTTGCTCATGCACGGCAGGGAAGGACTGCTCGCTTTTCTGATCGTAATCACCTGGCACCTCTACAACGCACACCTCTCGCCCGAATCGTTCCCGTTCGACGCCAGCATATTCACTGGGAAAACAACCCGGGAGAAGATCGAAAAAGAACATTCGCTTGAGTACGCGCGGATGGTTGCCACGGGGGTGGTGAAAGAAGAGTCCGAGGCAGCAGGGCACTTGGGGCAGAAATCCTCCGCGACCACGAGCGAGAAGACGGCAGATTGAGCCCTACCTCTCGGTTTCCGAGAATCGGGGGCGAAATGGCGGGACAAGCAATGGCAGGGGCGACTCCCAGACAAGGTGTGGCGCGAAGCCTGCGGCTCCGGCTGGTGCTGCTGACCCTGGCAGGAACGCTGGTGCCGATCGCCATTCTCGGCTGGCTGAGCCTTTCGAGCGTACGGTCGCTGCAGAAACGCGTGCTCGCCGAGCGTCAGCACCTGGCGGTCAGCGTGGCCACCCACGTCGATTCCGTCCTGAATTCTCAGTTCGAACTGCTCGAGACCATCTCTCCCAATGGCTCGCCAGCGGCGAAGGACTCCGCGCTTGTGCCGCAATCGGCGCTGCGAGAAAACTACGCTCGTTCCCGCCTGTTCTCCCGCGTTTTCGTGCTCGACCGCGCAGGTACCGTGTTGCAGAGCGAGCCGCCCGACGGCACGCCCGCATTGCATTCGATAGCCCGCATTCCGGGCGTCGAGGCTGCGCTCACACAAGGAACGCTGCAGATCTCCCCCCTATGGACGAGTCCTGACGGTTCCCGACGGCTGTTTCTGATGGTTGCCTTGCGAACGTTGCAGGGGAGGGCGGTCGGGGTGGTCGCCGGCGAGATCGATCCACAAAGCAGGCAGTTTCACCACCTGCTGGACTTCGTCCCGCTGGACCCAGGGGAGACGGTCGATCTGATCGATCAGCACGGCATCGTCATAGCCAGCACGGCGGGCGACCGGCTTTACTCGCAGGCGGATCACCTGCACTTTCTCGAAGACCTGATCGCCAAACAGGAGCCGGCCGTTGGCACCTGCCACGGATGCCATCAGAACGGGTCGGACAACGTTCGCGTCCAGGATGTGATGGCTTTTGCGCCACTGCCTTCGCGCGCTTCCTGGGGAGTGGACATCCGTCAGCCCCAAGCCGAGGCGTTTGGCGCCACCGAGGCGCTACGTTGGAAGATCCTGGGCTGGGCACTGGGTTTGGCCATCCTGTCGGTCCTCTTCGCATTGGGCGTGGCCACCAGCGTGACCGCGCCTCTCTCGATGCTGGTTCGGGCGGCTGACGGGATCGCCGGCGGCGAGCTCCAGACTCCGCTTCCCGAACTGGGCGGCGACGAGGTGGGCCGGCTCGGAACCGCGCTCGAGCGGATGCGCGTCGCCCTGCAGCAGTCGCTCGAAGACGTTGCGCGCGGACGCGACCGGCTCGAGGCTCGCGTTCACGAACGAACCGCCGAGATCGAGCGGTTGTATGAGGAACTCCAACAGCGCGATCAACTCCGGGCGCGACTGCTGGAGAAGCTGATCGGAGCGCAAGAGGAGGAACGTCGACGGATCGCCCGGGAATTGCACGACGAAACCAGTCAGGAAATCGGCGCGCTCGTGCTCGGGTTGGATACCGCCCTGGCCACGCTTCCGGAGAGCGATGCCCGCACCCACCTCCAGGAAGCGAAAAAGCTTGCCGTTCACGCCCTGGACGGCATTCACCGCCTCGGTTTCGATCTGCGGCCGTCGGTGCTCGACGACCTGGGGCTGTTTCGCGCGATCGCCTGGTACGCCGAACGCGACCTGAAGCGGCGCGGAGTCGCTGTACGCTGCGAGTTTGAAGAGGAAGACGTGCGCCTGCCCGCCGGCGTCGAAACTGCGCTGTTTCGCGCGGTTCAGGAAGCGATCAGCAATATCGTGAAGCACGCTCGTGCCGAATCGGTTCTGATTCAGGGTGTCATCAACCCACGCACGGTCGCGATCGAGATCGAGGATGACGGGCAGGGATTCGATCCCACTTCCATCTCCACGAGCGCTGTCAACGGCCGCGGGCTTGGCCTTGCGGGCATCCGTGAAAGAATGGAACTCCTGGGAGGGACAGCGGAAATCGATTCGTCGCCCGGGCACGGCACACGTGTCGTGCTGACCGCGCCGATCGGAGACGACCATGGCTAAGATTCGCGTCCTGATTGCCGATGATCACGCTCTCGTCCGCGACGGGATCAAATCACTGCTGGGTCTCACCGAGGATATCGAGGTGGTGGGCGAGGCCAGCGACGGCCGCGAGGCGATCGCGCAGGCCAGCCGGCTGAAACCCGACGTCATCCTCATGGATATTGCCATGCCGGGCCTCGGTGGCCTGGAAGCAGCCCTGGAGCTAAAGCGGGAAGGTTCCAAGGCACGAATCCTGGTGTTGACGCAGTATGACGACCTCGAATATGTTCGCCGCTTCCTGAAAATCGGCATTGCAGGCTATGTGCTCAAGCGAATGTTTGGCTCGGAGCTCGCGGCCGCCATTCGCTCAGCCGCCCGCGGGGGACTCGTGCTGGATCCGCAGGTGGCGGCCGAGGCGATGCAAACCGTTCCGGAGGAGCGGGCCGGCACGGGAGAAGATCTTTACGAACTGCTCACCGACCGCGAGAAACAGGTGCTACGGCTGGTGGCGCTCGGCCAAAGCAACAAAGAGGTGGCCGAAGAGCTTGGTATCAGCGTGAAAACGGCGATGTCTCACCGTGAGCACCTGATGGAAAAGCTGAACCTTCGGAACCGAACCGACCTGATCAAGTTCGCTATCAAGAAAGGCGTGATTCGGGTTGAAGGGTAATCTGCCGCCCACTGTTACTTCGGTGCCGCGGTTCACCGCAGGAAGCGGCGGCGCCGGGGAGAGAAAGCGCCGCCGCGAAGTCGCTTCCGCGCGAGCAATCGTTACCGAATCTCTTTTTGACCTTTCGCCGCTGTTCATGGCAGACCTACCGGTGCTGGCCAGCGGATGCTCCGTTTTCGATCGTCTGCTTCGGCACCGACTTCCTGACGAGCACCCCACCGATCTTCTTGAAGAGTGTGCCGAAGATCATCGCGAAGCCAACCACCGGCAGGAACACCACGTAAGCGATGCTGATCACCAACGCCACCGGCAGCAGCAGCAGCCCGTGAATTTTCAGGTATTCACTCTTTTCATCCCCGGGGAGCGTTCCCGTTTTACCTTCAACGGTCACAATTTCCCATGCTCGCTTTTTCCAGTAGAAACCGCCTTTCGTTTCGTTTCCGCCTTTGTGTTTCATGGCCGTTCACCTCTCTTTTCTTTTTCGTTCCCGTCTATGCGCACGATACAAGATCCACGAATTCCGCGAAATCGGGCGAATCCGGATTCTCGTGGATAAACAGTGCTGAGACATTCAGGAAAATTTCCCGAGTCGGCCGGTAATTTCTTCCGAGGACAAAGCGAAAATCTCCCAATATCCGCAGCTCCGGGTCTGAGTAACGCTGGGTACCGTAGGAGAATGTCACGTCCGATATATGGAGACCAACAAGGTCCGCAAAAAACTACGACCGCAATGGTCGTGAAGCCTTGCTTCGATCTGCATGGCAGCTTAAGAACTCGCGCCTATGAGTGATCTGGCGCAGGTTGGGGCATGCTTCGTGCGCGATTCAACGCAGGCCTAGGCAAATGCCGCCACACGAATTGCTGCGAGGCCGCGTATTGGGCCAATTTCCCGCTGTAAGCCAGCATCTTGCTATGAGTTAGAAAAATTAAAAAATGTGGTGTTCGGGAAAGGAACGTGCAAAGTCTTTCCAAACAAATGCAGGCACACGCTCATGCATATCCCGACACGCAACAGGGGCCTGCAGCAAAGCGCCATGCCAATACGGCACAGATACCGGTTGTCCCTTCCCCAATCCCTCCCTTCAATGCGGTACCCACAAATCGGCCGCAACTTGGGCGGCCGGTATCTGTGCTGCGCTTTTTCTTGCCTTTTCATCTAGCCCTCCTCGAGAGGTGACTCATGGCTCCGCTTGATGAAGAACTGCCACGCGCCCTGGAGAGCCGGGGGGTGTCACGGCGGGACTTTCTGGAATTTTGCAGTCTGATGGTAGCGACGCTGGCGTTGCCACCCCGCTACGTCGATCGCGTAGTCCACGCGCTTTCCCAGACGGAACGGCCAGTGCTCGTGTGGCTGGAATTTCAAGACTGCGCCGGCAACACCGAATCCATGATCCGGTCGAGCCATCCGCCGGTGGCCGAGGTCGTACTGAACCTGCTCTCGTGGGAATATCACGAGACGATCATGGCCGGGGCAGGCAAGCAGGCCGAAGCCACGCTCGAGCGCGTCATGAAAGAGCACAAGGGCAAATACATTGCGGTGGTCGAAGGTTCTATCCCGACCGCCGACGACGGCGTCTATTGCACCATCGCCGGGCGAACCGCGCTCGACATCGCCCGCGAAGTCTGCACCAATGCCGGCGCCAATATCGCCGTGGGCGCCTGTGCATGGGACGGCGGGCTCGTGCGCGCCAATCCGAATCCGACCGGAGCGATCGGATTGCAGGAAGCAGTGCCGGGCATCAAAGTGGTGAACCTGGGCGGGTGCCCACACAACGTCGCCAACACGGCGGCGGTGATCGTTCACTACCTTACCTTCCACGAGATGCCGGCGCTCGATCAGTACAACCGGCCGCTCTTCGCCTACGGCCAGGTGATCCACGACCAGTGCGAACGCCGGGCGCACTACGATGCTGGCCGCTTCGTCGAGGAGTGGGGTGACGAGGGCAGCCGGAAGGGCTGGTGCCTGTACAAGATGGGCTGCAAAGGTCCCGAGGCGACCTACAACTGTCCCTCTGTTCGCTGGAACGACGGTACCAGTTGGCCAGTGAAAGCGGGCCACGGCTGCATCGCCTGTGCGGCGTACCGCTTTTGGGACTGGTCCTCACCCTTTTACAAACGCTTGCCCCGGGTGCCCGGCTTCGGCGTCGACGTCACCGCCGAAAAGATCGGTTGGGGCGTGGTGGGCGCTGTGGCCGGCGTGACTGCGGTTCACGCTGTGGGCAGCGTGGTGCGCTCGCGCAAACACAACGGTCAACGCCCCGAGGACCCTAAGGACGGAAAAGAATCCAAACCCGCTTCACCGGAAGCGTAGGAGGCTCTCATGGCCCGCATGGTCGTGGATCCGATCACCCGGATCGAAGGTCATCTGCGCGTCGAAGCCCAGGTGGACGGCGGCAAGATCAGCGATGCATGGAGCTCCGGGACGATGTTCCGGGGAATCGAGTTGATCGTCCGAGGGCGCGACCCGCGAGAGGCGTGGCTTTGGACCCAACGCATCTGTGCAGTCTGTACCATGGTGCACGCGCTGGCCTCGGTCCGTGCCGTCGAAAACGCGCTGGACATCGAGGTCCCGAACAACGCGCGCATCGTCCGAAACCTCATCTCCGCCACCCAGTACATTCACGATCACATCGTGCACTTCTACCACCTCCACGCGCTCGACTGGGTCGATATTACCGGAGCGCTCAAGGCCGATCCGGCCAAGACGTCCAAGCTCGCCCAATCGATTTCCGAATGGCCCGTTTCGAGCACGGCCTATTTCCAGGGCGTGAAGGACCGGGTGAACGCACTGGTCCAAAGCCGCCAGCTCAGCCTCTTTACCAGCGGTTACTGGGGCCATCCGGCCTACCACCTGCCCCCGGAGGTGGACCTGCTAGCCGTGGCGCACTACCTCCAGGCGCTCGAATTCCAGCGTGAATTCATCCGCATCCATGCCGTCCTGGGCGGGAAGAATCCGCATTTGCAGAGCTATCTGGTCGGCGGTATGACTACCGCCATCGATCCCAACTGGCCCGACGCCCCGCTCAATCCCGAACGGCTCGACTTCCTGGTGCAGGTGGCCGGAACGGCGAAGCAGTTCGTCGATCAGGTGCTGATACCCGATGTGCTGGCGGTGGCCGGCTTCTACCGCGACTGGTTCAGCCTGGGCATGGGGCCGGGGAACTACCTGAGTTATGGTGCGTTCCCACAGGGCAGGATCCAGGACACCGCGCGCTATTTCCTGCCGCGCGGCATCATCCTGAACAACGACCTCTCGAAAGTCCATCCGGTGGACCCGAGCAAGGTATCCGAGTACGTCACTCATTCCTGGTACACCTACACCGAGGGCAACGACGTCTCGCTGCCTCCCGCCAAGGGCGAGACGAACCCGAAATACACGGGACCGAAGCCCCCGTACCAGTTCCTGAACGTGGAGGACAAATATTCGTGGCTGAAGGCGCCCCGTTACGAAGACTACGTGATGGAAGTGGGCCCGCTCTCGCGTGTGTTGGTCGCCTACGCTTCCGGCCAGCAGGAAGTGAAAACGATGGTCGATGGTGCACTGGCGAAAATGAAAGCCCCGCCTTCGGCGCTATTTTCCACGCTCGGCCGCGTAGCCGCCCGGGCCCTCGAAACGCAGTTGCTGGCCAACCACATCGTCGAGTGGATTGAAGAACTGCGGCGCAGCATGGACAGCGGCGACCTGCGGATGCACAACGGAGCGAAATGGGACCCCGCCACCTGGCCTCGCACGGCCCAGGGCTACGGCCTGTTCGAGGCGCCTCGTGGCTCGCTCGGCCATTGGGTCGAAATCGAGGACACGCTGATCAAGAATTACCAGATCGTGGTGCCTTCCACCTGGAATGCCGGCCCGCGCGACGGCAAGGGGAAGCGTGGCCCCTACGAAACCGCTCTGCTGAAAACCCCGATCGCCGATCCGGAACGCCCGTTGGAAGTTCTGAGGACGATCCATTCATTCGATCCCTGCCTGGCGTGCGCCGTTCACGTGACCGACGCGCGCGGACACACGTACGCCCGCCGGGAGATCTGAAGGGAGTGACGCAGCCATGAACGCGGCAGCTGATTCGGCGGCCCGCACGGGCGTTCCCGTTCCCGAGGAACAGATCATCCGTGTCTATGTGTGGCAGTGGCCGGTGCGCGTCGTCCACTGGGTGATTTTCCTTTCTATTGGCGTGCTCAGCTTCACCGGCTATTACCTCTACGACCCCTTCATCATCTCGCGGGGCCACGGCGCCTTCCTCATGGGAACGATGCGCTTCATCCACGAGATCACCGGATTCGTCTTCATCGCCGCGTTTCTCGTGCGTGCCTACTGGTTCTTCAAGGGAAACCGATGGGCGCGATGGCGCCAGTTCCTGCTGATCGATCCCGAGCAGTGGCGCGGGGCGCAGAACATGCTCCGCTACTATCTGTTCCTGCGCCGGGAGCCGGAGAGCCGGGTGGGCCACAACCCGCTGGCCGGAGCGACGTATTCGGCTGTCTACACGCTCGTCGTGATTGAGATCCTCACCGGGCTGGCGCTTTACAACCACGTACTGCACAGCGCCGTGCTCGGCTTCTTTATCGGCTGGCTGCCGTGGCTCATCAGCCTCCAGTACCTGCGCGAAATCCATTTCCTGGTCATGTTCGTCTTTTGGGCCTTCTTCATCCACCACATCTACAGCGCCTGGCTGATGGGAATCGAGGAGCGAAGCGGCCTGGTCGGATCAATCTTCTCCGGCTACAAAAACCTGCCGCTCGCATTCGTCACCAACGATCCGGCACGTCGTCAGGGCAAGAAGGAGCTCCCGATCGTGGGGCCCGGGCCGGCGCACTGGTCCGCCCACCAGGCAAGTCCCGAGGCGAAAAGCGAACCCGATGCTTCGCACTCAACCGGGCAAGGCAAATCTACGGGATAGGCAAAATTGTTCGACTCCGCTCCGACAACGAGAACAGTGGTGGTGGGAATCGGAAACCGGATTCGCACCGACGACGGCTTTGGGGTGCACGCTCTCGAACGGATCCAGCACGACGCCCGAGTACCTGCCGGTGTGACGTTCATTGATGGTGGCACCCACGGCATCGAACTGCTCAGCTACGTCTCCGATTCCACTCATCTGCTGTTGCTCGACGCGATCGACGTTGGCGAGCCGCCGGGAACACTTATCCGGATGGTCAACACACAGTTGCGCGGACTGCCTTGCGCCGCGAGCGTCCATCAGGTCGGTCTGGCCGATCTATTGGCCACGCTGCCGCTCGTCTCCACGGCCCCGCGCGAAATCGTGTTGCTCGGCGTGCAACCGCTCTCGACCGATTGGGGAACCGAACTGACCGCGCCGGTCGAAGCGGTCCTTGACCGGATTGTCGAAGAAGCGGTTGTTCAACTGGTGGACTGGGTAGATTGCACCTCGTCCGCGCAAGCGCACACAGGGGATGCTTGTTCCTGATTGTCCGGTCTCCGTGTTCGTGGCCGAAGCAGGGCCACACCGTTTTTCAGGCTTCAGAGGGGGAATGGGATGTGTCTTGCCATACCCGGACAGCTTGTTTCCAGTGAAGTCCACAACGGGGTGCGCAGCGGCAAGGTGCGCTTTGGTGGGATTACGCGGGAGGCTTGTCTCGATTTCGTGCCGGAGGCGGAGATCGGTGACTACGTGATGGTGCACGTGGGTTTCGCGATCAGCCGCGTGGACCGCGAGGAAGCCGAACGCACCTACCGAATTCTGGATTCAATGGGCGTACTCGACGCCGAGCTGGCTACTGGCGGCGACTCCGGCGGAGCAGAAGATCCCCGATGAAATACATCGACGAATATCGCGACGCGAGAATCGCCCGGACGCTGGTTTCGGCGATCGCCCGGAAAACGACTCGTCCCTGGGTGCTGATGGAGATCTGTGGTGGGCAGACACATACGCTGATGCGCTACGGCATCGACGAATTGCTGCCCCGGGGCGTCGAGATGGTTCACGGGCCCGGCTGCCCGGTCTGCGTAACGCCGCTCGAGACGATTGACAAGGCGATCGAAATCGCCTCACGTGAGAACACGACCCTCGTCTCCTACGGCGACATGTTGCGCGTGCCCGGATCGCGCACCGACCTGTTCCACGTCAAGGCCTCCGGTGGTGACGTGCGCGTGGTCTACTCGCCCATGGAATCGATTCGTGTGGCGCGTGAGAATCCGGATAGGCAGGTAGTGTTTTTTGCCGTCGGCTTCGAGACCACCGCGCCGGCCAACGCCTTGGCGGTGTGGCAGGCGCGGCGCGAGGGTCTGAAGAATTTTTCGATGCTCGTCTCGCATGTGCTCGTGCCGCCGGCGATCCGCCTGTTGCTCGCCTCGCCTTACAACCGTGTGCAGGGATTTATCGCCCCGGGCCACGTCTGCACCGTCGTCGGATGTAGCGAATATGAGGATCTGGCGCGCGATTTCCACGTTCCGATCGTCGTCGGAGGCTTCGAACCGGTCGATCTGCTGGAGGCGATCGCGATGCTTGTTGGCCAGCTCGAGGAGGGCCGCGCCGAAGTGGAAAACCAGTACGCCCGGTCGGTGAGCTACGAAGGGAATCTACCGGCGCAGCGGGTCATGGAGCAGGTCTTCGACGTCTGCGACCGAAAATGGCGAGGTGTGGGCGCGATTCCGCAAAGCGGCTACCGGCTGCGCCCCGAATTCTCCGAGTTTGATGCCGACCGCATCTTCGGCCTGGAGCAGATCACGGCTGAAGAACCGGCCGAATGCATCAGCGCCCAGGTGTTGCAGGGGCTGAAGAAGCCGATCGAGTGTCCGGCGTTCGCGACGCGTTGCACGCCGGAATCGCCGCTGGGCGCGCCGATGGTTTCTTCCGAGGGCGCCTGCGCGGCCTACTACCACTTTCGCCGTCACGCGGTGACGGCCGGCGAGGACCGCTAATGGCCGATTCCACCACATTTACCGGTTTCTCCTGCCCGCTTCCACTGCCTTCGAAAGACGCTGTGTTGCTCGGCCACGGCAGTGGCGGCCGGCTCAGCAACGAACTGCTGCGTTGCGTCATCCTGCCGGCTTTCGAAAATCCGGTGCTCGGCCGGCTTGACGATCAGGCAGTGGTTACGGTGAACGGGTCGCGCCTGGCGTTCACTACCGATTCGTTCGTAGTCAAGCCGCTGTTCTTCCCGGGCGGCGACATCGGCTCGCTCGCCGTACACGGCACGATCAACGATCTGGCGATGGGAGGCGCGCGCCCGCTGTTTCTGAGCGTGGCGTTGATCATCGAGGAGGGCCTTCCGATGGAAGTGCTGCGCCTCGTGGTGGGCTCGCTGCGCGAGGCGGCTCGCGGTGCGGGCGTGGAGGTGGTGACGGGCGACACGAAGGTGGTCGAGAAGGGCAGCGGTGACGGCATCTTCATCAATACGTCCGGCATCGGGCTGGTACCCGACGGCGTCACGCTTTCCGCCGATCGCGCCCGCCCGGGTGATCGCGTGCTCCTGAGCGGCACGATCGGCGACCATGGCATCACGATTCTGGCGCAGCGCGAAGGCCTGGAATTCGAGAGCGCGATCGAAAGCGATACGGCGCCGTTGCACACCCTTGTCGCCGATATGCTCGGCGTGACCAGCCGGTTTCGCTGTTTCCGCGATCCCACGCGCGGCGGGCTTTCCAGCACGCTGAACGAAATCGCCGCACAATCCCACGTCGGAATCGAAATCGAGGAGCGTGAGATCCCGCTTCGCGAAGAGGTGCGCGGGGCGTGCGAAATGCTTGGGCTCGATCCGCTCTACGTCGCCAACGAAGGCAAGCTCGTCGCCATCGTCGAGCCGGGAATGGCCGAACCGGTGCTCGATGCCGTACGCCGGCACCCGCTCGGCCGCGACGCCCGACTGATCGGCACGGTCACCGCCTCACATTCGGGCCTGGTCACCATGCGCACGCTGTTTGGTACCACGCGCATTGTCGACATGCTGGCCGGCGATCAGTTGCCGCGTATTTGTTGAGTTTGTTCATGCATGAAATGAGCATCGCCAATTCGTTGCTGGAGGCTCTCGAGAAAGAATCGCCGCGCTTCCCGCAGGGAAGAATCACGAAAGTTGGTTTGCGCATCGGCGAGCTTTCCGGCGTGAACCGCGACGCGTTGACTTTTTGCTGGGAAGCGGTGGTGCGTGGCTCGGCTTGGGAATCTCTCAATTTGGAGATCGAGTATTCCCCGCGGCGGCACCGTTGCCAGGGTTGCGCAAAGGAGTTCGCGGTCGATGCCTTCGACGTCGTCTGCCCGAACTGCGGCAGCACCGACAGCGTGTTTGCCGGCGGCGACGAGTTGGATCTGCTATTTCTGGAGGTCGAGGAAAATGAACCGCCTCGAGGTGCAACGGAAGGTACTGAACGAAAATGACCGGCGGGCCGCGGATTTGCGGTCACGCTTTGTGGCGAATGACGTTTTGTGCATCAATCTGATCAGTTCGCCCGGTGCCGGAAAGACGAGTTTGCTCGAATGCACGCTCCAAAGCCTGAAACGAGATGCCCGCGTTGCTGTGCTCACCGGTGATATCCAGACCGAAAACGACGCCGACCGGCTGCGCCGCTACGGCTTCCCCGTCCGGCAGATCACCACGGCCGGTACTTGCCATCTCGACGCCCGCATGATCGAACGCGGACTGGAAGATTGGCAACTGGCGGATCTCGATCTACTGTTCGTTGAAAACGTCGGCAACCTGGTCTGTCCGTCGAGCTACGACCTGGGCGAGGCCGCGAAAGTCGTGCTGCTGAGTGTGACGGAAGGAGAGGACAAGCCGCTCAAATACCCCTCGATTTTCTTCAAGTCCGAGCTGATGGTCCTCAATAAAATCGACCTGCTTCCGTACGTTCCTTTTGATGTTGCGCTGGCCGAGGAAAATTCCCGCCGCATCAATCCCGGGGTGGACATCCTCCGCGTTTCCTGTATGCGGAAGAGTGGAATCGCCGAATGGCTGGCTTGGCTCGATGCCCGGCGGGAGAAGATGCTCTCCGCACGGGCCTCGGCCGTCTGATACTAGGCATGGCAGTCCGCAAGGAGATCCGGGTGTCCGGAATTGTGCAGGGCGTCGGATTCCGGCCCTACATCTATCGCCTCGCCATCGAGCAGGAATTGGGCGGCAGTATCCGGAATACACCCGCCGGAGTGACCATCGAGGTCGAGGGTTCCGAGGACCGCGTTGACGGTTTTCTCAATCGCCTGCCTGCGGAAGTGCCGGCGCTGGCGCAGATCACTGGAATGGAAGTGCGTGAGTCACCTTTGAAAGGAGAAAGCGGTTTCCGCATCCTTTCGAGCGCCGGTAGCGAAGCGATGCACACGCTGATCTCGCCCGACGTTGCCCTCTGTGACGACTGCCTGCGCGAACTCCTAGATCCCGCCAATCGTCGCTATCGCTACCCCTTCATCAACTGCACGAATTGCGGACCTCGTTTCACCATCGTCCGCGACATCCCCTACGACCGTCCAAGTACCTCGATGGCTGAATTCACGATGTGCCCGGCTTGCCGCGCCGAATACGAAGATCCGCTCAACCGCCGGTTCCATGCCCAGCCGAATGCCTGCTGGGACTGCGGGCCCCGACTGCAGCTGTGGAACACGGAAGGCGAGCCGCTTGAACTTGGCGATCCGTTGGAGAAAGCCGTGGCGTTGCTGCACGCGGGCAACATAGTGGCGTTGAAGGGACTGGGAGGTTTTCACCTTGCGGCCGACGCCACGAATCCAAAAGCCGTCACGCGACTGCGCGAGCGGAAGCACCGCGTCGAGAAGCCGTTTGCCGTGATGGTGCCCGATCTCGCCGCGGCGGAGCGTTTCTGCCAGGTCGACGACACGGCGCACGAGCTTCTCAGCAGCCGGCAGCGGCCCATCGTTCTGTTGCAGGCCAAGCGGCCGACACGAATGGCCGAAGCCGTCGCGCCGTACAATGCCGACCTAGGCGTCTTTCTTCCTTACACGCCGTTGCACCACCTGCTGTTTGCCATTGGCGGTTTTTCGGCGCTAGTGATGACGAGTGGAAACATCAGCGAGGAGCCGATTGCCATCGACAACCGTGAGGTTGTCGGCAGGCTCGGCCGCATGGCCGACGCTTTCCTGGTGCATAACCGAGATATTCTGCTGCGCTGCGACGATTCGGTCGTCCGCCCAGTGGGGGGACGGGCGCGTCAGCTGCGGCGGTCGCGCGGGTATGTGCCGGTGCCTGTGTTTCTCGACGAAGATTTGCCCCCGGTGCTGGCCGCCGGCGGTGAGCTGAAGAACACGATCTGCCTGGCGCGAGGGGATCAGGCCTTTCTGAGCCAGCACGTCGGCGACCTGGAAAATCTGGAAAGCTACGGCTTCTTTCACGAGGCCGTCGAGCACCTGCAGCGCATCCTCGAAATCACACCAGAGATCGTAGCCTACGACCTCCATCCCGATTATTTCTCCACGCGATGGGCCCTCGAGCAGACCGGCGTGCAACTGGTGGGCGTGCAGCATCACCACGCACACATCGCCGCATGCATGGCCGAAAACCGCCTGCACGGCAAAGTGATCGGCTTCGCGCTCGACGGCACCGGGTATGGCACCGACGGCTGGATCTGGGGCGGGGAGGTGCTGTTAGCTGATCTTTCCAGCTTCGAGCGCGTGGCCCACCTGGCCTACGTGCCGCTTCCGGGCGGTCAGGTAGCGATTCGCGAGCCGTGGCGGATGGCCGTGGCTTGTCTTGCCCGCAATTTCGGTCGCGAGTTCCTGGACCGCCGGATTCCGCTCCTCCGTGAGGTCGATGCATCGAGCGTCGAACTGGTGCTGCGAATGCTGGAGCGGGAACTGAATTCGCCGTTGACCTCCAGCTGCGGTCGGCTGTTCGACGCGGTTGCGGCGTTGGTCGGCCTCCGATACCGCGTGAATTACGAAGCCCAGGCGGCAATCGAGCTGGAAATGGCGGCGCACGATTCGCAAGATGAAGCCGCCTACCCGATGGGACTGATTGCCCGAGGCTCCTGCTGGATCATCGACACGCGGCCGCTCTTTGAAGCCCTGCTCGACGATCTCGACCGCCGGCAGACGATTGGGACCATGAGCCGTCGCTTCCACAACGCCCTGGTTGCCGTGTTTTCCCGGTTGGCCCGGCTGCTGCGGGCTCGCACCGGGTTGAACCGAATCTGTTTGAGCGGTGGCTCATTCCAGAATGTCTACCTATTCGAGCGGCTCCGAGCCAGGCTGATCGCCGATGACTTCGAAGTCTTCAGTCATGCCGCAGTGCCCCCGGGAGACGGCGGCTTGAGCCTCGGCCAGGCAATCATCGCGGCACACCGGTCCCGAGCCAAAATCGGCTCGCTGAATTTTTCCTAGAAGAACGGCATTCGTAGAAAAAAGAGCGAAGGGCAAGGCGCCGGGGGTAGTTCCGACGTCCCGACGTTAGTTTTTTCGCGTCCGCGCTGTTCTTTTCGGCTTTCTTCGATGAGGAGACCAGGAGTAACAATCCTGCAGCTCAGGCTGCAGCCAAATCTCCCGAGCCGGGTCCGGAAACCAGTTTTGGGATATCGACCGTGCCCACTCCAATGCAGGTTTCAGCGTACGCCACATGATGATCTCCAATGTCCGCGGCGAATTCACCAGGGCGTCCGGGACGGCGCCCCTGAACGAGAAGGACGTTGCCGGGGCCAAAGTCGAAGTTTCCATCGAGGGGGCCTCTATCAATACGCGCGAACCCGATCGCGGCAAACATCCAAAAAGCGGCGACTTCTTCGATGCGGAGAAATTCTCGCAAATCAGGTTCCAGTCGAAAAAGATCACTCGGGGTGCCGATGGCGAACTGACGTTGACCGTTGATTTGACGATTCGCGACGGGACCAAGGAGATTTCGCTCGAAGTGGAAGAGATGTCTCCGCAGCGGAAAGACCCTTGGAAGAAAGATTCGCCTCGGCGCATCCTCGCGAACTCAGCTCAACCGCAAGAATTTCGGACTCAACTGGAACGCGGCCATCGAAGGCGGCGGCGTGCTGGTGGGCGAGCAAATGAAACTCAGCATCTAGGCGGAATTCGTGAAGCGCGAAGCCTGAGATTCCGTCTTTCTCGTGTCCACCGAATACAAAACGGGCCGGAGGCGCCGAATTCGCTTCGGTGTCTCCGGCCCATTTGCTTTCCGAAAGGCGGCAGCCGGTGGTTTAGAGTACCGGCTCGGTCCAGTTCTCGAGCGTCTGTTTCACGTGGTGTAGGAACTGATGCGCAATGGCGCCATCGACCACGCGGTGATCGTAGCTGAGAGTGAGGTAGACCATCGAACGGATGGCGATGGCGTCGTCCACCACCACCGGCCGCTTCTGGATTGCACCGAGACCCAGGATGGCCACGTTCGGCTGGCTGATCACCGGCAAGCCCATCAGCCCGCCGAAGACGCCAGGGTTGGTAATCGAGAACGTGCCTTCCTGCACTTCCTCGGGCCGGAGCCTCTTCGAGCGGGCGCGCTCGGCCAAATCATTGATGGCGCGCTGCAATCCGAGGAAGTTTTTCTCGTCCGCGTTCTTCACCACGGGAACGATCAGGCCCCAGTCCAGCGCGACGGCGATGCCGATATTGATGTCGCGATGGAGCACGACGTTCGTGCCGTCGGCTGACGCGTTAACCGTGGGGAAGGCGCGAAGCGCATCGACCGCCGCGCGAATGAAGAATGGCATGAAGCTAAGTTTGGTTTCGGTCTGTTCCTCGAACTTGCTTTTCAGCTTTGCCCGCAGTTCCACGATCTTGGTCACGTCGGCTTCGTCCACCGAGTAGACGTGCGGGGAGACGCGTTTGGACGCAATCATGTGTTCGGCGATCCGTTGCCGCATCACGCTCATCGGTTCCACTTCGTAGCGGCCGAAATAGAGCCGTTCGCGCGGCACGGCCACTTCGATCGCCACTTGGGCCGCGGTGCCGGGGACGGACTGTGCCGGCGGCGGAGGAGGTGGCGGCGGCACGGCGGCCGGAGCCGGGGCGGCCGGCCTTGCTGCGGCGGCAGGTGCCGCTGCGCCGCGAGAGGCCAGGTACGCTTCGATGTCCTGCTTGCTGATGCGCCCGCCCGCGCCGGTACCCTTCACCTGCCTCAGGTCGATGTTGTGTTCCTGGGCTATTTTGCGCACGAGCGGGGAACTGCGAATGCGCGCCTGTTCCTCACCGGCCGCCGGTGCGGCGGCTGCGGGAGCGGGTGCGGCAGAGGGAGGCGGTGGCGGAGCAGCCGCCGCCGGGGCTGGGGCCGGCGCTGCTGGCGCGGGTTTTTCCTCAGCGGCCGGGGCTGGCGCGGCAGCCTGAGCTGTGGCACCATCACCACCCGAGATCAATGCGACGACGGTCTTGATGGGCACCGTCTGGCCTTCATTCACCTTGATTTCCTGAAGTGTGCCCGACGCCGGCGCGGGGATTTCCGCGTCGACCTTGTCGGTCGAGATTTCGAACAGCGGCTCGTCGCGCTCGACCTTGTCGCCGGGCTTTTTGAGCCATTTCGTGATCGTGCCTTCGAAGATGCTTTCCCCCATCTGGGGCATGACTACGTCGACTGCCATGGTTCCCTCCCAATCTCTCCTTTTTCAGTCTACCGCGAAGGCCCTAATAGCGAGCCAGTTCGCGTGCGGCCCGAGTGATGTCGGCCACCTGCGGCAGGAACCGTTCTTCGAGTGGTGGTGAGAACGGAACCGGCGTGTCGAGTGACGTGACGCGCAGGATGGGGCCGTCGAGATCCTCGAAGGCCTGCTCGTTGACGGTGGCGGCGATTTCGCCGGCAAGTCCGCCCGAGCGGACATCCTCGTGAACAACCAGGAGCTTGTTCGTCTTGCGAACCGAATCGATGATCCCTTGCCGGTCGAGCGGCATCAGGGTGCGCAGATCGAGCACTTCCACTTCGATGCCTTCCTTGGCCAGTTCTTCGGCGGCTTCGAGGGAATGCAATGCCATCGCGCCGTAGGTGGCGATGGTCAAGTCCCGTCCCGGCCGGCGGACGGCCAGCTTGCCGATCGGTACGGTAAAGTCTTCAGCAGGCAGTTCCTCCTTGATGCGGCGATAGAGGAACTTGTGCTCCAGGCAGAGCACGGGATTGTTGTCGCGAATCGCGCTTTTCAGCAGGCCCTTGGCGTCGTAGACGGTCGAGGGATAGACGACCTTCAGTCCCGGCGTGTGCACGAACCACATCTCCGGGTTCTGCGAGTGGAACGGCCCGCCGTGCACGCCTCCGCCGCACGGCCCGCGCACCACGATCGGCACCGGCCCGCCCCAGCGGTAGTGGCTCTTAGCGACAAAATTGACCATCTGATTGAAGGCGCAAGCGATGAAATCGATGAATTGCATCTCGGCCACGGGCCGCAGGCCCTGGTAGCTCATGCCCACCGCCGCTCCGATCACGGCGGTTTCGCTAATCGGGGTGTCGATCACGCGTTCCCAGCCGTATTTCGCCAGCAACCCTTCGGTGGCCTTGAATGCGCCGCCGTACACGCCGATATCCTCGCCGATTAGCACGACGGAGGGATCACGCTGCATCTCCTCGTCGAGTGCCTCGCGAATGCCTTCGAGCATCGTTACCGGGGCCATGGTCAGCGCCTCCCTTTCGACTGCGCCGCCGAACGGGCGGCCCGCTTTTTGCGCCCCGCGGCCGGGGCGGTTGGTTCTGCTGCCGGCGCCGGATTCTGTTTCTTAGCGCCATTGGCGGACGAGACGGAGCCTGCCGGCGCAACTTGCCGCGATTCGCCATTCAGGCTGCCAAAGTCGGTGACGCTCCACGTCGCCTTCACGCTTGACTTTGGCGGTTGCACTTCCTCCACGGGTCGCTCCCAGCGCGCTTCGATCGTGTGGCAACCCTCGCAGTAGACGCCCTGCTCGGCCACTTCGGGCTCGGGCATGGGAGATGCCTCGGCAGCTTCCAACTCTTCCTTCAGCACGCGCCTGACACGTGCGTCGATTTCCGTCTTGGTTTTCTCGTCCCAGATCTTGTATTTGGTCAACCAGGCTTCGTAGCGCACGATCGGATCGCGTTCCTTCCAGTAAGCGAACATTTCCGGAGGAACGTAGGCGGCCGGATCGTGCTGCGCGTGGCCTTTCATGCGCATCGTTTTCGATTCCACCAGCACCGGCCCTTCACCGCGCCGCGCCATCTCGACGGCCTCTTTCGTGGTCTGATAGACAGCCACCACATCGTTGCCGTCCACCACGAAGCTCGGAATGCCATAGGCTCGGGCGCGGTCGGCCAGATTTTTCAGGGGCACCTGGCGCGCCACCGGCGTCGAATAGGCCCACTGGTTGTTCTCCACGATGCAGACGAACGGTGCCCGTTGCGCAGCGGCCAGGTTCATGCCCTCGTGGAAAGCCCCGGTCGAGGAACCACCGTCGCCGATCCACGTCATTGTGACGAGTTTCTGGCCCAGGTAGCGGCCGCCCATGGCAACGCCAGTCATCACCGGGATCAGGTCGCCGAGCATCGAGATCGGCGAAACCACGTTGCGACCTTTGAGGTCTCCGAAGTGGCTGGTGCCGTCCTTGCCGCCCGTGGGCGAACCAGCCCGCGCCATGTACTGCATCAAGATGTCTCGCGGCTGGAAACGACGGATCAGCAAGCCGCCGACGTTGCGGATCATCGGCGCAATCCAGTCTTGCGGCTCCAGCGCATAGGTGGTGCCGATGGCGCTGGCTTCCTGGCCCACGCTGGAATACAGCCCTCCGACCACCTTGTTCTGGCGGAAGAGGATCATGAGCTGTTCGTCGAGTTCACGCGTCAGCTGCATGTAGTAGTAGATATCGAGCAGTTGCTCCTGGCTCAGCGGATATTTCATTTCCGGCAATGCCATCGTTCGCTTCTCGCCTTCCTCCGCTCAGCGTTCTGCGCCGAGCGGCGTGGCCACGCCCTTCTCGATTCGTCCTTCCAGTTTCTCGAGCGAGGCCTCTTCCATGTGGAACCCGAAAACCTCAGCGAACCAACTCAGCAGCTTTGGGCGGAATTCCCCCGGTTCCACCGGTCGGGCCAGCAGCCGCTCCAGCGACGTGACGCCTTTGTTATTGATGCCGCACGGCACGATCAGGTCGAAATAACGCAAATCGGTGCAAACGTTGTAGGCGAACCCATGCGAGCTGACCCAACGGCTGAAATGGATGCCGATTGCCGCCAACTTTTCCGGTCCGCGTGCGGGCACATCTACCCAGACGCCGGTGAGGCCGGGCTCGCGCCGCGCGGCGATGCCAAGATCGCCGGTGGCTCGAATCAAAATCTCCTCGATCTGCCGTACGTACCAGACGACATCGCGCCGGATTTCGGCCAAGTGCAGGATGGGATATCCCACCAGCTGGCCGGGGCCGTGATAGGTAATGTCTCCGCCCCGGTCGGTTGGATGGAATTCCACACCCATCTGGGCCAGCACGCGCTCGCTGGCGCGCAGGTTCTCCCGATGCCCGTTGCGTCCGAGCGTCACCACGTGCGGATGCTCGCAAAGCAGCAGCACGTCCGGCGTGGCGCCAGCCTTTCGCGCTTCCACCAGCCGCCGCTGCAGCTCTAACGCCCGCCCATAGGGGATGACGCCGAGGTCGACCACCAGGCATGTTTTCATGGGCATCCGTGGCCCCGGCTCAGAAGTTGATCGCCAGGCCTCGCACCGAATTGAACGCATCGCCCATCGCTTCCCAAACGGTGGGATGGGCGTGAATGGTGAACATCATGTCCTCAACCGTGGCTTCGAGCGCCGTGGCCGCCGTCGGCTCGGAGATGATTTCCGTGGCGAACGGCCCGATCACGTGCACGCCGAGCACTTCGCCGTACTTCTCTTCAGCGACAACTTTGATGAAGCCTTCGTGATGGCCGAGGATAGAAGCCTTGCTGTTGGCCGAGAACGGGAACTTGCCGGTCTTGACCTGATAGCCGGCATCCTTGGCCTGCTGTTCGTTCAGGCCCACCGAACCGATCTGCGGTTCGCAATAGGTGCAATTCGGCACGCGCTTTTTGTCGAACGCGGGCACCTGCTTGCCCGCCATCCGGCCTACGGCGATGATGCCCTCCATCGACGCGGCATGTGCCAGCTGTGGGAGCCCCGCCACCAGGTCGCCGATGGCATAAATGCCTGGCTCATCGGTTTCCATGTAGTTGTTTGTGTGGACGTAGCCGCGCTCCAGGCGCACGCGCGTCTTCTCCAAGCCGATGTTTTCGGTGTTCGGTTTGCGGCCGATGGCGACCAGGACGCAATCGGCGGTGAGCTTCTGCGATTTGCCCATCTTGTCCTTGAAAGTGACGGTCGCGCTCTTGGCATCTTTCTTCACCGATTCCACCACGGCCTGCGTTTGCATCTTGATTCCGCGCTTGCGGTAGGCTTTCTCCAATTCGGCGGAGATTTCCGCATCCTCCAGCGGCACGATGCGTGGTAGAGCCTCGAGAATGGTCACTTCGGTGCCGAACGAACGGTAGATCGACGCGAACTCGACTCCGACAGCTCCCGAACCGACGACGACGAGCGATTTCGGAATCTCCGGCAAATCCAGGATTTCACGGTTCGAGACGATTCGCTTACCGTCGAATTCCACGCCCGGCAGCGTCCGCGCCGTCGATCCGGTCGCCACCATCACGTAGCGCGCCTCGATCGTCTGCGTCTTGCCGTCTTTTTCCACATTCACCTTGCCGGGGCCCGCGACCGTTCCCCAACCCTGGATGCTTTCCACCTTGTTTTTGCGGAAGAGGTACTCGATGCCCTTGGCGTGTTTGTTGACGATTTTGGTCTTGCGCTGGAGCATCGCCGGCCAGTTGACGCTCACGCCCTTTACTTCGAACCCGAACTCTTTCGCGTTCTGAAAGTCCTCATAGAGCTCGGCGTGGTGCAGCAGAACCTTGGTGGGAATGCAGCCGACGTGCAGACAGGTGCCACCGAGAAACGGGTCTTTTTCGATAACGATGGTCTTAAGGCCCCATTGGCCGGCGCGGATCGCGGCCACATAGCCGCCCGGTCCGCTCCCGATGATTGCGAGATCATATTTCGCCAAGTGCTTCCTCCCTTTCGAGGCTGATCCGAGTGCGAGGCAAACGAGGTGGGCGCATTCGTTCCCAGCGAAGCCCTACCCGCGGAAGTGTGATTTTATCAGCCGCTTGGCGGAGTGGCAACCGGCCGGGCTCTTGCTATGACGACCCTTCGCGCCGCCGCACAAGCCCGCTGCCGGGTTGCCAGTGGAGGATGGACGGCTTAACGGCGCCCGGTCAGCGCGACGGAGAGAGCTGTTTGCACCGTTCGACGAACGCCGGTTCGTCCCATTCGCCGATCGAGCATGCTCGGCGTAGTGACCGCCGCGCGGCAGCCCGGTCGCCTTTCTTCTCGAGCGCGAGACTCTGGTAGAAAAGCGCCGGCACAAAGTTCCGATGGATGCGCAGCGCCTCGCGATATTCGGCCAGTGCGCCGTTGAGGTTGCCGCGTGCCGCCAGCGTGCGCCCCAGATCGACGTGCGGCAGAGCCACGTGCCCGCCGAGCTGCACCGCCATATGGTGCTCGGCCAGCGCACCGTCCAGATCGCCCCTTTTCAACAACATCAGACCAAGTACGGCATGAGTCTGCCAGCTGTTCGGTTCGACGAGCACTGCCTCGCGCAACGTGGCGATTGCACCGTCCAAGTCGCCCCGCTTCTGCAGCATCAGGCCCAGATTCACCCGCGCCGGCGCGAAATGAGGCCTCAGCCGGATGGCTGCGCGCTCCTGTGCGATCGCCTCGTCGAGCTGGCCTTTTCCATCGAGCGCCAGCCCCAGATTATTGTGGGCGCAAACGTCGTTGGGGTTCAGCCGGATCGCCTCACGATAGGCGTCGATGGCCTCATCCCAGTTTTGCTGCTGGCTCATCGTCGTGCCCAGGTTGAAGCAGGCAAGCGAGAGGTGTTTTTGCGCGGTGGGCGATTGCGGATTCAGCTTCACCGCTTGGCGGTATTCGTCCGCCGCACCAGTCCAATCGCCCTTCTGTCCCAGTGCGAAGGCGAGGTCGAAATGCGCATCAGGATCTTCCGGGGCCAGCCGAACCGCTTCGCGCAACTCGCCGATGGCTTTGTCCACTTCCCCGTTCTCCACCAGGGCATTGCCGAGGGCCATATGGGCTTGAGCGTTGTTCGAGTCATAGCGAACGGCCCAGCGGAACTCATAGATCGCGCCCTTCAAATCTTTCTCCGCCAGCAGCGCCTTGCCCCTCTGCAAGTGCGCGGCGGCCTTCGCCGGTCCTTCCGCCGCCTGCTGCTTTGGAGTCGTGACCAGCGATCGGGCCGTCGCGGAAGCGGAAACGCCTTGCACTCCGTCATTTGCCCTCGCGCCCAGCTTTTCGCTGGTGCCGCTCCACGCCGCCAAAGCGATGCCCAGAGTCAGCGGCAGTAATGTCCAGGTCCCAAGGTGTCGTTGCATGGCAAAACCTCCTTGATGCGGAGTGCAGGCGCGGAACAGCTTCCACTTGCCCGACGGAAGAGCAAGGCACATGCCAGCGAAGCCCTGTCTAACAACTTGATTCGGTAATGTTTGCCCAACTGGGAAGCCCCTCGGCCGTTCTTTTGCAGTGCCTTTTCACTCAGACGGCCTGCGCGAGACCACGCACAACCCGTCGGCGGCCGGAGTACAATGAAAACTCGCCGCTTTTTACGGAGGATCCATGGATCGTTATGACGTTCAGCAGGCGCTCGATGAGCTTCGCGAAGATGCCCAATTGCCGCATCCGGTGCGGCTCCGGGACATGATTCTTCGGCTGCGCCTCGATCCGGCCACCGCGCTTGAAGTCAACCGCGAATTTCAGGACTATCTGACACACTACGGGGAGGCGCAACGCCTGGCCGCTTCGATGCTGGAAACCCTGTCTTCCCAGGCTCCAAAGTCTTCCTGAGCCAAGACATGAAGCGGCAGACCTTCCTTGTCGACGCGGACGACACGCTTTGGGAAAACAACGTTTTCTTCGAGCAGGTAATCGCCGAGTTCACCGCACGCATGGAACCGCTCGGCTACGGCCCTGCCTACATCCGGCGCATCCTCAACGAGATCGAGAAGCGCAATATTCGCCAGCACGGCTACGGAGTGGGTAGTTTCCGACGCTCGCTGGAAGAAACTTACCGCCGCCTGGCCAGCGAGCTGGCTCGCGACGAAGAATGGGCCTGGATACGTGGCCGTGTCTGTGAATTGGAAGGCACTCCACCACGCATTCTCGATGGCGTTCCCGAAACCCTGGCCTTTCTCGCCCGAAGGCACCGGCTGATTCTCTTCACCAAGGGCGAGCCTGTCGAACAGGCCGCCAAAATCGAACGCTCCGGACTGGTCAATTATTTCGAGGCGGTTGAAATCACCCCGGAAAAGGACACCGCCAGCTACGAGCAGATCGTGAACCGGCACAAAATTGTAAAGCAGAACGGCTGGATGGTGGGCAACAGCCCGCGCAGCGACGTCAATCCGGCGCTCGAAGCCGGCCTTAACGTAGTGTTCATTCCGCACCGGATGACCTGGGTGCTCGAGCACGCCGAGTTGATGAGCGGAACCGGCCGCATGCTGTTGCTCCCCAGTTTCCGCGACCTTCGCCAACACTTCTGAAGGTGCCCGTAGTGTGTGCGCCTTGTCACGCCAGTTCCGGCTCGGAGTCGTGGCAAAATACGCGCGGGGATGGGGCTCTTTCAATGGACTACAAAACCGAATTCTCCGGCTTTGGCAACGTGATCTATTTGGATGTGGCGACCCAGGGTCCGCTGCCGCGCGTATCGGCGCAGGCACTGCGAAAGGCTGTTGAATGGAAGGAGCAGCCGCAGAAGATGTCCGCCGAAGTCTATTTTGGCCTGCCCGATCGCGTGCGAACGCTCTTGGCTCACTTGATTGGCGGAAGCTCCCGTGAGGTGGCCATCACCACCGGTGCGACCTCGGGTTTGGCGGCCATTGCCTGCGGTATCCACTGGAAACCGGAGGATGAAGTGCTCATCGCCGAGCGGGAGTTCCCGGCGCATTTCACCGTTTTTGCTCCGCTGGCCGAGCGCGGCTGGCTCCGCCTGCGCACAGTTCGGCCGCAAGGCCGGTTTCTCAGCGCCGAGGATTTTCTTGCCGCGGTCGGACCGCGGACGCGCCTGGTGACGACGAGCCTGGTTCGCTTTCACGACGCGACGCGCATCGATGCCTGGCGCCTAGCCGAAGCCTGCCACGCCGCCGGCGCGTGGCTCGCGCTCGACGCCAGTCAGTGCGCCGGTGCCATGCCCATCGACGTCCGCAAGATCGGCGCCGATTTCCTCGTCTCCTCGGGCTACAAGTGGTTGCTCGGTCCTTACGGCACCGGATTTTTCTGGGCGCGTGAGGAGCGCATTGCCGAAATGCGCCCTGCGCCCTTCTACTGGACAGCGCTGCCCGGTGCGCACGTTTTCAACTCGCTCGACCTTTCGCCCTATCGGCCAGAGCCAGGGGCCCGGCGCTGGGACGCGCCGGAGACTGCCAGCCTGAACCTAGCGGCGATGGAAGCATCGCTCGAATTCCTGCTGCGTGTCGGAGTGGAAACGGTCTGGCGCCATAACGGGGAACTCATTCGCCAAATCGTCGAACGCATGCCGCGCGACCGTATTTTGCTCGCCAGCCCCTCAGAGGAGGGCCAGCGCGGGCCTTACGTCTGCCTTGCCGCGCGCTCGCCCGAAAAGACTCGCGAGCTGTATGGAAAGCTTCGCGCTGCGGAGGTGATTGTCAGTTTGCGGGAAAATGCCCTGCGCATCGCCCCGCACCTGTTCAACACAGCGGACGATATCGAGCGCTTAACGCTCGCACTCACAGCCTAGTCGTGTCGAGGGCGTCCCGCCGAGGGCCGCGCACACGAAATGCCCCTTACTGAGGCGCTGTGGAATAGCGGAACGGCACGCTGACGATCACCTTTAGGTCGATCGGACGATTGTGGAGTAGCGCCGGCTCGAACTTCCATTTGGAGAAAGCTACCTCGGCGTTGTGGTCGAGGACCGGGTCGAGACTCTTGACCACCCGCACTTGCCGTACGATTCCGTCTCGTCCGATCATCGCGAGCAGCACCACCGTTCCTTGAATTCCTTCACTCTTGAGTTGCGGCGGATATTGCGGATCGACCGCGTGGACAGGCAGCGGAGCGATGATCTTTTTCTCCTGCCGCAGCCGGGCGCCCAACGGTTCTGCGAAATCCAGCACCCAACTGCCGCTCGAACTTGTCAGGTTGGGCATGTTGAGCAGCAGCGTATGAATGCGCCACGGCCCGAGCACGCGATGGGCCAGGGTTTCATTCACTATGTGCTTCGCTCCGGCCGACGCGCTTTTCGGGCGCGGTACGAAAGTGGAGCGTAACGATTCCGGAGCGATTGGCGCGATCCTTGGCAGCACGGAGGCCGATCTTGGCTTCGGCGAAGGAGGCGGCGGGGGCGGAGCCGGCCCTGCGTTGTCCTCGTGCAGGATCAACAGCCCGGCCGGCCCGTGCGTCATGGCGCTTGGGGAGGAAACCCCGGGAGCGCCCGCGCTTGCGTTGGCAGGTATGACCGGCTTGGCTGCGGAGATCTTTCGTGCCACGTGCGGACCAACGCTGATAGGAGCGTAAGCGTTTCCGGGCGGCGGAGGGGCGTTTCCAGGCGCGAGCGAGAGGGCCACAATCTGTTGCGCCTCGATCGCCAGGCTGGGCGCGGCCGCGCTCATCGGCCCCCGCTTCGGACGGCGTGCGCGGACCTCTGCGGGCGTCGGCGGCAGCGGAGGAGCGAGCGCCTTGTCCGATCCTGAGGCCAGGGCCAGTGCGTCCGTCGCCGGAACCGTCTGCGAAAGTTCAGGCGCCGCGGCCGCTCGGGGAGATGCGGCGCGAACGGGGTGAATCGCGCTTGGCGCAATGGAAAGCGGAGGGTTCGGCGAAGCGTCGGTATCTGGAACGATATTTAGCGGTCCTTCCGGCGGCGTGCCGTAGGTCATCTTCGGCGCGCGAAGCATTGCTTCAACCGAGACTTTGCGCCGTCTCGCGAGAATCTGCGAGGGGTTCACGGCCATCTCGGGCTGCGTCGGTGCCTCCGTCACCCAGCGGATGATGTTCGGCAGAGCCGCCAGCAGCTTGGGCATTTGCGGCGGCTCATCCGGCTCGATAAGCACCTGCCTGGTGGCGTCCGGGTGCGGCGGATGGAAGATGACCGTCGTCTTTGGATTATAAGCGCGGGCCGTCACCACGCGCCGTGGCCTGAGCCTCGGTTTCGGATGCGGCTTCGGTTCTGGCTTGGCCTTCTTCTTGCGCTTTGTGGCGACGACGGGAGCTACGCTCGTCGTCGGGCCGTACCAGGTGATTTCAATTTGCGGCAGCGCGATCTGAGGCTTTGGCGCCGCCAAGCGGCCGAGCGGGATTGTGACGCTCAGCAGCAGGGCATGCCAGAGGAACGAGCCGACGATGCCGCGTCCCGGCGCTCGCTTGCGCTCGATCCGCAGCCGGAAGAACGACTTCGCGGGGTCGATGTGGCGCGGGGCGCGCGGACCGCGCAAGGCCGCGTGCATGCTTTCGAGAAAATTCGCGCGTCGCCCCTGCCAATGCACTGCTAGCCGAGGCGTTTCGAATGCACCTGGAGCTTGACTGGGCCGCGAGGTCATGGGGAGATGAAAAATTATAGCGCCGTCAGCCGGCGCACCGGGAATCACCCGTCGGGTTGGAGCCCAGACTGAATTTCCATGCGGGAGGAAACGCAGCCCGGCCGGATCGGCCGGCACATTTCAGAAACCGGAGTCCTACACGCCAAAGAGCCTGCCGAAGCTACTTCCGCCCAGTCCTGATCCTGCCCTAGGCCGGAACCGGTTGCAACCGAAATGCTCGGGTGTATGCTTGCTCCTCATCGTGCTCAAAAAGCGGGACCCTGGATTTTTCCGCACGGCAGGCCGTTGGCCACATGAGGTGTCCAGAATGCACTTACGCAAAGTCGGTTCGAGATCTTTCCCGATCTCACTTGCCGTTCTCCTGGCTAGCTTCCTGTTGTTTGGTCTTCCACTGCTAGCCTCGGGCGGGGCCGAGCCTCCCGTTCACCTGCGCTGCGAATATCTCTCGAATCCGCTTGGAATCGACGTCATCCAGCCGAGGTTCCAGTGGGTGCTCGAGGATTCGCGCAGGGGCGGAATGCAGACGGCTTTTCAGGTCCTCGTGGCTACCAGTCGGCACGCGCTTTCTCCGGACCATGGCAATCAATGGAATAGCGGGAAAGTGTCTTCTGACAATTCGACCCAAGTGGTATATCGAGGCAAGCCTCTTCAGAGTGGCCATACCTACTATTGGAAGGTCCGCTACTGGGACGCACAAGGTGATCCCAGTGCTTACAGCCAACCGGCAGAGTTCGAAATGGGTTTGCTCTCCCGCTCCGATTGGAAAGGGGAATGGATTGGAGGTGGCGGCCTGTTGCGCAAGGAGTTCGATCTGCCGGCCGGCGTGGTTCGCGCCCGCGCCTATGTCACGGCCCTCGGTTACTACCAGTTGCACATCAATGGCCGGAAGATCGGCCACCGGGTGCTGGATCCCGCATGGACCACTTATCCCAAACGAGTGCTCTATTCCACCTACGACGTCACCGCCGTTTTGCAGAAGGGTCGTAACGCCGTTGGAGTAATGCTCGGCGGCGGCTGGGCAACGCAGCGCGCCGGCGGCATTCCTCCTTACTACTCATCGCCTGCGCTGCTCTTTCAAATGGATGTCCAGTTGGCCGACGGGCGAACCGTCAGCATTTCCAGCAATACGTCGTGGAAGACGGCCCCCGGACCGATCGTCAGCGACAGCATCTATAACGGCGAGGTCTACGACGCCCGGCTCGATCAACCCGGCTGGGACCGAGCTTCATTCGACGATGCCGGCTGGGCGCACGCTCGCCTGGAGAAGGGAACGGCTGGACGGAAATCCGCCGAAATGATGCCGCCGATCCGCACGGTCAGCACACTGTTGCCGCGTTCCATCTCCAGTCCCGCGCCGGGCGTCTACGTCTACGACTTCGGCCAAAACTTCGCCGGCTGGGTTCAGCTCCGCGTCCGTGGGCCGCGTGGCGCTAGAGTTGAACTTCGGTACAGCGAACTGCTCGATCGCGACGGCATGATCAACCGCCGGAACCTCCGCACTGCGAAGGCTCGGGACGTTTACCTACTGCGCGGAGGCGGCCTGGAGATTTTCAATCCTCAGTTCACATACCACGGTTTTCGCTACGTCGAGCTGACCGGCTATCCTGGCACGCCGAGCCTCGATTCCATCCAGGGCGAGGTGGTGCACACGGCTGTAAGCACAATCGGGAGCTTCGTCGCGTCCCGCCAGATCCTCAACCGGATCCAGCACCTCATCATCTGGAGCCAGCTTTCCAACCTCTACAGCATTCCCACCGATTGCGATCAGCGCGACGAGCGCCAGGGATGGCTCGGCGACGCCCAAGTGTCGGCCGAGGAAGCGATGATGAATTTCAATATGGCCGCCTTTTACACCAATTTCATTCGCGATATCCGCGACGCGCAGCGGCCCAGCGGCGAAATCCCCGATACCGTACCCCATAAGTACGGCAACTCTCCATCTGACCCGGCCTGGGGCACGGCCTATCCTCTGCTCTGCTGGTACATGTGGCGGGAGTACGGCGACCGCCGCATCCTCGAGCAGAACTACGAGGGCCTGAAGAAGTACGAGGCGTTTCTGCGTCGCCAGGCGAAAGGAAACGTCCTCCGCTACAGCTACTACGGTGATTGGATTGCCATCGACCCCACTCCCGGCGCGCTGGTTTCCGATGCGTATTTCTATTACGACACCGAATTGCTTTCCCGAATCGCGGGTGTGCTGGGCAACAGTGAGGACGCGAAAACCTACGCGAACCTTGCCGTCCGGATCAAGCAGGCCTTCCAGGGAGCATTTTTCAATCCGGTTACCGGCGAATATGCCAACGGCTCACAGACTGCCCAGACCCTTCCCTTATTTTTCGGATTGGTTCCCCGGCGTTTGCGAGGCGAGGTGTTTGGCAAACTCACCAGCAACATCATTTACGCCCACAACACACACCTGACCACTGGTTTCATCGGCGCCAAGTACCTGCTGCCCACGCTCACCGGTAATGGCCGCACCGACCTGGCCTACGAACTCGCCACGCGAAAAACGTATCCCAGTTGGGGCTTTATGGTCGCCCGCGGAGCCACCACGCTTTGGGAGATCTGGCAGGACAAGGTTGGCCCGTCCATGAACTCGCACGACCACATCATGCTCGGAAGCTTGGGCGCCTGGTTCTACCGCGCGTTGGGCGGGATTCGCCTCGGCAAGGATGGACAGGGATTCCGCCGCATCCTCATTGCGCCAAACGTGGTGGAGGACCTGCATTGGGCCAGCGCTTCCATCCAGACCGTCCGCGGCCTTGTCTCTTGCTCCTGGGTGCATAAGCCGGGCGTCACCTCGATGGACGTCACGATTCCCGTCAACAGCGATGCGGAAATCGTGGTTCCGGAAGAGCCGGATATGACCCGCATCACGGTTCGGGAAGGCAAGCACATCGTCTGGTCGAAAGGGAAGTTTGTGGCTGGCGATCCGGGAGTCACCTCGGCGATGGCCGCGCCCGGCGCCGTCGTGTTCCACGTCGGCTCGGGCCAATATCATTTCGTCCTGACCGGCAAATAGTTCGCCTATTCGCAGTCCGTAGAAGGCCTGCCCACCCGCCACGAAACACCTGGTTTTGCATGGCTACACTGGATGGATACCGCGTCCGTCGACATACCGCCCCTCGACCAAGAATTCCGGTGGCAACTTCCCGCGGACGAACCGCACCGCCGCAGCGAGATCCTGTTTCTGCCTTTCCCGCTCGGCATCTTCGCTTGGAAAAGCGATTCCGTAGCCCTTGCAATCGAAGTGGATTGTCAGCAGGATCCATTTCGCGTCGTGCGCCCGTATGCTGGTCTGAATCGCCCCGAAGATCGTCTCTTGGGCGGCCGCATCAGCCGAATCGTTGGACGCAAGCGCGCGCGCGCCGCCCGGAAGGGAGATCACGTCTTTGTGCGACCAGCCATTCCTCTTCAAAAACCCTTCGAAAACCGAGTCCAACCGGCTGTCGAAACAGCGAACAATGAGTGGCCGTTCATAACCGAGCGCGTAGCCGGCTTTTTCTTGCAGCTCAACAGACTCGAAGGGAAAATCCCCCCTTCTGCCTTCCAACTCCCTGACTTTGTGAGGAGTTTCATCCATAAACTTTCCCCCTCGCGTGAGAACCGTACTTTTTTCGCCACCCAGTTTCGCATAGTCTCTTTCGTCTCGCCGGTTTGCGAATGCCTTTGCATATCCACCCTTGGGGCCGGCAAGAAGGCGGCGCCGAGGAGAGCCGATGCCGGGTTGAAACCCACGGCTACACAACCGGTTTCCGGTTCCCGGCCAATACGCGATGAAAATTCAGTTGGGAATCACTGGATCCGTGCGACGGCCGGATGCCTGTTCATTCACCGGGGATGAGCCGGTAAAAGCTCAGCGTGGCGTCGCCCTGGCGGACTCGGCGGTAGGCTTCGAGCCGGCCGTCGAAATCCGGCAGCGGAAATGTGGACCGGTGCTCGATGATGACGATGCCATTTGGCGCCAGCGGCGCCGAATGGCTCAGCAGTTCGAACGCACCGTGATATTCCTGCTGATCTTGATAAGGCGGGTCTAGGAAGAGGAAGTCGGCCCGCTCGTCCCGGGCATGGAGGCGGACTAGGCCGCGCAACACGTCCTCATGCAGGATCTCCGCATCCCCGCTGGCACCGAGCATCTCCAGGTTCTGACGGAGCAGCGCTACCGCGCCCCGAGCGATCTCAATGAAGATCACGCGCCGCGCGCCACGACTCAGCGCTTCGATTCCCACCGCCCCAGTGCCGGAGTAGGCGTCGATGAACAGCGAGCCATCGACGGACGGCCCGAGAATATCGAAGAGCGTTTCGCGCAGCCGGTCGCTCGTGGGCCGCAGGCGCAGCTTGCCCGGGGTCTTCAGATGCCGGCTGCCGTATTTGCCCGCGACGATTCGCATGCTCTCATCCCACCCTGGCGAGTTCGTAGCGCCGCTGCCAATTCGGATCGAGCGAGGTGAGCAGGCGTTCCAGCTGCGGCGCCCGCGCGTCATCCTCGACCAGCGCGAAAGCCTCCCTCCGAGCCAGTTCCAGCAGATCGTGATCGCGCAGCAGGCTGGCCACGCGTAGTGCCGGCGCTCCATGCTGCGCCGTGCCGAAAAATTCCCCCGGCCCGCGCAGCCGCAGGTCGGTTTCGGCGATTTCGGCGCCATTGGCCGTGCGCACCATGGTTTCCATGCGTTCGCGACCCTCCCCGCCCAGATCCCGCGGCGCCACGAGGATGCAATACGATTTCTCGCGTCCCCGGCCGATCCGCCCGCGGAGCTGATGTAGCTGCGCCAAGCCGAAGCGCTCGGCGTGTTCGATCACCATCACCGTGGCGTTCGGAACGTCGACACCTACTTCGATCACCGTGGTTGAGACGAGCAACTGGACTTCGCCGGCGCGAAACTGTTCCATCACGTGGTCTTTCTCGTCGCTCGCCAGCCGTCCGTGCAGCAGGCCGAGCTTGCATTCGGGAAAGACGTTTCGGGAGAGCCGCTCGTACTGCGCGATCGCCGCCTTCAGTTCCTGCTTCGATTCTTCTACCACCGGGTAGACCACATAGGCCTGACGTCCCGCAGCCAACTCGCCCCGAACGAACTCCCACAGCCGCGCCAAGTCGTCCTCCGAACGCCACACGGTTTTCAAAGACCCGCGGCCGGGCGGCATTTCGTCGATCACCGAAAGATCCAGGTCGCCGTAGAGCGTCAAAGCTAGCGTGCGCGGGATCGGCGTCGCGGTCATCACCAACACGTCGGGTGAAGCACCCTTCTCCCTCAGCCGCTTGCGCTGCAGCACGCCGAAGCGGTGCTGTTCATCGATGATAGCCAGACCTAATTTCCGGAAAGTGACCGGGTCCTCGATTAATGCGTGCGTGCCCACCAGCAGCTGCGCTTTGCCGCTCGCCACTCGCTCCAGCACCTCGTGGCGTGCTGCAGGCTTCATTCCGCTCACCAGCAGTTCGACTGTGTAGCCGGCCTTGCCGAGCACTCGCCGTGCGGCCAGATAGTGCTGCACGGCGAGGATTTCGGTGGGCGCCATCAGGGCCACTTGATAGCCGTTTTCGATCACGATCACCGCTGCCTGCAGTGCCACGATCGTCTTGCCGCTGCCCACGTCGCCTTGCAGTAGCCGGTTCATCGGCGTCGGCCGTTCGAGGTCGGCGGCGATCTCGGCTAGCACGCGTTTCTGCGCGCCGGTGGGCTTGAAGGGCAATACGCGCTTGAGCGCCTCCCGAATCCGCTCGTTGCGCACACGAAAAGCAATGCCTGGCTCGACCTGCTGCCGCCGGCGGCGCAACGCGAGCCCAAGCTGGAAAAAGAAGAACTCCTCGAAAATCAGCCGCCGCTGCGCCACCGTCTGGAAAGCATTGAGACGGTCAATATTTTCATCGGCCGGCGGAAAATGCGCCGCACGCAGGGCTGCGCCGCGGGCGGGCAGACCGTGGCGCTGGATGATGACTTCCGGCAACGGGTCGGGAACCGCTTCGCCCAGGGCCTCGATCGCCGTGTGGACCAGGCGCCGCAGAACGCGCGGCGTGAGCCTGCCGATCGCCTCGTAGATGGGGACGATGCGGCCAACTTCGGTGGAATTGCCGCCCGACGCGCCCAGCGTCTCGCACTGCGGATTCACCATTTCGATCCGCGCGGGCCGCAGCCTGTCGACCTCCACCTTCCCGTGCAGCACGATCTGTTGCCCGGCGTGAAACCGGCCTTCGAGATAAGCTCCGTGAAAGAATTTCACATGCAACGTGCCGCTCACGTCGCGGACCAGCAGGTGGTAGATCGCATCGCGCCGGCCACGGAAGCGGAGCAGATTCCCGTCCGCCACCTCGGCCTGAATCGTGTAGACGTTGCCTGGCTGAATCCGGGCAATCGGCGTGAACCGGATGCGGTCTTCATAGCGGAAGGGAAGGTAATAGAGGAGATCCTCGACGGTGAAGATGGATCGCCGCGCCAGAGCCTCGGCGCGCTGCGGGCCGACGCCCTTCAGATATTTCACTTCTGTCCACAGTGACAGGCTCATCGAAGAGGCTCAGTCTACAACAGCCGGCGCTGCAGGGAGTCAGCGAGACAATCGCTGCCGCGGCGCGTTGCGTCGACCAGTGCCGCAAGCCTCGCCGCTCTCGAAGCCACGAGACTATCGATTGAGGAAACTCGGAACATTTCGCAGGAACTTGAGGAGAACCTGACTTTGTTTGCCGCGAGGCTCATCCGGGCTGGGAGCGCGACCATAGTCCCGGCCGATTCTTCACTCAGCAAGCAACGGCCGCATCAGTTCGAGGATGCGTTCCACCACCTGCGCCGGCTCGAAGAGCCCTTCGACGCGATAATCGGCCAGGGCGTAAGTTGGCCGCCTTTCCATGTACAACCGCCGAAAGCTGGCTTCATCGCGGAAAAGCGGGCGGTCGGTTACGCTGGCGCAGCGGTGCAACAGCTCCTCCACCGGACAATCCAACCAGACGAGTGGGGCACCTGCCTGCCGCAGCCGGGCCTGGTTCTCAGACCGAGTCAGCGTGCCGCCGCCCAGGGCAAGCACGGTCGGTTGGCCGCCCTCGACCGCTTCACCCAACGCTCGCTCGAGCGCTTCCGCTTCAATTGCGCGAAAGGCCGGCTCGCCATGAAGGCGGAAGATGTTGACGATCGAGGCCTGGGCACGCTCGACGATCTTCGTGTCGAGATCAACGAAGCGCCAGCCGAGGCGCTCGGCGAGCACGCGGCCGACAGTCGTCTTGCCGCAGCCCATGAAGCCGACCAGCACAATGAGTTTGCGGGAGATAGAAGCAGGCATTCGGATGCCGCAGCGGCCCCTTACTGCCGCTGGCGGATCACGATTGTACCACTGAACGAGTTGATCACCAGCCGGGCACGACCTTCGTTGTAGGTGCCGAAAAGTGAGCGGGCGAACGGCGGCAGATGGTGGGCTGACCCGGCGGGCTGCTTCAGATTGGCATCGTTCACCACTTTGCCCCGCAGCGAGATCGCCGAGACGTCAAAAGAATCCGAAGGGGAAAACAGCACGTCGATGTGACCGCTATAGTTGCGAAGCTGGTAGAGCCCGTTCGGCAGCAGGTCGCTGTCGAGCAGGATGTTGCCGGTTGACGTGCTCGCCTGCACATTGCTGGACTCCGAGCTCAACAGGTCGATGCCGCCACTGATCGAATTTGCGTCGATGCGCCCTGAGCACTGTTCGCAGGTGAACGAGCCGCCGATCGTGCGGACCATGATATAGCCAGTCACCTGCTTCAGCTTTACGTCGGCCGCCACGGTTTCCACCGTCGTGTCGCCAAGTACGCCATCCACGTTCACCTTGCCGGAATCGTTGTGGATGGAGAGTTCGGTTTCCTGGGGGACAGTGATCCGGTAATCCACTTCGAGGTCGGCTGGCGTGACGTTGTCGCTGAGAATGTGCGTCGACACGAGTACCATATTGCCTTTTTTCTCGGCGCCCACATCCACTTTCTGGCTCTTGTGATTGGCGATGACCTGGATTTCCGGTTTCTGCCAGGAACGAATCGTGACTTTCCCGCTGGAGTTGTGCAGGGTCAACACCGGATGAGAGGCCACTTTGAAGTGCTTTTGGATCCGATGGGCAAAAGCCGGCGTGCCGGCCAGGGCCAATCCGAGGGCCACCAGAAGCCCTAGCCTCCTCCCCCCAATGTCCATTTCAAATTCCCCTGCTCCCCTGTCTCCGTTCGATCGGCTGCCGGTTTGACTTGCGAATTCTACTCCTTCTTCGCTCATTCCGCTGCCGCCGTACTGCGTTCGGCCATCAGATTCAGCAGTTCGGCTTTTTGCTGGTAGGCGTCATACAGGTAATCGCGGGTGTTCTGATCCGACGGTTGCTGCTCCAGCGTTTTCTCGCACATGGCGATCTGGTGATCGATGATCATCAGATTTTGCCGGAGCGCCTCACGAACGGCGGGATTGGGAGTGTGGAAGGATCGGATGGCGCGGCGCTCCACATGATCGAGCTGCGTGTCTACGCGCGCCAGTTCGGGCTGGTCGCTCGATAGCCACTGGGGGCCCGTGGCCTGCGGTGGCTGATTTACGTGAATCCCTATCGTCAGCACCACCAGCGCCGCCGTCAGCGCCGCGGCGCCCACGGCCACCGTCGGACGCAGCGGCATACCTACCCACCCGGCCATCCGCTCTGTCCAGCGCGGCCGACGAATCAGCCCTTCGCGCTCCAGTTGGGTGCGGATGGACGTCCAGAGCCGTTCGGGTGGGGCGACGTCGGCGGCGATCTGCGGCGCCATCAAACGAATCGCGTCCAATTCCTCGACGAGCGCCCGGCACCGCTCGCACGCCATCGCGTGGTCACGCGCCTCCGGGCTGCGCTCGCCTTCCATCCATTGTTCGCTTTGCCGTACAAATTCTTCGCAGTTCATGGCAGTTTCCTAAGAGCCTTGCCGTGCCGACCGTGTTTCGGTTTCCGGCGTTCCATCCAGGTCTCGCCTGGACTCCTGCCGTTCTTCCCTGGCGCGGTCGCGTTCCGCTTCCTGCAGCAATTCGCGCAGCCGGGTACGCGCCTTGTGCAGTTGCGATTTCGAATTGCCGATCGAACACCCCAGCATATCGGCGATTTCGTTGTGTTCGTAACCCTCCACATCGTGAAGGAGAAACACGGCTCTGTAGCCGGGCGGAAGCTGCCCCACCGCCCGTTCCAGGTTGACGCGATCGACCGATCCCGAGAGCTGAAGATCAGGCGTACCTACCTCGCGCGGCGGGCTGCCGGATTCCTCGTCCTGCTCGGCCAACTCGTCCAGCGAGGTTTCGATCACGTTCTTGCGGCGCAAACGCATCAGCACAACGTTCACCGTTAGCCGGTGCAGCCATGTCGAGAAAGCTGATTCGCCCCGAAAGGTTTGGATCTTACGGAAGAGCTGGAGAAATGCCTCTTGCGCCAAGTCTTCCGCTGCGGCCGGGTTGCCGACCATCCTCAGACAGAGAGAGTAGACGCGCCGGTTATGCAGCCGATAGAGACGCTCGAACGCTCCCGCGTCTCCCTTCTGCGCCAACCGGATGGCATCTGCCTCGGTCAACTCCCCGGTCTCGGTCCGCTTTATTCGGGCCACTCTACCCGTTCGGGCCGCACCGCTACACTAAATGCGATGCTCCCTCTCCTCCTGAAGTTGTCCGCAGAAGGCCCGCACTGACATCCCCTACCCGCTGGGGTGTGTTCGCGTTTCGCGACCATCTGTGGCGTGGTACTAGACATAAGAAATCTCATTTTGCGGGTAACAGGGCAGGATCGTCTACGCCGAAATGTGGGAGAAACCTGCTCCTTCGCCCGCGTTGGTCACCGGGGCTCCCCCCAGCCGGCGGCAGAAGGCGTCCAGCTCGTCCGGAGAGAGGCCGAGCAGGAACGACTTCAGGACGACGATCGTTTCCCTCAGACAGGTGTTCAGGTCGTAGTGCAACGAGTCGAGCGCCTCCCAGTGGCTCTCCGGGTGCACCGACGATCCTTCGGAAATCTCCCGCGCTGCGTGGTGGAACTCGCTCGACAGGTGGTTCACCGAGCGCAGCAGTACGCTCAACTTGCGGCGAAAACGCAGGCTGCGGGTCGGCAGCACCAGATCGATCGCGCTCTCCCAGGAAGCCTGGCGCCTCGCGATCGGCCAGCGGAAAAAGGCCGGGTTGAGCGGTGCGACACGGGGAAAATAGGAGGAACAGCGCGATTGCTCCGTCAGCGCATCGAGCAGGTGAGAGAGCTGATCGATGAACCGACGCATTACTCCAGCCGTCGTACCCACCTGTTCCCGCGCCCGCACGAGCGAGCCGGCACGCCTCAGGGCAAACGACTCGTTTACGGCAATACTGAACATCGCGTATCCCGCCTCGAGCTGCGTGACGACGTTCTGAAAGGCCCGCTGCTTGTCCGCGGGAAGCCCGGCAAGCCACTCCTCTCGAACCGAGAGGTCAGCTTGCGGGTCCGTGCTGCGATGAGAGCGCAAAGAACCTCCGAGAGCGCAGGAAATTATACCAGAGGGCGGGCGCCATGGGGCTCCTTGACGCTCCAAGAGCGGGGTCGGTATACTGCCAGACTTCGCGTTGCCGCCCTAAGGAAACTCGCTTGCCCTTCGAACCGTTGGATCAATATCTTCAGAGGCAGAAGAAACTCCGCGAAATCCGGGAGCTTGGCGTAGAGCCTTTCCCGCACCGCTACCGTCGCAGCCACACCATCCTCGAGATCCTCAAGCGTTTCGGCTCGCTCGACGCCGCCGCGCTCGAGGCCGAGCGCGTGGCTGTGCGGGTCGCTGGGCGTATCGTCGCCCTGCGCCTGCACGGCAAGGCCGGCTTCGCTCACTTGGAGGGTCAAGGCGGCCGGCTGCAGATTTACGTCAAGCTCGACGCTGTTGGCCAGCGTGGCTTCGACCTCTTCCGCCTGCTCGATCTCGGTGACATCATTGGAGTTTCCGGCCACCTGTTCCGTACGCGCACCGGGGAGCTGACCGTCTGGGTGGAGGAGTTGACGCTGCTAACCAAGGCGCTGTTGCCGCTGCCCGAGAAATGGCACGGCTTGGCCGACGTCGACCAGCGATACCGTCGCCGCTATCTGGACCTGATCTCGAGCGAACGATCTCGGGAGATCTTCCTGCGCCGTGCGACCATCCTGCGCGGCCTGCGCCGCTTTTTCGACGAGCGCGGCTATGTAGAGGTCGAGACGCCGATGATGCACCCCATCCTCGGCGGTGCGACTGCCCGCCCCTTCGTTACCCATCACAACGCGCTCGACATGGACCTCTACCTGCGCATTGCGCCCGAGCTCTACCTGAAGCGGCTCGTCGTCGGCGGCCTCGACCGCGTCTACGAGGTCAACCGCAATTTCCGCAACGAGGGGATCGATGCGATCCATCAACCCGAATTCACTATGCTCGAGTTCTACCAGGCATACAGCGATTATTCGGACCTGATGGACCTGACCGAGCAACTGTTCCGCAATCTCGTCGAGGAAGCCTGCGGCACGTTGCAGATTTCCTACGGCGAAGGACAGCTCGATTTCGCCCGGCCTTTCCCGCGCCTTACCATGCGCCAGGCAATCGTCGACTATTGGCCAAAGGAAACGGGCGTAGACTTGGACGTCGACACGCTGAGATCGCCCGGCGGCCCGCTCGAAGCTGCCCGCCGGTTTAACACCTGGGCGCGGGCGCAAGACCGGCCCTTGGTCGAGGAGGCCGAAGATGCCGTACCTGCTTCCGACGGCGAGTTGACCGGCGCGCTCTTCGAGGCCGTCGCCGAGCCGCACATGATCCAGCCGACCTACATCTTCGATTTCCCCGTCGAGATCTCCCCGCTTGCCAAGCGTCGCGCCGACGATCCCTCCATCACCGAGCGATTCGAGCTGTTCGTCGCGGGAATGGAGCTGGCCAACGGATTCTCCGAGCTGAACGATCCCGAGGATCAGGAGAGTCGTTTCCGGGCCCAGGTGGAAAAGGGTGGCGCGGACATGCCCAAGGAAGTGGACATGGATTACATTCGCGCGCTCAGCCATGGCATGCCTCCTACCGCCGGCGAAGGCATCGGCATGGACCGACTGGTGATGCTACTCACCGATTCGCATGCTATCCGGGAAGTGATTCTTTTCCCGCTGCTGCGCCCCGAGGCCCGGGAAAAACCGGGCGCGCCCGATGAAGGCAAGTCATGAAGTTTGAAGGCTGGGTGGCGCTCCGCTATCTCCGCTCGCCTTTCAAACCGGCCCTGCTTCGCCTGGTCACCTGGTTGTCGATCATTGGCGTGACCGCCGGCGTTATCGCACTGGTCATCTCCCTATCGATGGATAGCGGCTTCCGTCGCGCGCTCACCAACCGCCTGCTCGAAGTCACAGCCCATGTGAACTTGAAGCCGAAAGGACTCGAGGGAATCCGCGACTGGCGGCCACTCCTCGCACGTCTGCAGCGCACGCCCGGGGTGAAATCCATCGCCCCGGCGATTTACAACACGGTGCTCGTTTCCGCCAACGGCCAGGCACAGGGGGTGATGCTCAAGGGCGTAGACCCAAAGCTCGAGATTGCTTCCGACAAGGCGCTTCGCAGCCTAGTAAGCGGCTCAGCCAATTTCTCGCCCGACGCCGAGGGACTTCCTGCCATCGTCATCGGCAATATCCTTGCCCGGACGCTCCAGATCCACGTCGGCCAGTACCTGACGGTTACTAGCCCTCAGGGCAGCCTCACTCCGTTCGGGTTGATGCCCCAGCCCCGGCGGTTTCACGTCACGGGAATCTTCAATTCTGGCTTCTACGATTACGACGCGAACTGGGGATTCGTGACGCTCCATGCCGCGCAGAATCTGGCGGGCATTGGCCCGCTGGTCAGCGTGATCGAGGTTCGCCTTGACGATCCCGACCAGGCTCCGCAGTTGGCGCGCGAGCTGGTGAAGGAATCCGGTCCCGGTTTCGAAGCCACCACCTGGATGCAGCAGAACCGTGCACTCTTTCGCGCGCTCAGCCTGGAAAAGCTGGTTACGGGCATTTTCATCGGGCTGATCACCTTCGTCGCCGGGCTGAACATCCTGGTCGCGCTGGCGCTGACGGTGGTTGACCGCGCCGGCGACATCGCCGTACTGATTGCCATGGGCGCACGCCGGCGGCAGGTGAGCTTGGTTTTCGTGCTGCAAGGACTGGGCGTTGGCATCATCGGCACGGCAATTGGTCTGGTGGTGGGCTATTCCGTCGCCTGGACGGCAAACGCCTGGCAGTTGATCCCACTTAACCCCGAGTTCTATTCCATCTCCTACGTCCCGTTTCACACCAGCGCACTGGACGCTCTGTGGATCGCAGCGCTGGCGCTCGGCGTGAGCGTGGCGGCCACGGTCTATCCGGCGTGGTCGGCCGCCAGGCTGCACCCGGTGGAAATCCTGCGCTACGAATAGTGGTCAGTGCCGGCAGAAACCGGTTCCGTCGACTCGCTCGACCAGTTTTGCCAACTGCGGGGTAATAGCCAATATCCAATTCGGATCACTTCGGACCACGATCCGGGAGCGTTGTGGCCTGAGACGTGCTCAGATATATCTCGGATATATCAATGACGGGCAAGACACAGCTGTGCGCTTGGGGATACCCGCCGCGCGTGCCGTGCTAGAATGCTGTTTTAGGGGCGCGTTAACAGTGCAGCAGATTGCCGAGGACGCTGCGGAACAGAGCCGCCGAACCGCGAGGGGTGGCGAGGTAGAGCCGTTGGTGCGCGTCGAGGCGCTCACCAAAGTTTTCGGCTCCGGCCCTTCCGAGCGAACCGTGCTGGCGGGAGTAAATCTGGAAGTTCCCCGAGGAGATTGGCTGGCAATTGTCGGTCCTTCCGGGTCCGGGAAAAGCACATTGCTGCAACTGGTAGCTGCGCTAGACACGCCGTCGAGCGGTCGAGTATACTTCGCGTCTCGCGCACTCCATACGCTCAGGGAAGAGCAGAGAGCCGAGTTTCGTCGTCGGTCGATCGGCTTCGTCTGGCAGCGGCATCATCTGCTGGCGGACTTCACGGCGGCGGAAAACGTTGCGGCGCCCTTGTTGCTGGACGGCGTTTCGCACAAGGAAGCGCTCCGCCAGGCGGGTGAGCTGCTCGAGCAAGTGGGGCTGGGCGCGCGAGCCGGTCAGCGGGCCTCCGAGCTGTCGGGAGGCGAGAGGCAGCGCGTGGCGATCGCTCGAGCGTTGGTAAACCGACCCGAGCTTCTGCTTGCCGACGAACCCACCGGGGAGCTGGACGAGCAGAATGCGGAGGCGGTTTTTCGCTTAATGGAGCAACTGCACGAATCCCGTCGTTTGACCACGATCCTGGCCACACACAATATGGCCTTGGCGCGGCGCTCGAATCGCGTCCTGGCCCTGGAACACGGTTTCCTCGTGCCTGCCGGAGAGACTGGGGGTACGAGCCGCATTGCCGGCGCGCCCGAAGCCGGCAGGAAGGAGCGAGGCTGAACCGTGTTTGAGCGCTACACCGAAAAGGCCCGCCGTGTCATTTTTTTCGCCCGTTACGAGGCGACCCAGTACGGCAGCCCCTATATCGAAACCGAGCACCTGCTGCTCGGCCTGTTGCGCGAAGACAAGGCACTGGCCAACCGGTTCCTGCGCACCCATGGGGTGGTCGAATCGATTCGGAAGGAAATCGAATCCCGCATTACCATCCGCGACCGCATTTCGACGTCCGTCGAGGTGCCGTTGAGCGCGGAATGCAAACGAGTATTGAACTACGCGGCCGAAGAGGCCGAACGGCTGAACCACAAACACATTGGGACCGAGCACCTGCTGCTGGGTATTCTGCGGGAAGAGAAGTCGTTTGGGGCCGAGCTCCTGCAGGAGCGCGGCCTTCGCTTGTCGACGCTCCGCGAGGAAGTGGCGCGCAGCACGACGGAGAAGGTGCCCGTGAGCCGAGCCAAAGAAACCAGTTTGCTCGCCGAATTCAGCCGCGATCTGACCCAGGCTGCCATGGAGGGCCAGCTCGACCCGCTGATCGGCCGTGAAGCCGAACTCGAGCGCGTGATCCAGATCCTTTGCCGCCGGACGAAGAACAATCCCGTCCTGATCGGCGAACCGGGCGTGGGCAAGACTGCCATCGTCGAAGGTCTGGCCCAACGGATCGCCGATGGCAACGTGCCCCCGTTCCTGGCCGACAAGCGCATCCTCTCGCTCGATCTCTCCCTGATCGTCGCCGGTACGAAATACCGTGGCCAGTTTGAAGAGCGCCTGAAGACGATCATGAAGGAGTTGATGGAGAGCCAGACGGCGATCATCTTTATTGACGAGCTGCACACCCTGGTCGGCGCCGGCTCGGCCGAGGGCTCGCTCGACGCCGCCAACATCCTTAAGCCAGCGCTCAGCCGCGGCGAGATTCAGTGTATCGGCGCCACGACCCCCGGCGAATACCGCAAGACGGTGGAGCGCGACCGGTCACTGGAGCGCCGGTTTCAGGCCGTCAAAGTTGCTCCGCCAGACGAGGAAGAGGCGGTGCAGGTGCTGCTCGGCGTACGGGACCGCTACGAAAAATTCCACGCTGTCAGTTATGAAGACGCCTCGATGAAGCAGGCCGTTTATCTTTCCAGCCGCTACATCCCCGACCGCTTCCTGCCCGACAAAGCGATCGATCTAATCGACGAGGCGGGTGCTCGCGTGAAACTTCGCCAGGCGATGCTGCCCGAGGACGTTGCCGAGGTGCAGCGCCGGATCAAGTTCATCAACCATCGCATGGAAACGGCAATTGCCAATCACGAGTTCGAGAAGGCCCGCTATTACAGCGAGGAAGAGCGGAAAGAAAAGGAACGGCTCCGCCAGTTGCGCGAAAAATACAAACTCGACGATTCCACCACCGGCCGTGTGATCAAGGAGGACGTCGAGGAGGTGGTCGCGCGCTGGACCGGCATCGCCGTTACCGCGATCAAGGAAGACGAGCAGCAGAAGCTGCTCCGGATGGAAGAAGAGCTCCACAAGCGGGTCGTCAGCCAGGACACGGCCATCACTGCGCTGTCCCGCGCGATCCGCCGCAGCCGCGCGGGGCTGAAGTCCCCTTCGCGCCCGGTCGGTTGCTTTCTGTTTCTAGGACCCACCGGCGTCGGCAAGACGGAAGTGGCTCGGCGCCTGGCAGAGTTCCTGTTCGGCAGCGAGCGCTCACTGGTTCGCTTCGACATGTCCGAGTACATGGAGAAGCATTCGATTTCGAAATTGATCGGCGCGCCTCCCGGCTACGTCGGCTACGAAGAGGGCGGCCAGCTGACCGAGCGCGTGCGTCGTGCCCCCTATTCGGTGATCCTGCTCGACGAGATCGAGAAGGCGCATCCCGATGTTTACAACATTCTTTTGCAGGTGTTTGAGGACGGCCAATTGACGGATGGCCTTGGCAACACGGTTGATTTCCGGAACACAATCATTATCCTGACGTCGAATATCGGCGCCCGGTACCTGCAGAAGGGCCAGACGCTGGGCTTCCAGTCCGCCGCGCGCGATTTGGGTCAGCGCGGCATGGAAGATCTGGTGATGGGGGAAGTCAAAAGGATTTTCAACCCGGAATTCCTGAATCGGCTGGACGAGGTCATCTTGTTCGGACCGCTGGGAGACGACGATCTCTTGAAAATCGTCGACCTCCTCGTGGGTCAAATCAACGAGACGTTGGTGCATCGCCAGGTGCAGATCACGCTCACGCCCGAAGCACGACGCTGGATTCTCGAGAAAACTTGCGGCGATCGCAGCTACGGCGCACGGCCTTTGCGGCGCGCGTTGCAGCGGTACATCGAGGATCCGCTCTCGGAAACGTTGATTCAGGGAAGCGTTCAGCCACCGGCGACGATCGAGGTGTATGTGGCCGGAGAGGAATTGGCGTTCCGGCCGTTGGTGGAAGCAACTCCGGTCGTTCGCTGAGAATCCTACAGCACCAAGCCGGGTGTACGGGCGTCCGGCCTTTAGATTCGCACACTAGAGGGGGTTCGCGGCCTTGAGGCCTGCGGCGGCCGCTCAGAAAAAGTTTTTCTTGCGTCTCCTGGTGCCCATGATGGTTGTGTGGGCAGGGCTGTGGATTTCGGTCGTTCCGGCGAGGGCACAAAGGCCGCTCGAAACCGTGACGACGCCGAAGGCCCAGAAGACCCAGAAGGCCCAGCAAAAACCTTTCATCGAGCGCATCGAATTTTACGGAAACCGAAGCTACCCGCGCGATATGTTGCTCGCGAGGATCTTTACCCGTGTCGGCGATCCCTATAGCGCGGCGGCGCTCCGGCGCGATTTCCACGCGCTGTGGAACACCGGCTACTTCCAGAACATTCGGTTGATCGTGCAGAGCGATCCCAAGAATCCGAACGGGAAGATCGTGATCTTCTATCTGACCGAGCGGCCGGTGATCCGCATGATCAAGTACGTGGGCAACCACACGGTCACCGAATCGGACATCCTCGATGCCTTCAAGCAGGCCAAGGTGCACCTGTCAGTGGAAGATCGCTTTGATCCGACGAACGTAAAACGGGCCGCGGTGGTGATCAAGGCCCTACTGGCTGCGCATGGCCGCCAATTTGCCAAAGTCCGGCCGACCTACGAGAAGATTCCCGCGACCAACGCAATCGTGCTCACGTTTCACATCGACGAAGGACCCAAGGTGAAGGTTGGCAAGATCACCATCACCGGCAATCACGCGTTCAACGACTACCACATCGTCCGGGCGATGAAGCACACTCGCCCCTACGCCATTCCGCTCTATTTCTTCGAAATTCCGGTGATGAGCAAGACGTACGATGAAGGCAAGCTCGACGACGACCTCAATAGCGTGCAGGAGCTTTATAACAACCATGGCTACTTCCGCGCGCAGGTTCTGCCGCCAACGACGAAAATCGTCAACGTCGATCATCCCGGCATTCCCTGGATCCCTATCCCCTGGATCGGAGCCAAGCATGGCAAGGCGACAGACATCACCATACCGATCGAGGAGGGAGCGAAGTACCGGATGGGCAAGCTCTACATCCGCAGCTCCAACCCGGAGAAGGGCCTGTTTTTCAAGCAGCAATATTTGAAGGCCGCGTTCCCGCTCAAGGAAGGGCAGATCTTCGATGCGAAGGTGGTGCGCGAGGCCTTCAAGGAATACACCAAGCTCTATGGCGCCTGGGGATTCATCAATTTCACGCCGTCGCCGAGCTTCGACGTCAACGACCAGAAAAAGATCGTCAATCTCACGATCACCTTCGACCAGGGCAAGCAGTTCTACATCCGCAGGATCAACTTCGTGGGCAATACCACGACGCGCGACAAGGTCATCCGCCGCGAGTTGCTACTGAATGAGGGAGAACTTTTCAATAACCACCTCTGGCAACTCAGTCTGCTGCGGCTCAATCAGCTCGGCTATTTCCAGCGGATCAAGCCCAAGGACGCCGATATCAATCGCAATGAACGCCAGGGCAACGTCGATATCCTGCTCCATGTGAAGGAGAAGGGGAAGCAGACGATTGGCCTCACCGGCGGTGTCAGCGGCCTTGCCGGTACGTTCATCGGCCTCAACTATCAGACCAACAACTTCCTGGGCCTTGGGGACACATTGACCTTCGAGGCCAGCGTCGGCGATATTCAGCGGAACCTGGTCTTTGGCTTCACCGAGCCCTACATCTTCGATCGGCCGATCTCAACGGGCTTTACCGTCTTTTCCACCTACTACGCCTACGACCAGGCGCGGGAAACCTCGCTTTTGCTCGGCCAGAAGGTCAATATCCCCGGGAACATCGCTGAAAATTACAACATCACCAGCAAAGGGTTCACTCTGTTCGCCAGCACGCCAATGCGGCGGTTTTCCTTCGCCCGCGTCGGGATGAACTATTCCTACACGAACAGTTCAATCACCGCCTACAGCACGGCGTCGCAAGTACTCTTCCAGGCATTGCAGTTCCGCAGCTTTGCCGGCCCTTCCCAGTTGCAGGGCATCATTTCGAGCAAATTCGAGCCGACGATCACCTACAGCACCGTCAACAGCGAGCTGAACCCGACCGGTGGCAAATCCTTCTTTTTCGGAATGGGCTACGAAGGACTCGGCGGCAACGTCAAGGCGGTCACGCCGGTCTTCGACATGAAGTATTTCCATCCGATCAACCACCACCGCAACGTGCTGGCGTTTCACTTCACAACCTCGTTTGCCACCGGCTACGGCAATCAGGTGCTGCCGCCCTTCGACCGCCTCTACACCGGCGGCGAGAACAGCGTTCGTGGTTTCGACTTCTACAGCATCTCGCCCTGGGCTTTCGTGCCCAACCTCGAGACGACCACCGTCAGTTACTTTGACCCGACCGTCCTGGGCCCGAACGGGCAGCCCACTCTGCGGACGCTGAGCGTGCCGGTGCTTCATTTCGTAGCCACGCGACCGGGTGGCGACACGATGGCCGTTGCCAATTTCGAGTACCGGATTCCGCTCGTTGGCAACTACCTCGGCATGGACTTCTTCTGGGATATGGGCATCGACGGAGTGCTGCGCCGCAACCAGTTGCGGCTGAATCCCACCGCGCTCACCACCATGCGGCAGGAATTTCCGAACTCCGATTTTCCCCATATCACGGTCCCGTCCATCCTGCCCCTGGCTTCGGGCACCAATTTCCATCTGCACAGCTCGACCGGTATCGAATTCGTCGTGCAGTTGCCGATTATTCAGGCGCCGTTCCGGGTCTACTATGCCTACAACGTGAACCGGGTCACCTCGACGATCATCGAGCCGACCGGGGCGTATTACCTCAATCCGGCGACAAAGGCCGCGCTGCCGCCGAGCGTGCTGCAGACTCAGGTTGTGCCGCAACTCGACCATTTGCTGGCCAGCGAGCCGGGTCACTACGCTTCGTTCCTGTTCGAGCCGGTGCACACGATTCGATTTACCGTCAGCCGAACGTTCTGACGCCATGGGAGGAATGCATGCCAGCCGCCGATCGAGCTCAACCGCCGGAGGAACGCGTATGAAACGCGGACACTATCTCTCCGCCGTCTGTATCGGCCTGCTGACGGTGATCCTCTCGGCCTGCGGCACGAGCAGCTCCACTTCGACCACCGTCTCGATCACGCCCACGGCCGCGGTGGTCGTGCTTGGCGGGACGCAGCAGTTCTCAGCCAGCGTTGTGGGGCCCAGCAACACCGCCGTCACGTGGAGCATCAGCGGTACCGGCTGCAGCGGCAACGCGTGCGGCACCATCGATTCAAACGGCCTCTACACCGCGCCCAACAAGATTTTCTCCCCGAACACGATTGCCGTCACAGCCACCAGCCAGGCTGATACCAAGGCCACAGCGACGGCCGACGTCACGATCGATTCCGGCGTTCGCGTTCAGATCTCTCCGGAAACGGCCACGCTCGGTACCGGCGAACAGGTCAACCTAACTGCCACGGTTACTGGCACCACCGATACCAACGTGAACTGGACGGTGAATGGCACGGTCAATGGCGATCCGACCGACGGTCTGATCTGCGTTCTGGGATCGAACCCCTGCCAGGCTCCCAGTTCGGCGGTGAACTCCGTATACTATCTGGCTCCTTCTGCCACTCCTCCGTCGGGCCAGGTGAAAATCGTGGCCACTGCCGAGGCCGATACTACGCAGAGCTACACGGCGACGCTCACCGTTCTGCCTTCGGTCGATCCTGTGGTCGCGTCGATTTCGCCTTCATCAGCCGCGCAGGGTTCCGTCGTTCAGAACGTCTACGTCACGGCGCAATCACCCTCCAACTTCTTTTCCACCAGCACGGTGCTGGCGAACGGTCAACCGGTACCCACCACTTTTGTCAGCACGTCGGTGGTACGCGGCGTCGTGCCCACTGCACTGTTGCAGGCTTCCAGTACCGTTCAGATCGCCGTCCAGTCCCAGAGCGGGCATACTTCCAATAGCATTGGTTTGAAGGTGCAGCCGGAGCGTCCGGCGATCATTTCTTTCTCTCCGGTCAGCGTGCCGCAGTGCGCCTCGGGTAGTTGCGGTGCCTCGTCGGTCACGCTCGATGGCGGCTATCTCTCACCGTCGACTGTGGTCGACTTCAATGGCCAGGCGGTGGGTGCCAACCTGAAAGGCCCGAACCAGATCACCGTGTCTGTGCCGGGTTCAGAGTTGCAGCAGGCAGGACTCTATCAGTTGACGGTAAGCAATCCGGGCGCTTCGCCCAGCGAGGCGGCGGTGAACGTTGCGGTTTCGCCCGATCTTTCGTCGACCCCGCTGTCGCTGCTGGCTACGGCCACGGTTGGCAGTCGACCGTCGTCTGTGGCGCTTGATCGGGCCACTGGCGTTGCCGTGATCGCCAATACGGGCAGCAATACCATTTCGCTGATCAATTTGGCCAATTGCAATAGCACATCTTGCGCTGCTACCAGCGTCCCGGTCGGCAAGCAGCCCACGGGCGTTGCGGTCGATCCGCTACGCGATTTGGCGCTCGTCGTGAATCAGGGAGACAAGACGCTCTCCGTCGTCGACCTTTCTGGAACGAAGGCTACTCAGACGATTGCTCTTCCTTCAGCCTACGTGCCGGTTTCGATTGGCGAGAATCCGCTCACTGGCCATGCCCTGATTGCCAATCAGGAGACGAATACGATGACGGTGGTCGATCTTTCGAAGAGCCCGGCCACGGTCACGCCGGTGGACGTCACTCAGGGCGGGACCCGCTCAGGCGGCACGGGTGTGAGTCCACAGGTAGCAATCGTGCCCTCGCTGGACTGGGCGATTGTGACCCCTGGTGGCAGCGGTGCAATTTCGGCGGTCGATATGAGCCATCCGGCGATCAGTTCCGCTGGCCAGCCCACCTACGATGTGATTTTCAGTTTCACTTTGTCTACCACCGTTACCGGTGTCGCGTTCAATCCCGCTACCGATCAATTGCTTTTCACCGATCCAAACGGGAACTTCGCCGCGCTGTTCAGCCTGTTGGACGAATCGGTTAAGGGAATCACCAGCAACGGTACCAGCAACGTCGGGTACAACAACGTTGCCACAGCCGTGAATCCTTTGACTGACCTCGGCTTGCTGGTGAATCAGCAGGCTGATACGGTGCAGGCGGTTGATTTGGCCACGGCGGAGCCGGTCGGCAGCGCGCTGAACGTGGGTGGCACGCCGTCCAGCATAGCGATCGATCCGGTGACCGATGAAGCCGTCGTTACCAATCAGGCGGACGGCACGATTTCGGTCGTGTCGCTCGGGCAGGTACGAACGCCGACGATCGTGGAGGCGAGCGCAACGCGCCTGTTCTCCTCTTCTTCCTCGCAAACGCTGACGCTGATCGGTGGCGGATTCTCCTCGGGTGCAGCCGTGCGCATCGACGGCACTGCCCTCTCGTCATCCGACGTACAGTGGGTCAGCAGCCGGCAGATCAATGTGACCATCCCGGCCGCGCAACTCGCCGGACCAGGTTGGTTGAACATAGACGTGCAGGATACAAGCGGCACGCTCTCGAATATTTACCAGTTGCAGGTGGTGCAGGCGATTTCGGTTGGCGCGTCTCCGGTTGCCGTGGCCGTGGATCCGACACGGAATCTGGCTTTGGTGACGAACTCGGCTTCGAACACGGTTTCGCTGATCGATCTCGGCACCGGCAGCGTACTGGAGACCGTCGACGTGGGCGCCGATCCGGTGGCCGTTGACGTCAGCCCGCGACTCGGCACGGCGATCGTCGCCAATTACGGCGACAATACGGCCTCGCTCATCAACCTTGGCAACGACTGCTACTCTGCGGGGACCTGCGCCGCCAGCGGCACGTCGCTGAACGGCGGGCAGTACAACGTCAGTGGTCCGACTGCAGTCAATATCGACCAGGATTCGGGTTTGGCCGCCGTCGCGAACCAGGAAAGCAACAACGTCAGCTTCATTTCCGCCTCCAACGGCGGGTTCTCTTCACTGTCGAACGTCGACCAGGGACCGCTGGCCGTTGCCGTCGATCCGAATATTCAGATGGCTGCGGTGCTGTGCGCCACGCAGAGTCCGCCGACGATCGACATCCTCGATCAACACTATTCGCCAGCCTTGCTGAGTGGCCACATTACCGGTCCGAATCTGCCCCTGGGCATCGCGCTGGACCCGATCAACGACCTCTTCCTGGTGGCCGATAGCGGCGGTAACCGCGTACTGGTAGTCAATCCGCAGAACAATACGATCACGCAAAACATCGCGACGGGCATCAACCCGTCGGCGATTGCCTACAACTTCCAGGCGAACGAAGCGGTTACGGTGAACCAGGCCAGCCACACGGCTTCGCTCATTGAGGTCAATCCCAACGGCAGTCAGGTTCGTAGTCTCATACCGGTCGATGGGTCGTCGGAGAATTCGGTGGCAATCGACAAGCTTACGAATCTGGCCGTGGTGGCCGATCAGGTTCACAATCGAGTGCTGCTCGTGCCATTGCCGCACTGAGGCCGCATGGGATGATTAGGCGTTTGACCGGCTTTGGAAGGACCCTTATAATTCCGCGATTGGGTGCTCGGAAAGAGCCCGAGGAGAGGCAATGAAGTTGCGCAATCTAGTTGTTGGAAGCATGGTTTTTCTGCTGGCGGGAACAGTTTGGGCGCAGAAGCGTCCGGCTGCGTCCACTGCGGCAAGCAACGGACCCACCAAGGTGGCCGTCATCTATCTGCGAACGGCAATCGGCACGACTGCAGCGGGCCAGAAGGCGGCCCAGGAAATCCAGACAAAATTCGCTCCGCGGGTCAACGAGCTCACCCAGATCTCCAAGCAACTCCAGAATCTACAGCAGCGGCTGCAAGACGGGCAGAGCACTCTCAGCGATGCGGAAAAGGAGCGGTTGACCCTGCAATACCAGCAGCTCAGCCACCGATATCAGCGGAAACAGCAGGAACTTCAAGAAGACGATCAGGATGCCAAAACGTCGGCCGTGGACGACATCGGCCAGAAGATGATGCCGCTGATCGACCGCTACGCCAGCCAGCATGGCTACGGCATCGTGCTCGATGGTTCCTCTCAGACCAGCCCCGTTCTCTACAGCTCGAATGCGGTCGATATCACCAAGGCGATCACCAAGCTTTACGATCAGACCTATCCGGCGGCGACGGCTGCGCCCGCCAAGCCGAAGTCGAAACAGTAAGATCTGATTGCGATTGGAAGCGTTCGCGTCGTCGAGCGGGCGGCGCGGACGCTTGCCAGCAGCAGGGGTGTCCGGTATACTTACGTTAGTCCGAACCTGTCGGAATTTTCGGTGGGCGAAAGCCCACTTTTTTGTTGCTCCCGGTGAGGGGCGGTGGACCTGGCAAAAATCCGTGAAGCGGCCGAGCGAGTAGCCAACTCGGAAGGGGTCGAGATCGTTGATGTCGAGTGGAAGGTGGGACGTCAACGGCTTCTGCGCGTCTATATCGATAAAGAGCAAGGGGTAACCCACGGGGATTGCCAGCGCGTCAGCGAACAGTTGGGTGTTCTGCTCGATGTTGAATATCTGGTTCCCGGGCCCCGTTACGTTCTCGAAGTCAGTTCTCCCGGTTTGGACCGGAAACTGAGAAATCCGGCGGAATTTGAGCGGTTTGCCGGCCGCAAGGCGCGGATCAGTCTCGTGGAACCGGTCGAGGACTCGAAGTTTTACGAGGGCCGCTTGGCAGGCATAGTGAGTGGCATGGTGCGGCTGGAAGTTGGCGACCGGGTGGTGCTGCTGCCCTTGGACCGCATTCGGAAGGCGAACCTGGTTGTGGAATGGTAGGAGAGCAGGATGGCGTCGCTGCTGAACCAGACAATTGAACAGATCAGTCGCGAAAAGCACATCGATCCTGCAGTGATCGTTGCGGCCGTCGAGGATGCGATGGTGGTGGCTGCGCGGAAGTACTACAAGACCGAAGAAGACCTGCGTGGCCGCTACAATCCGGAGACCGGCCAAGTGGACGTTTTTGCTGTGCGGCAGGTGGTCGATCAAGTGGTCGATCCGCTCAAGGAGACGTCGCTCGAAGAGGCGCGCAAACAGGTTCCCCAGGCTGAGGTGGGGTCGGAAATCCTGATGGCCAAGCCTACCGAGATGCTTGGCCGCATCGCGGCGCAGACGGCAAAGCAGGTGATCCTGCAAAAAGTGCGCGAGGCCGAGCGCGACACGATTTTCAACGAATTCAACGGGCGCGTTGGCGAGTTGGTGAACTGCATCGTCAAACGGATCGAGGGTCCCGAGGTGATCGTCGAGCTTGGCCGCACCGAGGCACGCATGCCGCGGCGGGAGCAGTCGCGCGCCGAGGCCTACAACGTTGGCGACCGGTTGCGTGTGGTGATTCGCGCTGTCGAGCGCGCCGGACGCGGACCGCAGGTGGTGGTTTCACGCGCCGATCCGGTGTTGGTGCAGCGGCTGTTTGAGATGGAAGTGCCGGAGATCTACGACGGCACGGTGCGGATTCGTGCCGTGGCCCGAGAGGCCGGCGAGCGAACCAAGATCGCGGTGGAAAGTCGCGACAAGGACGTCGATCCTGTGGGGGCATGCGTCGGCATGAAGGGAATGCGGGTGCAATCGATCATTCGCGAGTTGCGCGGCGAAAAAATCGACATCATCCCGTTTTCCGAGGATATCGTCACTTTCGCACTGAAGGGGCTCAGCCCGGCCAAGGTTTCCCGCGTGCAGATCATCGACCCCGAGGAAAAGCGCCTCGAGGTGATCGTCGAGGATACTCAGCTTTCGCTCGCCATCGGCAAGAAGGGCCAGAACGTTCGCCTGGCCAGCAAGCTGATCGGTTGGAATATCGACATCAAGAGCGAAGAGGAGAAGCGGCGCGAAATCGAGCTACAGATGACTGCGATGACCACTCCGGTCACCCCGCTTGAGGAACTCGCCGGCGTCGGACCGAAGACGATCGAGCGTTTGCAGGAACACGGCATCAGCGCGATCGAGCGGTTGGCCGACATGACTCCGGAACAGTTGATGGAAATTCCGGGTATCGGCGAGAAAATGGTAGAGAAAATCCGCGCTGCCGTCGCAAACTATTTTGAGATGCTCGAGACCGGAGCGGTCCCTGCCGCCGCGGAAACCGCGGAGGAAAATGAGCCTGCCGAAACGGCGGAGCCTGCGGAAACAGCCGGGCCTGCCGAGGCGGAAGAGCCGGCCGAATCCGCTGAGGTGAGCGAGACATCCGAAACCGGCGAGGCGGCTGAGACGGAAGCCAAGCAGGAATCCGACTCCGAAGCCCAAGCCGCGGCTGCTCCCGGGCCGGAAACAGACGAATCTACAGCGACCGAATCCGGCGCTCCCGACGATCGAGATGGCGAGTCGGGCGAAGCATCGGGATCTTTCAAGGAGGAGAAGGTTTAACGAGTGACTGCGACGCACCATCAAATACGAATCAATGAATTGGCTCGCGAACTGGAAGTCAAAGCGAAGGTGATTGTGGACTTGTTGCCCAAATTGGGCGTCACCGAGAAGAAGACCCACTCCAGTTCGGTCGACGCGGGCCTTGCGGACCAGGTGCGCCAGTACTTCCGGCGGATGGCCGAGGCGGAAGAGGCCAAGCAAGAAGCGATCGAGGCCCAGGAGAAGGCACGAGCGGAGAAGACTCGCCCGGTGGCTACTCCTCCGGGGCGATCGGTTGCTCCTGCCCAGCGTCCCGCAACGGCAACGCCACGAACTCCCATGACTGCATCTCCCGCGGCTCCGGCCGCAGCGAAACCCGCGGCCACTCCGGCCGCGCCGTCGGCGGTTCATCCGCCGGCCGCGCCTCAGGCTCCGAGACCTGCGGCAGCTCCTCCCACAACGCGAATTCCCAGACCGGCCGCGCCCGGTCAACAGCCTGCGCCGCCAGCGCACCCGACGCACCCGACCGGCCAACCTACTGTTGTTCGACCCGGTGCTCCTGTACCTCGTCCTTCGCAGCCTATGAGCGCACGCCCATCCGCGGCAGGACCGACGGTTTCGCGGCCTGGCGCTCCCAGACCAGGCGCTTCGAGACCTGGTGCCCCACGGCCTTCGGGGCCCGGTACGCGTCCCGGCCAGCCCGGCGGTCGACCCGGACAGATGGGCCCTCGTCCTAGCGGGCTCGGAGGATTGAGGCCAGGCGCTCCGAGACCCGGTGGCCCCGGTCGTCCCGGTGGACGACCGGGCGGAACTGGCGGGCGCCCCGGTGGCCCCGGCCGTCCCGGAGAAGGTGGTCGTCCCGGTTTCCGTCCCGGCCGCCCGATGGGCGGACCTCCCGGCCGTGGGACAGGAAAGCTGCCGCCCAAGCCGGAGCCGGGCAAACCGATTTACGTTCGCAAACCGGAGCATCGGACCCGACCGCTGGTTGACAAACGATTTGAGGAAGGCGAACGGAAACTGCATCCTGTCCGTGCCCGGGTGCCGGAGACCTCTCGCCGGGCTGCCCCGGCCGAGCGAGCTCCGGTCTACCGCGAGCCGCGGGAAATCACGATTACCGAAGGTGTCACCGTTCGCGAGTTGGCACAAAAACTAGACCTGCGCGCGAAGGATCTTTTGAAGGAACTGGTCGACAGCGGCGTTTTTGCGACGATCAACCAGGTGCTTGACGTTCCGACGGCGACCAAGCTGGCCGGCCACTTCAACGCCACTGTGAAGGCGGTGCCGTTCGAGGACCAGTTGGTGGAAGAAGTGGTGCAGGAAGCGGGACCCGAAAAACTGGAACCGCGTCCCCCAGTCGTGACGGTCATGGGCCACGTCGACCACGGCAAGACGAGCCTGCTCGACGCAATTCGCAAGACGAACGTAGCCGAGGGTGAAGCGGGTGGCATTACCCAGCACATCGGCGCTTCACTGGTCGAAGTGGACGGCAAGCGCGTCGTCTTCGTTGATACGCCGGGCCACGAAGCGTTCACGCGGATGCGGGCGCGCGGCGCCAGCGTTACCGACATCGTGGTGTTGGTGGTTGCCGCCGACGACGGGGTGATGCCGCAGACGCGCGAGGCGATCGACCATGCCCGTGCAGCCAAGGTGCCGATCGTCGTTGCCGTGAACAAGACCGATAAGCCCGACGCTCAGCCGGAGCGCGTCAAGCGGCAGCTTGCCGACCTTGGCCTGATGCCAGAGGAATGGGGCGGCGATACGGTTTTCGTGGAGGTTTCCGCCAAGAGTGGCTCGAACATAGACAAGCTCGTGGAGATGATCGCGCTGGTTGGTGAAATGCGCGAGCTCAAGGCGAATTCCGCCGCTCCGGCATCGGGCATCGTGCTCGAGTCCCGGATCGACAAGGGGCGCGGGCCGGTGGCGACTATGCTGGTGCAGAACGGCACGTTGCGCAACGGGGAATCGTTCATTTGCGGTTCCGTGTACGGAAAGGTCCGTGCCATGTTCGACGACCGCGGCGTGGTAGTGAAGAGCGCCGGGCCATCCACGCCGGTGGAGGTGATCGGGCTGCAAGGTGTGCCCGAGGCGGGCGACCGCCTACTCGTCACCGACGAGGCGAAGGCGCGTCATATCTCCGAATACCGGCAGTCGAAACTGCGCGAAGCTTCGTTAGCACGTTCGGCGGGTGCGCGGCTCACGCTCGATCAGTTGCAGGAGCAGCTGAAGGCGGGCGAGGTGAAAGAGTTGCCGATTGTCATCAAGGCCGACGTACAGGGCTCGGTGGAAGTGCTCTCCGACCTGCTGCCGAAGCTTTCGACCGACAAGGTGAAGCTCGACATCATTCACGCCTCGGTGGGAGCCGTGACCGAAACCGACGTGCTACTGGCGACCGCCTCGAAGGCCGTGATCGTGGCCTTCAATATACGGCCGGACCGCAAGGCTGTGGAGTTGGCGCAGCACGAAAATGTGGAGATTCGTAGCTATACCGTGATCTACGAGCTGGTCGACGAGATGAAGAAGCTGATGACCGGCTTGCTCGAACCGGTGTTCAAGGAAACTTCGCTGGGCCACGCGGCGGTCCGTAATACCTTCCGGATCAAGGGTGTGGGCATGATCGCCGGCTGCTACGTCCAGGACGGCTTGCTTCGCCGGGACGCCGAGGTGCGCGTGGTGCGCGACGGCGTGGTGGTCTACACCGGCAGGGTGCAGTCGCTGCGGCGGTTCAAGGAAGACGTCAACGAAGTCCGTTCTGGCTTCGAGTGCGGGCTGGGCATCGCGAACTTCAACGACGTGAAGGTGGGCGACGTGTTCGAGTGCTTCACGGTCGAGAAGATGGCCGCCACCCCGGTCTCCGCCTGATCGGCGCGAGGTCCACATGCCCATCGGCTGCCTGACGCTGGAGATCCATCTCCCCGAGTCTCACTCGCTCAAGGACAAACGGCAGGTGCTGCGAAGCCTGAAGGACCGGCTGCGTCACCGCTTTAACGTCTCGGTGGCCGAACTGGACGGGCAGGACAGTTGGCAGCACGCGGTGGTGGGAATCGCCGCTATTTCTGCGGATGCCGCCTATTTGGAAGGCGCGCTGCGGGCGGTGCTCAAGCAAGCCGAACTGGTGTTGGGGCGGAGCCTGGTCGACTACGATACCGAAGTGTTCTAGAAATGCCTCGCGGAGGAAGGAATGCCTGGACACCACCGTGAGAGGCTGGTGGAAGAGATTCGTCAGGAAATCGAGGTGATGCTGGCCGGTGAGTTGAAAGACCCGCGGCTGACGGCTTCAATCCTGGTCACGGAGACGCGGGTGTCCCCGGACCTGCGCCAAGCGAAAGTATTTGTCTCCGTTCAGGGGACCGAGGCCGAACAGGCGGAAGTGCTGGCGGCGCTGGACTCGGCCTCCGGCTTCATTCGCCACGAGCTGACCGAACGTCTGCAGTTGCGGCGCAGCCCGCAACTGAATTTCGTGCTGGATCATTCGGCCGAATACGGGGCGCACATCGAGGAACTGCTCCGCCGGGAGAAGAAGACCGCCGAATCCTGATCGCAGCGTAGCAGCTTCACAGACAGATTGATCCGGCCGCGATTTCGCGTCCTGAGGACGATTCACAAAAAACCGGAGGCACGGGCCTCCGGAGGAATGAGAAGCAAAACGCGGGCACCGCGCCGAGGGCGCGAGCGCCTCACCGTCCAATCGGAACATGTCAAAACCCAAGTCCGTCTCTGGTTTGGAAGGCGCCCTGGTGGTGAACAAGCCCTCCGGGCGAACCTCGCACGACGTGGTGGAAGCGGTGCGCCACGTGGTCGGTTTCCGGCGCATCGGTCACCTAGGCACTCTCGATCCGATCGCGACCGGCGTGCTGGTGCTTCTGCTGGGCCGCGCCACGCGACTCGCCCAGTTCTATTCCGCTCGGCGGAAACGCTATCTCTGCACCTTCCGCTTCGGCTTTGCCACCGACACCTACGACGCCGCCGGAGAAGCGCTCGGGCCGGACGCGGCTCCCACGCTGACGCGGGAAAAGCTGGAGGAACTGGCGCGACCACTGGTCGGGCGAACTGAGCAGATGCCGCCACCCTATTCCGCCAAGAAGATTCACGGCCGTCCGGCACACGAGCTTGCGAGAAAGAAGAAGCCGGTTGAATTGAAAGCGGTGGAGGTGGACGTCTACGAGTTGAAGCTGCTCTCGATCGAAGGCTCTTCGGCGCGCTTCGAAGTGGAATGCGGTCCCGGCACTTACGTCCGCTCGTTGGCGCACGACATGGGTCGCGTGCTCGGAACGGGCGCCCATGTTTCCGAAATCACCCGCACTGCCGTCGGCGAATTCACACTGGATCAGGCGATCACGCTCGAGGAAGTGGCTGCGGCAATGGCCGCGGGCCAGCTGACCGAGCGGGTGATTCCGCTCGACGGGCTGCTGGCCGATCTGCCGCACGCGAAGGTGCTGCCGATTGTGGAGCGGCGCATCCGCCACGGTGCGCGCTTCACCGTTCCGGTTTCGCAGCTGCAACCGGGCAGGGCCACGGCCGGGCAGTCGGGACCGGCGGAACTCGACGCCGACCGGTGGAAGCCGGCGCGCATGCGCGTCTTCAATAGTGCCGGGAAACTGATTGCCATTGCAGAGCCGGTGGTACCACGGATCTACCGTCCGGTGTTAGTTCTCGAAACCGAACCCGCAGGATAGATCGGGGCACGATCTGCGTGCCCCTCGCCAAGCGGCGTTTTCGATCTTCCGCTTTACGTTCTGGCAAGAATTCCGGCAGGAACGAGTTTTTTCCTCCGCTCCGCCATTTCCTTGCCGACAGCCTTCCGATCCGCTTCCGTCAATAGCCTGGCCGCCAAGGGAAAGACCGTTTCGTCCTCCACATGAATGTGGAGGCGGTACATCGTCGAGAGTTCTGCAATGATCTGGCGGAATGAGGCCGCTTCCTCAGCGGAGAGTTTCCCTTCTGAGAGACAGCGCTGGCCGAGCCGCTCGATTTCGTCATGACGCGAAGCGGCCCAACGGTGGTCCTTTTCCAGGGCATCGATTTTCGTGAGCGCGGTTTGGATCAAGGGATCGTTTATCAAGCGCAGGCGGGGGAAGAGCGATTCCTCCTCATCGGCGTTGTGCTTTGGGGCGAAGTGGCGGAAATAGCGCAGTGCGGAATCGAGAGCCCTGGCGGCTCCATCGGCCAAAGGGCGGTCGATGACCCCGGCAACGGTCTGCAGGACACCAAGAAACGTCTCGATGTGGCGGTGGCAGTCAGAGAGCAAGCCGGTGGGGTCCGAAAAGTTGTGTGCCTTTGCCCCAATTTGAACGGGCATGTTGTGTTCCTCCTCAGTCTGGCGCGGGCCGTTGCCCGCCAGGACATCTTGCAGGAAGAACCGGCAGATGAAAGTGCTAAAAGTCACCATCTCGCAGAGAGGATTGGGGCATGTGCCGAGGAAAGCACGTCGGCCAAGTCGGTACATGCGGTGAGCTCCGTTAGGAATAAGCCCTGTCTTTTCAGTGACTTGATTTTTCTGAGTCGGTACGCATGCGGGATTATAGATTCGGTGGCTTCGGGCACCAAAAACCGGGAAAAAGCAGGTAGGGAAACGGACCCTGCGGGGCTAGCTTAGCGGCCGAGTGACGTCTGCCGCAACGGGACGGTCTACGCGGACGCAGGAAACGAGTGCCGGTGAGGGCAAGTGACAACGAGCCCCTAAGGTGGGGAGCGGGAAGGCGGTTGACGGGCGGCCGGTTACCAGCCGCGGAAATAGAGAATTTCCGTGGCGCAGGCGACAAACAGGCAGTAAATGCCGAACCAGTACCAGCGGCCTCGCTCGAGCCAGTGGGAGAGCCAGCGGAGCGCCAGGAGTCCGGCGACGAAGGCACAAGCCATGCCGAACAGTCCGGGGGCAAGGATGGCGCCCAGATGAATCGTAAGACCGGCCCGATGCACGGCTCGCAGATCGCGCAAGAGCAGCCAGCCGATCGCCAACGGGGTGATTGCAACGACCATCGCGAAGCTGAAGGATTCGATTTCGTCACGATTGCCGCCGGTAAGCAGACCGCCGGAGATGGTCGAGCCGGAGCGGGAGAAGCCGCGGAAGGGAATGGCAAAACCCTGCAGAATTCCCATGACGACCGCATCGAGCCAGCGAATTCCCTTGCGAGATGATGACTGCTGCGAATCCGGATTCCGCGCCTCGCGCAAACCGGAGTAGATGATCAGCAGGCCGACGATGAACAGCGGAGGGGCAATCCAGTTGAGCTTGTGAAACAGCGCTTCGATGTCAGCGTGATGATTGCTGTGGCTCAGGATGTGCACCACCAGATGCCGGACCGGAAGGAAGACCATGCCGGAGAGCAGGGAAGCCACGAAAATCAGTTTGGCAAAGCGGTAAAACCGGTCCCAGGAAGAGAGGAATTCCTTCACCCAGCGGCGCCAGAAATAGACGATCACGGCAAACATCGTGCCGGTGTGCAGCATAACCAGCAACAGGGCGTTCGGCGGTGTGGACATGTTTTCATGTAGCAACTCGGCGATCACAATGACGTGGGCCGAACTCGAAACCGGCAAAAGCTCCGTGAGGCCCTGCACGACGGCCAGAATCAAGATGTGAAACCAACTCATCCCTACTCCTTTTGTCTGCTCGTTAGCTGCCGGCGGACTGAGGGCTAGCCCGCTCCGCGCATCCTGCTCTCGGCATTGTATGCGAAAAGAAGGATTCCACAGAAAACAGCCAAGGGCCTAGGCGGCATCGATGGCATGGGCAGTTTTGAGAAGTCAGCTTGAAACCGAGGATAAGGATGCCTGAGGTAATGGCCAGGGGCAGGACCGGAGCGGTCCGGTTTCGCTGGCAAAAGAGATGCCGTCCGGGTTTTGCGCGATAAATCTCAGCGGTGATGCGCTATTTGCCTCTACGACGGCCAACGCCGGATGGCTTGAGTCCATCCTTTTCCGTTGATTCCAGAAGCTTTTCTTTCGGACCGGCACGCATGGGGTGTGGCAAGGATCGTGCCCAAGGAGGCTCTACAGAAACCGTCGTGTTCATCTGCCCGATCATGCTCAGCGCGGCCGAGCAAGGTACCGTGGCCGGGGCCGTGAGCAAATCCATCCGATGCGGCGGGGCGGGTATCCATGGAGCGGCTGAATCCGGCAGCTCCTGATTCACTTTTCAGACACTGGGGGACAACGTGAAGATCGCCTTGACGGGACGGGGAGGGGTTGGGAAGACAACGCTGACGAGCCTGCTGGCCTATGCGTTTGCCAGCCGGGGGCGTCAGGTGCTGGCCATCGACGCCGATCCGGCACCTTCTCTAGGGTCGGCCCTGGGCTTTCCCGAGGAAACGCTTCGCGAGCTCCGGCCGGTGGCTGAAATGCGCGAGCTGATCGCCGAGCGGACGGGGACGAAGCCAGGGCAGTACGGCAGCTACTTCCAGCTGAATCCGCGAGTGGACGACATTCCAGACCGTTTTTCCGCGACATACAGAGGGATCCGGCTGCTGCAACTCGGGTCGGTGGAGAAGCGGGGAGGGTCAGGCTGTTTCTGTGCAGAGAGCACGCTGCTGAAGGCGCTGGTGCGACACGTGCTGTTCGATCGCGACGAAGTGGTGCTGCTGGATTTCTATGCGGGAGTGGAACACCTGGGCCGGGCCACGGCGGAATCGGTGGATGCGATGCTGGTGGTGGTGGAACCGACGCCGCGGAGCATGGCGACCGCAACACAGATTCGCGACCTGGCGCACGACATCGGGCTGGACCGGTTGTTCCTGGTGGGCAGCAAGACGGAGAGCGGAGCGGACGCCGCTTTTATTGCGGATCATTCGCCGGGGCTGCCGCTGCTCGGCTGCCTGTCGTTAGACCCGAAGGTGCGGGAGGCCGACCGGGCTGGGCTGCCTTCCTATGACGTTTCGCCGGGACTCGCGTCGGAAGCGGGTGCAATTCTGGCGGGATTGAAGTGGGAACTGGAACACGCGCACAGGAGCCGGGCGACCGAATCGATGGCTTGATAAGCGGCTAAACCGCGCCGTGCGCGCGGAGGAGTCGGCGAAGGAGGGTGTGATGAAAACGGTCTTCGTCAACCCGGAGCGGTGCATCGGCTGCCGGCAGTGCGAGTTTGCCTGTGCGGTGGAGCACTCGCGGAGCCGGGTGGCGACCACGGCGATGCTGGAGGAGCCAGCCCCGCGGACGCGGGTGCACGTTGAGGCAGGGTACGTGAGCGGGACTGCCTTTCCCAATCGCTGCCGGCACTGCGATCCGGCGCCCTGCCAGCAGGTGTGCCCGACAGCGGCGATTTTCCGGGATCCGGAGCAGGGACTGGTGCTTGTGGAAGGGACGAGATGCATCGCGTGCGCGATGTGCGCGATGGTCTGCCCGTTTGACGTGCTCACGTTCCATGCGCTGACGGACGGCCCGAGCCCGAGAACTGTTGCGGTGAAATGCGACGGTTGCATCGAGCGCGTGCGGGTGGGACGGATACCGGCGTGCGTGGAGGCGTGCAAGGTGGGCGCGCTGGTCTATGGAGAGCTGAACGAGTTGGTGCGGCAGGGCCGCTTGCGGGAAACGCGCGCGGTTCTGACCGCGCAGGAGCTGGCGTCGCACGAGGCCCTGGAGGTTCCCGAAAGCGCCGAGGGTCTGGAGAGTTGGGGAACTGAAGCGACAGAGATCTCGGGAGGACTGCTATGAGCGGGATGAATGGGAACGGCAATCGTTCGCTCGCGCGTGACGCGCAGAAAATGATCGAGCGCGCCTACGAGGATCACATTCCCACCGTGTGGGACCGGCTGATCGCCCAGGAGCCGCAATGCGGCTATTGCGCCATGGGATTGAGCTGCCGGAACTGCGCAATGGGCCCGTGCCGGATCGATCCCTTCGGCGAAGGACCGCAACGCGGCGTCTGCGGAGCCGACGCGGACACAATCGTGGCGCGGAACCTGGGCCGGGCAATCGCGGCGGGCGCTTCGGCGCACTCCGACCACGGCAGGGACATCCTGGAGACATTCGAGGCGCTGGTGGAAGGGAAGACTTCGGGCTACCGGATCACGGATGGGGAAAAGCTGAAGGCGCTGGCGCGCGAACGCGGGATTGCCATAGACGGCCGGCCGATCGAGGATGTGGCTCGGGAGTTGGCGCGGGCGATGTTCGAGGAGTACGGTTCCCGGAAGACCTCGCTGGACTTCCTGGCGCGCGTGCCGGAAAAGCGGCGCGAGCTGTGGCGCAAGCTGGGCATCACGCCGCGCGGGATCGACCGGGAAAACGTGGAGATGTTGCACCGGACGCACATGGGCGTGGACAACGACTACGTCAATATCCTGCTGCACGGGCTGCGAACCAGCCTTTCAGATGGCTGGGGCGGATCGATGATCGCGACGGAGCTTTCCGACGTGATGTTCGGAACGCCGAAGCCGGTGACCTCGCAGGTGAACCTGGGCACGCTGAAGGCGGATCAGGTGAACATCGCGCTGCACGGGCACAATCCGATGCTCTCTGACGTGATCGTGCAGGCGGCGCAGGACCCGGAACTGGTGCGGCTGGCGAAGGAGAAAGGCGCGGCAGGCATCAACCTGGTGGGGTTGTGCTGCACGGGGAACGAACTGCTGATGCGGCGCGGCGTGCCGATGGCCGGCAACCACCTGATGCAGGAACTGGCAATCATGACCGGCGCGCTGGAAGCAATGGTGGTCGACTACCAGTGCATCATGCCGTCGGTAACCGACGTGGCGAAGTGTTTCCACACGCAGGTGATTTCGACGTTCGACAAGGCGAAATTTCCGGGCGCGGTGCATATCCCCTTCATTCCGGAGCGAGGCATCGAGATCGGGAAGGAGATCGTGCGGCGCGGCGTGGAAGCCTTTGCGAACCGCAATTCACAGCGCGTACGGATTCCGGTGGAACCGGTACCGATGATGGCCGGCTTCTCGGTGGAATCGATTCTGGGCGCGCTGGGCGGAACGCCGAAACCACTAATCGACGCAATCGCCAAGGGCACGATTCGCGGCGCGGTGGGCATCGTCGGCTGCAACAATCCGAAGATCCCGCAGGATTATGGCCACGTGATGCTGACCCGGCGGTTGATCGAGAACGACATCCTGGTGCTGGTGACCGGCTGCGCGGCGGTGGCCAACGGCAAGGCTGGACAAATGATGCCGGAGGCGGCCGAGAAGGCCGGGCCGGGACTGCGTTCGGTGTGCAAGGCGCTGGGGATACCGCCGGTGCTGCACCTGGGATCGTGCGTGGACAATTCGCGGATTCTGGTGCTGGCCGCGGCATTGGCCGGCGCGCTCGGCGTGGATATCGACCAGTTGCCGCTGGCTGGGGCAGCGCCAGAATGGTATTCGGAGAAGGCCGTTTCGATCGGGACATACGTGGTCGCCAGCGGCATCTTTACCGTGCTCGGGGTGCGGCCGCCGATTTTTGGCAGCCCGAAAGTGGTGGACCTGTTGGCGAACGGACTGGACGGCGTGGTGGGTGCGAAATTCGCCGTCGAACCCGATCCGGAAAAGGCCGCCGTGCTGATCCGACGGCATATCGAAGCGAAGCGCGGAGCGCTTGGGCTTCCTCACTTGGCAACGGAGTCGATTCACGAGGCCACGGAAGCGCAGGCAGCGCCGCGGGCGGCCGACTAAGACGGAGTCGAGTAACGGAAAACATTCCGGACAGGCGCACGCCGAGCGGCCGCACCGTCTGGAATGAGGAGAAGAGTCCATGCGGGTGGTGATTGTGGGCGCGGGACCGGGAGGATTAACGGCAGCGGAAACGTTGCGGGAATACGACCGCAACGCCGAGATCGTTTTGCTTTCGAGGGAACCGTTTCCGCCGTATGCGCCTCCCGCACTGGCGGACTACTTTCTGACAGGCCGGCAGGAGACGCTGTTCTGGAAAGGCGAAGACGTTTGCCAGAGGCTGGCAGTCGAGTACCGGAAAAGCACGCGAGTGAAGGCGGTGCGGTCGGCGGAAAAGAGGGTGGTGCTCGAAGGTGGAGCGACGCTGGACTACGACCGGTTGGTGATCGCGTCCGGCAGCAGCCTCTACGCGCCGCTGCCCGGCCGTGATTTGCCGGGCGTCTACGATTTCAAATCGCTGAGCGCGGCGCGGAAGCTGGTGGAACAGGGAAAGAAAAAGAAAGGCGGCAAGGCGGTGATCGTTGGCGCCGGATTTATCGGCGTGGAGATCGCAATCCTGCTGCGGGAACTGGGACTGGCGGTGACCGTGGTGGAAATGGGCGACCGGGTAATGCCGCGGATGCTGGACAGCGAAACGGCGGAGATCACGCTATGCGTGATGCGCGAGCGGGGAATCGACATTCGGCTCGATACGAAAGCGGCCGGGTTCGCGGGCCGGCGCAAATGCACCGGCGTGGAATTGGAATCGGGCGGCGGGCTGAACGCGGACGTGTACGTGGCGGCCACCGGTGTGAAACCGCACGTAAAATTTCTGGAAGGATCGGGCATTGAGGTGGAGTGGGGCGTGCGCGTCGACGAATACCTGAGGACGAACGTGCCGGACGTCTACGCGGCGGGCGACGTTGCGGAGACGTTCGATCTGCTGACGGGTGAGCGGTACGTGCACGCGATCTTTCCGAACGCCGTGGCACAGGCGCGAATCGCCGCGCTGAATTTGCTTGGCTACGAAACGCGCTATGCCGGCGCTGAGAGCATGAACAGCCTGAAGCATCTGGGGCTGCCGGTTATGGCGGTGGGCGCGATGAGTGGAGAAGAGGAACTGCGTTCACGGCATGGTAATGCACTGCGGAAGATCTTCCTGAGCGAAGGACGCATCGTTGGTTTTCGGCTGGCGGGGGATATTTCCTCGGCGGGCGTCTACCGTTCACTGATGCTGCGCCGTGCGGACGTGCGAGGCATCGGCAAGCGACTGCTGGAGCCGAAATTCAGTGTCGGGGCGCTGGCGCTGGAAGCGGGCACGGGTCGGCTCGATCTTCGTTTCGCGGCGTAGGATTTATTTCCCTTTCCAATTTGTTTTCGCAGGGCGTCGGGCCAAGCGCTTTAGAGGGGGAGGTGGGTGATTGCGCGGCTGAGCGCCTCAGCCAGCCAAAGGCAGAACCAGGCAGCCAATCCCCCTAACACCAGCCACGACCATAGAGAAATCGACACGCTCTCCAGACGTGCGGCACGACCGCGAAACTGCCATGTAGCCACTTTCGCTGATGCCGCGGGCGGTGTTTCGAGGAACGGCTGCTCTGGTTCCATTTGCCATTGGCTCCCCGGGCACATGGGAAGGCGAGGCGCCGACTTCCCGATTCCCTAAAATTCGCGGCGAAGGACGAGGGCGAGACGGTTGGCTCTCGGCGCTCTGCAGCGCTCGATGAAAGGCTGCCCGTCTCTTCGCACATAACGGGGTTTTGCATCTGGAGAGCCAAGAGCGGGACAACGGGAACTCCGCGGTTTGGATTTTCACCAGAAGAGGGGTGGCAGCATATCCGGCGATTCATCAGTGAGTTATCGGCGGTTTGGAAAATAAGAGCAAAAGAAGTACTGGAAGGAGAAGCCTAGAAACCTTGGCTAGAGTGATGCACATTTTTTCTCTCTTTGACACTTAATTTCTCGTAATAGGAATGCTAGTGACTACGAAGTTCGGCCTCTTTTCCCTGGACCGGGCAGCGAAGAATTGAGGCAGGCGGGTGATAGGATATGCGGGACATTGCGTGTCGGGAGCTGACCGATGAATGAAGCACCAGACAAGGATACGGTGGGACCGGGCAAGCCGGACCGGGGCCGGTCCCTGCTGCAACGGATTTTCCTGAATGAAGACGAAATGCGGGCCGGCTGGCGTTTCCTCGTATACGTCGTGCTGACGGTGCTGATGATCATGGTGCTGAGCTTCGCGGCGATGGCGCTGCACCTGCCGTTGCCGGTGCGGCACGACATGCACGCGATGGCGCTGCTAGTGGGGGAACTGGTGCAGGCGGGTGGGGCGTTCGGAGCCGCGCTGCTGATGGGCAAATTCGAGCACCGCACGATAGGAACTTATGGGCTTCCGGCGCGCAGGGCTTTCCGGGGAAATTTCTGGCAGGGAATCGGGTGGGGACTGGGGATGATCACGGCGTTGATGCTGCTAATCGCCGCCTTCGGAGGGTTCTCGTTCGGAGGGATCGACCTGAGCGGAGGCACGGCGCTGCGTTACGCCGTGATTTGGGGCGCGGTGTTCCTGCTGACCGGTTTTTTCGAGGAGTTTGCCTTCCGCGGATACACGTTGTTCACGCTGACGAGCGGGGTGGGATTCTGGCCTGCGGCCGTCCTGATGTCGGCGGGATTCGGCGCGGTGCATCTCACGAATCCGGGCGAAGGCATCGTGGGCGCATTGAGCGTCTTCATGATCGGCATGTTTTTCTGCCTCACACTGCGGCGTACGGGGAGCCTGTGGTTCGCGGTGGGGTTGCACGCGGCCTGGGACTGGGGTGAGACGTTCTTCTATTCCGTACCGGACAGCGGCATCGTGGCACCCGGCCACCTGCTCAAATCGTCGCTGCACGGACCAGCATGGCTGAGTGGGGGAACGGTAGGTCCGGAAGGCAGCGTGTTTGCGTTCGTCGTGATGACTGCGGCGTTCGTGATCTTCGCGCTGGCGTACAAGGGTCGTCCGGCTCGGCCGGAGAGTGCCGTGGAAACGGCGAGTGCGGGGAATTGACCAGGGAGAGAGATGAAACTCCAGAGAATTTGGCGGGCAGCGGGAGTGATGCTTGCGGCGGGTTTGCTGGCGGGATCGGCGGCAGCGCGCCCGGAGATACGCTCCGTGCAGGCCTTGGCGCAGGAGCTGGCGGCGAAGCTGCCTCAGCGCGGAAACATGGTTGTCTTCGTCGCCCCGCCCGGCTGGAAGGGCAAACACTACACCTATGCGCTTGCCAAGAGAATCTGCTCGGAACTGGCCCGCGACCTTTCGGCGGCAGATCCGAATGCGTCGTTTCTTACGCCGGCATCGGCCGCCGGCATTTTGGCTCGGCACGGGTTTCTGCCTCTTGACCCCTACGGCTATAGCCGAGTGATTGAGATTCACTTCGGAGAACTGGTTGGCGCGCAGATCGCTATCACGGGGGAGATGCGCAACAAGAGGCACGGCGTCGTGCTCACCGTAGAGGCAGCGGAACTGAAGGGAAAACGGAAACGGGTGAAGCGGATTTTGAAGGTTCGTGCGTTCCTTCCGAGATCGCCGAGACTTCGCGCTCTGCTTGCCCAAGCCGGTAAACGGGTCGAAGGCGGCTCCGGGGTTTATTGGGCGGGGATAGGAGGCGTGGGCCAGCCCCACTCCATTCGTTGCGTCAACCCTCAGTATACGGCCGCTGCCGCGCGAGGCAGGGCCAATGCGACAGTGCTGCTACTTGCAACGGTGGGAACCGACGGCAAGGTCAGCGATGTTGCCCTGCTACGCGGGGCCCGGGGACAGACAGGCCCGGGGCTAGACAGGAAGGCAATTGCGACCGTCAAGACTTGGAAACTCCGTTCGGCCAAAGGCCCGGACGGCAAACCCGTACCGGTTCGCCTGGCCATCCAAATTAGGTTTATGTGGCGCTAGGGCTCGATCATTTTTTCGCGGACGGCGAAGCGGACGAGGTCGCTGAGCGAGGTGAAACCCATTTTGCGCATGATGTTGGCGCGGTGTGCCTCGACGGTTTTGATGCTGATGCCGAGGACGGCGGCGGTTTCCTTGTTGCTCTTGCCTTCGGCGAGCAGCTGGACGATCTCGCGCTCGCGGGGGGTGAGCTCATCGCGGGCGGGTTCGGGGCCGGTCCCCTTGAGGAAGCCTTCGAGGACGACTTCGGAGACCTTGCTGCTGAAGAAGGACTTGTGCTCGAGCAGGGCTTCGACGGCGGCAATCAGGTCCTTGCCGGCGTCGGATTTGAGCAGATAGCCACGGGCGCCGGATGCGAGCACGTCGTGGACGAGCTGCTTGGATTCGTGCATGGTGAGGATGAGGATTTCGGTGCGGGGCAGCTTGTCGGCGATGCGGCGGGCGGCTTCCAGACCGTTCATGCGGGGCATGGCGATATCCATCACCACGATGTCGGGCTTGGCCTGCAGGGCGTGAGCCACGGCCTCGCGGCCATCGGCCGCCTCGCAGCAGATGGTCCACTCGGGGCGGTCTTCGAGCAGATTGCGCAGACCGCGGCGCACGATTTCGTGATCGTCGGCCAGCAGGATGCGTGCCCGTTTCGTCATCGGCGACGCCACTGGGGCGCGCACGGTTCGCCGGTTTCGGGGCAGGATTCGAGTAGAGGTGAACACGGCCGAAAGCCGCGGTAGGCCCCGGCAGGGGAAGAAATTCTCGCCGGTCTTCGAATCGGCAGGCGCGGAAACTGGCTTCGCATCGTGCGCGGAAAGTAAAACAACCCCTATAGCCTAATCATTCCATCCCACCAAGGTCAATCCGGAGCGGCGGGTTTGGCGAGCGCCATCCGGCCGGTTGAGGGCAGGCGATCTCCCTAGGTCGCCTTAAGGGTTTTCCCTTGGCGAGACACGGGTCCTTCCCAATTGGCGTTCTCCCTCCGGAGCGAAAAGATAGGGATTGCACACCCGCCGCCAAAGCGGGCGTGGATGCGAGGACTCTCGATGCAATCCAATCCATCAACCGGTACAAAGACACGGACCCGCCAGGCGGATTCGGATGCCCTGGCCGGCGCAGAAGAATTCGAGCGAATCTACAGACTCTACGAAACCCGGGTATACCGGTTATGCCTGCACATGGTGGGCAACACGGCGGACGCGGAAGAGCTGACGCAAGACACGTTCCTGCAAGTGTTTCGGAAGCTGGACACCTATCGGGGCGAATCCGCCTTTTCGACCTGGCTGCACCGGGTGGCGGTGAATGTGGTGCTGATGAGGCTGCGGAAGAACCGCGGACACGTGGAAACGCCGCTGGAACAGGTGGTGGAAACCGAAGACGGCGGCGAGATCCAGACCACCGAAGCGCAGGTGGACGACGCGCGGCTGGCAGCGACAGTCGACCGGCTGAGCCTGCAGCGGGCGATCCTGAGCCTGAGCGTGAGGCAGCGGCTGGCCTTCGTGCTGCACGACGTGGAAGGCTACACGCACGAAGAGATTGCGGGGCTGGTGGGCTGCACAGTGGAAAGCTCCAAATATCAGACGCACACCGCCAGGCTGAACATGCGGGGACTGCTGCAGGATTACGCCCGGGAGCAGGCGCAACTGGCCGAGGAGCCCCTCCCTTCGGAAAGGCAACGGGAGATGCGGGTAAAGCGCAGCCTCGGCCGCCGGAGCGTCTCCGTGCAGGTGGCGCTGCAAGGCTAGAGTGGAATCACGCCGAGCGGCGCACGCCGGCGTTCGTGGAGAGGGAGACTGCATGTCCGGCCCCGTGGAAGTACTGGTTGCCTGTTCCCGTTCGGAGGATCTGGAGGCGTTGACCCGGATTCTGGTCCGGCGAGGATTGAAGCCGATTCACGCTTCGAGCGTGGAGACATCCTGCGGGATTCTGGCGGACCGGAAGGTGCGGCTGGTGTTCTGCGACGACGAACTGCCCGACGGCAGCGTAGGGCGTGTGCTCGAAGAAGTGCACCACACGGCGATGCGCGTGCCGGTGATCGTGATCTCTCGTCTGGAGAATTGGGACGAGTACTTGCGGGCAATGCGGCTGGGCGCGTTCGACTACATTTCCTCGCCGCTGAGGCGAGCCGAGGTGGAGCAAGTGATTCGCCGCGCGCTCGACGAACTGCCGAGCCCTTCGGCTCCGTCGGGGGGCGAGCCGGACGGGAGCGCGGGACTTCGTCCACCGGACGGGCCGAGCGCGGAACGGGAGCCGCGCGAAAACGAGAAAAAGGGGAAGGAAAGCGGACCGCGGCAGAAACATCGGCTGCGGTCCGCAGGGCGGAGGGTGCCGGCGGGCCAAAAAGCGGCCTTGCAGAGCCGGGTCGTGACGCCGAAAAGAAACGCGTAGGGCGGGGAAGCCACGGGGTTTTTCGGAGAGCAGGCAGGGTCGCCCGTTCCGGCGGCCGAAAGCAAAATATCCAGGCGAGAACGATGGGCTAGACGCGCAGGCCTCTGGCGCGGACTTGCGCGAAAACCTGCTCGATCAGCGTTTCGCAATTGGGCCACGGCTCGGGTTCGACGCCCAGCTTCGCTGCAAGGCGCATGGCGATCTGGACGGCCATGGATCGGCGAACGTCGGTCTCGATGTTTTCGCGGCGCTGGAGAAAGGCTTCAACGAGCTGGAATTCCTCGAGCGAGACGAGTGAGGGATCGAAGAATGGGGCCTGCGCTTCCGTGCTGGTGCGGGAGAAGGGGCGGGCGGCCTCGAGCGTTTTTTCGTGGACGACGACTGTCCCGGCAACGTGGTCGCCGAGGCGCTTGCTCTGGCGGCTGAAAAGCATGACGGCGATACCGACGGCGTAGACGACGCCCGGCATCTGGTCGACGATACGGAGCAGGTTGCGTGTGATCGCATCGTAGACACCGATCGGGCGGCCGTCGTCTTTCATGACGCGCAGGTTGAAGAGGCGCTTGCCAGGCGTCTGGCCGTTCCAGACGGCTTCGAAAAAGGCGAAGTAGGCAACGTAGACGAGAAAGGCGCCGATGGTGAGACCGGCGAAGGCCCAGAGCGAAGCCGAGCCGATCATCCGCGCGACCGGAGCCACCATCTCGGCGATCAGGAAGAGAAGGAGCAGTGTGAGGACCTGGATGAACGTGTCGGCCGTCAAGGCGAGAAAACGGCTGCCGATACCCGCGAGAGGGAACTCGATCGAGGTTTGCTCGGGGGTTTCGATGGTAAGCTTGTCCGGGGTAGTCACCTGTGATCTCCGCCTACTGGCTTGAAAAACGGAAGCCCTACTGGAACCGGCTCGAGCAGCTTGTCTCCTCCATCGGGCACAATAACGTTCGTTCCCTCTCGCACCGGGAAATCCAGGAATTGGCCCTATTATACCGGCAGGCCGCCTCCGATCTGTCACGCGTGCGAGAAGACCCGACCGGGGGCGAACTGGCGCGCTACCTGAACCAACTGCTCGGGCGCGCTCATAACCTGATCTACATGGGCCGGCGTTCGGGCCCGGCAGGCATTCTGCATTTCTACGGCGTCGAGTATCCACAGATTTTTCGCGAGACGTTTCCAATCATCTTCGCGGCGTTCGTCGTTTTCGTCGCCGGGGCGGCAGGGGGATTCCTGATCAGCCTGGCGAGGCCGGGCTTCACGCTCTATCTGCTGGGGCCGAAAATGATCGCCACGATCGAGCATCACCAGATGTGGACGCAGTCGATCCTAACGGTCAAGCCGCTGGCCTCGAGCGCGATCATGACGAACAACATGATCGTCTGCTTCACCACGTTTGCGATGGGCATCACGGCCGGGGTGGGGACGCTGTGGATGCTGCTGCTGAACGGACTGCTCTTCGGCGTGGTAAACGCGGCGTGCTGGAACGCGGGGCTGACGCTTTCGCTATGGAGCTTCGTGGCGCCGCACGGCGTGCTGGAGCTGCCAGCGATCTTCATCGCGGGCGGCGCGGGAATGGTGATCGCGCGAGGGATGCTGTTTCCGGGCGAGTTGCCGTGGAGCGTTTCGCTGGCGCGGGCGGGGTCGCTGGCGGTGCGAATGGTGCTGGGAACGATTCCACTGCTGCTGATTGCCGGATCCATGGAAGGTTTCGTCTCACCGTCCAACTTGCCGGTGCCGGTGAAATTCCTCGTTTCCGCCACGCTGGGCATGGCGCTGCTTTTCTACCTGACGCGCAGGCCGCGGGCCGCGCGCCACGGTGAAGGACAGGCCGAACAGGTTCCTCTCTGACCAAGCCGTACCCGCGGCGTTTGCTGCCGATGAAGGGCAAGAGCCCGCGCCGGGGATTCGCATTCGATTCGAAAGAAAAGCCAGGCGGAAAATGCCCGTATACGATATGCTATGCAGTTTTGTCGCAGAGTTTGATTCCAGCCAGGCTTCCCCAAGCGCCCAACCCAGGCCCGGAGCAAGCCGAATGAGGAGCATCGCATGCCCATCCCTTTCCCTCCTCCGCCCGGAGCGAGGCCACGCAGCGGGTGCAGGATTGCCCGGCGGACGCGCGGACGAAAGTTCGAGCGGTTCGCACCTGTCTGCGCGTTTTTCCTGCCGATGTTGCTGATTGTGCTGCTGGTACCGGGGGAAACCGTGGCGCAAGAGCCACCGTATTTCGTGACCAGTTCGGCGCAAATGGAGGACACGGGGACGCTGGGCGTGGAGATGGACCCGGTTTTCGGCACGCAGCGGGTGGGCAACGACTACCTGGCCGGCACGATGGAATTCGAATACGGGGCGACGCGCTGGTGGACAAGCGAGGTGGACCTGGACGGGCAATCGACGTTTGGCGACAGCACGATCTTCACCGGCTGGACCTGGGAAAACCGTTTCCGGCCGATTCCGGGAAGGCACTGGATCAACCCAGTGTTCGCGGTGGAATACCAGCACTTGAGCGGGGCAGACAAATCGCAGCCGGAGGTGGTGGGCTTTGACAGCGGAGCCGATTATTCGCCGCCGAATGCGGTGCTCCGGCCGCTCGAGCAGCAGCTGGAAACGCGATTGATCCTTTCGAGCGATTTCCGTGGCTGGGACGTTTCGGAGAACTTCATTTCGGAGAAAGGTCTGGGCGGCGAGGACCCGGAGCCGTGGGGTTTCGGCTACACGGCGGGAGTGAGCCGGTGGCTGGGGCGGTCCTCCGCGACTCGCTGCCTGTTCTGCCGGCAGAATTTCGGCGTGGGAGCGGAATTTTACGGCGGGCTGGGCACAGTCAACAGGTTGACGCTCTCGCAGACTTCGCATTACGCGGCGGGCATCCTGGCGTGGCATTTACCCAGCGACGTTACGCTGAAGTTTTCACCGGGGTTCGGGCTCACCGGCGTTAGCCGGCGGTTTCTGTTTCGCTGGGGCATTTCCTACGACCTGGATCATTTCGGCGGAAGCGTGCGGAGGTGGTTTCGGTAGGAGGGATTCGGAGCGGGGGACGGGATTGCCGGTGGGCAAGGCTGTGGGGTAGTCAGGACGGACAGAAAGAGCGGTGGGTTGAAGCCAGCAGCTACACAAGAATCCCCCTGCGGGTTAGATGAGGCTGCGCTCCTTGGCTTCGAGGTATTGATTGACGAGGGTGGTGGAGAGGCGGGCGGGCTCGATTTCCAGGGCGAGGGCGCCCTGCTGGCGGAGGCCGCGGAGAAGCAGGTCGCGGCGCTGGACGATCTCCTGGGCGGCGGCGTAGCGGAACATCTCGCGGGCGTCGGCCGGATTTCTTTCGAGCAATTGGCGCATCTCGGGCTGGCCGATCACGGCCAGAAGGACGAGATGGCGGCGAGCCATGCGCGCGGCGCTCTCGACGACCTCGGGGGTGGTGGCCGCTTCGGCGAGGTCGGTGAGCCAGACGACGAGGCTGCGCTGCTTCTGGAAGGTGAGCAGGGCTTCGGCGGCGAGCAGGTGATTGGCCTCGACCGGCTCACCGCGGATTTGCGAGAGGGCTTCGAGCATCGCGCGGACGTGGCGCGGGCCGCGGCCGGGCGGAACGCGCTGACGGAGGCGGCGGCCGTAGGCGAGCAGGCCGACCGAATCGCCGGAATAGAGGGCGACGTGAGCGAGGGTGAGCGCGGCGCCGGTAGCGTAGTCGAGCTTACTGAGCGGGCCGGAGCGGGCGCGGAGCAGGCGGCCAGCGTCGAGGACTAGCCAGACGGTCTGGCTGCGCTCGATGCGATAGATCTTGGTGATCGGCTTGGCGCGGCGGGCGGTGGCGGTCCAGCAGACGTCGCGGTATTCGTCGCCCTGGCGGTATTCGCGGAGGCTCTCGAATTCGCGGCCGCGTCCGCGGAGATGCTTGACGCGCTTTTCCATCACGGTTTGGCGGCTGCGGATCAGGTAGAGCGCGCCGCGCTTGGCGTCCTCGAGATTGGGATAGACGCGGACGGCCTGGGTGAGCGGGGCGTCCGCCCAGCGCTCGGCGAGTCGCCATGGGCTGTGGTAGCGGAAGAAGACGCTGCCGATGCGGGCGTCGCCGCGCTCGGCTGCCCGGAGCGAATAATCGGCGCGGCCGATCGTTTCGCGCGGAGCACGGATTTCGAGCAGGGGCGCTTCGCCGCGGAGAAAGACGGGCACGTCGTCGCGCAGAGAGGCTTCGATGGGGACGGAACCGAGATTGCGTAGCTCGATGGTGACATTGGTGTCGGAAGCCAGGGCGACCGGCGACTGCCAGATGCGCGAGAGCACAAGCGACGACGGACGGGGCAGGCGGGCGAGGTCCAACGCCCAGGCAAAGAGCACGACCACGTCCCAAGCCGCCATACCCCAGAGGTAGCTGGGGTTCAGCCACGCCGGGCCGATCCAGACGAGGCCGATGAGGAATGTGAGAAAGAATCGCCGGCCGAAAGCGAACGGGAGCCGGGAATATGGCCGCGCGCGCGCGGAGGCGGAGGGCGGGATGAGGCGTTCGGGCTGTGTCATTGGGGAACTTCCACCGAGGCGACGATCTCGCGAACGACCTGCTCGGTGGTGACTCCTTCGAGATCGGCCTCGGGCTTGAGGATGAGGCGATGGCGAAGGACGGCGGGAGCGGCGGCTTTCACGTCGTCGGGGATCAGGAAATCGCGGTCTTCAACGGCGGCGATTGCCTTGGCGAAAAGCATCAGGTTGACGGTGGCGCGTGGGCTGGCGCCGAGGCTGACCGCCGGCCAGTTTCGGGTGCGACCGACGATGGCGACGATGTACTCGTAAAGCGAAGGCTCGACGCGGACGGCGGCGATTTGGGCGCGGGCATCGCGGAGGGCTTCGGAGGGAAGCGAAACGAGACCGGCGCTGTCGAGCGCACGCGGGTCGAAGCCATCCTGGAATTTGCGGAGGATTTCGGTTTCCTGAGCGGCGTCGGGGTAGCCGATGCGGATTTTCACCAGGAAGCGATCCAGCTGGGCTTCGGGCAACGGATAGGTGCCCTCGAATTCCACCGGGTTCTGCGTGGCGAAGACGGCAAAGAAATCGGAGAGCGGCTCGGTCGAGCCGTCGATCGTCACCTGGCGTTCCTCCATGGCTTCGAGCAGGGCGGATTGCGTGCGTGGCGGCGTGCGGTTGATTTCGTCGACGAGAAGCAGGTCGGTGAAGATCGGGCCGCGATGGAGGGTAAAGGAGCCGGTGGCGAGGTGAAAGACGTTGGCGCCGATGACGTCGGCGGGCATCAGATCGGGCGTGCACTGCACGCGCTGAAAGCGTAGCTGGAAGATGTGGGCGAGCGTCTTGACGGCGAGGGTCTTTGCCAGGCCGGGAACGCCTTCGACCAGGCCGTGGCCTCCCGTGAGCATGACGAGCAGCAATTCGTCGAGCGCTTCGCGCTGGCCGACGATCACCTTGGCGAATTCGGCGCGAACGTGCTCGGCCACTTCTGCGGTTTTGTTGGGCATCGGGATTCCTTTCAGGCTCCGGCGCCGGCATGGCGTACTTGCAGCCGGGCGATCCAGTCGTGGATTTCACGCACCAGTTTCAAAGCGTCCTCATTTTTCACGTCGAGGCTGCGCATCATTCGTTCCGCCTGGCTCAGAGTATCGAAAAGAGCCGAATCCTCCCAGCCAAGCCGGCGGCTGGCGCCGAGGCTGATCTCGGGTGTGGCGGCGGAGACGGGCAGCCCGAGCTGGCGGGTGAGCAGGAAACGCAGGCGACCGTAGGCGATGCCCACCGCGGCCGAACCGGCCCGAGCCGTATAGTAAAGGTCGCCGAGCGTCTCGACGAATTCGAGCGGGGAGAGCCGGGAACTCGCGGCGGGCAGACGCGCGGGGCCGAGCCGGCGCGAAAAGGTGAAAAGCAACGCCAGGAAGACCAGGCTGAACTGCGCGAGCGCCCAGGGTACAGGGGTGGGCGCGAAGAACGACCAGAGGGAGGCGCGGACGCCGTGGACGTACTCGTCCCAGAGCACGCGCGTTCCGGCCGGACCGACCGAATTCAGCACCAACCCAAGGTTGTCTGCCTGGCGGATGCCGCCGTTGGTGAGCGGCGTCGCCGAGGCCCACCAGATCACCTGGCCGCAGCCGAACGGCCAGCTCACGACTGCGGCGGTTTGCTTGTCGCCAAAGACGACGACTTGGGATGGCGAGGTGGGATGCCAGTCCCCGGGGGGTAGCAGCGAGATTTCCTTCACGCCGCGAGTAAGCGGCGAGGGCGCCAGTGCCGGGAAGCGCCTGGTTTTTTCCCAAGACACGGGGCCGGAGAAGGAAGAGGCGTCGGGCAGGAATGGCGCGGCTGAGGGACCGGTAGCGAGCACGCGGCCGCCCATTTCGAGGAAGTGCCGGATGGCGATACGGTCGGCGCTGGTGGGCGGGGTGGTGGGATCGGCGAGGACGAGAACGGTATCGGCAGCGGGGCCGGAAATATCGGTGACCGGCTTTTCCCAGCGCTCGACGCGGTAGTCCAGCTGTTGGAGCAGGAGATAAGCGCCTTTCGTGCCGCCCCAGGCGGGGGAATAGCTCGAGGGCAGCGCTGCCGACCCGCTGACGCGCGCCGGGCCGAGCACGGCGGCGATGGTTACCAGCAGGACTAGCAGCAGGCCGGCTCCGATCAGGAGCCGGCGGTCTCGGCTGTCGAGGCGGCCAGACATCCCATCCTTTCCAGTTGCGTTTTCGTGCTCTCCCAATCGGCGGCCGAGGGAGGGCGGTATCCATACCAGACGAGTTCGAAGCGAGCGGCCAGATCGCGGAAGGGCGGTTTATCGGCCGGCCGGGCATCGAGCAGGCGGAGCAACTCGCGCGGGGTGCGCGAGCGGTCGCGCGGGAAGGCACCGACGTCTTCGAGGCGCGCCACGGCGGCCCAGTAGGCGTGGTGAATGGCCACGCGATACTCGGCGCGCGAGGCGGCGTCGAGCGCAGACCGAACCGAGACGCGCCAGTTGGTGCCCGGCAATGGGCCGGAGGCGTCCAGCCCCATGGACTCCATCGGTCGCGAGCGGCTGGAGAGATTGCGATACAGCCCGAGCGAGAGCAGAACGAGCGCGACGGCGATCAGCACATAAGCGACGCCGTTGCCAGTGGGTACGTGCAGATGCAGCCGGGCGAAGAGTGACATCAGTCGGTCACCGATCCACGAAGTGATCCGGCGCCACCAGAGAGTTATGGGGCCGGGACCGGACAGGCCGCGAAACTCAGGCCGGCGGAAGATCTCATCGATCCGGCCGCGGGCAACGCTGACGGGCGGGGTGGGGTTTGCGAGGGCCAGAGATTCGGCTTGCTGCCGGAGAAAAGCGAGCTGGCCGCGAATCCACCGGCTCTGGGCGCGTGCCTCGGCGGGATGCTCCTGGACCTGGGCGAGCGCGGTGTTGAGCCATGCGGTGGAAACCTGGAAGATGCGGCCGTCGGCGTGAACGTTCCAGTGCGGCGGCAGCGACTTGCGGAATCGGGCGATGGCGGCGGGGTTGCCGCCGAGGCTGGCGATTTGGACAGAGCAGCGGCCGAGCTCGGTCGCGTAGGCGTGCAGATCGAGCGTGGCGGGCGGAGTTTTCGGCTGCGGAGCGGCGCCGGCGGCCAGCGCGCAGAGCAGCGTGGCCAAAATGCAAAACGCCGCGGGGAAGAATCTCTTTGGTAGCGGCGTCGTCATGTGGCGAAAGATGGTGAACTCATGCCGGAGAGAGCGTCGGCGGCGTCTCGCCCGGTTCGAGTGAGGCCATCAACTGTTCGAGATCGAAAGCTTCCTTGCGCACCCGTTGATTGTAATAGATCAGCGAAATGGCGATCGTGGCAATCGGAGCCGCAATCACGCTGGCCACCCAACTCGAAAGCGCCTGCAGTATCCGAATGCCAATCGGCAGCGCATGCGGCCTGAAGATGGAACCCTCGGCAAGGAGAAACGGGACGTTGAACACGACGGAAGTGATCACCGTGACGCAAACCGCCAGCGCGTAGACCGCAAAGACCTGCGCCGCGTGTTTCCTGATGAGCCGGAAGCTGCGGGAAATGGCACCGCCGGCGCGGACCGGTTCGAGCGTGGCCACGGGGATGGCGAGGGCGGTATGGCAAAACACCGCGGCCATGGCCGTCATCACCACGACGACGTCGAGGAGGCCGGCGAGCCCAAAGATCCAGGGGGAGGAGTGCTTCAGTCCCAGGAGCAAAAGCAGGGGCGTCATCACGACGCCCGACACGATGGTTCCCGCAAGCATACCCGCCGCCACCAGTAACAGTATCAACCCCACGGCCAATAGCACGGTGAGAAACCGCCCGCGAATCCGCCGATAGGCTTCGGCAATACTCGCCGCACGCCCCAGATAGAGGTCCGAGACGGCGACGACGGTGGCCGCCTGCGCCGCAGTGAACACGAGGAGGTACACGATGGCGAACAGCGCAAGAGCTCCCAACGCCGAGCCAATCGAGTACCCCACGTGCGCGGAGAAACCTTGAGTGGCCGGGATGGCGACGGTGGCCGTGCTCGTCGAAGAGGAGAGCAGGCTGGCAAACACGAGGAGCAGGCAGGGAATCGCAACGATGCCGGCGAAGAGCCAGAAATTGCCCTTGTAGAGCGAAAAAGTGCGGTCGAGAACTTCGCCCAGCGTCATCGGGCGCAAATCCATATTCGCCATGGTCGCCTCCCCCGCGGGCTAGTTCGGATCGGGGCCGATGTAAACACAGTGCTCGGGGGCGAAGCAAGCTCTATTCGGGAGGTGGTGGCGAATGCAAACCTCCACGGCAGATGGGGAACGACGATCGTGCCCGGCAGGCCGCGGAACACGGCGGCGTCACGTGCCTGAACGTCGAGGAATCAGGCTGGAGAAGGCGATCGCGGCGTCTCGCCGGGCCCGAGCGAGGCCATCAACTGCTCGAGATCGAAGGCTTCCTTGCGAATCCTCTGGTTGTAGTAGATCAACGCGAACGCGATCGTTCCGATCGGCGCCACGATCACCCCGGAAACCCAGCTGGCCAGACCGTCGAGGATGCGCATGGTCAGCGAGAGCGCGTGGGGCTTGAAAGGAGATCCCATGGCGATGAGGAACGGGAGATGGAAGACGAGCGAGGTGACGAGCGAAAGGAATGCCATCAGCACGTAAACGGCGAAGATCTGCGCGGCGCTGCCCCGGGTCAGGGTGATGCTGCGCAGAATCGAATCGGTGACGCCCTTGTTTTCGAGTGTGGCAACGGGAACGGCGACGGCCGTACGGCAAAGCCAGACGACCGAGGCGATCGGGAGCAGGATGAGCGACAGTCCCATCAGAATCGGCACATGGAGAGAGGCGAACAGCATCGCCGGAACAATGGGTAACGCCAGTGCAACCAGAAAGACCAGCGCCATCACGAGAAGTACCGTGACGATGTGGCCGCGGATGCGATTGTAGGATTCGTGCAGGCTGGCCGGGCGGCCCAGATAGAGGTCGGATACGGCAATCACCGTGGCGGCCTGGGCGGCAGCGAAGACGAAGAGATAAATCAGCCCGAAGAGCACGGCGCCACCCAGCGTAGTGGCAAAGAAATGCATGAACGCCGCCGGCGAATACTTTGTGCCCGACGCGGGCAGCGAGGAGTTTAGGGCAGACGAATAGAAGAGGGTGAAGATGACCACGATCAGATAGGGGATGGCGATGATGCCGGCGAAGAGCCAGAAATTTTCCTTGTAGAGCGAGAAGGTACGATCGAGAACTTCGCCTAAGGTCATCGGGCGCAGATCAATTTTCGCCATTTTCGCCTCCCCGAACGCGCCCCTGAAGTGTGGCCGAAAGACAAGCATTGCGCCAAGCGCGGAAATTTATCAAATCGGGGCCGGCGGGAAGATGCGAAAAGGGCAAAAAACGCTGGCCGGATGGGGACCCAGCCGGCCGGGCGCGGCGTCGCGAGCCCGGGATGGCTCACGGATCATCAAAGCAGGCAGTGTAAGGGGACCCCGGCAGAAGTGGCTGCCATTGTGCTTTCAGCTCGAAGCGCCTGCAGGCTTGCCGCGGGCCATTGGAGTGGCGCGATGAAGACCTTTGCGTTGGTGATGGGCCTGGTGCTGATCGGGGGCGTTTTGTGGGACTCGTTCGAGACGATCGTGTTGCCACGGAGGGTGTCTCGGCGTTTCAAGCTCACCCGCCTCTTCTACCGATGCACCTGGCGACCGTGGTCGGCCATGGCGCAGCGGCTGCCGGTGCGGCGGCGTGAGACGTTTCTGAGCTACTACGGGCCGCTCTCGCTGCTGCAGTTGCTAGCCCTTTGGGCGGCAGGGTTGGTGACCGGATTCGGACTGCTCGAATGGGTGTTGGCGTTGACGAGAAGGTTGGGCGCAAGCGGTGGTGTGATGCACGCGCTGTATTTTAGCGGGACGACGTTCTTCACGCTGGGACTGGGCGACGTGGCGCCGGTGACGCATCTGGGGAAATTCATAACCGTGGCGGAAGCGGGGACAGGATTCGGTTTCCTCGCGGTGGTGATCGGGTACGTGCCGGTGATCTATCAAGCCTTTTCGCGCAGGGAGATTGCGGTATCGCTGCTCGACGCGCGGGCGGGGTCACCGCCATCGGCGGGTGAACTGCTGCGCAGGCACGCCGACCCTTACGGGCAGCAGCAGCTGAGGGAATTGTTGCACGACTGGGAGCGATGGTCGGCCGAACTGCTCGAAAGCCATCTTTCCTATCCGGTGCTGGCGTATTTCCGGTCGCAGCATAGCAACCAGTCGTGGCTAGCGGCACTCTCGGCGATTCTAGATACGAGCGCGATCGTGCGGGTGGGACTGGAAGGCGCTTGCGAGCGGCAGGCGGAACTCACGTTTGCTATGGCACGGCACGCGGTGGTGGATCTGGCGCAGGTGTTCAGTACTCCGCCGCGCAAGCCGCCTGTCGATCGGCTACCGAACGAGCGATTTGAGGATCTAGCCCGCCATCTCGAAGGTTCCGGGTTGCGCCTGCGGGATCCCGAGAACGCTGCCCGACGGCTGATGGCGTTGCGAGGACTTTACGAGCCGTACATTCACTCGCTTTCCGTTTACCTGCGGATTCCCTTGCCGCCGTGGACGCCGCCGGTGCGTCGCGCGGACAACTGGCAGACGAGCGCGTGGGAAAAGCGGCCGGCGGTGGAACCGAGCGCGGCGTGTGTGGCAGCCGAGGCTTTGGAAGAAGACAACGGTCATTACTGAAGTGGCTCTTGCGCCTCACGGCCGGCGGGGAACGGAACTCGGCTGTGTAGCGGCTTGGTAACGGAAGACCACAGGCCGAAGTCCGTGCCTCCATTCTGACTTCCAGTTTGCCCTCTTGACAATCTAGAGAAGTGGCGTATCGTTCCTCTGGAGAATCTAGAGGAGAAGCGCATCCTATGCCATCAAGGTCTTCCGCCCTGGTTCAGGGCACACTCGACATGCTGATTTTGAAGACGCTGGCGCTCGAGCCGCTGCACGGCTACGGCATCTCGGTACGGATCGAGCAGATGAGCCGCGGCGTATTCCGCGTGAATGCCGGCTCGCTGTTTCCGGCCCTTACCCGGCTGGAGAGATCGGGGCTGCTGCGGACCGAATGGCGCGCGACGGAGAACAACCGACGCGCGAAGTACTACCTGCTGACCGAGCGTGGACGGAAAGCGCTAGCGAGCGAGAAGCGGGAATGGAGCAGGCAGATCGCGGCGATTGCGCGGATCCTCGAAACCACGTAGCGGGTCTTGGTTGAGGCTGTGGGAAAAGGGGCGACCGACGGGTCGCCCCTACCAGTTTGAGGTGTTGCGGGCGTTGCCCGGCAAGGGGAAGGTGCCATGGCATTTCTAAAGGGCTTATTTGCGGGTCTGCGGGTGTTTTTCCGCAAACGCGCCGCGGAGCGGGAGGTGGACGAGGAGTTGCGCAGCTACCTCGATGCGGTGGCCGAAGCGAAGATGCGCACGGGAATGAGCCGGGAAGAGGCGGTGCGCGCCGCGCGCGTCGAAATGGGCAGCGCGGAGGCGGTGAAGGAGCGGGTCCGCGACGTGGGGTGGGAGCGCGCGGTCGAATCGCTCTGGCAAGACGTCCGCTACGGTGCTCGCATGCTCCGCAAATCCCCCGGCTTCACGATCGTCGCCATCGTCACGCTCGCCCTCGGCATCGGCGCCAACACCGCCATCTTTTCGATGGTGGAAGCCTGCTGCTCCGCCCACTGCCTTATCCTCACCCCTCGCAACTGGTGGACCTGTGGGCCCACAGCGACGTTTTCGATTTCCCGAATCTTGGCCTTTCGCTCCCCGATCTCGCCGACGTGCGCAAGGAATGCCGGAGTTTCGAGCGCCTCGCTCCCTACAACTTTACAAGTGTCGATCTCAGCGGCCATGGCGTCCCTGAGCATCTCCTGGCCACGCAAGTTTCTCGCGACTTTTTCCCACTGCTTGGTATCGCACCCATCTACGGCCGCACTTTTCTGCCGAGCGAGGCCCAGCCCGGCCACAACAACGTCGTGATCCTGAGCGGTGCTTTTTGGCGGAAGCACTTCGGCGCCGATCCGCACGTAATTGGCCTCAGCATCCAGCTCAACGGCGCCGGCTACACGATCGTCGGTGTTATGCCGCGACGGTTCAATTTTCCGACTGGCACCGACCTCTGGCTGCCCTTTGTGCCCACCCCGGCAGAATTGGCGGCACGGGACAATCACGGCTACCCCGTCGTTGGCCGTTTGGCCCCGGACAGCACCATCGCGCAGGCTCAAGCCGAGCTGAACACGATCGGCGCCCGTCTGGCTCGCGCCTTTCCCAAGGCGGACAAGGGCTGGGGATTTCAGGTTCGGTCGATGAAATTGGATCTCGTGAACCACGCGAGCACGCCACTGCTGGTGCTGTTTGGCGCGGTCGGCTTGGTGTTGCTGATCGCCTGCGCCAAT
>JBJKSI010000009.1:0-3807 GCA_046704165.1 Candidatus Acidiferrales bacterium
CCGCAGGGTCTTCGATTCCCCAGTGCGCAGTCATCGGCTGACCGGGCCAGATCGGGCACACCTCGCCCGCGGCGTTGTCGCACACCGTGAAGACGAAATCGAGATTCGGCGCGCCGGCGGCGGCGAACTGATCCCCACTATTGCTGCGCAGCCCATCGACCGGGTAGCTCTGTTTCCGCAGCAGCTCGATGGCGAAGGGATTGACCTCGCCTTTCGGATGGCTGCCCGCACTGTAGGCGCGAAACCGGGTTCCACCTTTTTTATTGAGAATGGCCTCTCCGAGTATGCTCCGCGCCGAATTGCCGGTGCACAGGAAAAGCACATTGAAAATGCGCTCTGTCATGAAATTGCTCCGCTAGCGCGCAGCCTTGCGCCGCGAACCGGGTTTGGAAAGGGCAACCACACCACTCTTCGGCAAGCAAGCGCTGCCCTGGCAGCAGTTTTCAGTGAGATAGGACAGCAATTCGTCCATCGCAGCGTAGTCGGCCACGTAATAGATGAACCTGCTTTGCTGCCGCCCCTTGATCAATCCGACGCGGTTGAGGTGAGAAAGGTGAAACGACAGCGTTGCGGCCGGAATGTCGAGCTGCTCGCCGATGGCGCCGGCATTTATTCCATCCGGCCCCGCTTGAACGAGTAGCCTGAAGATGGCGAGGCGCGTCTCGTGGCCGAGCGCAGCCAGGCGCTCGGAAGCGGTGATAATTTCCATGTTTCGATTATTATCGAAATAACAATCCGAGTCAAGCCGGTGCCGTCCGTGGCACCGGCATCACGAATCGGGAGTCGCCCGGGAAGTCCGCATGAAAGTTTCTTCCCGCGTCAAGGCGCACTCCGGGAGTCGAAGAGCCCCTCGACAGTTACGGTGAGCGCCTTTGAATTGCGCGCCGCAGCCGCTTCTTTACTCAGTGGCTGCCGCAGGGGAGAACTGTTTCGCCCCGAGCCTGGCCTCGGCCGCATCTATGGCTTGAACGCCCAGTTTGCACAACGTCGGGATACCCGTGACCATGGCGGCAATCACGAACCCTTCGACGAGCTCGTTCATCGTCAAGCCTGCGTCGATTGCCGCCACCGCATGTGCCTTGGCCCCATTTACGTCGCCGGCGACGCAATCCAAGATGGCAAATATCAGGTCCTTGATCTTCTTGGGAAGCGCCCCTTCCGGGGGGGTCCGCGACACCGCTCTGCGCATCGCGAGGTATCCGTCGAGCGAAGCCGGAGAGTATTTCGCCAACACGCGCACAAATGGCGGAACCCAGCCCAGTTCCTGCTCGTAGTATCGGATCGTCGCCTCTTCCTTCCGGTCCATGGCACATCCTCCAATTCAGTTGTCGCGCGGGGTCCCCGGCGCATGTTGACGATCGGCAGGCCCGGCCCGCAATCGAAGACCGATTGCATATTGGCGCGAAAAGTCGTATGAATCAAATTGCTTGTTGGACTCTTGCGATCACCTGGAGTTATCGATGTGGCAGCAGCCGACGGTCCCCAACCTGAACCGGCTCCTGGTGTTTCACGCCGTGGCGGAAGCGGAGAGTTTTACTCGGGCGGCGGACCTCCTGTGCCTGACCCAGCCCGGAGTCAGCAAACACGTGAAGCAGCTGGAGGAGCATTTCGGAACGAAGCTGTTCGATCGGCTGGGGAAGCGCGTGGTGCTCACCCAGCCCGGAAAGGCACTCTACGAGGCTACGCGGGAGGTCGTTCGGGTGATTCGGGATGCGGAGGCGCGGATCGCGGAAGTGGAGGGACCGGCCGAACCCGCCGGCCAGCTCAATGTCGCTGCCTGCCTCATGACCGGTACCTACGTCTTGCCGCCGATTCTGGCCGGCTTCCAGGCGCGCTACGCCCGCATCGAACTCCGGGTCGACCTCGTCGGCGAGGACGAGGCCGTCCAGCGGGTACTCGGCAACGCGGTGGATCTGGGCGTCGTATGCGACGCTGTGCACGACGCTCGTCTTTTCGTCCGGCCTTTCCTGGCTGACGAGCTTGTGGCGATTGTCCCTCCCGACCACCCCTGGGCCGGGAGGCGAACCGTTTCGCTTCCCCAGCTCCTCGACCATGTGTTCCTGCTGCCAAGGCTCGGCTCCGGGACGCGCTCCTTCATCGAGCAGCGACTGTCCAAGCATGGCGTGCGGCCGGCCCGCGCCATGGAGTATGGAAACACGGAGGCCCTGATTCGGGGAGTAAGTGCCGGACTGGGTGTCGCGGTGGTGTCACGGCGGGCGGCGGATCGGGAAATCGCGATTGGCCACGTGGCGTCGATTCGGTTGAGCGGCGGCAGTTGGCGGAGAGATTTCTCGGCTATCTGGCGCAGGGAGAAGTATCTCTCCAAAGCTGCCCGCGCCTTCATCCAGATGCTCGCCCAGCCGAGTGCCGCCACCGCGGTCACCAAGCCAACGAAGCCGAAATCATGATTCGCATGCCCCGCGCCGCTTGCGACTTTTCGGGCGAGCATTCGGTGCAAAACGTCGAGCAGTTTTCGCCACTTCCTGTCGTGGCGCGCGAAGTATCTACGGTTGAGCTGCGTTCTGCGAAAGCAGATTCGGTCGCGGCCTCGTAAGTACTTGAAGAATTGGCGCGCCCGACAGGATGAAGAATGTGGGCCATAATTCTTCGCATGTTCTTTCCCGGATTCGCACTCGAGCACGTTGAGGTCGCCGGCGGTCGGCTACGCCTGCGGCGCGGCGGCGACGGTCCCCCGCTACTTCTACTGCACGGCAACCCGCAGACGCACGCGATGTGGCATAAGGTCGCACCTGCACTCGCCAAACGCCACACAGTCTACTGTCCCGACCTGCGCGGCTACGGCGGCTCCTTCAAGCCGCCCGCCACGCCGGATCACGCTGCGTACGCCAAGCGTGAAATGGCGCGCGACATGGCAGAGCTCATGTCGCACTTCGGCCACGAGACGTTCTTGGTTGCCGCGCATGATCGCGGCGCGCGCGTCGCCCATCGGCTTGCGCTGGATAATCCGCGGCGAGTCCTGAAACTCTGCGTCATGGACATTATTCCGACGCTCGAGCATTTCGAGCACGCCGATATGGCGTTCGGGCTTGGCTACTACCATTGGTTCTGGTTCGCACAGCCGCACCCGTTTCCGGAGAACGTGATCTGCGCCGCTCCCGACGCCTGGTGGCGCGCGCATACTTCGCGCGAGCCTAAACCGCCCGGCTTCTTCGCGCCCGAAGCGCTTGCGGACTATATGCAGGCGATCCACACCCCCGAGATGATACGGGGCATGTGTGAGGACTACCGCGCTGCGGCGACGATCGATCTCGAGCACGACCGTGCGAGCCGCGCGGCGGGCGAGAAGCTGCGATGCGCGATGCTCGTGCTGTGGGGGCGCAAGGCGAAAATCGAAGCTTGGTACGACGCGCTCGCGGTCTGGAGGCGTTACTGCGCCGGCGAAGTGACGGGCGGCGCGGTGGAGTCCGGCCATTATCTCGCGGAGGAAGCGCCGGATGATGTGCTCGCCCGACTTCAGCCTTTCTTGGGGAACGACTAGATGTAGATGTGCGTAGTCTCTCTAACCCGTAGTTAGGTCTCGGTGCTTACGCAACTTGCTGACTCTCGGATACCGAATCCGGCCAAGAAAGCGATGAAGCCGGCAGGAGAGGCGCTCGGCGAGTAGTTCGGCCGAATGCCTGCAGTAACCCCGTCTCAGCCTGGGTCGCCAAATGCGGCTCACGTCATATTTACGGCACAGTTGCAGAAATGACAAGGGCTCAGGTTTCCCTATGCCCTTGATGTAACTGGCGCGCCCGACAGGAGTCGAACCTGTGACCTTTGGCTTCGGAAACCAACACTCTATCC
>JBJKSI010000010.1:0-5176 GCA_046704165.1 Candidatus Acidiferrales bacterium
CGCGAAGAAGCAAAGCCGAAGAAAATCAAAATTGCGGTGAATGCCGGCAAGTGAGTGACCATAGTAGCAGGAACGAAATGCAGGGGCGCCGGGCCGGCCCCCCCCGGCCCGCGCCGGCCCGGCGTAAGTTTCTCATAGCAGATTCAGGGAATCGGGGGAATCAGATGCTTCGCATGGACAAATTGACCGTCAAAGCGCAGGAAGCGCTCGGCCGGGCGCAAGAACTTGCCGGTGAGCGCCATCACCAACAGATCGAGCCGCTGCACCTGCTCGCCGCATTGCTCGCCCAGGACGAGGGCGTCGTCCGGCCCGTTCTGGCCAAGCTGGGCGTGCGGCCTGAGGCCGTCTCCGCCGAGGTCGAACAGCAACTGTCCAGCCTGCCCCAGGTCAGCGGCATGGTGCAGCAATATCTGAGTCCCGCGAGCGACGAGGTCCTCAAGCGCTCCTTTGACGAGGCATCGCATTTTCACGACGAGTTTGTATCCACCGAGCACCTGCTGCTCGCCATTGCCAGCATGGACAAGGATCCTGCCGGACAGATTCTCAACCGACTCGGCGCATCGCGCGAGGCCGTGCTCCAGGCGCTCGTCTCGGTGCGCGGCAGCCATCGCGTCACCAGCCAGACGCCTGAAACTACTTATCGCGCGCTCGAAAAATACGGCCGCAACCTGACCGATCAGGCCCGCCGCGGCAAACTCGATCCCGTGATCGGCCGCGACGAAGAGATCCGGCGCGTGATGCAAATCCTCGCTCGCCGCACCAAGAACAATCCGGTGCTGATTGGCGAGCCGGGCGTCGGCAAGACGGCGATCGTCGAGGGTCTGGCGCAGCGCATCGTATCGGGCGACGTTCCCGAAATTCTCAAGCCGAAAGAGATCGTCCAGCTCGATCTGGCCGCTCTGGTCGCCGGCACGAAATACCGCGGCGAATTCGAAGACCGGCTGAAAGCCGTGCTGAAGGAGATCACCGAATCCGAGGGCCGGCTGATCCTGTTCATCGACGAATTGCATACGCTGGTCGGCGCGGGCGCGGCCGAAGGCTCGATCGACGCCTCGAACATGTTGAAGCCCGCGCTGGCTCGCGGCGAGCTGCGCGCGATCGGCGCAACCACGCTGAACGAATACCGCAAGTACATCGAAAAGGACGCCGCACTCGAGCGCCGCTTCCAGCCCGTGCTGGTGGCCGAGCCTTCGCTCGAAGACACCATCGCCATTCTGCGCGGTCTGCAGGAGCGTTACGAAGTCCACCACGGCGTGCGGATCAAGGACGCGGCGCTGGTGGCGGCCGCGACGCTTTCCGAGCGCTACATCGCGGACCGCTTCCTGCCCGACAAGGCGGTCGACCTGGTGGACGAAGCCGCCGCAGGACTCCGCATGGCAATCGACTCGATGCCGGTGGAGATCGACGAAGTGGAGCGGCGCGTGATGCAACTCGAAATCGAGCGCCAGGCGCTGCTAAAGGAATCCGACGAGCATTCCCGCGAACGGCTGGGACAGATCGACAGCCAACTGGCCGAACTGCGCGAGCGGTCGAGCGGCCTGAAGGCGCAGTGGGAAACGGAAAAGAAGGCTGTCGGCAATCTGCGCCGGCTGAAGGAGCAGATCGAACAGCTGAAGGCCGACGAGCAGCGCTACGAGCGGACGGGCGACCTGAACCGCGTGGCCGAAATCCGCTACGGCAAGCTGGCCCAGGCCGAGCGCGACCTGCGGCAAGCTCGGGAGCACTTGGCCGAACTGCAAAAAGACCAGCGCATGCTGAAGGAAGAGGTCGACGAGGAAGATGTCGCCCGCGTCGTCAGCAAATGGAGCGGCATCCCGGTCGGCCGGCTGCTCGAGGGCGAAGTGGAGAAGCTCGTTCACATGGAAAAGCGCCTGCGCCACCGCGTGGTGGGCCAGGAAGACGCGCTGGCTCGCGTTTCGAGCGCGCTGCGCCGCAGCCGCGCAGGGCTCTCCGATCCGAACCGGCCGATCGGCTCGTTCATCTTTCTGGGGCCGACCGGCGTGGGCAAGACGGAACTGGCCCGGGCGCTGGCCGAATTCCTCTTCGATGACGAGCGCGCCATGATCCGCTTCGACATGTCGGAATACATGGAGAAGCATTCGGTGGCGCGGCTGATCGGCGCGCCTCCGGGCTACGTCGGTTACGAGGAGGGCGGCCAGCTGACCGAGCAGGTTCGCCGCCGGCCGTATGCGGTGGTTCTGTTCGACGAGATCGAAAAGGCGCACCCGGACGTCTTCAACATCCTGCTGCAGATCCTGGAGGATGGCAGGCTGACCGACGGCAAGGGCCGCGTGGTGAATTTCCGCCACACGGTGCTGATTATGACGAGCAACGTCGGCTCGAGCGCCATCAGCGAGTGGGCCGGCCGCGACGCAGAGCGCGCCCGCGAGCTTGCCACCGAGGCGCTGCGGTCGACGTTCAGGCCGGAGTTCTTGAACCGCGTGGACGACATCGTGCTGTTCAACCCGCTCGGCCGCGACCAGCTCGACCAGATCATCGACCTGCAGATCGAGCAGCTGGCTCGCCGGCTGGAAGAGCGCGAGATCTCGATCGTGCTCGATCCGGCCGCGCGGGAGCGACTGGTGCGCGAGGGCTACGACCCTGCCTTCGGCGCGCGGCCGCTGCGCCGGGCGATCCAGCGGCTGGTGCTCGATCCGCTGGCGATGGAAGTGCTCGAAGGCCACGTCGTTCCCGGCGAACGGGTCCGGGTGAGCGTCGATCCGCGATCGGACCGGATGAAGTTCAGCCGGGACGAGGCCAGGGAGACCGCGGCCTGACGCCGGAAATGCGCGAAGCGCATCCAATAATCTGGCGTGGCTTGTGCCTGCCCCGGATTTTGGCCACCGCCGTCGAGCCGCCCTTCCGGGTGGCCGGTGGCGGGAGCCGAGGCCGGGGAAACGCCCGTCGATTAGACAAAACCGAAGGATTTGACCCGGCTTCCGGGCCAGCCTAGACTAGGCTTGAACGGGGCAGGGCGAGGGGACAATGAGAACTTTTCGAACCGCATTCCTACTGACGGCGATGACGCTGTTGCTGCTTTTCATCGGCATGGTGTTTGGCGGCCGGGTCGGCGTGACGATCGCGCTGGGCGCTGCCATCCTGATGAACGGGATCGCCTACTTCTACTCGGACAAGATCGCCCTGAAGACCAGCGGCGCCCAGCCCGTGAGCCGCGAGCAGGCTCCGCGCCTCTACGAAATCATGGAGCGGCTGTGCGGCAAGGCGAGCCTGCCGATGCCGAAGCTCTACATGATCCCTTCCCAGGCGCCGAATGCCTTTGCCACCGGCCGGAATCCGCACCACGCCTCGGTGGCCGTGACGCAGGGCCTGATGCAGATCATGAACGACGACGAGACGGAAGGCGTGATCGCGCACGAGCTCTCGCACGTGAAGAATTACGACATCCTGACCACGTCGATCGCCGCCACCGTCGCGGGCGCCATCACGTGGATCGCCATGATGGGCCGTTGGGCCATGATATTCGGAGCCTTCGGCGGGCGGGAAGACGAAGGCATGGGCGACGTCGTCGTTGCGCTGGCGATGCTGATTCTGGCTCCGTTTGCGGCGATGCTGCTGCAGTTGGGCATCTCGCGCCAGAGGGAATACCAGGCGGACGCCTCCGGCGCGAGGATGGTGGGCCATCCGTACGGCCTGATCAGCGCACTGCGGAAACTCGAAGCCTATAACAAGCGGATTCCGATGAACGTCTCGCCAACCACCTCGTCGCTCTTCATCGTTGCGCCGCTCTCGGCCCGGCGGTCGATTTCCACTACCTTTGGCAAACTCTTCAGCACCCACCCGCCGCTGGAGAAGCGGATCGAGACCCTCCAGAACATGACGATCATCCCGGGCCGCTAAAGACAGCTGCCAGTGACCAGCGGTTAGTGGCTGGTGACTTGCCGGCGTCTTGCCGGCGGTTTGGCCACTGGTTGGGGTGCGTCAAGACCTTCCCTGTCATGATATTCGGTTGCCGGAATCAGCTCGGGAGGGTGTCACACGGTGTCGAGCAAGTTTCCGGATAAGTCCTTTGCTATGAATACAACGTACAGCGGAGGGTGTCACGCCATTGCGGATTGTATGGGGTGTTACCGGGCGACGAAAGTACCTCGGCGAGGCTTTTGAGAATCAACCCCTGCGGGAATAGTTTAGCGGGCGGCGAGTGTTCCGGCAATGGCAGGCTCTGAGTAATTAGCGCCGGTGGCTTGGGGGGCTTCAAGGGAGGGCCTTCATCCTTGGGTGTCGCTGCTATGGCTAGGGGGGAATTATTCTCTGAAATCTCGGTAGGTATCCGCCAAGGTCGAGTCTTAGAAGGGAAACCATGGTTGGCATTCTGCCCGAAGCCGAGAACTCATCGATAGCGCTTCTGTATAGCAGTCCGAGGATCATGACGGCTTGCTTCAAGGTTCTGCCGGCCAGGGAGGGCGGAAACGCTGCGGCAATCTGCACTTTGGAGCTAATCTCGCCTAAGATCTGTGAGCTTTGGGTGAAGGGCCGTGATTGTCCTGCGAGCGTGATCCACAGGCCGGCTTTTAGGAAGGCCGCCTCCCATGCTTCGGGGCTTCCTAGGGCCAACCTTCGGAATGCGTCGAACACGAAATCTCCGGAGGCCTCGACTCCGACCACATAGTGGGCAGTGCTGTGTGCTGTGGTTGCTTCAAGCAGCAAGCAGAGAAGTTCCCTTCCTCGTACGCGCGCAAACCGGGAGGGAATGACGCTTGCTCTCCTGTAGTGGCGCGATTCGTCGAGGCGGGGTTCCGTACTTCCAGCGCGCATCCGGAAGCCCTTGGTTTGCATTTCGTCTAGTGCTTCTTCGAAGATTGCTGCCACGATGGGCCCCTGTCCCGTCAGCCACTCCCCGGGGTTGGTCGGCGTCTCGAGGTTCACGGATTGGCTCTGCTTAGGTTGAAGTTCGCCTCGACGAAGGCTGAGAAGCCCTCAGACGCTCTCCGGCGGTGGAGGCGCGCGTGGAATACCTGGTTGCGATATTCTCGGAGGCAAGCGTAGCAGCTGTCTTGGCAGTCGCCGGGACATCTGGCCAAGCGAGCAGAAGCAGCGACGAAAAGTTCTCTAACGCGAGTCCCAAGCTGCCGCGCGTATCCTGCCCCGCCCGGGCTTGTGTCGTAGAGGATTATCTCTCTCTCGCCCAAGACTCCTGGTTCGGGGTTTGGCCTCAGGA
>JBJKSI010000011.1:0-4781 GCA_046704165.1 Candidatus Acidiferrales bacterium
CCGCATCCGCGCCCTTTAACAGCGTCAACTCGAATTTTTCACCGGTCCCGCTGAATCGCCTGAGCCGGAGCCGCCAGAAAGCGGTGCGTTGGCGGGAACAGGCGAGCCTGCCGCGGAAGCCGAAACCCAGGTCGCCGCCGCACCCGATGCCCGCGCCGCCGGCCAGCCTGCGGGCCGGACCCAGCGCCGCCGCAAGAAGCGTTAGCCCCCGCCCATCCCGCCGAAATTTCACCGCAACGTCAGTGGATCTGCCGCAGAATTCGTCGCGTCCCGTGGTAGGGGTCTTGTGGTCGCCCGTTTTGCCGACGCCGCGGCGCCCGATCTCCGCGCCACTGGCGCGGCTAGCGATCCAGGACGCGCCGCACTTTCAGCGCAAGGTTCTGCCAGGTAAAAGGCTTTTCGAGGAAGGAATCTTCGCCGGCCGGAAGATTGCGGTCCTGGAGCGCCGAGCCGGCGTAGCCCGAAGTGAAGATCACCTTGACGTTCTGGCGCTCGCCCAGCAAACGCTCTGCCAGTTGCTGGCCGTTCATGCGGGGCATGGCGAGATCGGTGAGCAGCAGATCGATCCCGCCCATGTGCTCGCGGGCGGCGGAAAGCGCGGCCTCGCCGTCCTCCGCGGCGAGCACGGTATAGCCGAGGCGAGTGAGAAATTCGCTCGTAACGTGGCGGAGCAGCCGCGAATCCTCCACCACGAGCACGGTTTCCGAGCCCCGCGGGAACTCCTCGGGATTTTCGCCGCCGGCCTGTTCTTCCGGAGCGGAAGCTTCGCCGTCCGGCACTGCGGGCAGGAAGATCTTGAAGAGCGATCCGTTGCCCGGCTCGCTATAGGCCCAGATGGAACCGCCGCTCTGCTGAACGATGCCGTAAGCGGTGGCCAGTCCCATGCCGGAGCCCTTTCCCTCGTCCTTGGTGGTGAAAAACGGCTCGAAGATGTGCGAGAGCACGTCCGGCTCCATGCCAGGACCATTGTCGGCGACCGAAAGCATCACGTGCGGACCGGGTTGAGTCCCGGGGTGGGTGCTGGCGTAGAACTCGTCGAGCGTGACGTTGGCGGTTTCGACGCGGATGCGGCCGCCGTCCGGCATGGCGTCTCGCGCGTTCACCATCAGGTTCAGGATCACCTGCAGGATCTGGCTGGGATCGGTGCGGACGCTGGCCAGTTTGTCGGCGCGGACGAAGTGGAGAACGATTTCCGGGCCGGCGAGCCGGCGCACCATGTTCTCCACGTTGTTGAGCACCGTGTTCAGGTTCAGCACCTGCGGCTCGATCACCTGCTGGCGGCTGAAGACGAGCAGCTGGCGCGTCAGCGAAGCGGCGCGCTCGGCCGCCTCGCGGATGCTCTGCACGGCGGCGCGCTGCCTTTCCGGCATGTCCTTCTCGGCCAGCAGCAGCTCGCTTTCGCCCTGGACCACGCCCAGCAGGTTGTTGAAATCGTGGGCCACGCCCCCGGCCAGCCGGCCGATCGCCTCCATTTTCTGCGACTGGCGGAGCTGCTCTTCCATGCGCTTGCGCTCGGTGACGTCGCGGGCGATGTTGGCGGCGGAAACGGTTTTGCCCTCGGCGTCCACCACGGGAAAGACCGAAAGCGAAATGTCGACACGACGGCCGTCCTTGGCCACGCGCCGGGTCTCGAAGTGGCGGATCCGTTCGCCGCCTTTCAGGCGTTCGAGGATTTCGGCCATCTCGTCGTGACGGTCTGGCGGAGCGATCAGGGTGATGGGGCGGCCGATCACCTCGCTCGCCGTGTAGCCGTAGAATCGCTCGGCGCCCCCGTTCCAACTGAGAATCATGCCGTCGAGCGTTTCGCCGATGATCGCGTCGTCGGAGGATTCCACGATCGAGGCCAGCCGGCGGACCGCCTCCTCGGAGCGGCGTTGTTCGGTCACGTCTTCGCCCGAGCTGAGCGTCCCCAGGATGTTGCCGATGCGGTCGCGCACGATCGAGTTGTGCCAGACGGTGAGGCGCTCCTCGCCGCTGCGGCTGATGACCGGGTGCTCGGTGGATTCCACCAGCTCGCCGTCGAGGAGTTTCGCAAAAACGCCGCGCGCCTCCGAGCGGCTGTGCTCCGGCATGCACGTGTCGAACCAGTCGCGGCCCAGCAGTTCCTTTTCTGGATAGCCAAGCAGCCTGAGTCCTTTTTTGTTGATCAGCAGAATGCGGCCGGCGCGGTCGAGCGCCAGCAGCACGACGTCGGCAATATCCAGGTAGCTCTTGGCGCGGTCCCGCTCGCGCGCCAGCTCTTCCTGGGCGGCGCGATGATTGGCCATCTCGCTTTCCAGCGCCTGGACGGTTTGGCCCAATTCGGCGGTGCGCTCGGCGACTCGAATTTCCAGGTCCTTCTTGGCGGCGCGCAGCTCCTCTTCCAGGCGACGGGTCTGGCTGGTGTCGCGGATGGTGCTGTAGATCTCGAAGCCGCCCTCCGTCTCCACCGGGCTCAGACTGATCTCGACGGGAATTTCGCGGCCGTCCTTGCGCAGCCCGAAGAAGTGCAGGCCGACGCCCATGGGACGGGGGTGAGGATTGCCGGCATACGTGGTGCGCTGCCGCGCGTGCTCGTCACGGAATATGGCGGGAACCAGCAACTCCACCGGCTGCCCGACCAGTTCCTCCCGGCTGTAGCCGAACAGCTTCTCGGTTTGCTGGTTGACGAGCGAGATTCTGCCGTCACCGCTGACGATGACAACGGCGTCGGGAGCGGATTCGAGCAGGGCCCGAAATCGATTATGACTCGAGGTAGGCAAGTCCCTTTTCCCGGGCATCGGCGCCCGTTGGAGGGGAAGCGAAAAGCATGAGGAGCGACGGCACAGCTACCATTTCTTCCGAGTTTAGGGGGTCAGCCCCACTCCGTCAACGGCCCAAAGCCTGCCTGATTCGCGGAGGACAGCCCCTGCCTGGTACTGCCAAACGGCAGCGGGCCAGCCGCCGCAATACGCTGCCCCGTCGGGGTTTCGGCAGCTTCGGGATCGCCCAGGCGTTGGCGTTCGATACCACCGCTCCAAACGCCACCTTGCGGCCGTCGAGCGTCTCCATGGCGATGAAGGGATGGCCTTCGAACTCGTCGATGCCGTAAATCGTGCGGATGTTCGGATGGTTCAGCGCCGAGGCTGCGCGCGCGTCGCGCCGGAAGCGCTCCAGCGCATCCGGATGACTCGCCATCTCGGCCGGCAGGAATTTCAGCGCGAGGCAACTATCCAGTCCGCCTCCGCCATGTGCGAAGCGCCTGCGGTAGGGGCGACGCATGCGTCGCCCGCTCAGCCCTGTCCTGAATTACACGCTGCCGCGGCGCAGGTCGTCGAGCGAATAGAACGTATCGCGCCAGATAATGCCGCCGCGCCAGAGCGTGACGATCATTGAGCGCATGGCGATCCAGCTGAAAAGCAGCGCGCCGATGGGGTGGGCAATGCCGTAGAACGGGGACTTGGCGCCCGAGCCGCGCAGCACCGCGATGTTGAAGAGGATCGCTCCCACCGACGCGGCGATGGCGAAATCGAGCGCCAGGCCGTGAGCGAAGCCGATGGCGACGAAGGGCAGCACGCTGAGGATCAGCACCATGAAGAACGTGCCAACGGCCTTCCAGACGTGGAAGCTCATGCCCGCAAACATGTTCTTGGTGAGGCCGCGGGTGATGTTGCGCAGGCCCTCCTGCCAGCGGATGCTGACGAAGTGCTCGGCGATGCCCACGGCCGAAGGGAAGCCGGCGAGCTTCATCATCTTGCCCAGTTTCATGTCGTCGACCACTTCCATGGCGAGCCGGCGGTGGCTGCCGGCGGTTTCGTAGGCGTCCCGCTTCACCAGTTGGAAGGCGCCGATGCCCATGTAGCTGCCCTCGCGCGGCTTGTCGACCAGCCACGGCCGGATGCCCAGCAGGAAGGCCAGTGCGATGTAGCTGAGGGCGGTGTGTTCCCAGAAGCCCCGCATGTCGAGCGAGGCGATCAGCGTCAGGTGGTCGAGCTTGTGGCTTCGCATCAGCCGCAGCGAGCGGGTGATGGCCTCGGGATGGAAGCGCACGTCGGCGTCGGTGAAGAGCAGCCATTCGCCCCGCGACTGCTCGTAGGCCGTTTCGAGCGCGTGCGGCTTGCCCATCCAGCCCTTCGGCAACTCGCGAACGTGGACGACGCGCAGGCGCGGATCGCGGCGGGCGAAATCGTCGAGGATGGCGCCGGTCTGGTCGCTCGACCGGTCGTCGACGGCAATCACTTCGTAATTGGGATAGGACTGGGCGAGCAGCGAAGCCATCGCCTGGGGCAGGTGCCGGGCCTCGTCTCGCGCGGCCACCAGCACCGAGACGAGCGGCTCCGGATCGCCGGGCTCAGGCGGGAATCCGCTGAGCCGGGCAATGCCCCGGATGCGAATGAGGCAGTAGCCGCCGTAAAGGATCCAGAACGCGGCGACCACGCCTAACAGGATGGTCCCAAAGAGGTGCACGCGAAGTTGAAGCCCGGCGCAAAACCCCTCCAGGGCCGGCTCCAGCGGCTGAACACCTTGCCGGCGCGGCCCCGCTTGTCCCAGGGGCACTCATGCCAGTGGCACAGGCTTTCGCCTGTGAGCGTTTCAGCTCCCTCCAAAACCCTGATCCCCGCACTGCGGGGTCTTGCGACTTCTCCTGAAAATTCCAGAAACTTGCCGAAGCGGGTTATGCTACCACAGCGATGAAAAGGACGCTGGCGATCGTTGGATCCGGCCGTGTCGGACAGGAACTGGGCCGTCGGCTGGCCGGGCTGGGCTGGCAGGTGGGCGCTGTGGTCGCGCGTTCCCGGGCGTCGGCCCGCGCGGCCGTGCGG
>JBJKSI010000012.1:0-24906 GCA_046704165.1 Candidatus Acidiferrales bacterium
CCGGCCGATCAGTGGGTGCCAGGTGCTGGTGGTTGCTGCTGAGGCTGCTGCGGGGAGCCGTTTTCCGGTGGATTGGTGGATGCTGTTTGTTCGCTGGCGAGCTGGCTGAGCGGCGTCACGCCGGAGAACTGCTCGACCGGCAAGCCTTTCAGCGCGCCTTTCATGTATTCCACCCAGATTGGCAGAGCGGCTTCGGCGCCTTGCTCGCCTCGCCCGAGCGAAATGGCGTCGTTGTCGTAGCCCATCCAGACACCGGCAGTAATCGAAGGGGTAAAGCCGAGGAACCAGGCGTCAGTCCAGTTTTGCGTGGTGCCTGTCTTGCCGGCGCAGGGGCGGCCGAGCGCCCGGGCCGCCGTGCCCGTGCCGCTCTTGACCACGCCCTGGAGCATGGCAGTCATCGTATGCGCCACGTGGGGCCCAATCACGTCGTAGACCTTTGGGTGTGCCTGATAAATCAGCGCACCGTCATAAGTGGTGATGCGGCGAATGAAGTGCGGCTCGACGCGCACGCCCGCGTTGGGGAAAACCGTATAGGCGGAGGTCTGCTGCAGCAGCGTCAAATCGGCGGCGCCGAGCACCAGCGGGTAGTAGTCGGGTAGCGGATCGGTGATGCCGAATCGCCGGGCCATGGCGATGACGTTCTCGAGTCCAACCTTCGAGGCCAACCGCACCGCCGCGACGTTTCTCGACTGCGCCAGCGCCTGCCAGAGCGGAATGGTGCCCTCGAAAGTGTAGTCGTAATTGTGCGGCGAATAGGGGTGGCCGCCGCTCATGATCGTGAACGGCGTATCGGCGATATCGTCAAAGGGGGTCCAGCCCCGCTCGAGAGCCGTCGTATAGAGGTAGATCTTGAACGAGCTGCCCACCGGGCGATGCGCCTGCGTCGCGCGGTCGAATTTGGACCGGGCGAAACTGTAGCCGCCCACCAACGCCTTGATGGCTCCGGTGGCGTTGTCAATCGAGACGAGCGCGGCCTGGGCGCGAGGGCGTTGCTCGAGCGACACGACGGCGTCGTGCCCCCTGAGCGCGTCAATCTGCACCTGCACAAGGTCGCCCACCTTCAAGAACTTCCTCGGCGAGCGGCGGCCCGTCCAGGCGAACTCCCGCTGCGTCAGCAGCGCACGATCGGATTTGATTCTCAGTCGCGCGTCGCGGCTTCCGACGGCGGTGACAATGGCCGTGACGTATTCGCCCTTGCGGAGCGGCCGATCCCAGTCGTCCGCGCTGTAGTCCCGGATCGAGCCGAGGTGGTCGCTGAGCACGTTGCGGAGATGGCCGCGCCATCCATGGCGCCGCTCGTAGGCGTGCAAACCGTCGCTGACCGCGAGCTGGGCAGCCCGCTGCATGGTTGGGTCGAGCGTGGTGTAGACGCGCAGGCCCTCGGTGTACGGGGCGTTGGGGCCAAACCGCCTTTCGAGTTGCCGGCGCACCTCCTCGACGAAATAAGGCGCGATGTCGTTTCGCGGATACTGCAGGTGCAGGCCGAGTGGCTGTTTCTGCGCCTCCTCCATTCGATGCCGGGAGAGCTTGCCGTCTTCCCACATCAGCCGCAGCACCAGATTCCGGCGCCGCAGCGTCCGTTTCGGGTGCGCGGTGGGCGAATAGTACCCGGGACCACGGATCATCGCGGTGAGCATCGCCACCTCGGGCAGCGTGACCTGATCGAGGTGCTTGCCGAAATAGAACTCCGCGGCAGCCTCGAAGCCGTAGTTCCCATGGCCGAGGTAGACCTGATTGCAGTACATGGTAAAGATCTGCTGCTTCGTATAGTGCCGCTCGATCTGCAGCGAGAGCAGCGTCTCTTCGATCTTCCGGTGAAAGGTCTTCTGCGGCGTCAGGAAGAGCATTCGCGCCAGCTGCATCGTCAACGTGCTGGCTCCCTCGGCGGCGCGCCCCTCGCGCAGGTTCACCCAAGCCGCTTCGAGAATCCGGGGAAAATCGACGCCCCAGTTCTCCTCGAAATGCCGGTCCTCTGTGGCGATGATCGCATTGCGCAGGATCTTCGGAATCTGGTTGTAGGTGACCAACACGCGCCGCTCGAGAGCGAAGGTGCCGATGCGCTCGCCGTTATCGGCGTAGATCTCGGTGATGATGTCGGGCCGGTAGGTTTGTAGTTCCTGAACTTGCGGCAGGTCGATGCCGTAGACGAAGAGCAGGCCGACTGCCGCTCCGAACACAATCGCGCAGAGCAATAGGAAAATGAAGGCCAGGCGACCGAACAAACGGTAGTGACCGAGGCGGACCGTAAGAGGCTGCTGGTTCATCGATGAACAAGCCGATTGTAGCGCAGCCCGCCGCCGTCAACCGGTCTGCCTGACGCCACTGACTGACGCTTTCGACAACCAGGCAACCGCCGTGGACTGACAGTTCCGGACGGGCGTATTCTGCACCCATCGCCGCGTCATGACGCCTCCGCTCGAAACGCCGCGCCTCCTGCTCCGGCCGCTCACGCTTGCCGACGCGCCACGGATTCAGCTTCTCTTTCCCCACTGGCAAATCGTACGCTACCTGGCCGCCATCGTCCCCTGGCCTTACCCGCCCGACGGCGCTTACCGCTACATCCGCGACGTGGCCCTGCCGGCCGTCGAACGCGGCGAAGCCTGGCACTGGACGTTGCGCCTCAGAAGCGATCCCCAAAACCTGATTGGCGGCATTGCCTTGATGACGAGGAAAGATGACAATCGTGGTTTCTGGCTTGGGCTGAACTGGCAGCGCCAGGGGTTCATGACCGAAGCGTGCGACGCTGCGATGGATTACTGGTTCGACGTGCTCGGCTTCCCGCTGATGCGTGTATCCAAGGCTGTCGCGAACGCGGCGTCGCGCCGCATCTCCGAAAAGAACCGCATGCGTCTGGTGGCCACCGTCGAGCGGGACTACGTCTCCGGCCCCCTGCCATCGGAGATCTGGGAAATCACCGCCCAGGAGTGGCGCGCCCGCCGCACAAGAAAATAGTCTCCCGCTCAACGCTGGGCGCGAGTTACAGCAACTACGATCGACCCTCCGCCGGCCGCGGCCTTTGGGCCTTTCTCTGCGAATGGCGCCCCTTACGGCGCCGTCGACCCTTCGCCCACCACCGTCGTCCATTTCCGCGCACGCCAACCCTTCACCACTCCGTTCTTCACGTACGGATCGGCCTTCGCAAAGGCTTCGGCCCCTTCCGTCGTGGGGCCGCGGAACACCAGCACCACGCCGTCCACCGGATCGGCCAGCGCGCCGCCCAACACTAGTTCTCCCCGCTCGAACGCCTGCCGCGCCAGCGCCAGATGCTCGTTGCGATAAGCTCCGCGCCGCTCCACGTAGTCTTCTCCGATGTCGTAGAACAAAATCACATGCATGACGATCCCTCCGTTGTCGTTCCGCAATCGCGCGTACACCTGACTAGCGCGGCGCTATCGCCTCAGCCTCGATCTCCACCAGCATATCGGGTGAAACCAGGCCGCTCACCTCGACCATCGTGGTCGCCGGCCGGATCTTGCCGAAAATTTCGCCGTGCCCTCGGCCGACTTTTTCCCAGTCGCGAATATCGCGAACGAAGATCCGCGTGCGTACCACGTCTTTCATCCCCGCTCCCGCTCTTTTGAGCGCCCGCTCGATATTCCCGAGCGTCTGCAACGTCTGCTTGTACGCGTCACCGCGGCCAACGATCTTCCCCTTTTCGTCTGTCGCCGTCGTTCCGGCCACCCAGATCTGCTTACCCACGCGCACCGCCCGCGAGTAGCCGACGATCGGCTCCCAGGGCGTTCCGCTCGAAATATTCTTCCGCTTCATCGTTCCTCCGCCCCCACGCGAGACTCGGCAGGTTTTGGCCACGCAAGCCCGTCCAACCGTGCATTCGCCGCCTCAACCTTCGATGCGCCGCGGTCCGAAATTCTGTCCGTTAGGAACGGACATCGCCCGTCCGCCAACCACCCCGCCGCCTCTTGTGGCTGATGAGCCTCAACATTTTCTTCTGAGGTCCGCCGAACCACTGGCGCACCGTAGTGTAACCGGTTTTCCCCGGGATTCCCCATCCCCCCGCTTGTCAGCCGGCCGTGAACCCCGTAAGCTGAGCGTCGCTGCAGTTATTTCGAACGAGGCTCCTTTCATGCGCTGCAATAACATCCTCGAAGCTTTTGGTAACACCCCGCTCATCCGGCTCAACCGCCTCGCCGGAGACCTGAAGGCCTCGGTCTGGGTGAAGGCCGACTATCTGAACCCCGGCGGATCGGTGAAAGACCGCATCGGCATTACCATGATCGATGAAGCGGAGCGCCGCGGCTGGCTGAAACCCGGCGGCGCGATCATCGAAGCCACCAGCGGCAACACCGGCATGGGTCTCGCCCTTGTCGCGGCCGTGCGCGGCTACAAAGCCGTCTTCACCATCAACGACAAGCAATCGAAAGAGAAAATCGACTTGCTCAAGGCGATGGGCGCCGAGGTGGTCGTTTGCCCCACGGCGGTCGAGCCCGAGGACCCGCGCAGCTACTATTCGGTGGCGAAAAAGCTCTCCACCGACATCCCCAATTCCTACTATCCGAATCAGTACGAAAACCCGATGAATCCTGAGGCCCACTACCGCACCACTGGCCCGGAGATCTGGGAAGATTCCGAAGGCCGCATCACGCATTTCGTCTGCGGCGTGGGCACCGGCGGCACAATCAGCGGCGTGGGCCGCTATCTGAAGGAAAAGAATCCCGGCGTGCAAGTGGTTGGCGTCGATCCGATCGGCTCGCTCTACTACGAGTATTTCAAGACCGGCAAGGTCGGCAAGGCCCTCACCTACGTGGTGGAAGGCATCGGCGAAGACTTTTTTCCCAAGACGATGGACTTCAAAGTGCTCGACGACGTGATGCAGGTGACCGACGAGGAGTGCTTCATCTGGACGCGCCGCCTGGCCAAGGAAGAAGGCATTTTCACCGGCGGCTCGGGCGGCGGCTGCGTTCACGCGGCGCTGCGTGCGGCCGAGCAACTCGGTCCGGAAGACTTCGTCGTCGCTTTCCTGCCCGACAGCGGCATGCGCTACCTGAGCAAGATCTACAACGACGAATGGATGCGCGATCACCACTACACCGAGTCCGGCGTCAAGCTCACCGTAGACGACGTGCTGCGCGCCAAGCGCCGAGCCGGCCGCCACCCCGAGCTGATCATCGCCCGCCCCTACCAGACCGTCTTCCACGCCTTGCACACGATGCAGACGCACGACATCTCCCAACTGCCCGTCTTCGAGGAGAACAGCCTGATCGGCACGATCTACGAAGATCAGATCCTCAACATGGCGTTGCAGGGCAAGGATCTCCGCAAACTCGTCATCCGCGAAGCGATGAGCGACCCGCTTCCCATCGTTTCCCACAACTCACCGGTCGACAAACTCACCTTTCTGCTCAGCCACGAGGGTCCGGCCGTCTTCGTCGACATGGGTGATGGCCACTGGGAGATCATTACAAAATACGACCTGATGAGCACCATCGCCGAACTGGTCGAGCAGGTCCGCTGAACTCACGATCTGAGACTCTTTGGTCGCATTTCCTCCCCGCTTCGCGACGGGGTGAAATTGCCCAGTGCGCCGTGTAAATCCGCACAATTCTAGTCCGCAATTGCCGTCCCTTGCTGCAAAGAAACCGCTTAGCTCGGTCGTCCTCGAAGCCGGTTTGGATGCCGGAATGCTGGTTGAAGGGCAAAGAGAGCCAACGACCCGAAAATCGTAGGGAATTCGGAACGGCAGGTACTCGCCCGCATTCCCTGGGGCATTCAATCCACTTCCGTACGTTTTCACAAATGGGCCTTGGAGGGCGACTTTGCGCTTGCGAATCCTCAGGATTCTCGAAATCGCCACACTCGCCGCCGGACTCGGCCTGGTGACCTTTTACTCTGCGGCCCGGCTGGACGGCTATTTCGCCTCGCGCACGGCCATCGCAAGTTTCGAGGCCTCGGCACGGCGGTTGTCCAGCCCGACGCCTGCCCCCAAGGCCCGGGCTCCGGCTACGCAACTCGGGGCCGCAGCCCAGGTGGATCTCTCGCTCTGGTCGGCCGGTCGCGTCCGCTCTTATCGCCGCAGCCTGGCGCAAGACCCCGGCCGCCCGCTCGCTCTGCTGCGGATTCCCACGATCGAACTCACCGTGCCCGTCTTTGACGGCACCGGCGCGCTCACGCTCAACCGCGGCGTCGGCCGCATCCGGGGCACAGCCCTGCCCGGCAAACCGGGCAATCTGGCCATTGCCGGCCATCGCGACGGCTTCTTCCGCGGCTTGAAAGGCCTCCGCCGTGGAGACGTGGTGGAGTTGCTTCTGCCCGGCCGCACCGAGCGTTTCGTGGTCGACCGGATCGCCGTCGTGAGTCCCGAAAATCTGAGCGTGCTGGCTCCGCGCCCGGTTTCTTCCCTGACGCTGGTCACCTGTTACCCGTTCTACTACCTCGGCCGTGCGCCGAAACGGTATGTAGTCGAGGCCTCGCTGCAAGGCGAGGCTGGAAATTACCGGCAGCGTTCCGGTCCGTCTCGATTGGACGCTTTCGGAGGGGAGAAAAGAAAATGAACAAGACGAAGAAGTGGACGCGGTTCCTTGGGCTTGTCGCGTTCGCGGCGATGGCCAGCTTCCTCGCCGGCAGCGCCTGGGCCCAGCAGAAAACCGTCGAAGAGCAATCGGCCGGATCGAACCAGATCCAGGTCCAGCTGAAGCACAGCACCGTTGTGCTCGTCGAGGGCAACCATCTCGTTACGCGCCTGGAAGACGGACGGCTGGAAGCGGTGCTGATTCCCGAAGACTTCCGTTTCCACCATAACGGCGGCACCCTGTCCGTTCATGAGCTCGAGCCAGGGATGGTTCTCACCGAAACGGTGACCACCACCGAGCGGCCGATCATCGTCCGGACGGTGGAGATCCACAACGGAACCGTCTGGCACGCCGCCGGACAAGATGTGTATATCCGTGACGAGAACAACAAGGTCCACCACCTGCGTATCCCCGAATGGGCCACGGTCAAGATCAACGGGGAAGAGGCCACCGCGTTTGACCTGCGCCCGGAGATGAAGGTCAATGCGACATTCATCACCGAGGAGCCGGTCAACGTGGTCAATCGCGAAAGCAGCATGAGGGTCCACCACCCCGCCGTGAAAGCGAAGCCGGCAGTGGAAGAACAGCCGGCCGAGGTGAAGGAGAACCTCAACGAAGCCAACGAAACCGCGGAGCAGACCGAATCCGAAACGCAAGCCGAGCCGACGGAACTGCCCGAAACCGCAAGCCCGCTCCCGCTGATCGGGGTGCTTGGCCTGCTCTCCCTGGCGGCTTCCTTCGGCCTGCGCATGGCGCGCAAGTCACTCTGACGATGCGCCGAAACGACATTCGGAGGAGGCGGGGCCGTTCTGCCCTGCCCTCCTCCGAATTTTCGCGCCGTTTGCCGGAATGGTGCCGGAAAGTGGGCCGCCCTGCGCTCATCGCTCGAGCAGCGTCAGCGGCTTGCGCTTCACGCGGAAACGCAGCAGCACCGGCGCCAGACCCAGGTACACAAGCGTGAAGGCGCCCAGTAGCGACAGCAGGCCGGCCGGGAATCCCGGACCGGCGTCGCGGACGAAATTTCCCGCGAATAGCGCCGCTAACAGGGACACCAGTGTGAGCAGCACCGAACTCCAGTATTGCGTTCTCAGGTTAAGGCCGCAGCGCGGGCAGATTGTGCCGCTGAGGCTGTTGGACTGCAGGATCGGCTTCAGGCCAATGCGGTGACGGCAATTCGGGCAGGAGGACATGGCACCTCCTCGTTCGGTCGCGTCACCATCCTATGCCGGGGGGCCATGGCGGGCAATCCCTTCCGCCGCTCAGATGGACCCCACCCCGGTTGTCAATCGAGCCGGCGCGCCCGGATCCGTAGCCGCCGGTAGTCGAGGTGCCACTTCCCCTCGCGAAACAGCTCCTTTCGCAACTGCTGTTCCACGACGAAGAACAGCTCTTCCTGCTTCTTCTCCGTGAGATCGGCGCAAAAATTCGACCCGAACATCCGGATCCAGTTTCGCAGGCCCGCCTCGCCTTCATCGAGCGGGGTCGGCCGGTCGAAAAGCAGCGCGAAATTCACCTCGAAACCCTGCGTTTCAAGCAGCGAGGCGTATTCGCCGATCGTCGGGAAATACCAGGGGTTGAAGCCCGCCTCGACGGGGAATCCGATCGCCTCGCGACCGCGCCGCAGCCCTTCGATCAACCGCTCGACGTTGCCCTCCGCGCCCAGCTCCGCCACGAACCGCCCTCCCGGCACGAGCGCTTCTTCCAGGCAATGCGCCACGGACTCCTGGTCGCCAATCCAATGCAGTGCTGCGTTGGAAAAGACGGCGTCGAATGGCTGCTCGAAATGAAAGTCCCGCGCGTCGCCAACCACGAATTCCAGATCGGGGAAGCTCCTCCGCGCCTCGGCAATCATCTCGGCCGAATGGTCAAGTCCCACCGCGTTGGCGCCCGAGGCCGCTATACGGGAGGTGAGGTGTCCGGTGCCGCAACCGAGATCGAGGATCCGCTCGCCCTGCTGCGCCGCCAGCAGCTCGAGCGCATCCATCCCTCGCTCCCAGACGAAGGAGTGCCTGGAGTCGTAGAGCGCCGCGTCCCACTTCGCCTGGGAATCCTTCGGATCGTTTCCCATCCTGAATCCACCTTACCCGACAACCGGACCGCTTGTTCTCGTCCGCTTATCATCCTACCGGGCAGGCGCTGTCTGAAAGCACTTCCTGAAGGGGAGTTGACTCTTCCGCAAGAGTGGCGCACAAGCCTTCTCTGTGCCGTGCCGCCTCATGCGGCGAACAGGAAAAGCGGTGCCTCGGCTACCTTCAGGAGCGTGCCAGCAGCGCGATCGCCTTCCGAAACGGGGCGTCCCGCCGGGTCGCCCGTCTCCCCTCCGGCACAAAATCGCTGCCCGCCACGAGGTCCGGCCGGATTCCGGCTTGCTTGAACGGATGGCCGTCCCGAGTGCGAATCTCGGCGTTCGGCACCACCACGCCATAGCCGTCGGAAAGCGGCACGTACGTTTGCGTCTGGCCCCGCCCGAACGTGGGCGTTCCGACCAGTACGGCTCGGTGCAGGTCGCGCAGGCCGCCGGCCAGTAGTTCGGCGGCGCTGGCGGTGCCACCGTTGATCAGGATGACCAGCGGCTTGCCGGTTACAGGCGCGCGGTGCGTCACCAGCCTCGTGGCCGGGCCTTTTCCCCGCACTTCGGTGCCCAGCACGCCCGCCGTAAAAACGCTGGCCGTCCGCTCGGCCGAATCCATCAGTCCGCCGGGATTGTCGCGCAGATCGAGCACAAATCCGTCAACGCCCTCCCGGAGCAGGGCAACCACGGCTTGCCTCACCTGCTCCCCGGCGTCTGGCGTAAACAGCAGCACCCGAATGTAGCCGATCCGCTCCCTGCCCAGCGTCTTCCGTGCGTACTGCACCGCCTCCAGCGGCAGCTCCGAGGGAATCAGCGTCACGCGCCGTGTGCGTCCGTTCCGTCGGATCGTCAACCTCACTTTGCCGTGCGCCTGCACGCCGAGCGCGTTGATCACCTGCTGGTGGCTCATCGCCTTCGTCGGCTGGCCGTCGATCGTAACGATGAGGTCCCGCGGCAGGATGCCCGCGCGAGCCGCCGGGGAATCTCCGAGTGGCGTCACCACCCGTGCCTCGCCGGTCGCCGGATCGCGGTCGATGGCAAAGGACGGCAAGCCGGTTCCCACGCGCCTGGCCTCCAGCTCTTCCTGCCGCGCCCGGAACTCCTCCGCGTTCACCAGGTAGAGATCGGGGTCGTTCACGCGTGTCAGTTGCGCTGCCAGTGCCCGATAGGCCTGCACCGGATTCCTGTAGTCGCCGGCGAGCAGTTCGCGCTTCGCTTGCTTCCAGGCGGGGTTCGTCTTCGCGCGGAGGTAGGTCCGGTCAATCACTGAAACGGCCGAGCGAACCGTTTTCCCGGCGCTCTCGACGGCCATGCTGTTGACCATTCCTGGCGGCGGACCGAAAAGTACGGCGGAAAAGAGCAGTAGCAACGATATTCCCATGCGACTTCTCCCTTCACCCGGTGGTTATCGTCGCCGTTTAAGATGCCATATGGCGCGGTCGGGATGCTGCGGTACTTGCATGCCACACGTCGCTCTGCCAACGGCCCCGGCACGCTGCATGGGCAATGGTATACTGCGCGTTTCGGTTCCCGAAATAGACATGAAGACTGAAGACTTCCAAAAACGACTCGCCGAAGGCCTGCTGCTCGCCGACGGCGCCATGGGCTCGATGCTCTACGAGATGGCCGGCCCGCAGCGCTGCTTCGAGGAGTTGAACGCCACCGAAGCCGAAGCCGTTTTCCGCGTCCATAAAGCCTATCTCGAAGCGGGCGCCCGCATGATCGAAACGAACAGCTTCGGCGCCAATCGCTTCAAGCTGGCCCCACTCGGGCTGGCCGACCGCGCCGTCGAATTCAATCACCGCGCCGTCAAGATTGCCCGCGAAGCCCGCGAGGCCGCGCCGAACGACGTGCTGATCGCCGGATCGATCGGACCGCTCGGCGCCGCGCGCCAGGTGCGCCGGCTGGAAACGAGCGAGGTCTTCGAAATCTTCCGCGAGCAGGCCGCCGCTCTCGAGGAACGCGGCGTCGACCTCTTCATCCTGGAAACCTTCGCTGACCTGGAAGACCTGGCCACCGCCATCGGCGCCATCCGTTCCTTCAGCCGCCTGCCGATCATCGCCCAGCTCACCTTTTCCGAGGAAGGAACGGCTTTCGACGGCGCCCGCCCCGCCGAGGCCGCCAAGCGCCTCGCTACGTTGGAGGTGCAGGCCATCGGCGCCAATTGCACGATCGGTCCGCAGCGTATCCTTCCCATCGCTCGGGAAATGGCCGCCTCGGCCGGCCTGCCCGTCTCGATCATGCCCAACGCCGGTTTCCCCAAGCGCATGGGCGACCGCGTCGTCTACCCCAAATCCTCTCCCGAATATTTCGCCGAGTTCGCTCGCGAGGCCGCCGCCATCGGCGTCCGCATCCTCGGCGGCTGCTGTGGCACCATGCCCGAGCACATTCAGGCGATGGCCCAGGCGATTCGCGAATTCCAGGCCCGCCCTGCCTCTCCGGCGCCGGCAAAGACGGGCGCGCTTGGCATCTCGATCGAGGAACCTCTCGCAGCCACAGATAACCATGTCGCCGTCCGCAAGCCCACTGCGCCCGCCCGCGAACCGCAGAGCCGGCTCTGGCGCAAGCTCGGCGAAGGCCGGTTTGCCGTCTCGGTGGAGATCGATCCGCCAAAAGGCACCTCGCTCGAGCGCATCTTCGAGCAGGTCGACCGCCTGGTCCAAAACGAGCACGTCGACACGATCGACATCAACAGCGGCACGCTCGCCCGCGTCGGCATGGACGCACTGCTGGTCGCCGCCGCGCTCGAGGCGCGCGACGTCGAAACCGTTCCCCACCTCACCACGCGCGACATGAACATCATCGGCCTGCAGGCCAGCCTGCTCGGCGCCTGGACCGTCTCCGGCGTCCGCAACATCCTCGCCATCACCGGCGATCCGCCGTCGCTCGGCGACCATCCGGAAACCAGCGGCGTCTACGAGATCGATTCCATCGGCCTCGTGCAGGTGCTCTCGCGCCTCAATCTGGGCACCGACTGGGCCGGCAAGACGCTCGGCGGAAGCACGAATTTCACCATCGGCGTCGCGCTGAATCCCGTCGCCGACGATCTCGACGAGGAGATTCGCCGCTTCCGCGCCAAGATCGATGCCGGCGCCCATTTCGCCATGACGCAGCCGATCTTCGATCCCGCCTCCTGGAAAACGTTCCTCGAACGCTTCGGCGGCACCCCCCCCGTGCCGGTGCTGGTCGGCATCTGGCCGCTCACCAGCTACCGCCAGGCGTTGCGGTTGAATAACGAAGTCCCTGGGATCGTGATTCCGGAAGCGGTGTTGAAGGAAATGGAAGCCGCCGGCAGCGCCGCCCGCGAGACCGGCTTCGCCGTCGCACGTCGCATGCTCGACTGGGCTCGCACCGAATTCGCCGGCGCCTACCTGATCCCCCCCTTCAAGCGCTACGAAGAAGTCCTCGAACTCCTCGATTGAACTGACAAACCTCAGCCTTCCGCGAGCGGGAATAGGCCGCGGTCAGGAAATCGCCTGCGGTAGGGGTTTTCCAGGCAACCAGTCCTGGCCTGAATACGAGACATAGACAAGGTTCGAAGCTTACGGCTATTCGTCTCCGCCCAATGCTTCGACGTCCGCACGGTCCTGTGCACGTTGGGTTTGCCGCTTGTTCCGAATCAGCTCATTCCGGCCGAGGAAATAAATTTTCGTTCCCCCAACGACCGTTTCCACGCGGCTTGCCCACGCCTCGTCAAAACTCACCCCGGTGAGTCCAGTGAGGATATCGATGCGGAAGGGGGCTACACCCAACTGAATCACGCGATAGCAGTCGACGAAATCAGCGGCCTTCAGTCCGAGTCCGCCAAAACCGAATTCTGCCAGCGCCGATTCCAACTGCCGCGCGTTTTCCGTGGAATTGCGAACAAAAACGCCGAGGTCCCCCGTACAGCGGGGGATTCCATGGTGCGCCAAGGCCACCGCGCCAACGACCACGTACTCAACCTCGTTAGAGTTCAGCGATTCGATGAACGCGCGCCAATCCTCGGGAAGCGGCATCGGCCTCCTTGCGAGCCATCTCCACAAGCTGGAAGAGGATCTCCAGGCGTGCCTCGGGAGACAGCCGGCGATAGTAGTTACGCGTGGCCGCTTCGGCTTCGTCGAAGGTTCGAAACTTGGCAACGACAGGTTGCACGGCTGCCATTTTAATCCCGCGCATCATGGTCGAACACTGCCAATTCCATTCCGTGTCAACCGCACCTTTGCATTCCGGAGCCTTTACGAAGGCCCTCAAAAAATCCAGAAGCGCTTCCTCCGCCGCTCAGGCGTGGTTGCCACCAAGCCGCTCGGCTCCGGCATCCACGGCAGCGGCCGGCCCTCAATGGCGGCCATCGGGTTCTCGATGCACAATGCCCGCGCCACCTCTTCCCCGCGCAACTCCGCCACGCGCGCGTAGGCCTCGTTCAGACCAGGCGGCCGGCTGGTAACGTTGTGCGCGTCGCTGGCAAGGATGTGGACCCGGTCGGTTTCCAGCCAGCGCTCGGCAATCTGCTGCGAGTTCGGCCCGAAGCGGCCCAGCAGTGCGCCCGCGGTGATCTGCAGGACGCAGCCACGGCTGGCCCACGTATCCAGCCAGTCCGTGTGCCGCCGCAGGATGTGATTGCGTTCGGGATGGGTGATGACCGGCGTGATCCCCGCCAACTGCAATTCGTGGAACGCCTGCTCGATCGTCGGCGGAATCGAGAAATCCGCAAATTCCACCAGCAGATAGCCCTTGCCATCGATCGTGTAAACCTCCGGCCGCCGGTGCAGGTCTTGCAGGTTTTCGAAACTCAGGTGGAAATCGCAGCCGCGGTGAATCTCCATGCGGTCACCCATGTGCCCGCGTATCTCTTCCAGTCGCTCGGCTACCAGCTCGGGATTGAAGGGATAGCGGGAACTTGCATGCGGCGTCGCGACAACGTGCGTCGTACCGGCGGCGACGGCCGCTTCCGCCATCTCCAGTGCCAGCTCCAGCGTGTCCGGCCCGTCGTCCAGCCCTGGGAGCAGGTGAAAATGAATATCGACCATAACTGGCCGCAGAATAGCGCACTGCCACGCGCAACCCCAAACATCGCCCGGGGCGTGTTTCCATGCGTGCGTCCACGCCCGCACCTTGCCAACCGCCGTGCCGCTCAAACTGGCCCCTGCGCTCGGCGAACCTATGCGGTGGCCGCAAGGAGTCCACGTAGATCGTCCGGTTTCCGTCGTGCGGATTCCGCGCTATGCTGACGCCCCAGAGCATTTGCCCCAATTTCCCCTGCTCGCCTCTCGCTCCCCGTCTCGACAGCGCCAAAAACCGGCAAAAATGTGACGGATAAAAAAATGAAACTCGTTGAATGCACAGCGTTTGCAAGAATTTTCGTTCGACATCGTGTGACACTTGCTGCCGCATGCCCGCCGGCGCCCGCGGCCCTCCGGTTGGCCTGAAGCATTCCCCTTGGGCCTGTCACCCGCCGGTGGTAGCATCTCCGCCATGCGAATCAAGGCCGTGTTCCTCGTCTTCGTAGTCGCCCTGTTTCCCATGCTGCTCACGGCGGCGCAAAAGCCGCGGAAGCCCCTCTTCACATTGCACGAGGTTGGCAAGGGCGTCTGGGCGGCAATCTCGCCGGACAAGAGCAAGGCGGGTGCGAACACCGGATTCGTGATTGGGCAAAATGGCGTCGCGGTGATCGATTCTTTTGAGAATGTCGACGCCGCCAAGCAACTGCTCGCGGACATTCGCAAAAAGACCGATCTCCCCATCCGCTTCCTGATCAACACGCACTACCACATCGATCACATGACCGGAAACGGCGTGTTCGCCGCCGCCGGTGCCACGATTCTGGCCAACCGGAATGTCCGGGCCTGGGCCCGCACCGACAATCTGAAATTCTTCGGCCCTCACCCCTCCGCGAAAGATATTGCCTGGGTCCACTCGCTGGTGTTGCCCAGCGTCACTTACAACAATGGCATCCGCGTCTACCTGGGCAACCGCGAGCTGATCGTGCGCCACATGCCCGGTCATACCGGCTCGGATTCGGTCATCGTCGTTCCCGACGCCAACGTCGTTTTCACCGGCGACCTTTTCTGGGGCCATCACCTGCCGAATCTGATCGACGCTTCCACTGCGGCCTGGATCCAAACGCTCGATACCCTGGCCACGAAATATCCCACCGCAACCTTCGTGCCCGGCCACGGCAGCATCGGCCGGCTGAAAAATCTCGAAGCCTTTCGCGGCTACCTGGTTTTCCTCCGCAAACAGATCGCCGCTGGCCTGAAACAAGGCAAATCGGGCCAGGCGCTGGTCGATTTCCTAAGGCCCGCTTTCGTGAAGGAATATGGTTCCTGGGGCTTTTTCCAATATTTCCTGAAGCCGGACATCCTCTACACCGCAGCCGAGCTACGCGGCACGAAGCATCTACCCGGCGGACGCGTGAACTAGGCCGCTCCGGCCGATGGCGACGGTTTTCCTCGCTTCCCGCGCCGCTCCCCGAACGGTTTGATTCGATTCGCCGTCCGCTGATCGCTCTGGTACAGTGAGGAACTGGCTTGACTGTCTACGACATTCAGCCAGCCCGGCCGCTGCTTCCCCGTTTCTCGAACTGAACACGGATTGGATGAACCATGGGACACTTGACCGTTCTCACGATGACAGTTCTGATCTTCGTCTGCTCCTTCGCCGCCGGTTTTCTGGGCTCGCTCACCGGACTCGGCGGCGGGGTCATCATCGTGCCGACGCTTGCGCTGCTCTTTGGCGTGAACATTCGCTATGCGATCGGTGCGTCGCTCGTTTCGGTGATCGCCACCTCCTCCGGTGCCGCCGCCGCATACGTCAAGGAAGGCTTCTCGAACATCCGCATCGGCATGTTCCTCGAAATGGCGACGACGGCCGGCGCGGTTTCCGGCGCGCTGCTCGCCGCCCACGTTTCCGCCTCTGCGATCGCGATCATCTTCGGCGTCATGTTGCTCGCTTCCGCCTACCTCTCGGCACGCCCGCAGCCCGAGCACTTCCCGCCCGGCGGGCCAAATCCAATCGCCGACAAACTGAAAATGCACGGCGAATATCCGACGGCCAAGGGCCTGCAGCCCTATGAAGCCCGCCGCATTCCGTTCGGTTTCGGTGTCAGCTATCTGGCTGGCATCATGAGCGGCCTGCTCGGCATCGGCGGCGGTGCCGTGAAAGTGCTGGCCATGGACCAGGTGATGCGAATCCCATTCAAGGTTTCAACGGCCACAAGCAATTTCATGATCGGCGTCACTGCCGCGGCCAGCGCCGGCGTCTACCTGCGGCGCGGCTATATCGATCCCGGGCTCGCCATGCCGGTGATGCTCGGTGTGCTTTTCGGCTCGATGACCGGCGCGCGCATTCTGCCAGGCGCAGGCACCAAGTGGCTGCGCATTCTCTTTAGCGCCATCGTCCTCGTTCTTGCGATCGAGATGATTTATAAGGGCGCCACCGGGAGGATATGATGAAGCCCATCTCGAAATCCTGGAACGACGAACGCGTGGAGCAGTTGATCGGCCGCCTGCTCCGCTGGGGCGTGATTCTCTCGGCCGCCGTCGTGATTGCCGGCGCCTCCGTCTACGTCGCGCGGCACGGCTCCAGCCGGCCGGACTATTCCGTTTTCCATGGCGAGCCCGCCGCGCTCCACTCGCCCAGCGGCATTATCCACGGGCTCTTTCACGGCTCGGCCAGCGACTGGATTCAGCTCGGACTGCTGCTCCTGATCGCCACGCCGGTCGCCCGCGTCGCCTTCAGCGTCTTCGCATTTCTGTTGGAAGGCGACCTGATGTACGTCGGCGTCACCATGGTCGTGTTTACCGTGCTCATCTACAGCCTTTTCGCCGGATGACGCCAGCCCCGCGTACGGGACGGCCTCTGCCCGCAGCCGCCCCGCCGCAGCCTCCACGGTCTTCCCATGATCTGGACATGAGCGGAAACGGATGCTTTTACCTTAGATACCCTGCGCCGCCGGTTTCATTGACAGGCTTCGACCGGCTTTTCTAAAATGGTTCATTTTAAGTGGGCCTGTTTGGGGATACAGGGAGTTCGCGGATGGACAAGAAAAGACTGGACACCTACAAGAAGAAGCTGTTGACCAAGCGCGACGAGCTCCTGCGTGCGATCGCCCGCACCGAGCAGGAAGGCCGCTTGGCCGATGACGATCCCACCGTCGACTTGGCCGACAAGGCCGCCAACTCCTATACCAAAGAGTTCCTCTTCGGCCAGACGGACAATGATCGCGTAACACTGCAATTCGTTGGCGAAGCCCTCCAACGCCTTGAGCGCGGCACCTTTGGCGAGTGCCTCAACTGCCAGGAAGAGATCAATCAGAAGCGCCTGGATGCAGTGCCCTGGGCCCGCCACTGCCGGGTCTGCCAGGAAAGGTTCGAGCAGGGCCTCGAATAGTCGTTCCTTTCGCTCAATCCCCTTTCCCCGTGCAAGCCGATTCCGAGCTTCCCCCGCGCTTCCCGCCGCGTTAAGCTCCGGCCGTGAACGAAGGCAAGAGTCCGACCCGTTGGCAGCCGCTACGTGACGCGGTCGGAGCCTTGGTTTCCGTTCTTTTCCCTGCTCCCTGCCGCATTTGCCGCGAACCGCTCTCCACCTCCAGCCGTATCCCGGTCTGCCCCGATTGCCTCGCGGCGATCCAGCCGATTCGGGCACCGCTCTGCCTCTCCTGCGGCCGTCCTTTCCCTCCGGGTGCTTCCGCCACAGTGGATTCGATCTGCCACGCTTGCCGTCAGGACTTCTATCATTTCGACCTCGCCCGCAGTTTCGCCCGCTATGAAACCGCCCTCGAACACATCCTCCTGATTCTCAAATACGATCCGGTCACGCCCCTGGCTGGCTGGTTTGCCGCACGGCTCGAAGAGGTGGTTCGCTCCGAACCTGCCCTCGGCCAGGTAGACTGGGTCGTCCCAGTTCCGCTCGACCGCAGCCGCATGCGCCAGCGCGGCTACAATCAGGCCGAACTGATCGCCCGCCCCTTGGCTAAACGCCTCGGCCGCCCTGTCGCCACCGATCTGCTCACCCGCCTCCGTTCCCGACCACCCAAATTGAAACTGAGTCGGCGCGAGCGGTGGGAGACCGTTCGTGGGGCCTTCCAGGCAGAGGCTTCCACACAAGTTGACAGGGCACGCATACTACTGGTAGATGATGTTCTAACCAGCGGGGCGACCTTGGACGCCTGTTCTCGGGCTCTTCGGTCGGCCGGTGCCGTTGCGGTTCACGCGGTAACGGTCGCTCGGGTTTTGCCCCGTGGGGAGTCTGCCGTCTTGCGGGGAGCAACCCCCTGAGCGGGCCTAGCGTCATTCCCTATGGGAGGCTGCCGCAGCCCGGGCAGAACGGGCAACGTATATGCCAGGCGAAATGCATCGGCCTCGTGGAAGCATGCCATCTTTTCGCCCGATTGAGCCTCCGCCTCCTGTAACGCCTCCGATCATGGAGCGCCGCTACCCCCCGGTAATGCAGCTGCCGGTTCTGGTACTCAACGCCACATACGAGCCCGTACATGTCACCCGCGTCCGCCGTGCGCTCGTCCTGATGCTAAAGGGGGTGGCTCAGGCTGAAGAAATCAATACGGCTGAGGTTCATTCCACCTCGCGCACACTCCAGGCCCCTTCCGTGATTCGCCTGCTCAGCTACCGCCATATTCCGCAGCAGACGCGTGCCCTTTCCCGGAAGAACATCCTGCTGCGCGATCGCTACATCTGCCAGTTCTGCGGTAGGAAATTTCCAGCCGCCGAGCTCACGCTCGACCACGTGCAGCCCCGTTCCCGTGGAGGCCGCTCCACCTGGGAAAACCTCGTCGCCTGTTGCTACGGTTGCAACAATCGCAAAGGTGACCGCACGCCCGAGGAGGCCGGCCTGCACCTGATCCGCAAACCGCGCCCGTTTACCCTGCACACTTCCCGCCAGCTGATGCGCCTGATGGCCCATCAGGAAGAAAAGTGGCGGAAATACCTCTTCTATTGAAGGGTTAATTCTGCCCGTGGACGCAGGAACGCCCGCGTGCCGCTTCGCCCGCTCCCGTTCCCTTCCTTGCGCCGGTCTGGCCGTTTTTCTCCAGCCCGTGAGGCCTTGGCTCATCTAGAGAATTTTTTCCGGAATTTTTTCAAAAAAGCCTGGTCGGATTGCAACCTCTTCGGCCATTCGATCATCTTATCTGGCAGAAGGCACCTCTAGGACACACCCCGGGAAGCAGCCTTCGGTCCCACCCAGGCTGCTTCCCTTAATTATTTCTGGAACGTCTTTTTCCCACTCGCTAGAAACTCCGAACGATCTTCGAACCGTGCAAAGGCTCTGTGCTTCCCCGTGAAGGAGAACTGCTTTCCCCCCGACAGCATGACCGGATGGTTTCTTGATATGTAATTCACGCATCAGTCGCCAGGAATTCGCGATCCCTGGATTTTCGGGTAATTTCCCCGCTTTCAAGGAGTTTTTTGGGCGTTGTGAAAGGACCCAGGCCATTCGCACCGGCATCTCTCATTTCCCGAAGGGAAAAAAACCGGCGTGCACTACACGGACGCCGGCGCCAGTCCGCTCCATCTCCGCTCGATCACGCGAAGCTCCCTGCGCCAGTCTTCGTTGAGCCCAATCCGGCAGATTGGGATCTCCGGCGAAAGATAGCGCAGCAGCATCCCCGATACCGGATGAAAACGCAGGCCCGGTGCCACCAGATAAAGCAGAGGCGGAGCCACATCGAGCGTTTTACCCGCGAAGTACCCATACCGTTCGAAATCGCCCTGTCGCTGATGCCAGCGCACCCGCAACCAATAATCAACAGCCTGAAACACCAGTTGTAAGTCTTCGTCCGCTTTCAGCTCGATCACTGCCAGCCGACCTTTCGTCGTCACGCCCAGCAGATCCAGCACTCCGCGATCGCTTGCCGAAAATGCGGGCACCTGCTCGTAGAGCTGGCTGCTATCGAGGCGCGGCTCAATGCAGGTCGGCTCGGCCAGCACCATCGTCTCCAGCCAGCGCTCGCGCGCGACCCGGTAGAGCGGGTCGCGGTGGTCGCCGTCGGGCCGGCGTTTCGCCATCAACTCGGCGACCGCATGCTTCAGCTTCTCCCGATTTTCTTCCGAGATCGGCTCCGGCTTGCCTCCAAGTGTCAGGCGGATTTCTCCTCCCGACCATCGCGCGAATTCCAGCCCGCGAAAGCGCCAGGAGACCTGCCGTGTGCCCGGCACGACCACGAAGTCGATCGCATCTGGCGCCAGCACCCGAATCCACTTGTCAGCTTCGGTCACATAGCCGAGCAGCCGCTCGGTTTGGCGCCGCGGAGTGAGCCATGTGGCGATGTTTCCCTTGTCAGCCGGATCGACCCGGCGGGCCCGCGGTTCATCTGTTTCCCATTCGTAAAGTTCGACGGCCACGTCCGGCCCCAACGCGCCCAGGCGGTGCGCCACAATGCGGCACGATCCCGCCGGCAACACCAGGCGCAAGCCCGCCACCACCGGCGCCACGCCACGCGATCGCAAGTGGTCGAGCCAGATTAGACCGAAGGTCAGCGAGCCGTCGATCGTCGCGGCGTTCTCCCCAGGAGCGGCACCGAGTACGGCCCAGGCCTGCTCCCCGTGCCGAAGCCAGCAGCGCGCGTAGGAGCCGGAAAGGGAATGCTCCAGGTCGGGAGCCGTGCTGAGGGATTCGAGTGTTTCGTCTGGAAATTGCCTGATGAGCAGCCCCGCCAGGCGCTCCGCAAAGCTTTCGCGGTCGAGCTGTGCCGGCCGTCGAGCCCAGCCCCTGCGCACGATTTCCAGTCGCCCGGGCCGTTTCCGGCCAAATCGTTCGACCTCCAGCCGCAGCCGATCCCCTGTCACCTCGACGATCCGCGTCACCCGCCTCACCACAGTCCGATCGCCCGACCAGAGGTGCAGCAGCGGCTTCGTTCCCGGCCGCACCTCGTACTGGACGTCCTCCAGTCCCGGCATGCGCCGTCCGTCCTCGCGCACCTCAACCGGCTGGCCGGTGATCAGGCGGTCAAGTGCCTCCTCGAGTTCGATTGAAGGATTCACCAGCGGATTCGGCAACCTTCAGCGCAGCACCAGGCCCGTCACCTGAATGGTAGGGTCGGCCATGTTCCAGTCGTTCGGAATCCCCTCGAAACCAAGCCGGAAAGAGCTCCGGCCACCTGGCGGTATCGGCACGGGCCGCATGCCGAGCACGCGCCTGGTCTGCTCCATCACCACCTTGTTTTCCACGTTCCGGAATTCCAGCGTCACCTGCACGTTGGCGATCGTGCGGTTGCCCTGGTTCACCACGTCTCCGGCGAGATAGGTCACTTCCTGGTTGAACATGTTCGCAAACCGGCTCAACTTCAGATTTTCGAACCTTACGTTCGGCGCATAAGCCTGCGCCGCCGCGTTGAAAGGCAACGGCTTCTCCGCCGGACTCTTGGTCGTTGGTTGCCCACCGAAAAAGAAGAACAAGCCCAACGCTGCTAGGACCACAAGAGCTCCGATCAACACGAAGGGCCATCGCGACCGTGGCTTTTCGGTCGGCTTGACCTCGAAATTCACTGTCGCCTCCTTTCAGCGCCCAAAAGCCAGACGCAACACCAGCGGCTCGGGCAGCCCGGCCTCGTCCATGCGCTTCTGCACAGCCTCAATGTCGTAGGGTACGCGCACGAATTCGATCGTCCGACGGTCGAGATCGGCCACCGCGTATGCTGCGCGAGGATCGCCGTCCCGCGGCTGGCCAATGGAACCGGGATTGATTAGGTAGCGCGCATTCGGATCCAGTTCCATCGTCACCGTACCGCCGTCCTGCCCAACCGTCGGCCGGAAACCCTCTACCCGGTCGCTCCGCAACAGGAAGCCGCCCTGCACGTGCGTATGACCGAAAAAGGTGACCGGCGCCGTCGATTCGCGCAGGCTGCGGCCCGCCCCGTCCGTCGAAAAGATGTATTCGTCCTCGTCGTTGACAGCGCCGTGCACGAACACCAGCCCATCTTCCACCAGCGGACCCGGTGGCAGTTCGCGGAGCCAGCGCAGGTTTTCCGGACGGAGCTGACCATGGGTCCATTCAACCGCAAAGCGCGCGATCGGATTGAAATCCTCGGCGTCTTCGACGCCAGATCCGGCCTTGTCGTGATTCCCGCGGATGGTACGGATGCCCAACTCGTTCACCCGATCGATCACCGCGTTCGGATCCGGGCCATACCCCACCACGTCGCCAAGGCAGACGGCGCGGTCCCAGCTCCCCTCCGCTGCGGCCAGCGCCGCGTCGAGTGCGGTCAAATTTGCATGAATATCGCTCAACAACAGGTAACGCGGCATAGGAACCCTCCAGGCCGGGACAGTATATGACACCCCGCCACCGATCCCTCAGCGAATCAACATGCAATCGCCGTAACTATAAAAACGATAACCTGCTTCCACCGCATGCCGATAGGCCTCGAGCAAAAATTCCCGGCCCGCCAGCGCCGCCACCATCACGAGCAGGCTCGACCGTGGCAGGTGAAAATTCGTGAGCAGCTGATTCACTACGCGAAACCGGTAACCGGGATAGATGTACAGGTCCGCTTCCGCCCGCCCGGCGGCTAACGCCTCCGGCTCCGCAGCCGCGTCTTCCCCCAAGCCGCGCGCGGCCAGGAATTTTTTTGCGGCATCCTCCAGCGCGCGCACTACCGTCGTTCCCACTGCCAGAACCGGCCGTCCCTCGCGCCGTGCCCGAGTAATCGATTCCGCCGCTGCTTCCGGGATCACATACGTTTCGCGATGGATGTGGTGCTCCTCCACCCGCTCGGTCCGAATCGGCTGAAAGGTGCCCAGACCGACCTCCAGCGTTAGCTCCACCAGCTCGATGCCGCGCTCCCGCAGCCCCTCCACCAGCCTGGGCGTGAAGTGCAATCCGGCGGTCGGCGCCGCCGCGGCAGCCCCTTCCCGTGCAAAAATCGTCTGATAGCGCTCGCGGTCACTCGGTTGGTCGGGCCGATGGATGTAAGGAGGCAGCGGAACGTGTCCAATCCGCTCGATCACCCGCTCCAGGTCGCCCGCCGAAGAAAACTGCAGCTCCCGCAGCCCGTAGGGCCCTCTGCCGACCACTTCTGCTTCCAAACCGTCGTCGAACAAGATCCGCTCACCCGCGCGGATCTTCCGGCCCGGCCGGACCAGCACCTGCCAGCGGTCCGGGCCGAGCCGCCGCACCAGCAACACCTCGATCACGGACTTCAGGAACTCCCGGGAGGTTTTCCGGCCGGCTGGCTCCGCCTTCACTCCCATCCGCCGGCCAAACAGTCGAGCCGGAATCACTCGCGCATTGTTCACCACCAAAAGCTCGTCGCCCCGCAACCGTTCCGGCAGCTCCCGGAACCATGCGTCTTCCCACGACCGCGAGTCTAGATCGAGCAGCAGCATGCGCGAGGCGTCGCGCTCGGCCAGCGGCGCATCGGCAATCCGCTCCGGCGGCAATTGGTAATCGAAATCGCTGAGATCCACCATCCACCCCGTTACTCCGTCGCCACTGGTACGAGCGCCCCGGTTATGCTATTACGAGAGCAAGGCTCAACCAGGAGCGGCCGGCGACCTTCAAAACCTTCTCCGTCATTCTACCGAACGCTTGAACATGGTTCGCGGAGGGTTCCCGGTGCCTGAGCCAGAAGTTGTTATCAATCAGCATGGAGCCGGTCGTCTGCTCGCCGGCCATTTGTGGGTTTATCGCAGCGATATCCGCAGAGCCAGCGCCCAGGGCGGCGAAGCTGTCCGGGTTCTCGATGAACGCGGAAGGTTCTTCGGCAGAGCCTTTTTCAGTGATCGTTCGGAAATCTGCGTTCGCGTAGTCACCCGGGAAGACGTCCCGATCGACCGCGCCTACCTGGCCGAACGTATAACCCGCGCCGCCCGCCTGCGCCGACCAATGGCCGAGGGCGTTGGGGCCTATCGCCTGTTCTACGCCGAATCCGACCAGATCCCCTCCCTTGTCATCGACCGCTACGGCGACTGCTTGGTTATTCAGACGCTAAGCCAAGCCACCGAGCAGCGCAAACAGGAGATTGTCGATATCCTCGTCGAGCAGTTCTCGCCCCAGGGCATCCTCGAGCGCAACGACCCCAAGGTGCGTCAGCTCGAAGGCCTCGAGCAGAAGGTCTCCTTGCTCTACGGCGAAGTGCCCCAGGAGGTGATCGCCTGCGAGGACGGCCTGCATCTCGCCTACGATCTCCATCATGGCCAGAAAACCGGAGGATTCCTCGATCAGCGCCAGAATCGCCACGCGGCCGCGCGCTATGCCCACGGCGAAGTGCTCGATTGCTTCGCCGGCACGGGCTCGTTTGCCCTCACTATCGGTCCCCACGCCGACCACATCGAGGCCGTCGACCTTTCCGCATCGGCCCTGACCGGGGCCCAGCGCAATATCGACCTGAACCAGGCCAAGAACATTTCACTGCGCGAGGCCAACACCTTCGATCTGCTTCGCCAATATGACGAAGCCGGCCGCCGTTTCGACGCGATCGTCCTCGATCCTCCCGCTTTCGCCAAAAACAAGCGCAATATCGCTGCCGCCTGCCGCGGCTACAAGGAGATCAACCTCCGCAGCCTGCGCCTGCTCCGCCCAGAAGGGATCCTGGTTACCTGCTCCTGTTCCCATCACATCTCCGAGGCCCTCTTCGGTCAGATCATTTCGGAAGCCGCACTCGATGCTCACCGCCATGCGGCCGTAATTGAGCGCAGAACGCAGGCTTCCGACCATCCGGTGCTGCTTACGATGCCGGAAACATATTATCTTAAGTGTTTCATAATTAATGTAATATAGGGATACATGACATATACTTGACAATGTTAGGCTAATGTTTTATGTTTATGGCGAACTAACTTTTAGGAGGTTCGCCAATGAGCAGCACACCTACCCTCTCTCGCTGGGATCCCTTCCGCGAGCTGTCCAAGGTTCAGGACCAGGTCAATCGCTTCTTCGAGGACAGCTTCCTGCGCCGTGCAGGCGATTCCTCTTTGACTGCCTGGGCTCCCGAGGTCGACATCCATGAGACCGCGGACGCCCTCGTTCTCGAGGCCGACCTGCCCGGCATCGACGAGAAGGATCTCGACATCCGCGTGGAAAACAACATACTGACCATCGCCGGCGAGCGGAAGTTCGAAAAGAAAGTGAACGAGGAGAACTATCTGCGCGTCGAGCGGTCCTACGGCAGCTTCAGCCGCAGCTTCTCACTGCCGCATACCATCAACACCGAGCAGATTCAGGCGGACTACCGCAACGGCGTGCTCACGATCCGCCTGCCCAAGCGCGAAGAAGCAAAGCCGAAGAAAATCAAAATTGCCGTGAATGCCGGCAAGTGAGTGACCATAGGAGCAGTAACGAAATGCAGGGGCGCCGGGCCGGCCCGCGCCGGCC
>JBJKSI010000013.1:0-97626 GCA_046704165.1 Candidatus Acidiferrales bacterium
GTGCTCTTGCCGCGATCGTAGAGTTCCAAAATGCGCTTGCGGATTGGAATCGGTATGGCTCGCATGAGCATACTTTGCCCTGCGAGCCCCCTCTTTGTAAAGCTACATTATTTATGGAAATGCTCTAGCGCCGCGAAACAGCGATGCCGCGTGAAGATCATTGCGGGGTCGGCTTGGCGATGAAGCCGTGGGAATTGCCCGACGCGTCGATGAAGTAGCCCACCACCTCGCCGCTGTCGTTAAACCCCTCGGCGCAGGTTACGCAGGAGGTGTTGAACGATCCCTGCGGCGCGGCATTTGGGTCTGTGACAGTCATTGTCTATCCCACGGCCACCCCGTCGTCGTTCACCGCGTCTAGGTATGTACCGTTGGTATTGTACGGGTATGCCATGCCGGTGGGCGTGGGGTCCTGGAAGGTGGTGAAACCGCTGGAAAGCGAACCGAAGAAACCCTGGTAGCTCAGATACCAGCCGCTGCAAATCGTGGGGGCAGTCCCCACCATGAGTCGTAGATTGTTGATTGCGTGTGCCGCCGTAGCTTGATTCACCAGGAAGGTGTTGCTGGTTCCTTGATCGTCCTCCCAGCCTTCACCTCCGCACGAGCCGCCGCTGGTCGCCCCGGCAACGTCTGGCTGCGCCGCCGGTCCCTCCCCCATGTCCGCATCATTGATTCCGTTGGGAATGCCTCCAGTGATGTCTGAAAACCCACTCGACGGATACGTGTAGCTCTTCGTCCCGGCACCGCCATCCACCTGCGCGTACTCGATGTCCCGGTCGATGCCCAGGGATACGCCGCCGTAGGTTTCAGCGCTGTTGTCGAAATACTGGTGCGCCCGATACCCCTCGCCCCAGGTCGAGTCCGTCAGCCCGTAGCTGGGGCTGCAGGTGCTGTAATTGGTGCTGGGCTCTGCGCAATCGAGCCCCCAGATCGTCGCCCTCTGGTCGCTTTTTCCAACCAGAACGTCTTGGATTGCGGACTGCAGGTCAGGCCAGTCAGCCTCGGCCGGCGCGGTATTGGTGTAGAGACCGGGGACATATTCCCCGTCGCTGGAGTTCTCCAGCCCGTAGACCCAGCCATCGAGGAAGGCCACGACCGCGGCCTGGCAGGCGGAGTTTGTCTGGTCGTAGTTTTCCATATCGTAGTAGATGACCGAGCCGCTCCCGAGCCCAAGGCCGTACGCTTCCTCGGCGGCCGCGTTGGCCTCGCTCACCCCGTAGTTATAGTCCGGGGTCGGCTCGTTTTCGGGGAAGACGGAGTAATTCTTGCTCGTATCCGTGTAGCATGGGGACTGTAGGCCAACCCAGAAGGGCATCAAGCCCCATCCATAGGAAGCGACCTCGCTCACCCATTGGACGGGCGTCACCGAGGGATTGGGGGTGCCCGGGCCGTACTGCGCGTAGAGAGCGTACTTGGTGTTGACACCCCCGAGGTAAAACCCATAGTCGTAGTAGGGGCTACTTGTCCACCAGGCTTGCATGGTGGGCGGAATCGGTGCCGTGCTGCTGTCGAAGCCGAGGTGCACGCTGGTGTGAATGCCTCCGACGCCACCGCCATTGGCCGGAGCGGCCAGCGTGCTGCTGGTCGTCGGCTGCCCGGTCCCAGCGGTACCGCTGGGAAACCACCGCAGGGGAGGAGGCGTTCCCGGGTGCCCCGGCGCTGGAGACAGCTTGGGGCTAATGTTGACCCAAGTTTCCCCACCGTCCGTCGTTGCATATAAGAGAGTCTCAACCCCCGCCCAGCCCCTCTGCGCGTCTCTGAAGCTCAGCTCGGTGACAGCCGCCAAGCGCGGCATTGAGCTGGCCACGCCATCAGTCCGCGACCTTTGCCCGCCGCGCCCCACGACCGTTAACCTGATCTGCCCATGGCCTGATGCCCAGGCAGTGATCAGGTGAGAGTCAACCGCAACGGCTGGTATCATGCCGATGGATGGTAGGTCTGTCAGGGCTGCCACAGGCTGCCACGTATGGCCCCCGTCGGCGGTCGAAAATAGTGTCAGCGAGGTATTCCACGGATTCGAGACGACGACCACGCCGTGGCTCGGATCGGAGAACGCTGGGGGGGAGGGGTAAGAGGACCAAGTCCGGGTGCCTACCTGGGACGGGGCCCGAAGCGTCACCCTCGTCCACGCTTTCCCGCCGTCATGCGTGGCGTAGAGGTCGCCGCCAGCCGGGCCTCCGGCCATCCAACCGTCCCGGGACGTGACGAGCCGGAGCGCAGCCGCAATTCTTGGCGCGTTGGATACCTGGTGCCAAGTCTCGCCCCCATCGTCCGTCGAAAATAGCACGCCGGAGTTGAAGGCGGCACTGCTCACGAGCGAGAGGTCAATCCAGCCACGGGTCGCGTTGACGAAGTCGACCGTCCCGTTCCCGCTGAAATCCTCCCACTTGGGAAATCCGGGAAGCTGGATCGGTGACACCGTCCACGAGGCGCCAGCGTTGTCCGTGCGAGCGATCGCGTAACCCCAGTCTCCAAAGACGACATGCGGACTCTTGGAACCCCCGATTCGCAGCAGTGCCCAGCCGGTTGAGGTATTGAGGAAGAAGACATTGGCGATTCCGGTGCCTGCGCCATTCAGCGGCGGCGTAATTTTGCGCCAATCGTAGCCGAAATCCGTGGTCCAGTAGAGCTGGTTGTACCTGAGGAGCCAGCCCGTGTTTTGAGTGAGCAGCTTCATTTTGATCGACGCAGCACCCTGCGCCCGCACAGCCGCGGGCAGCGCCGCAAGGAATATCCCGAGAATGATGGCGATCGTTCGTATCCGTGACATTGGCTCCCCCTGTCCAACCAAGGATTTTGGCTGATCCCACGCCGCGGGGAAACCACCACAGGTGGTCGGCGTGGCGCGAGTCTTTAACAGTGCCCCGTTGGGAACGACGCTCGATTCAGCCGCTCCCAAAGAATTGTTGACGAATCTGTATATCTGCGGGGGGAGGGTGTCAAGAGCATCTTCCCGTCTTCCCGTCCCAGCACCGAAGCCATTATCACTTCCGCTATCGCCACCGGTGACGGGAGCGGCCGCCAGCGAGTCACTCTTCTGGTCCAAGGCGGCAGGCAGAATGCAACGGACCAGCCCCGATTCCCCTTTTCCGGTGAAAGCCGCTATGCTAGTTTCGGTTGAGAAAGCCGCGCGTCAGCGCGGAGCCCCGGGCCAGCCCGTTCAGGCTGTTGCCCATTGACCCGGAGAAAGATGGCATTTCGAGAAGCTGTGAAGTTTGCGGTCCTGCCGCTGGCGCTGGGCATCTTTGCCGGATGGGCGGGATGGACGTGGCTGGCGGTGATCTTCCTGCTGCTGGCGGCGTTCGTCTTTTTCTTTTTTCGCGATCCGGAGCGCAAGTTGCCGCCGAATCCCGCCGCAGTGGTCGCACCCGCCGACGGACGCGTGCTCGAGGTAATCGACGAGCCGTTCGAGGGCCGGCCGGGCAGGAAAATCAGCATTTTCCTTTCGATTTTCAACGTCCACGTGAATCGCTCGCCGGTGGCCGCGCGGATCGAGAAGGTGGATTACCGGCCGGGGAAGTTTCACGCGGCAATGCGGCCGCGCGCTTCCACCGAGAACGAGCAGAACGAAATCCTGCTGTCCACGCCGCGCGGCCCGGTGGTCGTGAAGCAGATCGCCGGCTGGGTGGCACGCCGCATTTTGCTGTGGAAGAAGGTGGGGGATACGCTCGAGCGGGGTGAGCGCCTGGGAATGATCCGTTTCGGCTCGCGCACCGAACTGTGGCTGCCGGCCGAAGCCAAGGTGACCGTCCGGCCGGGAGATCAGGTGCGGGGCGGCGCAACAGTAGTCGCGGAATGGCCATGAACGAGATGGAAGAACTCGATATGGAACAGGAAACGTCCGGGGCGGAGCACAAGCCCCGGCGCCGCCGGCGGGGTATCTATCTTCTCCCAAGCTTCTTTACCGTAGCCAATCTCCTGTGCGGCTACTACGCGATTTGGACTACCTATAAGGGCACCATTCCCGACCTGGACAATGCTGCCAAGGCGATTGGACTCGCCATCGTTTTCGATATGCTCGACGGCCGCATCGCCCGGATTACCCACACCACAAGCGAACTCGGCAAGCAGTTCGATTCGCTTGCCGACGTCATCAGCTTTGGCATCGCGCCGGCGCTGCTGGCCTTCGCCTGGGGTGTGCGCAGCTTGCCGCTTACTTCCGCGGTCCAGGGTTTGCAGGTCTACCGGCTTGGCTGGCTGATCGGGTTTGCTTTCCTGCTCTGCTGCGCCTGGCGGCTTGCCCGTTTCAATATTCAGGGCATGGCTCCGGAGCGTTCCCGCCATTTCGTAGGGCTGCCGACACCCGCTGCGGCCGGCATGATCGCCGCCATGGTACACGCGGTGAAATATCCGCTGGACGTCTGGTGGGTCTCGTTGCTTTGGCTGGGTCTGGAGCTCACGCTGGCGGTGCTGATGGCCAGTTCTGTCCGCTACATGGGTTTCAAGGAAATTCAGTGGCAGCGGCGCCACTCGTCGCTGGCTTTTATTCTGATCGGGCTACTCATCGCGGCCGTTGTCTTGTACTCTGAAGAGGTGTTGCTGGCCGTTGCCGGAGTCTATGTGCTTTCCGGCATCACGTCCAAGCTGATTCGACTTGTGCGACACCGCATGGCCGCTCATCCAACCAATGCCAATTCCTGATTCCATTTTGCCGATTGCGATTGTCGGCGCCGGTTCATTGCGAGGCAAGGAACTGCGCGACGTGCTCGAAGAGCGCGGCTTGCCCGGCGTCAAGATCCGCCTGCACGACGAGGACATCGCCGTCGGTACGCTCACCCGTAGCGGCGACGAAGCGGCGGTGATTGCCGCTGTCGACGAAGCCAGTTTCGCGGGTGCGCGTTTGGTCTTTTTCGCCGGACGCACCGAGATGGCCGGACGTCACGCCGAGCGGGCACGCCGGGCCGGAACGCGCGTGATCGATCTGACCGAGGATCCCGGTCTCGAAAGCGCCACGCCCTGGATTCCCGCTCTCGATTCCTTCGCCGGCCGTCCTCCGGGCGTCGATCAGGGCCTGCTCCGCTCTCCCTCGGCCGCGTCCATCGTGGCGGCTTCTCTGACCGCCGCGCTCGACCGTTTTCATCCTGCACGGCTGGCGCTGGTGTTCCTGCGGCCGGTCTCCGAGCGCGGTCAGGACGGCATCGACGCACTGGAGCGCCAGACGGTGAACCTGCTTTCCTTCCAGCCTGTCTCCCAGAGCGTCTTCGACGCGCAGGTGGCTTTCAACCTGATGGACGCGTACGGCGCTGGTGGCGAGCCTTCGCTCGACGTGGTGCGCCGCACGGTGGCCCGCGACGTCGAGCGCGCGCTGGCCGGCAAGGCTGCTGTGCCGGCAATTCAGGTGCTGCACGCCCCCGTGTTTTTCTCCTATTCTTTCACCGCCTACGCGGAACTCGGCGAGCCGACCGAGGTTTCGGAGATCGAATCGGCGCTCGCGTCGGCTGGCTTTTCGGTGTTGCCGGCGACCGAGCCGCGGCCCACGAGCATCAGCGTCACGGGCCGGCCGGAAGCGGTGCTGGGCCCGGTGACGCGTGACGCGAGCCATGCGGCCGGTTACTGGCTGTGGGGCGCGGCGGACAATGTGCGGATGGTGGCGGCGAATGCGGCGCGGATTGCCGAAGCGCTTGGGTAAGCCACTCCTTGCCAGCCGTCAAGGGCTGCTGGCGCTCATCGCCGCGCTGGCGCTAACAGCGGCCGGCGCGGGTTGCGGCTATCACGTCGTCGGGCGCAACACGATGCTGCCCAAGACGTGGCATACCATAGCCGTTCCTCTCTTCGTCAATCACACGCTTCACTATCGGCTTGGCCAGCGATTTACCGAGGCCGTAGTTCGCGAACTCGAGGCGCGCACCAGCTATCGCATCGTGCCGAATCCAAGCGCGGCAGACGCCGTGCTGCTCGGTCAGGTTACTTCGATCGAGGCCGTCCCGGTGATGTACGACCCCACCACCGGCCGCGCCACCACGATGCTCGTCACCATCCACGCCAAAGTGAGCCTGAAGAACCGGCGCACGAAGAAGGTCCTGTTTCGCGACGACAAGTTCGTTTTCCGCGACGAGTACGAGCTCTCCACCAACGCGAGGACTTTTTTTGATGAGGAGAATCCTGCGATCGGCCGCATGTCGCGCGATTTTGCCGCCCGCCTCGTTTCGGACCTGCTGGAGGGTTTCTGATGCCCGCGTCCGGTGCCGAACGATTGCTCGACCAGTTGGCGAAGGGCAAGGCGCCGGCCGCTGTGGTCCTGCTCGGCTCCGATCCCTACTGGCGCGACCTATGCCGGAAGAAACTCGTGGAGTCGATCGTGCCGGAGGAGATGCGGGGATGGGCGGTCGCCCGGCTTTCGGCAGAGGAATCCGATGCCGTTGAGGTTGCCGCACGCGCGCAGATGCGGCCGATGATGGCTCCGCGGCAAGTCTTTTTCGTCGGCGATGCCGAGGCATGGGAGAAGGGAAGCCCCAACCAGCTGAAGGAGACCCTCGGTGCGCTGGAAGGCTATTTTGCCGACCCAGCACCCTTTACCGTGCTCGTGCTCGAGGCGGAAAAGCTCGACCAGCGCACCCGCTTCGCCAAGCTGCTGGGTGAACACGCTTTGGTCGTGGAACTCGATGCCCCGGGCGCCGATTCCTCGCGCCTGGCCGCGCAAATGGCCCACGAGCGGGGCATTGAAATGGATGGGCAAGCCGTGGCCGCGCTGGTAGAGGCGACGGCGGGCCGGGCTGCTCGCATGGCCACTGAACTCGATAAGCTGGCCTGCTACGCCGGCGAAAGCAGCCGCATCTCCGCCGCGGACGTCCGCGCTCTCGTCGTGACGGAAGGCTCGGCCCAGGTGTGGGAACTGGCCGGCTTGCTCGCCGCGAACGAGCGTGGCCGCGCGCTCGAACTCGTCGACGAACTGATGCGGAAAGGCGAAACGGCACCCAGGCTCGTGGGCGCGCTGGCCTGGATGTATCGCAAGATTGTGGCGGCATCCGGCCTCTCGGCCGGCGCGAGCCAGTGGCAAGCCGCTCGGCAATTGGGCATGCGCCCCGAAGCGGCGCGCACGGCCGTGGAGCACGCCCATCGCCTTTCGTGCGCCCAACTCTCCGATTCGCTGCTGGCACTGGCCGAAGCGGACAGCCGCCTGAAATCCACGGGTGCGGACGATCGTGGGGTGATGGAATTTCTCGTTGCGCGGCTCAGCCGTCCGGCTGCTCGCTGGGGAGGAGAAAAGGTGCGATGATGCCTGCCGTGCTTCTCTCCGGGCAAACCTTGACGGTCACGCGGAGCGCGCAAGCGAGTCCGCCCGCAAATGCGGAGCTTCCGCTCTCGCACGCAGCGGTGAAGTGGAGAGGAATCTGCTGGAGTGATCCGAGCCGGGCCAGGCCCGGCGCCGGAGTTCAGGCGGATTTCTGCGCCGAGGCCGCGGCCTGCGCTGTGTTCAAGGCCAGCGTCAGGCGCGACTTGTACCGGTTCGCGGTATTTTCGTGCAGCACGCGCTGCTGGATCGCGCGATCCAGGGCGGTGTACACCTTGGGAAGCAACTGGCGCGCTTCTTCCAGCTTGCCGCCGGCGATCAACGCCTGCAGCTTCTTCACAACGGTGCGGACCGCGCTGCGGTTGGCACGATTGATCGCCGTGCGCCGCTCGGTCTGGCGGATGTTTTTCAGGACTGACTTTTTCTTCTTCTTCTGTTTGACGGCCGCGCCTGCGGGCATCCGTAACTCCTTCGGGAATTGCGCCGCAAGGATTTATGCGGCAATAGGGTAGAGTAAGGGAGCGTGGGGTCTTTGTCAATTTGTTGGGCTCGCGGCCGCGAGGGCCGGGGTGGTTCGGAGACCATGATTCGGGAAGCAAACGTGAAGCGTGTGATTGGGACGGCGTTGCTGCTGACGGCGGTTCTGGGCCTTTGCCTTGGTGCTTTGTCCCTCCGGGCATGGGCGGAAAAACCGGCCCAGCTCAAGCCGCGCGGCTATGTGAACGATTTCGCCGGTGTGATTGATCCCTCCGCGAAGCAGAAGCTGACCGCGCTCTGCGAGGAAGTGAACCGGAAAGCCGGCGCGCAGATGGCCATTGTCACCATCCACACCACCGCCGGCGTACCGGTAGACGAATTTTCCATCGACCTCGCGCAGCGCTGGGGCATTGGGCCGAAAAAGACCGATCGCGGCGTGATGATCCTGCTCGTCGTCAACGACCATCGCTACCGCATCGAGGTTGGCTATGGGCTCGAGGGCATCCTGCCGGACGGCAAGGTTGGTCGCATTGGCCGCGAAGCGGTTCCCCTGCTTCGCGCCGGCAATTACAGCGGCGCCCTGTTGCTGATGGCTGGTCGCGTGGCCGGCACGATCGCCGCGGCCCGTGGGGTGAAGCTCACCAGCGCCGTGCTGCCTCCGCCCGAACCCTCCGGGCCGATGGCGGGCATCCCGATCGGTACGATACTCTTTCTGCTTTTCTTCTTCGGCCTGCCCATGCTGGGTTGGCTGCTGCCGCTGATTCTTGGCGGAGCGCTGGGCAATCCGCGCCGTCGCGGCGCCGTCTACCGCCGGCCATGGATCATGGGTGGCTATTGGCCGGGCACCTGGACCGGCGGCGGCTTTGGCGGCGGCGGCCGGGGCTGGGGCGGCGGTGGGGGGTTCGGCGGTTTCGGCGGCGGATCGTTTGGCGGCGGTGGCGCAACTGGAAGCTGGTAGCGAACCGGAACGGCGAGGAACGCTATGGAGACACTCTTGAACGAACTGGTGGAGCGGCTCAAACAGGCCGCAGGTGCGAATTTGCGCAGCGTTGTGCTCTACGGCTCGGCGACATCGAGCGACTATCACCCGAAGCATTCCGACCTGAATGTCCTGGCCGTTGTCGGCACGCTCGACGCCAACGCCCTTGGCCAGTTGGCGCCGGTTTCAAATTGGTGGCAGACGAAGGGCCATCCAGGCCCTTCGCTTTTCACAGAAGAAGAGCTTCGCCGCTCGGCCGACGTTTTTGCGATCGAACTGCTCGATATCAAGATGACCGGCCGCCTGCTGGCGGGCGAGGACGTCCTCAAAACGATCGACGTGCCCATGAGTCTGCACCGGCTGCAGGTAGAACGGGAACTCGCGCAGGCGATGATTCGTTTGCGCCAGCACTACCTGGCCGCAGGCGGTTCCCGGCGCGCGATCCACCGGCTGCTGCTCTCTTCGGTCAGCACGTTCAGCGTGTTGTTTCGCCATGCCCTGCTGGCTCTCGGCGAGCCGATGGCGCGCGACCGCCGGCAAGTCATCGAACGGCTCGCTGCCCGACTTGGTTTCAGCACTGAGCCTTTTTTCGCTTTGCTCGATGTCCGAGAGGATCGCCGCAAGGCAAAGGAAATCGACTGGGAACGCACGTTTTCCGACTACCTCGCCGCGATCGAGCTCGTCGTGCGAGAGGTTGACCGCCGCTTGGCGGAACCCGCAGGGTCCGTTCAGGCCTGAAGTCTCGGAACACCTGGCAAGGCCGCTGCACAAAGGGGAACGCGTAAGGAGAAGTCATGAAGAAGTCCATGATTTGGATCATTGCCCTTGTTGCGATCGCGCTGATCGTCGGCGGCAGCTACGTCAGCATGCGCAACTCGATGGTGCAGAAAAATGAAGCGGTGAAGCAGTCCTGGGCCGAAGTCGACGTGCAGATTCAGCGCCGCGCCGACCTGATCCCGAACCTCGTTGCCACCGTCAAGGGCTACGCGCAACACGAGCAGGCCGTCTTCGATTACGTCGCCAAGGCCCGCGAAGCTCTGCTCGCGGCTCATTCCCCGTCGGATCGCATCGCCGCGAACAACCAGCTCGACGGCGCGCTTGGGCGTCTGCTCGCCGTCGTCGAAAATTATCCCCAGCTCAAGGCCAACGAGAATTTCCTTTCCTTGCAGGACGAGCTGGCGGGAACGGAGAATCGAATCGCTGTGGCCCGCCGGCGGTACAACCTGGCGGTCCAGGATTACAACGCCTACATCGGCTACTTCCCCAACAATATCGTGGCGGGCTGGTCGGGCTTCCAGCGCAACAACGCTTATTTCGAGGCGACGCCCGAAGCGCAGAAAGTTCCCCAGGTGAATTTCGGATCGCCGGCGACCGCACCAGCGGGGAAGCCGGCGCCCCAGAAACCGTAGCGGACAGCGGCGTAAGGCTTTTCCCGAGCGTGTGCCGCGTCACCGACGTGCGCAAAGCGGGACAGCGTGTCGAGGTTCGCGTGTTGTAAGTGGCCGGTTTTCAGTTATTTCCATTTTTCTGCCCGTCACTATTTTCGCGTTTGTGGACGGTTGCCGGCGGGAGGCGGCGAGACTCCAGCCCGTGGGTTTTTGGACGACTGGCTGCCGCGCCGCACACTCTCCTGCCGGCGCCAGCGTAGCAAGCCGTGTGGCATGTGGCGAGGACCAGGTCTACGTAAGGACGATGACGCATGTTTACGTAGACGGAGCTGTGGAGTGGAGCGGGAATTGGTGGGACGATCCGCGAAGGAGGTCCCACGTGAGGTCGAGAGAGAAGAGCAACAAGCGGAACTCGAATGGCGGCGCGAAGAGACCATCGTTGAAAAAGCGGCATGAGGCTCATTGCCGGATTTGCCGGGACGCGCGGAGAGCGGAAATCGACGGACGGTTTCTGGACTGGGAGAGCCCCAGGAAGATTGCCGAGGTGTACGGACTATCGAAGACGTCGGTTTACCGTCACGTAGAGGCGACGGGCCTGGCTGACCGGCGGCGGAAGAATCCGCGGCTTGCGCTCAATCGGATGGTCAATCGAGTGAACGCGGCAAGAGTGACGGCGCGCGCGGTCGTTGAGGCGATACGGCTCTCCGCAAAGTTGAGCGGGGTCCTGTAGCGGTATGGCGGTTCAGCCCCACGTGCATGCGGACGATGGCTAACCACCGCCGCTATCGCATTGAGACCCAGCGTTTGCGGGTTGTCGAGCTTGGCATAGGGTACAGGCTCGGCCGTCGCCGACCAGTCGGGCGTCATGAACCGGCCGAGGCTGCTCGCGTAGTAGCGAGCGCCGAAATCGTTGAGCCCCGTCTCCGAGTCATACTGCTTCCCGGTGAAGCCCATCGGGCTGACGTCGGAGCAGTTGGTTTGCTGGCCATAGGGCAGGTTCTGGCACGTGGCGGCCAATGCGCCGCTCGAGTCCGTTTGCACGCGCGCGCTTCCCAGCGAGTCGCTATTGGTGAAATAGGTCTTGTTGTTCACGTACGTCGCCACGTGCATCCCGCCCGCGTAGACCTCGCCGCGTTCCCAGCCCCCAGTCGAGTTCAACACGGCCACCACGCGCCCGGCAAGGTCGTAGACATAGTACACCGAGGTGGAGGAAGTGGTCTTCTCGACGCGCTCGCCCAGGGCGTTGTAGACGTAGGTGGCGACGGTTGATCCGCCGGTCGTCTGGACCTCCTCGATCCGGTTTTCGTCGTCGTAGGAGAAGACGTCGGTGCCGTTGTTGTAGACGTTGCCCGCGGCGTCGTAGGTGTATTGCGCGACGCGGTTGCCACTGAAGGTGTCTGACCACATTCCGGCGGTGCCGGCGGTGACGGTTCGGGTCCAAAGGTTGCCGAACTGGTCGTAGGAGTAGCTGAATCCGAGCGTGCTGCTGCCGTCGGGGCAGGTGACCGGCGCCGTGGCCGTGCAGGAAGCGGTGGCCAGGCGGTTGAATCCGTCGTAGGTGTAGGAAAGACGCACCCTTTGCAAAAAACGCAAAGAGTGCGGCACCCTCAAAATCGGAAGCATCCTCAAAATCGGGAGCAACGCCTGGGCCAGTCGCCTTACCACAGAGAGGCCGGAAGCGAGGTCCGAAGGCCCCACGCTCGCAACCCGAGCATGGGCCACCCGGCTCTAGCCGTGGAGTGGTGTGTGATCGGCTGCGCGGAGGTTGGGGCTGGTCGTTGCAAGATGGGGAATATCGCTTCTAAAGCTGCGGTCAGGTCTTGATTCGCAGTCCTGAGGTCTTGGTACCACAATGGCAGTCAGTCTGCTGATGGGCCTCCGAGCCTCGCGCACAGGGCGGGTGGCTCAGCTTTTCGCGTGTACGCGCTTGTCCGACAGTCGGCCACTTATGTGGACGGGCTTCTTGACGCATGGGCGTGGCCGATGATAGCAGTTTCGGCTGTTGTCGCCGCAGAGGTTCTCCGCTTTGGTTCGGGTACTTGAAGTTGCGGGTGCCGTATCCTTTGCGGGGTTGGCAAAGGGTGCGCTGCCTTGCCGATGAAGAATCGCCTTGAACGCAGGTACGGACATCATCATCTGCACTTCATCACGTGCAGTTGCTACAGCCGGCGTCCGCTGCTCAACTCGAAGCGAAGGCGCGACCTGTTCTTGAAGGTTCTCGACCAGGTTCGGACACGTTACCGGTTCCTGCTGGTGGGCTTTGTCGTGATGCCCGAACACATTCACCTGTTGATCTCGGAGCCGAAGATCGGGACTCCCTCCACGGTCATGCAGGTCCTGAAGCAGCGCGTCTCGCGCGCCCTTCGCCGAGGGCGCAGAAGAAGTCCCAGCCAACTGAGCCTCTGGGACGAAGCGCCGGATGCGCCGCAAAGCTTCTGGCAAAGGCGGTTCTACGATTTCAACGTCTGGAGCCAGAAGAAGAAGGTCGAGAAACTTCACTACATGCACATGAACCCGGTCAAGCGCGGCCTGGTCACGGATCCCAGGCTGTGGCCGTGGAGCAGCTATCGCTTCTACCAGTTTCGTGAAAAAGGACCGTGCGACCCCGACCCGGAGGCCAAGTGAGCGGGCCGAAATCCGCGACCAAAGACGCACCCTTTGCAAGAAGCGCAAAGAGTGCGGCACCCTCAAAATCGGGAGCATCCTCAAAATCGGGAGCAACGTCTGGGCCACCCGCCGGTTGAATCCGTCGTAGGTGTAGGAAAGACGCACCCTTTGCAAAAAACGCAAAGAGTGCGGCACCCGCAAAATCGGGAGCAACGCCTGGGGCCGTCCGGCGAAGGAAGGCAGGGCCAGCCCGCCAGGAGGGAAGATCCCATTTGATTCGGGGGCGGCGAAACAGTATTTTCAGGGGCGCAATGAAATTCCAGTCATGGAAAGTGCGCCTCGACATGATCCCTGAAAAGTGTGGAAAGTCAGCCTGGTTCTGGAATGGCAGAATTTTGGTTTTTCTTTTGGCAGCGCTTGCCGTCGTGCTGGGGCCTCTCCCGGCTTCGGCTCAACAGATCAAGCCCAGCGCCTATGCCGGCATGCGCTGGCGGTCGATCGGACCGTACCGGTCGGGCAACGTCTATGCCGTAGCGGGCGTTCCCGGCAATCCCACCGTTTACTACCTGGGGCTGCCGGAAGGCGGCGTTTGGAAGACGACGGACGGCGGGACAGTTTGGAAGCCGATTTTCGACGCGGAACACGTTCCCTCGGTGGGCGCGGTTGCCGTTTCGCCGTCGAGCCCGAACGTCGTTTACGTCGGCACGGGCGATCCGACGATCTGGTCGTTCACGCCCGGGCGCGGCATGTACAAGTCGACCGACGGCGGCAAGACGTGGCGTAACATCGGCCTGGCGAAAACGAAGTACATCGTTTCCATCCTCGTCGATCCGCACAACCCGAATATCGTGCTGGCGGGCGCGCTCGGTTCGCGCAGCTACAGCGGCAGGCCGAATCCCGCGCGCGGCATCTATCGCACCACCAATGGCGGGCGGACGTGGAAGCACGTCCTCTTCAAGGACGCGTATACCGGCGTGATCGACATGTCGTGGGACGACTTCGATCCCCAGGTGGTCTACGCGTCGTTCCGGCGGAGCGCCTTCGGCCCGAGGCCTGGAGAGCGCAGCAAGATGCCGCCTCTCGGCGCCACGCTGTACAAATCCACCGACGAAGGAGCGACCTGGCATCCGCTCAGCGAGAAGGGACTGCCACGCAGCGCGACCTCCTTCTATATCGCCGTCGCCTCGGGCACGCACGGGCGGCGCATTTACGCGGAGGCGCAAGGCTTCGGACGAAATGCCAAGGGCATTTTCCGCTCCGACAACGGCGGGAAGACCTGGCATCTCGAGACGACGAAGATCGCCAGCGCCGGCGGCCATATCTACGTCGATCCGAAGAATCCCGACGTCGTCTACCTGATGGGCACGTCGATGTATCGCTCGGTGGATGGCGGGCGGACCTTCGTTTCCTTCAAGGGCTCGCCGGGCGGCGACGACGAGCGCGACCTCTGGATCGATCCTCAGAATCCGAAACGCATGCTGCTCGGCGTCGATCAGGGACCGGCGATCACGGTGGACGGCGGCAAGACGTGGACGCCGTGGTACAACCTGCCGAACGGGCAGTTCTACAACGTCTCCACCGACAATCATTTTCCATTCCGCATCTACGCCTCGCAGCAGGACAGCGGGACCGTCTGCATTCTGAGCCGGAGCGATTACGGCGAAATCCGCTCGAACGACTGGTATCCGGTCGGCGGATTCGAGGACGGCGACAACGTCGTCGATCCGCTGAATCCGCGCTACGTGTTCACGCAGGGGTGGTATCACGTGCTTCGCAGGTTCGACCGCCGGACGGGCCAGGTGGCCGTCGTCTATTCGCCAAGGCCCAAAGACAGGTTTACCGGCGCGCCGCCGATGGCGTTCTCGCCGCAGAATCCGCAGGTGCTCTACATGGCGGCGCAATACGTGATGGAATCGAGCGACGGCGGGCGCGACTGGCGTCACATCAGCCCAGACCTCACCGTTCGCCCATCCGCACGCAAGCGCCCGCATGCCAACGTGCCTTTCTTCGCGCGGCGCGGCGCGTCGATCCAGTCGCTTGCGCCTTCACCGGTGCAGGCCGGTGAAATCTGGGTCGGCACCAATGACGGCCTAATCCAGCTCACGCGCGATGAGGGCAAGACCTGGGAGAACGTCACGCCTGCGGGCATGCCTGCGGCCGGCCGGGTGAATTTCATTGACGCTTCCCACCACGACGCGGGAACCGCTTATGCCGCCGTCCAGGATCCGGGCAACGACCATCCCTACCTCTATCGCACCTCGGACTTCGGCAAGACGTGGCAGAAGATCGTGAACGGATTGCCGGGCAACGTGCCGGCGCGGGTGGTGCGCGAGGATCCGGTGAATCCCAACCTGCTCTATGCGGGGACGGAGATGGGCGCCTGGGTTTCGTTCGATCGAGGGAACTATTGGCAGTCGTTGCAGCTCAATTTGCCGAACACCGTGGTCAGCGACATGGTCGTCAAGGATAACGACCTGGTGATCTCCACCTATGGGCGCGGCCTGTGGATTCTCGACGACGTCACACCGCTTCGGCAAGCCGCAAAGGCCGTCGCGTCCACTGCGGAGGCGTATCTCTACAAGCCCGAGGCTGCTTATCGCGTTCGCTGGGACAACGATCAAGACACGCCGCTGCCGCCCGAGGTGCCTGCCGGCCAGAATCCGCCGGAAGGCGCGATCATCGACTACTTCTTGAAGACTCCGGCCAGGGGCACGGTCACGCTGGCCTTCTACGATTCCGAGGGGCAACTGGTGCGGAAGTATTCCAGCATTCCGCCCAAGCCCGATACGTCGATGGCGAACGTGCCGTCGTACTGGTTCAAGCCGCCGGTGGTGCTCACGACCACGCCTGGCATGCACCGCATCGCGTGGGATCTGCGCTATCCACCGCCGCCGGCGATCAACTACGGCTACTTCGGCGGACTGCTCGATTTTACGGAGTACACGCTCACCTGGCACGCGATCAAGGGGGAGACGCCGCGCATCCAGCCGACTGGCCCGATCGTCATTCCCGGCACCTATCAGGTGCGGCTGGAAGTCGACGGGCAGACCTACACGCGGGAGCTGACGGTGAAGAACGATCCGCGCATCTCCATCTCGCAATCGGCACTCGCCGAACAGGCGCAATTCGAGCAGCGAATGATGGCCGGCATGCGGGCCAGCTTCAGGGGCTTCCACCTGATCCGTCACCTGGTGGCAGTGCTGAAGGCGGACGAGGAACAGGCGGAAGGGAAGCCGGATGGCGCGCAGGCGATTGCCGCAGCGGAAGCCTTCGCCAAGAAAGCCGGGCCAATTGCCACGGGGCCGAGGAACAGCTTCGGCATAGCCAATCGCGGTCTTGGCCGCCATCTGGAAGACATGGAGTTCGGCGATTTGCGTCCCACGCCGAGCGATCTGGCCGCCGGCGCCGCCGATTGCCACTTTATCCACGCGGCGCGCGCGGCATTCGAACAGTTGCAATCGTCTTCGCTGTCGTCGCTGAACGCGGCGCTCACTCGGGCACATCTGCAACCATTGCCGACAACCACCCTGCCTCCCGCTCCGGTGTGCTGGAGCGGGGGCAACGCGAACTGAACCGGCAGCGCAACAACCACCTACCGTCCCGCGGGCGGATAGCCTTCAAGGCGATCCGCCCACGGGGCACTTTCGTAAAGAGCAAAAAGAAACGTGGTGCGACTTCCTGCTGCGCGGACCGGGATTTCGTGTTAGCATGCATTCGATGATTGGCACACACCAAATGGCCATGTGTTGTTGCTGCGCGGTCGCGGTGTGCGCTGATCTCTCCTCCTAAGTAGAAATCCCAACTTACAGGATCGATCGGCTCCCACCGGGACACGCTCGGTGCCGCGCGTATTTGTGCGCGCGGGCACGATTGGCAGGAGGAAAACCCATGCAAAAGGAGAAGAGATGAGTTCCTTACGGAACGTCGACAAATCGCATCATCGGGTCCTGATTCTCGGTGGAGGCACCGGCGGCATCATCACAGCGAATCGCTTGCGTCGAGCAGGGCAGACCGACGTCGCCATCATCGAACCTTCCAGCCGGCATTTTTACCAGCCGCTCTGGACGCTGGTGGGTGCGGGAGCGGTCGACCGCGCCAGCACCGCACGTAGCGAGTCCGGCTATATCCCCCGAGGAGTTCGTTGGATTCAGGACCGCGTTACCGAAGTTGATCCTGACCATCGCCACGTGCGGACGCAATCGGGGGCGGAGATCGGGTACGACTTCCTCGTCGTGGCCGTCGGCGCGCAGCTGAACTGGAACGCGATTCCCGGGCTGGAGGAAGGAATACGCAAGGGCAACGTCACCAGCAACTACGATTACGAACTGGCTCCGCGCACATGGCAACTGCTCCAGGATTTCCGCGGCGGGACGGCCCTCTTCCACATGCCCGGAACGCCCATCAAATGCCCCGGCGCGCCGCAGAAGATCATGTACCTGGCCGCCGATTATTTCCGGCGGAAGGGCCTGGCTTCGCAGACGCGGATCATCTACGGTTCGGCCACCGGCAGTATCTACGGCGCACCGGAATACGCCGCCGTGCTCAATCGCGTGGTCGAACGGTACAACATCGATGCCCGCTTCAAGTACGAGTTGATCGAGATCCGGGCGGAACGGAACGAAGCCATGTTCCAACTGAAAAACGATCCGGCAAAATCCACCGTCACGATTTCCTACGACATCCTGCACGCCGTGCCGCCGCAAAGCGCGCCGGATTTCATCCGCCGCAGCCCGCTGGCCGATTCGCGCAAGCCGGCCGAAGGCTGGGTGAAGGTAGACAAGTTCACACTGCAGCATCCGACCTATCCCGAGGTATTCGCGCTGGGAGACGTGGCGGGCACGCCCAACGCGAAGACCGGCGCGGCGGCGTCGCGGCAGGCACCGGTGGTGGCGGCCAATGTGGTCGCCGCGATGGAGGGCAGGCAGCCAGAAAGCCGGTACGACGGTTACATCGCCTGTCCGGTGGTTACGGGCTACGGGCGGATGCTGCTGTGTGAACTTGACTACAGTGGCAAGCCCTCGCCGCGCATCCCCGGCATCGACACGTTCCGTGAGCGGTACGACATGTGGCTGCTGAAGAAGTACGGCCTGCCGTGGCTCTATTGGAACGTGCTGCTGCGCGGGCGGAAACCGCCGTTTCTCAAATGGCGGACGTTGCCCTGGCAGCAGCCGAGCGAGCCATTGCCGGCGAGGTAGTCCCCGCGACCCGGCACCCTGCCTGGGCGGGCGGAAAGGTCTGCCCAGGCAATCGCCGTGGCCGGCGAACGGCGCGCGCCCTGGATCTTGACCCTGCGGGTGCAGGAGGGTAGGCTAAAAAGAGATGGAACTCCTCATCGGCAGCACCTCACCTCGATGAAAGAAAACGTGTTCCTCGCAGGCGGCATCGAGCCGCTTTTTGGCACCCGTGACGAAAACCTGAAACTGGTGGAATCGGTCCTTGGCGTGACCACCATCCTGAAACAGAACAGCCTGGAAATCGAGGGCGAGCCCGATTCGGTGGATCGCGCCGTGCGCCTCGTCGAGGCATATAACGAGCTGATTCGGGAAGGCCGTTCCTTCGAGCCCGGCGAGGTGAAAGCCGCCTTGCGCCTCGCGCTGGCCGATCCGCAGGCCACGCTTCGCGGCACGTTGGCGCCGTCGCGTCCGCGCGTCTTCGGCAAGAAATCCGTTACGCCGCGCAACCCCAACCAGCGCCGCTATATGGACCTGATGGAGAAGCACGACATGGTCTTCGCCGTCGGTCCCGGCGGCACCGGCAAGACGTATCTGGCGGTGGCCATGGCCGTCTCGTCGCTGCTCACCAAGCAGGTGAACCGCATCCTGCTGGTGCGCCCGGCGGTGGAGGCGGGAGAGCGGCTGGGCTTTCTGCCCGGCACCATCCAGGAAAAGATCGACCCGTACATGCGGCCGCTCTACGACGCGCTCTACGACATGCTCGACGCCGACAAGCTCGAGCGATACCTCGATCGCGGCATCATCGAGGTGGCTCCGCTGGCCTTTATGCGCGGCCGCACGCTGAACGATTCCTTCGTGATTCTCGACGAGGCCCAGAACTCCACCAGCGAACAGATGAAGATGTTTCTCACCCGTCTGGGCTTCAATTCCAAGGCGGTCATCACGGGCGACGTCACCCAGATCGACCTGCCCAGCGAACGCCGCTCCGGGCTGGTGGAGGCAATCGAAGTGGTAGGGCGCGTCGAGGGCATCGGGCAGATCTACTTCACCGAACGCGACGTTGTTCGCCACAATCTTGTCCAGCGCATCATTCGCGCCTACGAAGAGTTCGAAGCCAAACAATCCGCCGCCGCGCCCGCGGTCCCGCGTCAGGCGCCCGGATCCTAAGCCGGAGGCGAGAGAAGGCCAAACGGTGATTCTGAATCGCCAGCGCAAGGTAGCCGTTTCTCTCGCGCCGCTCGATCGTTTCTGGCAGCAGCTGCGCCAGACACTCCGCCTGCCCGAGGACTCGATCACCGTCTGCCTAGTTTCCGAGGCGGAGATCGCTCGCTGGAATGGCGCCTATCGCGGGAAGCGCGGTCCCACCGACGTGCTTTCGTTCCCCGTCGAGGCCACCCCGGCGCCCAAGCGCGGCTCCCGCGCCCGGACAGAGAGAGAACTGGGTCCCGATGCGGATGGCTATCTCGGCGACATTGCCATTGCCCCGGCCGTGGCGCGGCGCAACGCCCGCGAACTGGGGCGGAGCCTGCCGCGCGAACTCCGCATCCTGATGCTGCACGGCACGCTGCATTTGCTCGGCTACGACCACGAAACCGATCACGGGGAAATGGACCGGATCGAGCGGCGGTTGCGCCACCGCCTCGGCCTCGGTGAGAAATGAACGCGTTCTTCTGGCTCCTCGGCGTTCTTTTTCTGACGGTCGTCGTCTCCGTCTTTGCCTACCTCGACCGCCTGTACCGCGAACTCGAACGCGTGCCCACCGGCCGCCTGCGCGAGCGGCTGGAGGCGTTCGAATCGGACGTAGAGCCGCGGCTGCGTTTCGACCGCCGTACCGCCGCGTCGCTCGCCAGCCTGGCTACCCACCTATGGCTGGCCGCATTGCTGGCGGTCACGCTGATGGCCGTGCTGGAGCACGAACCGGTCGCCTGGCGCGCCGTGCTCGAGCTGATCTTCATCATCAGCACGGAAATCGTCGTCGGGCTGCACTTCGTTCCCTCGATCCTGCTGGCGCGGTCGGGCACCACATGGCTGATGCCGCTCGTCCCGATCATCCGCGCCTCGTTTGTGGTGGCCAGCCCGCTTGAGACGGCCGTCTCGCTCGGCAAGTTGCTGGCCGAGCTGAAGGAGGAACACGAGCCGGGCCGCGACTCCGACCAGGACGAGGCGATCGAGGCGTTCGTCGAGGCGGCACGGGAGGAAGGCCTGCTCGAAAAAGACGAGGCGCGCCTGATCGAGCAGGTGGTCGAGTTCGGCGACAAGCGGGTGAGCGAGGTGATGACGCCGCGGCCCGACGTCATTGCCATCTCGGCGAGCGCCACTGTGGAGGAGTTGCGCCGCCTGATGGTCGAGACGAAATTCTCCCGGCTGCCGGTCTACGAGGGCGGACTCGACGACGTGCTCGGCATCGTCTACAGCCGCGACGTGATGGCCGTGCCGGACAAGGAAGCGTCCCGGCGCGTCGTCCGCGAACTGATGCGGCCGGTGATGATGGTGCCCGAATCGAAACTCGGCTCCGAACTGCTGCGCGAAATGCAGCTGAAGCACCAGCAGATGGCCATCGTGATCGATGAATACGGGTTGGTGGCAGGCGTGGTGACGGCCGAGGACCTGATTGAGGAGATCGTCGGCGAGATCGGCGAAGAGGACCGCAAGCCCGCTCCCGACGTGATCCGCGAGGCGCCAGACAGCCTGCTCTTTCGCGGCAGCGTCTCCATCGACAAGCTCGAGGAGATGCTTGGGATCGAACTCGATCGCGACCGCACCGGCGAGGCGAGCACGATCGCCGGTTTGCTGAATCATCTGGCCGGCCATGTGCCCCGCTCGGGCGAAGTGGTTGACACCGACGGCCTGCGCTTCGAAATCCTCGAAGCCAATCAGCGCAAGGTGCTGCGCCTGCGCGCCCGCCGCGTTCCCGGAGCGCTGCCTCACGCCGCCCCCGGCGACGACTGACTACCTGCGCTCTTTTGGTAGACTGACTCGATGGCTACACGCCGAATGAAGAAGCACGCGGACTTGAAAAAGAAACGACACTCCGCTACCTTGCCGGTGCGGGCCGCCGAACCGACTGCGGCGCCTTCCGCCGGCCCCGGGGGGGATATGCCGGAAGCCTTGGTGGCCCCGTCTACGGGAGCGCGTGCGGGTTTCCGATCGGGGTTTGTGGCCATCGTCGGGCTGCCGAACGCCGGCAAATCGACGCTGGTGAACGCGCTGGTGGGACGAAAGGTGGCGATTGTCTCCACCAAGCCGCAGACGACCCGCAACCGCATCATCGGCATCGTCCAGCGTTCCGACGCGCAAATCGTGCTGATCGATACACCCGGCCTGCACCGCGCCGCAACCGCTCTGGACCGGCATATGGCCGACGAAGTGGAGAAGGGAATCGAGGGCGTAGACGTGGTCGCCGTCATCGTCGACGCTACGCGGGAATTCGGCCGCGAGGATCAGTTCGCGATCGAACGCGCCCGGCGATTTGAGGGCCCGGCATTCCTACTGCTCAACAAAGTCGATCGCGTCGAGAAGCCGCGGCTGCTGCCGCTGATTGATCGCTATCGAGGCGAGCACGAGTGGGCGGAAATCATCCCGATCTCGGCGCTGCAAGGAGAAGGGCTGCCCGTACTGCTGTCGGAGCTTGTCCGCCGCCTGCCTGAAGGGCCACCGTATTTCCCGCCCGACCAGTTCACCGATCAGCCGGAGCGCTTTCTGGCTGCCGAACTGGTGAGGGAAAAGGCGCTGGCGCTCACGCGCCAGGAGGTGCCGTACAGCATTGGCGTGGCGATCGACCGTTTCGAGGAATCGGACCGCCTGATTCGCATCTACGCTACCATCCTGGTCGAGCGGGAAGGGCAGCGCGGCATCCTGGTCGGGAAGGGCGGCGCGACGATCAAGAAGATCGGCACACAGGCGCGCATCGAGCTGGAAGAACTGCTCGGCGCCAGGATCTACCTGGAACTCTTCGTCAAGGTGAAACCCGGCTGGCGCGACAATCCCTCGATCGTTGGCCAGTTCGACTGGCGCGAGGAATTGGAGCGGATGAGCGAGGAGTAGTTTCCTTCTGCCGGACAACTTGCCGTCCCTCTCGCGAATCCAATGGCAGCGAGAGCCGCATGGGGTTGACGCCGGAGGCCCCTGGGACTTCTCCCGATGGGCGTAAGGGAAGAGTGGTTGTAAACTGGAAGGGATTGCTGCGGATGGCTACGGCACGCGTCGCGCCTGTTCGCGTTCGGCAAACGAAATATGTACCCCAATGGGTTTCGCTGCATGCGTAACTGTTTTTTCCTGATCTGTTTTCTTTCCCTGAGCGTCATTCCAGGTTTCGCGGCTGTTCCGAAAACTTGCCCTGGCAGCACCGGCATGGGCACTTTCGGTTTGTTCGTCAAGCCGCCGAAAGCCGGGCCGGCACTGCCGATCGAATCCGTGAACGAGCTACAGCCCGGCGACCGGCTGGAATACAAGCCCGTTGACCTTCCCGGTAAGGACCGGAAGAACGCGAAGGTCACCGTGATCCTCGGCTCGGGAGCAAACGCGGGTTCCGGGCACCTGACGGTGCTGGAAGTGAAACGCGCCGACGCGTCCGCCGAATGGAAAGTGCCTTTTCGCGCCTCGATCGTCGGGCTGGTTTTCGGACCGAAGGGCCTCAGCGTGAAGAAGGTCAATTCCTTCGTGAAGAAGAACCCCGCCCTGATTTCGCAGATGGCCAATTACGCTCAGCAGGCGTCGACGGTCGAGGCCCTGGTTCAGACGCTCTCCCAATACGAGCAGTCCAAGCCTGGCAGTACCACCCTGCAGACGGTGCTCGAGGGTTTTTCCCAGCAATACGGGGTCAGCCTTCCGCCGCTCAGTTCCGGCCAAACCACCACGCAACAGGCCAACCAACTCCTGCAAGCCTTGCTGCCGGCCGTCTCGTCGAACAAGCAGCTCTCCTCCGGCAACATGCTGCTCAAGGGCTCGACCGGCCTGGCAGCCTCCGTTGCTTCTCTCTTTTTCGCTTCGCCCGTGGGACTGGCCACGGGCGGCGCGGTGCTGTTTGAAAGCTTGAAGTCCTCGCTCTTTCCTCGCACCGATTTTCAGCCCGCGTTCGTCCACGTCGCGAGTCCGGAGCGGATGACGCTATGCAGCGGCTCGGCTCACGCCAAATCGGGAACGCGCATCGCCTATCTATGGGTGCGGCGTATCCCAGACGCCGACGCGCCCACCATCTCCCAGGTGCATTCCGAGCGCCTGCCGCTCGACTGGGATTCCGCGATCCAGGTCACCACCGCCAGCGTGGCGCAGTTGAAGCTGCTCAAGCGGGTCCGGGCGTGGCATATGGTCTCTGGCAAAGCCTCCGTTCCGATCTCCGTGAAGGTTGCCGAAGGTTCCGCCTTCGACACGCTCACACTCAAGTTACAGCACGCCAAGCTCGCGCCCGGTTCCTACCATCTGGCGGCGGAATGGGATTGGACGCCGTTGTCCGTTTCCGGCAGCATCTCGCTCGTCCGGTTTCCCGACCTTTCCCCGACTGCCGTCGCGCCCAGTTCACAGGATCGCCTGATCGAGGGCAACGGCATGCAATGGGTCCGGCTCACCGGCTCCGATTTCGAGTTCGTCGACCGCGTCGACCTGATCAGCAACTCCCTGCCCGGCGTCACTCCCACTTCGCTCTCCTTTACCTTGCCGCAAACCAGGCAGCCGGGCGAACAGAAGAGCATGGACGTGGAGGTGAATTGCGCCGGGTTGACCCCTGGGTCCTATCAACTCCGTCTAAGCCAACGCAACGGCTCGACCCAGAACGTGCCGATTGTCATTCACCCTCCGGATCCCACGATTGCGCACCTGCCGCTCCGGCTCAATTTCGGGTCGCCCCAACAGGCATTCGTGTTGCGGGGCACCGGTCTGGATCGCATCAAGAGCATCACCAGCCCCGGCGCCGTCTGGAAGCTTGAGCCGGTGAACCCTAGCGCGCCCGACCTCAACCACCGCAAGGTCACGATTGCCCTCGATGCCGGCACGCGGCAGGGGCAGCAGCTGCCTGCCACCGTTCTCATTGAAGGCTTGCACCAGCCGGTTGAGCTTTCCAGCGCCATCGACGTCATCGGGCCGTTGCCCAAGATCGTCAGCGTGAGGGAATCCTCCTCTGCCCAGGACGGCGTCCAGCTCCAGCCGGGAGAAATTCCCGCCGAAACTCCCGTCAGCTTTCTGATCGACACCAACCATGCGGGTTCCCGGCCCGCCGTCGACCTCTCTTGCAATGACGGTGCCGACTCCTCTTTCAAGCTTTCGCTCGCCGCGGGCACGCACCGCGGCGTAGGGGAATTCGACGCCACCGGAGCCAATTCCTTTTTCCTTTCGCTCGATCCGAAGGGCGCCAGCCCTTCCGGCTGCGGGTTGACGGCGTCAATCGTCAATCCAGCCACGGGAAGCTCCACTCCTTATTCGCTGGGCCGTGTGGTCCTGTTGCCGACGATTGACAAATTCACTCTCAGCGAGAAGCGACAGGGCCGAGACCTCTACATCGGCACACTGACCGGCCGTAATCTTCAGGTGATCGAGAAGACCGGTTGGAATCATGCGCGGGGCTTTGATGTCCTTGGCATTCCCACTCCCGTTCTCGGCAATCCACGGGAGCAGACGCTGAAGATCGTCATGCCCTGGCCGCCGCCTTCACCCCAGGCCCCGCTCTACATCTGGTTGCATGGGGAAGATGGGGGACGCCGCACTTCGGCCACGTATTGACGTGCGTTTGCGCCGGCCCGTGCCTCGATCGCTAGGGGCAACGAAAAGTCTACAGGCAAGGACTTGTTTGCCTGGGTGCGGAGATTTTTCCCCGTCGAGGCTGTCGCCCAGATGGTAAACTGCACTTAGCAGAAACCGCTCATGCCTCGTAGGATTTCATTTCTCTCACGGATGTTTGGCAAGACGCAGGTAGAGGAATACAAGCTTGCCGAAAACTACACGCTGTTGCGGGATACGGTCTTTACAACGAGTCCGGACGCGATCGGCCTTGTGCAGCCGGCACAGCCCGAGGACGTCTGGGGCGTGGTGATGGAGACCGGCTATCCGGAAGCGGTCGCCACACTCGTGGCATTAGCCGACGGCTCGGTGAGCCTCTATTTCAGCAACGGCGGCGGAATGATCGGCATGGGCTCGCACGACAGGCCGCACCGGTACGCCCAGGCGCTGCTTGCACTGGCCCCCGAGTTCCGAGACGACTGTCAGCCAACTAACCGGTTTCCGCTGCCCCAAAAATCGCAGGTGTGCTTCTACCTGTTTACCTACGCCGCCAAGCTCACCGCTGAAGCGGGAGAAGAGGACCTCGCCAACCACCAGCATCCGCTCTCCCCGCTCTTTCAAAAGGCTCAGGAACTCGTCACTGCGATTCGTCTCATTGACCAGAAAGCCCGGACCCAGAGGGAGAAAGCACCTTGTTCCGACTCCTCGCCGGCCGGTGGCCGATAGGCCCGCACGCAGATGGCGCCCCCCAGCCGGCGCGCCAGCGGGCATGGCGGCAGGAAAAATGGCTCCGTGCAGGCATCCCCGGAGGCAAATCTGTCAACAAATATGCAGGGGTTGTCCGGGACAGTACACTTGTCCCATCGCCGGTTCGGGAGGCCTGCGTCAGACGCCACGGTGTTATGCCGTGGCGGATTCGAGGTCGTGGCTCCGTTTGATTTCGCAAGCACCGCGACACTCGCTGGTCGGGAGGGAACCGATGTCCAGGATTCGCACCTTTGCCATCATCCTCGGAGCCATCTTCCTGGCCTTGCCTTCGGCGGCCTTGGCCCACGCCGCGCCGAGCAGCACCTTGGCCGGCACCGCACGGGCGAGCGCCCAGGCCGATTCCGGCGCATGCCGCGCACCCTCCATGAAGGAGGTGCTGGTGACGCCTGAAAAGGGCGGCCAGCGCGTTGGTTTCTACCTGGGTGGAAAAAACACGAAATGCGCCCTGTCGACGCTGCATCCTCAGTCTGCAGCCAGTTGGGTGAGCCAGCAGCGCGCCCTCCATCGCAATCTGGTTCCCTTGTGGGTTGGTCCGCAGGCTCCCTGCACCAAGGCGTATTCCTCCTACATCGACGGCGCCAGCCGAAACCATGCCCGTGAGCAGGGCGAAGACGCGGCCGATGCCGCCGTCTACGCCGCCTCCCAACTCGGCTTGGCCAAGGGTTCGCTGCTCTACTACGACATGGGCAATTACGATCAGGCGAAATCGTCATGCCAGGGCGCCGTGGCCGCTTTCCTCGGCGGCTGGGACTACGAGCTTCACGAGCGCGGCTACAAGGCCGGCGTCTACACCAGTCCTTCCTCGGCCGAGGCGGATCGCAAGAGTTTCCGCATCCTCATTCCCGAGCTTCAGCCCGACGCCATCCTCGCCGCGAAATAGCAGCTGCCCGCCCGGCCGCTTGCCGTTTTCCTCGCCCTGGCTGGGAGGCAGACCCCGGTCCGCATCAGGCGCGTCTTTTCAGCTCCGAGGATATCCCTGTTGTGCGCCCGTTCATCCTAGATGACGACGAGGCGGAGGGCCGACGTTCCAGACGATCAGGCGGGCTCGGCGGAAATGCCGAGGGTCTTCATTTTGCGGTACAGGTGGCTGCGCTCCAGACCCAGCGCCGCCGCAGTGCGCGTCATGTTCCACTGATTTTCTTCCAGCTTGCGCAGGATGAATTCGCGCTCGTAGGACGAACGGGCTTCCTGCAGCGTGGCCGACGCGGCTTGCGGCTCTTTCGGCGCCCCGCGAAACAGTTCCGGTGGCAGGTGCTGGGGCTCGATCGTATCCTGCGGGCACACGATCGCCAGGCGCTCAATCACGTTTTTCAGTTCGCGCACGTTTCCCGGCCAGGGATAGCGCGTCAGCACGGCTTGTGCCGCCGCCGAAAGTTGCTTCGGCCGCCGGCCGTAAGCGGCGCTGTATTCGGCCAGGAAATGCCCGGCGAGAATGGGAACGTCCTCGGTTCGCTCCCGCAACGGCGGCACGGAGACGGGGATCACGTTCAGCCGATAGAAGAGGTCTTCGCGAAACGCGCCTCGCGCGATCTCTTCGTCCAGCCGCTTGTTCGTGGCAGCGATGACGCGGACGTCAACGCGGACCGGCTCGTTCGATCCTACAGGCTCGAACCGCTGTTCTTCCAGCACGCGCAGCACCTTGGCCTGGGTTTTCAAGCTCATGTCGCCCACTTCATCCAGAAACAGGGTGCCGCCGTCGGCTTTCCGGAATTTGCCCACCTTGCTTTCGGTCGCTCCGGTGAAGCTGCCGCGCCTATGCCCGAACAGTTCGGACTCGATCAGCTCCTCGGGCAGGGCGGCGCAATTCACTTCCACAAACGCCCGTTCCGACCGAGGGCTTTGCGCGTGCAGCGCCCTGGCCACCAGTTCCTTGCCGGTTCCACTCTCGCCGTAGATCAGCACGCGGCTGCTCGTCGGAGCCGTCAGCGCGATCAGTTGCCGCAGCGCCTTCATCGGCACGCTTTCGCCCAGGATGTGGTAGCTGCGCTCCAACTCCGCGCGCAGCCGCCGATTTTCCTGCTCGAGCCGCAGGTGCTCAATGGCGTTTTTCACCACCAGCATCGTCTTTTCGAGCGACAGCGGCTTCTCGATGAAATCGAAAGCGCCGAGCTTTGTGGCGCGAACGGCGGTCTCGATGCTCGCGTGGCCGGAGATCATCACCACCATCGGCGTGGCGTCGAGGTCCAGCAGCCGTTCGATCGTCTCGATGCCATCCATTTTCGGGAGCCAGACGTCGAGCAGGATCAGATCGAAGGGTTTCGAGCGGACCGTCTCGACACACTCCTCACCCGACGCGACCGCCTCCACGCGGTATCCCTCCTCGCGCAGAATCGATCCGAGCGAACTGCGGATGCCGGGTTCGTCGTCGACGATCAGAATCGAATGGCTCAACTGCGAATCTCCTCCACGCGCATTCCCGCCGCCGGAAGCCGGATCACGAACCGCGTGCCGAACGGCTGATTATCCTCCACGCGAATCGTACCGTGATGCTCTGCGACGATGCGGCTCGCAATGGCCAGCCCTAATCCGGTGCCGCGCCCGCGAGTTGAGAAATGCGGGAGAAACAGCCGGTCCTTGTCCTCGGGCGAGATCCCGTGACCCGTGTCGGCCACCACCACCTCCACCGTGTCAGCGGCCGGCTGCAGGCGCGTTTCCACCAGCAACTCGCGCAGCGGAGTGCCTTCCATCGCTTCGGCAGCGTTGTCGATCAGGTTCACCAGCACACGGCGCAGCAGCTCGCGGTCGGCCTGGACCGGCAAAGGATTCGGGGCCAGTTCCGCCTGCAGCCGCACGCCGTCCAGCCGGTTCTGGAACACCTCCATCGCGCCGCGCGCGATCTCATTGAGGTCGGCCAGTTCGAGCCTCGCGGCAGGGAAGCGGGCGAACTGGGAGAACTCGTCCACGAGCGATTTCAGCGATTCCACTTCCTGCCCGATCAGCCGGGCGCATTCGGCAACCACTCCGCAGAATTCGGTTTCGCCGCCATCGGCCTGGCCGTGCCGCTGCGCATGCCGCAACAGCCGCTCGGCCGAGAGCCGGATGGGCGTCAGCGGATTCTTGATCTCATGGGCGATGCGTTGCGCCACTTCCTGCCACGCGGCGGCTTTCTGTGCCCGCAGCAGCTCGGTCAGGTCGTCGATTACCACCACAAATCCGCGTTCGGCGCGTGGCGGCCCGAGCGAGCTCACCGTCACCGCCGCATGAAGCAGCCGTCCTCCGGTGCCGATCTCCAGCTCCTCGGAAATCGCTCCGATTCGGCGCGAGCGGTGTGCCAAGCGCATCATGCGCCAGGCGGCTTCTTCTCCCGCCAGATCGGCCAGGGTGCGTGCCGAGCGGGCATTGGCGCCGAAAATCTTCGCCACCGCCGGATTCGACTGTGCGATATGCGATTCCGGATCGAGCATCAGCACACCCGTCGGCACGTTTTCGAGCAGGGTGGTCATCAGCAGCCGGCGCCGCTCGATCTCTTCGAGCGCCCGTTGCAGATTGTGAGTCGACGCTTCCACCTGCCGCCGGCTCTCACCAAGCTGCGCCGCCATCAGGTTGAACGAATTGACCAGTACACCCAGTTCGTCCTGCGCCTGCACCCTTACCCGGTGCTCGAAATTCCCGCGCGAGATTTCGCCGGTGGCCTCGGCCAGGGCCTGAATCGGGACCGTCACGGTCTTCGAGAGAAACAGCGCCACCCAAGTCACCGCGAAGAGCACCAGCACGGTGAAGAACGACAGCGCCAGCAGGATCTGCCTCTTGTACGTCCGCAGGGATTCCTTCCCTTGCCAGTAGCTCTGAGTTTCCGCGCCGATCCGGTCCAGCCGCGCCATGAAGTCCGGCGGCGCGCGCCGGCCTACCATCAGCACCGTCCCGCCCATCGAGGCGCGGCCCACGTAGTAGGTCCTACTCCCGGCGGACCACAACTCGCTGCCACCATTCAGCTTCACCGCCGGATGAGGAACGACAGCTGCGCTCGATTTTTTGCGCAGGACCACCGGGCCAACTTTTCCGCCCTGTTCGATCCATGCCAGGTCGGCCCCGGCCTCTATCGATCGCGCCATTGCAGCCGAGGCGCTTGGCGCCTGCGCAGCCCACGCGGCCAGACGGTCTAGCGCGCGCGAGTTGCCCTCGGCCTGCGCATCCAACAGCTTCTGGCTCTGCTCGGTGGCGATCTCGAGCGGTCGCGGGAACCATTTGTTCAGCGTGCGGTTCATCAGCGCGTAGCTAATGAAGAAGAGGAAAATCACAGGCAGCAGCGAAATGCCCATCGCGCCGATGACCATGCGCGTCTTGAAGCGCGAACCAAGCTGTTGCGCCCTCCGTTCACCCCAGAGCCGCACCAGGCTTCGCACCAGGACGAGGAAAAAGACGAAGAACGCCGAGACGACGAACATCGTCACGGCAAACAGCACCAGCCGCTGCGGCCGGAGCGGGGTATTCAGCGAGCCAAGCGTGAAAATCGCCGCAGCCAGCAGCGCTACCACCAGGCCGCCGAAGATCAACCAGAGCCGTCGCGCTTTCTTCCGCATCATGGCTCACGCTCGAGGAAACGGCCCAGGGGGCATTCGTCGCAGCGTGCCTCCCGTGGCCGGCACCAGCGCTTGCCGGTCTCCACCAGCAGCGCGTGATATTGATTGAACATGGACTCTTCGTGGGGCAGATGCCGGTGAAACAGCGTTTGCGCTTCGTCGTAGCTTACTTCGGCAGCCGCAAGCCCGTGTCGCGCCAGGATGCGCTTCGTATACGCGTCGATGACGAAGACGGGATGCCGGCCCGCGTAGAGCAGAATCGAGTCGGCGGTTTCCGGGCCGATCCCGTGCACCGCCAACAGCTTCTCGCGCAGTTCCTTGGTGGGCCGCTCGAACATACGATCCAGCGAACCGCCGTATTTGGCATCGAGGAATCGGACGAAAGCCCTGAGCTTCCGCGCCTTCTGCCGGAAGTAGCCCGAAGGCCGCACCAACCGCTCCACTCGGTCCAGCCGGGCGCGCCCCAGCGCCTGCGGATCGAGCAGGCCGGCATCGCGCAAGTTGCCGATCGCGATCTCCACGTTACGCCAAGCGGTACTCTGCGTCAGGATCGCCCCGACGATCACCTCGAAGCGGGTCCGGCCCGGCCACCAGTGCAGCGGCCCGAAGTGATTGTCGAGCGCGCGGTAGAAATCCTCCAGAGTGCGGCGCGCGCGGCCCGGAGACGGAGACGAGGTCCTGACGTTGGCTGGCGGTGAGAATGTGTTGGCAAAAGCCATGTTCGCGGGCAAGATTCAGAAGGTTTCAGCGTCGCAGTGATAGTACCAATTCTGCCACCCTCCGGGCACCCGAAGTGTCGATCGCGTGCCCCGGGAGGAGCGGGGTCATGGCCCGCCTTTCAGCCTTATACCACCTGAAATACGCCAAGCCCTTCCACCTACAAGACTAGCAGACCCTGTCCCTCCGCGCTCTGTTCCTCGGTGTCCCGCCCAATCGCGCCCATTGGCACGCGGTCACCCACCATCGCGGCACGCTACCTCATCAGAACTCAGGGGACTTTATCCTTCCGCTCCGCGCCTCTTTTCCCGAGTGCAGCATCCGGCTCCGATTTGAGTTATGATGTCCATTTGCAAGCGGGGCAAAAGACCCTTTTCGGGGAGCGTAGATGAGGCTCGGAAAAGCGCAAATGAGGCTCAAGGGCAACAGGAATCGCGGCTTTACGCTGATCGAGCTGTTGATCGTCATCGCCATCATTCTGATCATCATGGCGATTGCGATCCCGAACCTGATGCGCTCAAAGATGCTTGCCAATGAGGCGTCGGCGATCGGCACGCTGCGGGCGATTTACACCGCCGAAACCACGTATGACGCCACCTACAACAACGGCTTCAGCCCTTCGCTTGCGACGCTCGGCCCGCCGCCTGGAGGCGGGAACAATTCGACCTGCGATTACGCCGACCTGCTCGATAGCGTGGTTTCGGGCGGCCGCAAGTCCGGCTACGTCTTCACCTACACCGGCTCGAACCCCATCCCTGCCGCCGCGCAGGGCTGCTCCAATCCCGGCTTCAACAGCTACACGATCCACGCCGATCCGGTTACGCGAGGAACAACCGGGCAGCGCAGCTTCTTCGTCGATCCGTCCGGCACGATCCGCTACAACACTACGCAGCCGGCAACCGCCAGCGATCCCCCGATCGGCGGCTGATCTCCATATCTGCCCCTTCTCCGAACTCGCGACTTAGGTGCGGGTTGTTCTGCGTTCCCGTTTCACTGGTTTTGCCGTAACGCGCTCCCGCCGTTGACCCACGTCCCTGGGCCGCGCTCCATCGGGCCTGCTACACTGAACTTGATGCGAAAACTACTGCTCGTTCTGATCGCCGGGGTGTTCGCAGCCGGCGCGGTGAATGCAGACGCCGGCATGTCTGGAAGCAAGAAGGCGAAGGCGGTCGCCAAGGCCATCGAGGCGCATTATCACGGAGCCAAGACGCTCCGCGCGCTCTTCCTGGAAACGTATCGCGCCGGAGAGGGCGATATTCGCGTCGAATCGGGCACCGTTTATTTCCGCCGTCCCGGTTTGATGCGCTGGAACTACGAGTCGCCGCAGAAGAAGTTGTTCGTGGTGGACGGCCACCACGCCTGGTTTTACATTCCCGCCGATCACGCCGCCAGCCGCACCTCCGTGCGCAAGAGCGGCGACTGGCGGACGCCTTTCGCCCTGCTCACCGGCCGGGCCAAGCTCAGCGATCTTTGCAGCCGCGTGAGCATCGTGCCGAATCCCGGCGGGCCGGGTTCGCCGCCTCCAGGCAACACCGTGCTCGATTGCCAACCGAAGAAGAACGAAGGCTTCCTCGATGCCCATATCGAGGTCGATCGCCTGTCTCGCATCGTGCGCGTGCTGGTTCGCCAGCCGGGCGAGGTCGATACGGAAGTGCGCTTCGCCCATTGGCAGGAAAACATTCCGATCCCGGAGTCCTTTTTCCGTTTCGAACCGCCGCCGGGCGTTTCCGTCGTCAAGGCCCACGAAATCGCCGGCTCGGCACACTGATCTCCGTTCCGGCCGGCATTCCAATTCCGCCGGCGGGCGCGTTTGCCCGCGATTGCGAACGTGCCTGCCGGGCGATGGTGCTACCGTTCCGTACCCGTTTTGCCTGCTTGCAGATGCGCGTTGAAAAATGCGGCCGAAGCCTTGAACGCCCGAATCCACGAGTGCCAGCGCAGGAACATGTGCACCTCGTTCGGGAATACGAGTGTCTGGAACGGCACGTGATGGGCGCGTAGCCGGTCGGCCAGATCCACGTTCTGGCTGAATGCCACGTTCCGGTCGTCGTCTCCCTGGATCAGCAGCACCGGCGAACGCCAGGTGGAGATGTAGTTGTCGGGCGAATTCTCGAACGCCAGTTTTTCCGCCGCCGCCCGGTCGGGCGCCGGACGATTGGGCAGCGCCGTGAATGCGCGGTTGCTCATTCCTTCCAGATCCACGCCAGCGGCAAACAGGTCGGAATTCCGCGCCAGCGCCATCCCGGTCAGATAGCCGCCGTACGACCCTCCCCAGATCCCTATGCGGTGCGGGTCGACGTAGGGAAGCTTTGCGAGGTAGCGCCCGGAAGCGACCACGTCCTGATATTCCGACGCGCCGCGCCAGCCGGCGTGTGCCGGATGCCGGAACGCCCAGCCGTACATCGTGCCCATACGGTAATTCACCGAGAACACGACGTACCCACGGCTCGCCAGGTATTCGTCCGCTGCGTAGAAGTAGTGGTAGTAGCGCTGCGGATTGAAGCCGAGCAGCATCTGCCGCATCGGTCCGCCGTGCAGGTAGAGAATGGCTGGGTGGCGCCCCTTGCCGGGTGGGACGAAGAGGTGGCCGTGGAGGGCGGTCCCGTCCAGACTATGAAAGACCACCTCGCGCGGCTCGATCAGCTGGGCGGTCGGAAAGTCCTTCGGGAAGAGTTTCTTGCCGAGTTCTTTCCGCATTCCGCCACTCTCGAACAGGTAGGGCATCAACGGCCGCCTTCCGCTCGATGAGAGAAAGACAATGTGGTGACCTTCGGTCGTCACCACCGGGCTGCATTCGATGGTCTTGCCGCTGGTCAATTGCACCGGCGCGCCGCCGGACAGGCTCACGCGCCACAGGTGGCTGCGGTCGATATCGCCCTGATTCGAGGCGTAAACGATGCTGCGCCGGTCCGGCATCAGAAAGACGTTGTGCAGGCCGAGTTGGGTGTTGATCGCGAAATTTCCGGGCGTCAGCAGCCGCGCCTTGCCGCCATTGGCCGACACCACGTAGAGGTGCTTCCAGCCGTCACGCTGCGAGGCGAAGACGATCCTGTTTCCGGCGGCGAAGGAAAACGACGTCATCTCCGCGTACAGGTTGAAGGAATCCTGTGGCTTCGTTCCGCTGTGCCAGATGGCATGCGCCTGGCCCGTTTGCGGATTTGCCACCATGATCTGCCAGGTCGAGTAATGGTGGGGAATCATCAGAGGTTGCAGACGCGCTCCGGGCATCCGGATGAACGCCAGCCGCTTCCCGCCGGGCGACCAGCGCGGAAGCACGTCGCGGTCGAAATTGGGCGCAATGTACCGCAAGTGACCCTGGCCGAAATCGTAGATGGCGATGAAGCTGTGGTCGCCCCGCTGGCTGTCGAAGGCGATCATCTTTCCCGAGGGCGACCAACGTGGCCCGATGTCGTGGCCGCGGTCGTAGGTGAGCGGCCGCGCAGGCTCCGCTCCCGACACCGGTGCGATCCAAATTTTCCCCCGTCCCGCCCAGACGGCAAACCTCCCGTTGGGTGAAATCCGGACGTCCTCGCAGTCCTCGTAGCCACAATCCATCGTCCCCAGCAGTCGCGGCTCGCCGCCGTGCACACTTGCCGCATAGACGTTCTGGTGCGGCGGTTGTACCGAGCTCGATGGGTCGGCCACCTGACCCTGGTCGTTGCGCTCGTTCCCGTGGACGTAAACCACGGTTTTCCCGTTTGGCGTGAGGACCAAATCAGAAATGTCCTGTCCGTTGTCGGTCTTGTAGTGCGTTACGGCATGGGCGTGGAAATCGGGCCCCTTGGCCACCCACACGTTCCGCGCGCCGCGCAGGTTGAAGACCCAGGCCACCGTTTGCCCGTGAGCGGAAACGGTCAGGTGGGAAGGGAACGGCGAACCCATCACCTGCTCGATGGAGAAATGACCTTGCGCCGAAGCCGTGCCGGCCAGGGCCAGTCCCGAGAGGATGGCAAATGGAATGAGGAAGAGAGAAGAAAGCCTTCGCGGAATCGTGGTCGCACCCCCTGCTGAATTTTACAGATCGAAATCTCAAAAACGTTCCGTTGCCGCCGGCCTGTCCTTTCGGCCCGGATCGCTGTTCCCTGATTCACCGGTACCGCCGTTGCGCCTGGGCGCCGGAGCGTGTGACGCATTCCGGCTGCCACTTGAGATGCATGGCGAGTCTTCGGAATGGGTTTGCCGGGAAGGGCATTGCCGCCGAAGCGACAAGTCAATCAGAGACGAAACCGAGCCCAAAAAGAAAACGTGCGGCCCGACGATGTTTTGCCGGGCCGCACGTGGTTGGTAAACCGCTCAAGGTGGTTAGAAGCGGTAGATGGCGGAGAACTCCATTACGCGAGGATTGGTGGTCGTGCTGCCATAGTTGCCAAACGACGGCCCGGCATCCACTTCGCTCTGGATCGATTGAACGTCGAACCGGTTGGTGTTCAGCACGTTGAAGACGTTCCAACGGAGCTGCACCGACTGGCTCTCGGTCTTGGGGATTCTCCACTGCTTCATCAGGCTCATGTCCAGTCCGAAGTATCCGTCACCGCGGACCTGGTTGCGAGCTCCGCTTTGCCCAGGGAAGGCATAGTCGAAGCTCTTCGTTGCCTGGGAGGGGTTCGTGAACACGTTGGGAGTCCCATTCGTTGCGGTTTGGGTCCCGGTGCTCACCGGTCCGACGATGTTCGACCAGCCCATCTCATCCCAGTTGGTTGGCCAGACATAGCCCTGGAAGATGCTGACCGGGAAGCCCGAAGTCCAGCGCCCGGTGCCCGAGAACTGCCAGCCGCCGATGATGGCGTTGGCCCAATTGCTCACGCCGCTCCCGATCGGTTGGCCTTTTCCAAAGGGCAGTTGCGCCACCCAGTAGTAGTTGATCTGGTCGCGCAGGTCGAAGGCGCTGGGTCCGTACATCTGGTTCGGAGCCCACGCGTTGATCGTGCTGCTGGTCAGGAAGTGGGTCGCGCGTTCCGCGAACGATCCGGTGTCGAACGACTTCGAGTAAGTGTAGTTGAACCCGAACAGAACGCCATGCGACATCTGCTTGTGCAGGCCGAACTGGAAGGCGTTGTAGTTCGAGTTGCCAATCGATCGCCAATCCCACAGCGACGAATACTGCCGGTTGTAGTAGCTGTTCAAGCCGGTTTTCGGCGCCGTCGGATAGCCGTACAGGTCCATCAGGTAGAGCCCGCTGGTTTCGTTGTACAGCGTGCAACTCGGGCCGAAGACGTCGTAGATCGCCGTCAGTTGGCTCGCCGTGGTTTGCTGCGGGTCTGTGGGACTCGAGCACAGCGGGTAGGAAGACTGCGACGCGAACATGTCCGTCCAGTATTGAGCGGTCGGTCCAATCAGCGAAGCATTGATCGAACTGTCCGGGGTGTTGTTCCGGGCCAGTTGCGACAGCCGATCGACCGCCTGGAAGTAGCTGATGCCTGTCTTCGGGTCCACCAGGTTGAGCGGCATGGCGATGTCGTCGTACACGAGCAGCCGATGGCCGAAGTGTCCAACATAGGCCAGATCCATGGTGATGTTGCCGGGCAACTGGCGCTCGATGGAAAGATCGGCCGCGTAGGAATACGGCGTCTTGAGCGACGGATCGATCCCGTGCGCGATGGCCTCAACGCCCGTGTAGGTGACGGGGAAGTTGGACGACGGGGCCGCGGGCATGAGCTGCTGGCCGCTGTTGTCCTTGGTCGGAATCACATTCATGCTGGTGATCCGTGGGGCTTGTGCCAGGGTCAGTGTGCTTGCAGGATTCGTGAGTTGGCTGGTGAGGCCGAACTCGCCGGTGGAGTTATAGGTCATCGCCAGCTCGGGGCCGAAATTCGAGTAGTACATGCCGAAGCCGGCCCGAACGGATGTGAGGTTGTCTCCCAGGACCTTCCCCAGGATCCCCGAGGTGAAACGGGGTGACCAGGCAAAGCCCACGCGAGGCGCGAAGTTCTTGTTCTGCGTCCCGTACATCGGTGCGCCGCCCCAGTAGGAACCGGAAGGAGAGAACCTGATCAGTGGGTCGAAGTTCGAAGGGATGCCGTTCTGTCCCTCGAGACTCCGCGTGTTGAACCATGTCCCCTGGTTCACCGTCGGCGCCACCTGCTGGCCGGCGGTTTCCGTAACCGGGGTCATCAGCTGATAGTTGATGCCGTAGGTCACCGATAGAGTCGGCAGCGCCTGCCAGGTGTCCTGGAAATACAGGTTGTAGTCGTCAACGGCCCAATGCCGGGTTACCGACGCGCCCTGCGCCAGAGGCGTGGCACTCGTCAGGCTGTTGACCTTGTAGTTGTAGACTGCGTCGAGTTCGCTGGCGATGCCCATCATCGCAGCCAGCGGGAAGTCGTAAGAATGGATGGAAGTGCTCGCCACTGCCGGATAGCCACCGGACGGCGGATTAAGCGGGCTGTTCTTGCCGGCGAAGCCGCCGGAGAAAAGCCAGTCGGCATTGGTGAGCGCATCGCTGTAAGAATTGCCGTCGCTCTGGCTCAGCGCCCGCATCAGCAGCAGGTTGCCGCCGAACTCGAAATTGTGCGAACCCTTCAGGTAGCTGACAGTGTCGATGATGTTGTGAACTGGGGAAACCCAGGTGCTCGAGCGGGTGACGCCCTGGTTCATGTCGCGGAAGTAGACCCACGGCTGGTTCGAGTTACCGATATTGCCGTAGCTCGCCCGGGTGAGCCCGTACCGGAAGTTGTTCACCCAGTGCGGCCCGAAGACGCCCGTGTAGCCCACCACGAAGCCCTTGCTCAGATCGACCGTCGAGGTTTCCGGCGCTTGCCCCGGCAAAAATGGCGTGCCGGCAGAGCGGTCATCGACTCCCGTCCCGCGGAAGAAGAGCGTCTGGTTGCCGCTTCGCGTGAGCTTGTAGTCGAGCCGGGCGATGTACCAGTTGAAGGACTCAGTCGTCGGCGCCGCGAAGGTGTAGGCTCCGTAGTTGGGGGCATCGAGCGCATTGGTGCTGTTGGGTTCCGGGAACGTTTGCATATACTTCAGCGCAACCGCGCTGGGTCCGATGCCGAGTGGGTCCATCCCTTTGAGTTGGTCCGGGCCGAGTGCATAACTGCCCGCCGCTACCGGATAGTTCTGGCCGTTCGCTCCGGTTACCGTGCTGGCCGGGCAAGCACTGGGATCGGCGCAAGTGTATTCGATGATTCCCTGGCGTAGTGTTGCGCTCGGGATCGTCCGCGTGGCCGTGGCTCCAACGTGCTGCCGGCGTCCTTCATAGTTGAAGAAGAAGAAGAACCGATTCTTCATGAAAGGGCCGCCGATCGTGCCGCCGAAGATGTTCCGCACCAGGTGTTCGGGCACGTTAGGCTGGCCGCTGGCTGCCTGAGCCGACTTCAAGAAGTAGGCGTTTGCCTCGCCGACGTTGTTGCGGTTGAACTCATAGAGCGATCCGTGGAAATGGTTCGTGCCGCTCTTGGTGACCATCGAGATCTGCGCGCCGGCCGAACGCCCTTCGGTGGCGCCGTAGTTCGAAGTGGTCACGCGGAATTCCTGCACGGAGTATGGTGTGGTCGGCAAGATGCCGTTGTAGGCGTAGCCGCTGAATTCGTCGTTGTTGCTGACGCCGTCCAGAGTGATGTTGTTCTGGTCGCTGCGCTCGCCGTTGACCGAGCCGTTGCGCGTGTCGTAGGTGCTCTGGAGCGTGTTGGTCCCGTTGTAGACGACGCCGGGTTGAAAGCTGAGCAGTAGTACCGTGTTTTCCGCCTTGATTGGCAGGTTTTCGATGGCGTGCGTGCCCATCGTCTGGCCGACGCTGGCGTTCGTGGTATTCAACAACGGCGGTTTGCCGGTCACCTGCACGCTCTGGGTGACGGCGCCGACCCTCATCTGCACGTTCACCGTTGCCGGCAAGCTGACGCGCAGCACAACCCCGGATTGTGAGTATTTGCGGAAGCCCTGTGCTTCCACCGTCATGTCGTACGTGCCTGGCAGCACGGCAGCAAAGGTGTACACGCCGGCCGACGTGGTGACCGTCTGCCGGGTGAGGTTTGTGGCCGTGTTCGTGATCGTCACTTTCGCTCCGGGAATCGCTGCTCCCGAGGGGTCTGTGACTTGTCCTCGTAGCGACGTGGTCGCTTGTCCCCAGGCGGAAAGGCTGAATGCCAATGCCGCCAGGAAAACAAACAGGCCCGAAAACGTCTTGCCCTTCATAATGATTCACCCCCCCTAAACGAATCACTTTTGGAGTTCAAGCAATTCGGTTGTGGCCGAAAGAACTAACGTGAAAGAGAACAGAGAATGTTTGCTTGGCTAAACTGTTGTGCGGAGTACTTGAACTAAAGCGCCTCCTCACTTTCCACGAGGACCTGCCCCCAAACACCTGCACCCCAGGATCAAAGTGGACTTCCCCAAGCAGTTTAAAGACGCCGTTACTCTTAAGCCTTGGGGGTCCTTCTGTCAAGCACATTTGCCAGTGAAATTTAGCCTTAACGGATTGGGAAAGGGGGGATTGACATGCGGTGTAACGGCCTTCCGCCGCGCCCTTCGCGCCGCCCGCCCTGGTGTCCAAAATACCGTGCGCGAGGTAGACTTTCAGCCGGAAACGCGTTGGATCTTCGCCCCCAGTTCCCTGAGCCTCTCCTCGATTCGTTCGTAGCCGCGGTCGATGTGGTAGACGCGGTCCACCACCGTCGTGCCTTGCGCCGCCAGCCCCGCCAGCACCAGCGACGCGCTGGCCCGCAGGTCCGACGCGATCACCCCCGCGCCGGTCAGCGGCGTCGGCCCGCGCACGATCGCCTGATTGCCGCGGATCGTGATGTCTGCGCCCATGCGCACCATCTCGCTCGCGTGCAGGAACCGGTTCTCAAAAATCGTTTCGGTGATGATGCTGGTGCCCGCAGCCTGCGTCATCAGCGCCATGTACTGCGCCTGCATGTCTGTGGGAAATCCGGGATACTCCTCGGTTGCCACGTCGGCCGCTTCCACCCGTTTTCCGCCGCGTACCCGCAAGCCGCCGTTCTCCCGCCGCACGTCCACGCCGCATTCCGTCAGTTTGTCGATCACCGCCGCCAGATGATCCGGTTCCACGCCCTCCAGCAGCAGATCGCCGCCCGTAATCGCGCCGGCGACCAGAAACGTGCCGGCGGCGATGCGGTCCGGCATCACGTGGTGCGTCGCCCCGTGCAGCGACGTCACGCCCTCGATCCGGATCGTCGACGTGCCCGCTCCTTCGATCCGCGCGCCCATCGCGGTAAGCAGCCGGGCCAGGTCGGGAATCTCCGGCTCGCGCGCCGCGTTTTCCAACACCGTTTCGCCCTCAGCCAGCGTCGCCGCCATCAGGATGTTCTCCGTGCCGGTCACCGTGATACGGTCAAAGAGCACCCGCGCCCCGCGCAACCGTTTTGCCCGCGCCTCCACGTAGCCGTGCTCGGTCGAAATCTCCGCGCCGAGCCGTTCCAGCGCTTTCAAGTGCAGATCGATCGGCCGCGCCCCGATCGCGCAGCCGCCGGGCATCGAAACCTTCGCATAGCCCGTTCGGCCCACCAGCGGACCGAGCGCCAGCACCGACGCCCGCATTGTCTTCACCAGTTCGTAGGGAGCTTCGGCGTGCGAAATCGTTGCCGCGCGCAAACCCACGCGCCCTGTTTCCCCTTCGCCTTCCGGTCCGCTGGTTTCCACGCTCATGTATGCGAGCAGCCGGGCCATCGTCTGGATGTCGCGAACACGCGGCAGGTTCCGCAGCTCGATTGCCTCGCTGGTCAGCAGGCACGCGGCCATTTCCGGCAGCGCCGCATTCTTCGCGCCGCCGACCCGTAGCGTTCCTTCCAGCCTGCGCCCGCCTTCAATCTTGAATTTGTCCACGATGCCTCCGTCCCGCCGCTTTCGTCAGCTTACCGCTTCCTCGGTGCGGGCATCCGCTGGAGCCCACGCGAAGGGTTGGTCCGCGCACCTTTCCGCAAATCGATCCCCTGACCGCCAGCATCCCCCCATCTGGAGTCGTTCTCGATCGCCCTCCGGACGTGCCCTTTGGCCTTCTTTAGCCTTTGCTCGGCCTCTTTCCTGCCCACGCCCGCTCGCAGCATCACCAGCGCTACCGGAATCTCTCCGCCAGAACGCCGCAACGCCTGCCGGGCCACGCCCTCGCTTACGCCCGCCGTTTCCGCCAGTAGCTGCAAGCCGCGCCGGCGCAGCTTCCTGTTCGTCATCGCCACGTAGATCATCCGGTTGTCGTAGACGCGGCCCAGCCGGGCCATCGCCGCGGTCGTCAGCATGTTTAACACCAGCTTCTGCGCCGTGCCCGATTTCAGCCGCGTCGATCCCGCCAGCGCCTCCGGCCCTACGTCCGCGACGATCGTGATGTCGGCCAGGGAACCGATCGCCGGCCGCGGATTCGTCGTCACCAGCACCGTCGTCGCCCCCAGCTTCCGCGCTCGCGCCAGCGCTCCCGCAACGTAGGGAGTCGCGCCGCTCGCCGCCAGCCCTGCCACCACGTCGCTAGGTCCCACGCGAAGCCTGCCGATATCTTTCGCGCCCTGCGGCGCCGAATCCTCCGCTCCTTCCACCGCGCGATCCAGTGCCCGCCGCCCGCCCGCGATCACGGCTTGCACCTTTGCCTGCGAGACGCCGAACGTCGGAGGACATTCCGACGCGTCCAGCGCGCCCAGCCGCCCGCTCGTTCCCGCGCCGACGTAGATCAGCCCTCCGCCGCGCTCGAATCCAGCAACGATTGCATCAACCGCTCGCGCGATCGCCGGGATTGCCCGCCCTACCGCCGCCGGCACGCGCCGGTCTTCGGCGTTGAGCAGCCGGAGCAGGGCAAGGGTGCTTTTTCGGTCCAGCCCGTGGCTGCGGGGATTGGGCTCTTCGGTTTGCGGTAGCTTGGGCACGAGCAGCGATTATAGCGTGCCTTCAGGGACGCTTTCGCTTGGCAAAGGCACTCGCCGCGCCTTGCGCAACGCGTAACGGACTCGCAGGAAGATTGCTGCCGCCAGCACCAGCAGGCAGCCTTCAGCAAACATCTTCCCGCCGTCCAGCAGGTTCACCGGCCCGCCGTTGAGGCGTGGATTGGTCAGCAGGCTGTGAATGAAGACCAGCCCGGCGAGCGCGTAGGTGCTGAAATGCAGCGTTTTCCAGCGCCGCCGGCCCAGTTGCACGCGGTAATGCGAGGTGAGCAGCACGAAGCACAGGCAGTAGACGCCTAGCGCCCCCAGGAGAAAGACTGTCGGCTGCTTCGGCGCCCAGGCAGGGAACACCACGTTAACCCAGTTGAATCCCGCCCGTCGCGAGAAGAGCAGCAGCACCGGATGCAGCACCGCGACTCCCAGCGCCAGCCATCCCGTCTGATTGTGAACCCAGAAAATGTTGATGCGCCGGTGCGGCCACGAGCGCCAGGGGCTGTAGCGAACCGAAATCAGCAGGCCGAGCAGAATGTTCGCGGTGATCAGGCCAAGCGCGACAACTCCCACATCAGCCGAAAGCCCTATCGCCGACAATCCGCGCTCCCAGTCTTCCCACCCTGCTTGTTTGTCCTTCGTTTTTCACTTTGACGCGCCGCAGCGCCCCCGGGGTTTCCGTCCCGCCCGATGAAATCCGTTTTCCCCGTGGCACAGCCCTTCATCGCCCGAGTAGCGCAGCCAATCCCCGGCTCGCCGTTTTCTGGCGGCCTGGCTGCGCCCGAGGCAACTCGTCACTTGCCCCAGCGCCCAATCGCTGTCGTCTACCGAGCCTCGGCTGCACTTTCCCATCTTTCCTGTTGACATCGCACAGGAGTCCGCGCATACTCCTGTGCGGCTCCCACAGGAGAGCACCGTGACGGAAACCAAATCTGAAATCCTCCAAGGCACGCTCGATCTGATGGTCCTGAAAACGCTCGACGCCATGGGCCCGCTCCACGGCTACGGTGTCGCCCGCCGCATCGAACAGGTGAGCGAAAATCTGCTGCGGCTCAACCAGGGCACGATCTATGCCTCGCTCGTCCGCCTGCAGCAAAAGGGGTGGATTTCCGCCTCCTGGGGCACGTCGGAAAACAACCGGAAAGCGAAGTTCTATGCCATCACCAGGGCCGGCCGCAAGCAGCTCGCCGCCGAAACCGAAAACTGGGAGCGGTTCTCGGGCGTGATCGGGCGAATGCTGACGCTGGCCGATCGGAGGCAGCGATGACGCGCTTGCGCGTGCTCGCCTCGCGCATCCGGGCCCTGTTCTCGCTGCGCCGCATCGATCGCGAATTCGAGCAGGAGCTTGAATCGCACGAGCAGCTGCTGACCGAGGAAAATCTTCGCCGCGGCATGTCGCCCGGCGAGGCTCGCCGCGCCGCCCGCCTGCACCTCGGCAATCCCTCATCCCTCCGCGAAGCCAATCACGACCAGCGCAGCCTGCCTTTCCTCGAATCGGCATTCCGCGACATCGCCTACGCCGTCCGCATGCTCCGGAAAAGCCCCGCTTTCGCCGTCGCGGCGATTCTCGCGATGGCAGTCGGCATCGGCGCGAACACCGCGAACTTCAGCCTGTTCAATGCAATCGCCTGGAATCCTATTCCCGTGTCTCATTTTGGCCGCTTGACGCTCGTCTACGAACTGCGCACTAAGAACGGTGCCTGGACCGAGGTTTCGCCTCCCGATTTCCGCGCCTGGCAACGGCAGGCCCGTTCCTTTGCTGGACTCGGGGCCTTTCGCTCTCGCTTGTTCGAACTTACCGGCCAGCGTCCGGCCGAGGAAGTGGAAGCAATCGAGGTCACCCCGAATTTTTTCCACGTGCTCGGTGCCCGCATGCTGCTCGGCCGCTCGTTCTCGCCCGGCGAAGCCGAGCAGGGCCGCGGCCACGTCGCGATTCTCAGTTATGGCTATTGGTGCAGCCGCTTTGGTGGCAACCGCAGCGCCCTGGGCCGCACGATCGAACTCAATCATGCCGCCTACACGATCGTCGGCGTGCTCCCGCGCGCGATCGACTATCCTCCGGTCAACCTCTTCGTGCCGCTGGCCCTTTCCCGCGCCGAAAGCGCCAACCGCGGCGTCCACGTGCTCAGCGTGCTCGGCCGCCTCGCGCCCGGCGTCTCGCTGGCGCAAGCCCAGGCCGAGCTGGCGACAATTTCCTCCCGTCTCGCGCAAGCCTATCCCGCGACCAACAAGAACGTCTCGGCCTACGTCGCTTCGCTCCGGGTCCAGATCAACGGAAACATCACCTACCGCTACAGTCTGATCTTCGCCGTTGCGATGGGGCTGGTTCTGCTGATCGCTTGTGCCAACGTCATGAATCTGCAGTTCGCGCGCGGCTCTGCAAGGCAGAAAGAGATCGCCCTGCGCTGCGCGCTCGGCGCCTCGCGGCCCAGGATTGTGCGGCAACTGCTGGTGGAGAGCGTGCTCACCGCGATGCTCGGCGCCGCGGCCGGTCTGCTGCTCGCCCTAGTCGGTCTTCACCTGATCGCCGTGAGCACGCCCGTCGACCTGTCCCGCATGATCTCCGGCGGGGAGCGGATCCATCTGAGCGCCGCGGCGCTGATCTTTACGGTTGGCGTCGCCGTGTTTGCCGGCATTGCCTCGGGTCTCCTGCCGGCGGTCTACGGCTCGAAGCCCAATCTGGGGGAAATGCTCAAGGAGGGCGGGCGTTCCTCGACACCTGGCCGCAGTCGTGGCCGGACGCAGGCGGCGCTCGTCGTCGTGCAAATCGCGCTCGCCCTGGTGCTGCTCGTGGCGACGGCGCTTATGCTACAAGGATTCCACAACATGGTTGCCCAGCAGGAACAGTTTTCGCCTTCGAGCGCCCTGCTGTTCCGCGTTGATTTGCGGGCGAACCGCTACGAACACCCGGCTGCCCGCCTCGCCTATTACCGCGAGGCGCTCGCCAAGCTCCGCGCATCCCCCGGCGCTCGCGCCGCGGCCCTGTTCACCACGTACCCGTGCAGCAACGACGGAGGAGTGGACCAAGGCTTCGAGATTGCCGGCCAGACACCTGCGCATCCTCACTCGCTGCCCTGGGCGACCACGCAAAGCGTGAGCCCAGGCTTCTTCTCGTTGCTGCACATTCCGCTGCTCTCCGGCCGCGATTTCTCCCTGCAGGACGGCCCCCGAACGCTACCCGTGGCTATCGTCAACAGCGAACTCGCGCGGTATTACTGGCCGCACCAGAGCCCGGTCGGCAAGCAGATTCGGCTCGTGCGCTACGGCAAAGCCGGTCCCTGGCTCACGGTCGTTGGCGTTGTCGGCAACGTGCTGTGGGACTGGACCGATCGGACGGACGAAATGGCCATCTTCCAACCCTACACGCAGAAGCCCCGCGACTCGTCCTTTTTCGCCATCCGCACGGGCTCCGACCCCGATTCACTCGTGCCCGTTGTACGCGAGGAAATGGCCGCGATCGATCCCGACATCCCACTGACAGGCTACCTGACGCTGCATCCCGAATCGCTCAGTAAGGCCATTCGCGACTCCACTGGCGGGATCGGCGTCACCGCAGGCCTAATGACCGCGCTGGGTTTTATCGCCTTTGCGCTGGCCGCGATTGGTGTATATGGCGTCATGGCCTTTGCCGCCGCCCAACGTCGCCACGAAATCGGCGTGCGCATGGCTCTCGGCGCCGATTCGCGCCGCGTGCTTTGGCTAATGCTACGCCGCAGCGCGTTGCTGCTCGGCATCGGCGTGGCCGTCGGCCTTCCGCTCGCCTACGCGCTGGCGCGCCTGATCGGCGGCTTGATGTTCGGAGTTGGGTCGACCGATCCGTCGGCCTTCGTCGCTGCCATAGCCATTCTCGGCGCTGCGGCGCTCGCTGCCGGTTATTTCCCCGCGCGCCGCGCCGCCCAAATCGATCCCGTTGAAACCCTCCGCCAGGAATAGCGACGCCAAATCGATGAACGCCACCGCGCCATCGCCGATAGAAGCCGAAGAGGGGCGATCATGACGCGCTTGCGCATGCTCGCCTCGCGCATCCGCGCGCTTTTCTCGATGCGCGCCATCGATCGCGAATTCGAGCAGGAGCTCGAATCGCACGAGCAGTTGCTGACGGAAGAGAATCTACGCCGCGGCATGTCGCCCGACGAGGCTCGCCGCGCCGCCCGCCTGCGCCTCGGCAATCCGGCGTCGCTCCGCGAAGCAAACCACGACCAGCGCGGCCTGCCTTTCGTCGAATCAACCCTCCGCGACGTTGCCTACGCCATCCGCATGCTCCGCAATAGCCCAGGCTTCGCCCTCATCGCCATTCTTACGCTAGCCCTCGGCATCGGCGCTAATGCCGCCATTTTCCGTGTCGCTGACGCCGCTCTGTTCCGTCCGCTCCCGTTTCCCCATCCCGGCAAGCTCGTCGAATTGCAAAACGCCTACGCAGACCCCCGGGCCTGGAAGAGCGACACAGCGGATCCCACGCACTGGTGGGTTGCCGCACCGGCCATCGCTTCCGTGGCCGACTACACCACCGGATACGCGGACCTGGAGCAATCCGGAACGCCCGGCCAGGTGCTGGCCACGCTGACCACCGCGCAATTCTTCCGCGTGCTGGGAATTCCTCCCCTGCTCGGACGCACCTACACCGCCCGTGAAGCGGATTCGCACGCTGCCGTCGCCGTCGTCGGCTACCAGTTCTGGTGGCAACACCTGGGCGGTTCGCCCGCCGCGCTCGGCAGAACCATTCATCTGAACGGCCACCAGTTCCGGGTGATCGGAGTGATGCCGCGCGGTTTTTCCTTTCCAGAGGAAGCGCAGGTGTGGATTCCGTATCGTGCTGATAGCGTCGGATTCTTCACGGCCTCGGCGATAGTCCTCCAAACAGTTGCCCGGCTCCGTCCATCGGCCAGCCTCGCCCAGGCGCAAGCAGACCTGAACGTCGTCTACCACAGGATCCAAAAAGCCTACCCGGACATGTTCCCGTCGCCGAAGAATCTGCCGCAAATCTCACCCGGTTTCCATTTCAGGTTTGGCGTCACTGTCGTCCCGTTGCGCCAAGCCCTCTACGGCCGCTCGCGCCTGCCGCTGCTATTCCTGTTGCTCTCGGCGGCGATGGTTTGGCTGGTGGCGTGCGCCAATCTCGCCGGCCTGATGTTGGCGCGGACCAGCGCGCGGCAGGAGGAACTGGTGATTCGCGCGGCGCTCGGGGCCACTCCCTGGCGCCTGATGCGGCTGCTCTGGCTCGAAAGCGTGGGGCTGGCCGTGGCCGGTGGCGCGGCCGGCGTGGCGCTGGCGGTCGTGGCGCTCCGCGTGCTATTGCCGTGGGCGCCATCTTCGATTGCCCCGGCTGTCGCCACGGGCGACTGGCCGCGTATGCTGGCCTTCGTTTTTTTGCTGACTTTCGTTTCCACTCTGCTCTTCGGTCTCGCTCCCGCCGCGGCAGCTTCCTGGCCCAGCCTTCGTGCGCTGACCGAGAGAGGGCAGGGAAGCAGGACGGTGACCCCAGGCAGCCGGCGGGCGCGTCAGGTGCTTCTCGGGGCGGAAACCGCGTTGACGCTCGCATTGCTGGTCGCCGCGGGTCTGCTCATCAAGAGCTTCTGGCGTCTCTCGTCGCAACCCGAGGGTTTCGACGCCAATCACGTGCTCACTGCTCTCGTTCCGCTGCCATCGACCTGGTCGGTGAAGAAGCAAGCCCTGTTCTACAGCGCGGTAATCGAACGCGTCGCGGCCTTGCCCGGTGTCGAGGGTGCGGCCCTTGGCAGCTGTTTGCCCGCCCGGCACATGGCCCTCGGCCTTCTGTCCCTGCTGCCTGCTGACCACCCTGGCGCCTCGCGGCCGGTTGGCGCGGTCGGGTGCACCGTCAGCCCGCAGTATTTTCAGGTGCTACGCATTCCCGTGGTGGCAGGCCGAGTCTTCACGACTGCTGACATAGGCAAAGGGCAAACCGCCGCGATTCTGAACGCCGCGGCGGCCAGAAAATTGTGGCCCGGCAAATTGGCCTTGGGTCAGCGGTTCGGGCTGGCCGGCCAGGGGCCGAAGATCGAATTCCGGCACGAGGTGGTCGGGGTGGTCGCAGACACGCGGTCGTGGGGCTTCGCGTATCCAGTTTTCCCGGTTTTCTACATCCCTTACCAGAAGGGAACATTTGGCCGAACGTTTCTTTTGGCCAGAACCAGCGTGCCGCCGGCCTCGCTTGCCTCAGCCTTTCGCAGTGCCGTTTGGTCAGTCGATAAGACCGTCCCGGTTGTCGGCGTCGAGACTTTGCGGCAGCGCATGGCGCGCACGATTTCAGCCGAGCATTTCCGCACGTGGCTCTGCGCCGGCTTCGCCGCGCTTGCGCTGATACTGGCCTGCGTCGGCATTTTCGGCGTCGTCAGCTACGAGGTGTCGCGCCGCACCCGCGAGATCGGCATCCGCATGGCACTCGGCGCCAGGGCCGAACAGGTGACTGGCATGATGTTGTTCCGCGGAATTCTGGCCGTATGGATCGGAGCGGCCGTGGGCCTGGGCGGAGCCTTTGCGCTGAGCCGCTGGCTCGCCAGCTTGCTTTTCCATCTCCAGCCGACCGATCCCGAGGTCTTCGTCGGCGCCGTGGCGCTGGTCCTGGTCATCGCAACTACTGCTGTCTGGCTGCCAGCACGCCGCGCGTCGCGCATCGACCCGGTCCGCGCCCTCCGCCACGAATGATGCCGGCACCTGCGCCCTATCGCTCCTCGCATACCGATTCCCGAAACGCCATTTCTGTACCGCCTAGATTTTTCGGTGTGCTGCAAATAAAGGGTTGCACGCGAAAGTGCTCGAAAAACTGTACCGTCTTGGATAAGTTGAATTCCGCCCTCCGCTGAACAGCGTGGGGAAGGTTGTGCAACGGCGGGTTTCGACCCGCCAGTCTTTTCGAGTCTCTAGCTTTCGCCTGCCAGCCCCAACCCTTGCACCACGGCGTCGTGCAACGCCGGCCGCACTTGCTTGTGAAGTTCGTTTTCCGCCGACGGATACACGCGGTTCGTGAGCAGCACGACGAAGAGTTCCTTTTCCGGATCGAGCCACAGGGAAGTCCCCGTGAATCCTGTGTGTCCAAAGCTCCCCCGTGAAAAGAATCGCCCGCACGAAGACGCCTCGCCCGGCACATCCCACCCCAACGCCCGAGCGGCATCGCCAATGGTTTGCCGCGCAGTGAATTGCCGGATGGTCGCGCGCTCGATCAGCCGGCGATGCGCGTAGCTGCCGCCGTTCAGTATCATCTGGCAGAAAATGGCCAGATCTCCTGCGGTCGAAAACAGCCCTGCATGGCCCGCCACGCCGCCCATTGCCGAAGCGTTCTGATCGTGTACTTCGCCCCACACCTGACGCTTTCGCCACGTCTTGTCGTTTTCCGTCGGCGCGATGCGCGCTCGCAGCCCGCGTCCGGGCCGGAAATGTGACGCAAACATCCCCAGCGGCCGGAAAATTCGCTCGCGCGCCGGTTCAACGAGCCCCATGCCGCTCATCTGCCGCACGATTTCTCCGAGCAGAATGAAATCGAGATCGGAATAGACGATCCTCGTCCCCGGCTCCGATTCGAGCGGCTCGGCAAGCACACGCGAGAGGATAGCGCGGTATCCCTTCGCCTGCCGGTAGAACTCGCGATGCGCAGGCAGCCCAGAGCTGTGCCGGAGCAAGTCTTCGATCGTGACTTTCGCGCGCCATTCGCGTTGCAGACCTTCCGCCCACTCGGGCAGGTAGAGCGCGACCGGCGCATCGAGCCGCAGCATTCCCGCTTCCACGAGTTGCATCGCCGCTGTCGTCGTTACCACCACTTTCGTCAGCGAGGCGACGTCGTAAATCGTGTCCGCTGTCACGGCCGGCGATTTTGCGCTGTAGGTTTGCCGCCCGAACGGATGAATGACCAGGCGACCCTCGTGCCCCACGGCGAGCACGCCGCCCGGAAACGCGCGATCGTGCACCGCCTGCTCGAGCACGTCGCGAGCCGGTTGCAGCGCCTCTTCCATTTCCACCGAGCCGGCCGCGAGCGTCATGGGCTTGGCTTCCACCCGCAGTCCCGCGCCCATTGTCGCCACTCCCGGCACGCTCACCGGCAGCTTCCCGCCAATCGCTACTTGGCCGAAAATCGCGCGCCCCATCGCCCGTTCGGCCACCGGCGTCGTGCTGAAAGTCGCGATCCAGCATCGCGCGCCAGGGAAATGCGAAATCAGGTAGGGACTGCCGAAGCAGGCGACGACCACCGGCTTTCCCGTAGCCAGCACGCGCCCAACCAGCTTCGCCTGCTCCTCCGGCAAGCCGATCGTGCCCTTGCGGTCGGCCACGCGAACGTAGAGCGCCACGATGGCCACGTCGTAACTTTCTGCCGCGGGCAACTCCGCGCGCTCGGGAGGAACGAATCGCGCATCGCTGCGCAGCACCTCGAGAGAATCCACGCGCCCGCGAATTTCGTTTTCCAATCCATCGCCCGGCAGCACCTCGGGATCGGCCGAAATGGCCACGAGCAGCACCCGCGTCGGCCGTGTCCCGTCGAGCGGCAGCAAACGGTCCTCGTCGCGCAGCAGCGTCACGCCACGATCAGCGATATCGAGCGCCTCGCGCGCGAATTCCGGCCTGCCAAACGCTTCGTTCAACCGGCCCAGATCCACCGTCGGTCGTTTCTCGAGTCCCAGCCGTGCCTTGGCCAGCAGGATGCGCTGCACGGCGTTGTCGATTCTCTCGATTGGCAGCCTCCCGTCGCGCACGGCTTCGCGGAGCGAGCTGATCGCTGCCTCCGGGCCCGGCGGAATCAGCAAAATATCCGCACCCGCCTGTATCGAAAGCACGGCTGTCCGGCTGGGCGGGTAGAGCAGCGTCACGCCGGCCATGTCGAGCGAGTCGGTCACCACCAATCCCTCAAAGCCCATTTCCTGCCGCAGCAGTCCGTCGATGATCGTGGGCGATAGTGTCACCGGCAGCTCCCGGTTCGGTTCCAGCGCCGGCACCAGCAGATGCCCGGTCATTATGGAGCCGACTCCGGCCTGGGTCGCCGCACGAAACGGCGCCAGTTCCACCCGCTCCAGGCGTTCCCGATCTCCGGTGATCACCGGCAGACCCATGTGCGAATCGACGTCGGTATCGCCGTGGCCGGGAAAATGTTTCGCCGTGGCGAGTACGCCATTCGCCTGCGCGCCGCGAACGAATTGCGCCACCAATTCGGCCACCCTCTCCGGATCTTCGCCGAAGGAACGGATGTTGATGATTGGATTTGCGGGATTGTTGTTAACGTCCGATACGGGAGCGAAGATCCAGTTCACTCCGGCGGCTCGCGCTTCGAGAGCCGTGACGCGCCCGTGCCGGTAGGCGTCGCGCGGATTGCCGGTCGCCGCAACGGCCATCAGGTGGGGCAGGGAAGTCCCTTCCGAGAGCCGCGTCCTCGTCCCTGTTTCAAAATCGGCGGCCACCAGTAATGGGATCTTTGCTTCGCTCTGCAACTGATTGAGTAGCGCCACGGTTGGGTAGACGCGGTCGATCTCGATCCCGGCGGGGGTGCGGAAAGCCTGCAGCAGCAGCCCGCCCACTTTGCCTTCGGCCACCCACTTCTCCAGCCGCCGCAGCTCCGGGTCCTCGGCCGAGGTGAATCGGCCCCACACGTAGAGCATCAGCAGCTGCCCGAGCTTCTGGTCGAGCGTCATCCGCCGCAGTGTTCGCGCCGCCCATTGTTCGGCTCGTCCCGACGGAGTCTTCATGGATGGACCTTTTTTGTTTTTCACTTTTCCCTCAGCTCCCCGACCCGGCAGACTACGTTCCATTCTTCAAAGATGTGAACGTCAAGCGCGGAAGAAAATGGCCTGGCCCCAGGCATTGGCCCCAGGCATTGGTTGACGTGAACCGCTCGGGGCTTGTATATAGCACAGGCGGACTCATGAAAAAAATAACTCAGCTGGTCAAAACCCTTTCGATTCCCCTTATCGTCGTCGCGCTTGCCGTTTCGGTTATTGCCGCCGTTCCCGGCCGGCCCAAGCTCTCCGACGTCGACGCCATCATCAACAAGGCTATTGCGAAGAACGAATTGCCCGGCGCCGTGCTCCTTGTAGGACATCGCGGCCGCATCGTCTACGAAAAGGCCTATGGCGAGCGCGCGTACGCCCCGCAGCGTCAGCACATGACGGTCAATACGATTTTCGACCTCGCTTCGCTGACCAAGGTTTATGCCACCGCCCCGTCGATCATGCTGCTGTTCCAGCAAGGCAAGATCGACCTGAACGAGCCCGTCGCCAACTACCTTCCGCAGTTTGGCGCCAACGGGAAGAGCCAGATCACCGTTCGTATGCTGCTCACCCATTTCTCGGGCCTGCGCCCCGATCCGATCATCCCGCCCGGCGTCAAGGGCCACAACGCGATCCTCAACATTATCTACGCAGACCACCCCGTGGTGCCGCCCGGCATGCGTTTCATCTATAGCGACTGCAATTTCATCGTTCTCGGCCAGCTCGTGCAGAAGATCTCCGGCCTGCCCTTGAACGTTTTTGCTCAGCGCTACCTCTATCGGCCGCTGGGTATGTACCACACGCGTTTCCTGCCGCCGAAAAGCTGGATCGCGCGCATCGCGCCCACCTTAGAGGTCCATGGAGTGGCGCTGCGAGGCGTAGTGGAGGACCCGACCGCGCGGGCCATGGGCGGCGTTGCCGGCCATGCCGGGCTTTTCTCGGACGCCCACGATCTGGCGATTTTCTCCCAGATGATGCTCAATGACGGGCGCATCCCCAGCGGGCACTATCGTGGCCGCTACCTGTTCCAGCCGTCGGTGATTCACAAAATGACTTCGGTGCAGTCGCCGCCTTGGAGCCCGGTGCTGCAGGGCCTGGGATGGGATATCGACAGCCGCTTCGACTCGAACCGCGGAGGACTCTTTCCGATCGGCTCTTACGGCCACACCGGTTATACCGGCACGTCCGTGTGGATCGATCCGGCGAGCCAGACCTACGTGATCCTGCTTGCCAGCAGACTCTATCCCCATTACCGCCCGCCAATCTTGAGCCTGCGCTACCGCGTCGCCACACTGGTCGCGGCGGCGCTTGGCGCCGGCACCCGCACCGGACCCAGTTCCCCGATCTTTCGCAGCGTTGGCGCCTCTCGGCCCTACGATCTGGCCGGCATCAAGACGCATAACGACCAGACCCTCACCGGCATCGACGTACTCGAGCAGGAGCATTTCGCTCCGCTGCAGGGCAAGCGAGTCGGCCTGATCACCAACCAGACGGGCGTCGACCGCGAGGGCCGGCGCACCATCGACGTGCTCGACCACGCTCCCGGCGTCAATCTGGTCGCCATCTTCAGCCCCGAGCATGGCATCTACGGCAAGGCCGACACCCTGGTAGGGAATACCAAGGACCCCGCGACCGGCTTGCCCGTCTATAGTCTCTATGGCAAGACGCGGCGTCCCACCGATAAGGAGCTGAAAGGCATCAACGCGCTTGTTTTCGATATTCAGGATGCCGGCGTTCGCTTCTACACCTTCACCACAACCATGGCTTATTGCATGGAAGCCGCGGCCAAACACCATATCCCTTTCTTCGTGCTCGATCGGCCAAACCCGCTTGGCGGCGTGCGCGTGGCGGGACCGATGCTCGATCCCGATCGGCTTTCCTTCACCGGCTTCTTTCCCGAGCCGGTGATCTACGGCATGACGATCGGCGAATTGGCGAAGATGTTCAACGCCGAGGACCACATCGGCGCCGACCTCACCGTCATCAAGATGAAGGATTGGCATCGCCGCGATACCTTCGACCAGACCGGGCTCGTCTGGATTCCCCCGTCGCCCAACCTGCGCACGGTCAGCGAGACGCTGCTCTATCCCGGCATCGAGATTCTGCAGAACGGAGGGCTTTCCGTCGGCCGGGGCACCAACACGCCGTTCAAGGTGATCGGTGCTCCCTACATCCACGCTCGCGAATTTGCCAAGGCGCTCAACCACGAATTCATCCCCGGCCTTCGCTTTGTGCCCACTTTGTTCACGCCCACGAGCGGCATTTTCCACGGGCAGATGTGCCAGGGCGTCGAGCTGCTCGTCACCGACCGGGCCTCGATTTTCCCGATGTTGACGGGCATCGAAATTGCCGCCACCCTGCACCGCCTGTATCCGCACCAGTTCCATCTGGGCCGCACCATCGAACTGCTCGGTTCCCGCTCGACGATCGCGGAACTCGAAAAGGGGGACATTCCTTCTCGGATCGCCCTCGGCTGGAACAAGCAGATCGAGAAATTCAAGAAGATGCGGCAGAAATTCCTGATCTATCACAACTGACCCGAAGGCGGTGCCCTGCGTGGCGCCGGCCTTTTTCGTACAATCCTCGGCCAGGGCAATTCGCCGTTGGAGTTTCTTCCGCCCGCGCCGCATGGGATTGCGATGGGCGTGGTTTTCCTACGGTCTTTTCAAGGAAGGATGTGAATCGTGAACGCACTGCGTCCCAAAGCCTGGTTATCCTGGAGCAGCGGCAAGGACAGCGCATGGGCACTCCACGTTGTTCGCCAGCAAGGCGATCTGGACATCGTCGCCTTGCTCACCACCGTCAATCGGGAGTTTTCTCGCGTCGCGATGCACGGCGTCCGCGAAACATTGGTTGACGACCAGGCCGAGCGGGCCGGCCTGCCGCTGGTGAAGATTCCGCTCCCGTATCCATGTCCCAACGAGGCCTACGAGCAGGCTATGGCCGCCGCCATGCAACAGGCTCGCGTGGAAGGCGTCACCCACGTCGTTTTCGGCGACCTTTTTCTTGAAGATATTCGCGAGTATCGCGAGCAGCAGCTCGCCCGCTGCTCGATGACGCCCATCTTTCCTCTCTGGAACCTCGATACCGCCGACCTGGCTCGGAAAATGGTTGCCGCCGGCCTCGAGGCATGGCTTGCTTGCATCGATCCGCGGAAGCTTGATCGCGGCTTCGCCGGCAGGAAGTTCGACGCTCGTCTGCTCGCAGATCTCCCTGCGGGCATCGATCCTTGCGGTGAATATGGCGAATTTCACACGTTCGCCAGCGCTGGGCCAATGTTCCGCAAGCCGATTCCCGTGACGGTAGGAGAAGTGGTCGAACGCGAAGGCTTTGTCTATACCGACTTGCTGCCGCAAGACGTCGCGCAAGAGGATGCGGGCTGAAGGCTGTCTCCTGAAGTGATCGTTCCCCGATTCCACCGTTTGCCCGTCGGCAGCAGGGAACTACCGCCGGCGGAGGAAGCTAGTAGCCAGTGGGTTGTTGCGAGCCGAACGCGACCACCATCGGCGTGTCCTTCGCCAGCACGATGTCGTGGCCTCGCGCAATGAAATGGTCGTAAACGGACCATCCTGCGCCGTAGATGCCGAGTGCCTGGCCCAACACGCGAGACTGCACGGTTGCGCCCACGATCAAGCCCACCAGCCGGAAGCCGGAGCCACCGGCCAGTCCACGATTGCTCAGGTCGCCGCCACGGCTGGCGCCCGCACGGCCGGCGTCGGAATCGAAGGTCGAGGTGGCGATGGCCAGCGAGAGAGCGGTATTGAAATATCGCTGCTTGTGATGAGGAATGCTGGCGCCGCCTTCCGAATCGAGCACAATGTGCGAACTGCGGCCAACGGCGAGCCCAGCCAGACTCGCATCCACCAGGCTGGTGGCGCCCGAGGGCAGCTGCATTTTGCGGATCACGATGCGCAGCAGGCCGTTGTGGTGAAAATGTCCGGCCGGATGCGCCTGAACGACCACCCCTTCCAGTTTTGTCCCTTCGGGCACGACGAGCAGTTTCTTGTTCTTGGAATAGAGCGGCTTGGTGATTACCGCAACAACCTGCGTGCCCTTGTGTGCCGTCTCCGAACTGAGTCCGGTTACCAGCCGCGCTTGCACCACGCTGTTTGCCGGCGGAGGATCGCCGTAGTCGGTCAGCTCCGTGGGGGAAAGAGTCTCCTTGCCGAATTGCAGCGGGTGAACCAGCGTGGCGTCGAAGACGGTGCCCTCATGGAGATACTGATGGTGATAAGGCAGTTCGCTGATCGCGAATTTTTTCAGGTAGCGGAAACTGACCAGCCGCTTGGCCTCGTGCAGCGCGCTGTGCCATTCCTGTCCGACTGCCCGCTTCGCCCGGTTCAGCAGGCCGGGTTTCTCTGCCTTGCCTTTGCGCGCCACCAGGCGAATCACATTTCGGACGCCCGCCGAGACTCTCGTGTCGATCGGGACGGTCTTCCCGTTCTTGAACTCCAGTGTGTCGAATTCGATTCGTGCGGTCTTGAGCGGAGTGAAATTGCCGTTCATGATAGCTTCCGCTCGCCGGAATTTCGACGCCGGGACGATGCGGACCACCTTGCCGGTCACTTCGCTCCCCGCCGGAATCACCACGCGGTTGAATGAATAGATCGGTTCGACCACCCGTGCGGTCACCGGCTCACCCACCTTTTTGATCGGCACTTTCTCGATCAGCGAGACACGCAGAGGCGTGCCCGAGGGCACGGTCAGTGGAATGGTTTTCGGAGCGGGCGGTGCCTTGGGCTTTGGCGGCTTCGCCGGTTGCAGGCGTTCCAGACGGGGAAGGGGAATGCGCTGAGAGGATTTTGCCGACGGCTTGCCTTGCGCCGAGGCCGGCTTTCCCTGCGCCAGGGCGCCGGATGCGAGTATGAGAATCATCCCACTCGAAACGGCCAGCCAAAGCATTCCGGTTTCTCGGGTAAATCGTCCAGTCCCCGAAACTCTTACCGCCATCGTCTTACCCCCATCGCACCGTGTCTTCGATTCTAGCAGAAGCCGCGGAATGCTCGACATAACGCCCCGACGGCTTATACTTACCCTAACGTATGATGCGAATTTGCTCCTTATTACCGGCGGCTACGGAAACCCTTTTTGCCCTCGGGCTGGGCGACCAGGTGGTCGGTGTGAGCCACGAATGCGATTTCCCCCCGCAGGCAAAGGGTCTTCCGCAGCTCATTCGGCCAAGAATCGATGTAAAAGCCACTCCCGCCGAGATCGACCGGCAAGTTCGCGCCTGCGTTGAGCGGGGAGAGAGCGTTTATGTGGTCGACGCCGAGCGGCTCCGGGCGCTGGCGCCGGATCTCGTGATAACGCAAGACCTGTGCCATGTCTGCGCTGCCTCGCCAGACGATCTGGCCACGGCGCTCGCTCCGCTCCATCCTCAGCCCCAGGTTATCTCCTTCGGCCCTCACCGGCTGGACGAAGTGTGGCGCGACATCCGCATGCTCGGCGACGCCACCGGCCGCCGGGCGGCTGCCGACGAGCTGACAGCGTCGCTGGAATCTCGCGTGCACGCCGTCGAATCCCGCATGAAGCATGCGGACCGTCCTCGCGTGCTCTGCCTGGAATGGCTCGACCCGCCTTACGCCGGCGGTCATTGGGTACCCGAGATGGTAGGACTGGCGGGCGGGATCCCGCTGCTCTCGGAAGCCGGCGAACCGTCGCGCCTGGTTGAATGGAAGGACGTGCTCGAAAGCCGGCCCGACGTGATTGTGTTGATGCCTTGCGGTTACAACCTCGAGAAGACGCTTGCGGAATACAGGCAAGCGAACTTGCCCGAGGGCTGGTGGGAGCTGCCGGCCGTGCGCAACAGGCGCGTCTCCGCCGTCGATGCAAACAGCTATTTCTCCCGCTCCGGACCACGCCTCGTCGCAGGACTGGAAATTCTCGCCCACGTCATCCACCCCGATCTCGCCATCGACCCAATCCCGCCTGGCGCTCTGTCTCCCGCGGAACGCGCCGCTCCCCAACGCTGACACGCCGGCTTCCGCGTCCGCACGGGAAGCGGCTACGCTCGTGAGCAAAGGCGGCTAGCCCGCGAGCGCTCGCAGCAGTTTTTCGATGTCTTTGGGACTGTTGTGCAGATGGGGAGAGATGCGCAGATTGCCCTCTCGCACAGCGACGTCCAGGCCCTCGGACGCCAGCCGCGCATGCCACCATCCGGCGTCGTGCTCTTTCCGCGGGCGAAGAACCGTGAGCGTCGATCTTTCCGGTCCTTCCCTAGGGCTGACCAGTTCGAAACGATCCTCATCCAGTCCGTCGATCAACTGCGACACCAGCGTGGCGTCGTACGCGGCCACGTTTTCCGGTCCTGCCGCGAGCAAATATTCGACGGACTCCGTCCATGGGGTGAAATTCAAGAAGTTTGCCGTGCAAAATACATCCCAGGCGCGCGCTCCCAGGTCGGTGCGCGGCGTGTAGTCCCGCATTCGATCCAGCGGCTTCCCCTCCTGCATTGCCAGCCAATAGGCGTGGCGAGCGCACAGCCTTTCGCGAACGGCCGGCACGAGCCAGCAAAATCCGGTGGCGTAAGGACCGCAAAGCCACTTGTATCCGCAGCAGACGACGGCGTCGACAGCCGTTGTGCTCACGTCGAGCACGCGGGCGCCGAGCGCCTGCGAAGCGTTGACCACGAAAATGACTCCGCTTTTCCGGCACACCCTGCCAATCGCGTCGAGGTCGATTGCGTATCCGGTGAACGAGTTCACCCAGGTGGTGCAAAACAGCCGGGTGCGGGCTGAAATCTGCTCGGCCAACTCATCGGGATCGACGCTGCGCCCCTTCGGCCTGATGAATCGAATCGTTACGCCTTGCCTGCGTAATACCATCCACGGGAAGACGTCTGCGGGGAAATCTCCATCGACCAGCAAAATTTCGTCACCCGGCTCCCAGCGCATTCCATTCGCCAGCAGATCGAGTCCGTAGCTGGTGCTGTTGCCCAGGATCACATCGTCCGCTTCGGTACCGATGAGATTTCCGAGCGCGGTCCTGAGCCTGCCGGGTACGGCAAAGAAATCCTCTTCTCTCAGCAGATACGGCCGGGTCTTCTGGTCGAGCGCGGCCAGCGCTGCCTCGACCGAGGCCTTGGGGAGCGCTCCCTGATGCGCCGTATTCAGCCAGACGCGGCCATGGAACGGTCCGAAATCCGCCGCATAGGGACCATCGCTCTTCATGGGGACCTCAGGCGGCTGGTTTTTCCGCGTCCTGCCCGCGCCAGTGCCGGTAGAAGAAGAGGCCGATCAGAATGACGAAGAGGCCCAGCCCGGCGCGCAGCGGCCGCTCGATCAGCACACTGGTGGATACGGCAAGCGCTCCGAGGACGAAAATCACCGGCACCACCGGATATCCCCAGGTTCGATAGGGCCTCGCGAGTTCCGGTTCCTTCCGGCGCAGCCGCAGCACGGAAGCTGCCGCCAGCGCATAAAAAATGAATTGCGCGAAAATGTAGAGGGAGAAGAGCTCCGTAAACGTGCCGGTGAGGGCGAGTATCGAGGCCAGGCAGGCCTGGAAGATCAACGCGTTGGCCGGGGTGCGAAATCGCGGATGGATACCGTCCGCGATGCGGAAAAATCGCCTGTCGCGAGCCATCGCGTAATCGACGCGCGCACCGCTCAGGATCGACGAGTTCAGCGTGCCGAGCGCGCAGATAATCATCGCGACCGTCAGCCAGTCGGCCACGTGCGATCCGGCCACGCGCGCGATCACGTCGGAAACCACGTGCGGCGAAGCGGCCACCTTGGCGAAAGGCAGCACGTGGAGGCAGGCAGCGGTGGTGAAAATGTAGAGCAGCGCCACCAACGAGACGCCGCCGACCAGCGCCACCGGAATGTTCCGTCCCGGATTCTGGATCTCCGAGCCGACCAGCCCCACGTTGTCCCAGCCGTCGTAGGCCCAGAGCGCCGCCACCAGCGCGGCGAAGAATCCACCCACCGTCGCGCCCCCGATCAGTCCTTGAGGCGCGGCCATGGCCGCCGCAGGATGCGAACCGAGCGTGAAGCCGGCGAAAATCACGGCGGCAATCACGGCGACCTTGATCACCGTCAGCGCCACCTGCACCTGCCCGCCCAGTTTCACGCCCAGGTAGTTGATGAACGTGACGACTGCGATGGCGGCTACCGCGAGCGGCATCGCCAGCGTGAAGACGAACGTATAGGGCGTGGCGCTCCAGGGCAGGGAAAAGTGAAATGCGTGCAACGGCGTGAGTACGCGCGGGTCGATGAACCCCCAGAACAGCATCAGACCCGCGGCGATTGTGGCGATGGAAGACGACCGGCCGACGATCGAATGCATCCAGCCGAACAGAAATCCCCATACAGGCCCGAATCCGCGGCTGATATAGGCGTATTCGCCGCCGGCCTCGGGGATCGCCGCGCCCAGTTCCGAGTAGGCGAACGTGCCGAACAGGGAGAGGATGCCGCCCACGATCCAGACTGCATAGACCAGCCCCGGCGTCTTCACCGTTCGCGCCATGTCGGCTGGAACAATGAAAATGCCTGTGCCGATCATCGTGCCGACCACGATCGCCATGGCCGCCCACTTCCCCAGTCCTCTTATCAGGGCGGCTCGCTGTTCCTCGCTCATTGCCCCTCCGCCGGCCTCGCCGGCCCGTGATCGAACCGGCTCACCAGCCAGCCCACCGAAAATGTGATGATCGTTCCCAGCAGCACGAACCACGTCCAGGCGATCGTCGCGTGCAATTCGATACCGAAAACCCCCGCGATCTGTTTCGCGTACTCGACCCCCACCATCACCGCGAGTCCCGTGAGCAACCCGGCCAGCGCGCCGCGCGGCGTCGCCCGCCGGCTCATGATCGCCAGCAGGAAGACTCCCAGCAATCCGCCATAGGTGATCGAAGCGATCGTCAGCCCGGCGACCAGCACCACGCCCCAGTGCACCAATCCGAACAATCCCAGAATCACTCCCCAGCCCACCGTCACCCAGCGCGACACCTTTACCAGGCTGGGATCGTTGAGGTCACGCCCTCGGCGCAGGCCCTTGAAATCAACGATGGTCGAGGAGGCCAGCGAATTCAGCGAGCCGCTGGCGTTCGACATGGCGACCGCGAAAATGGATGCCAGCACGATCCCCGAAAGACCAACGGGCAGGTAGCGCACGATGAATTCCGGAAACAGGCGGTCGGTGTCGCCGCCCGGCGGCAGCAGGCCCGTGTGCCGCGCGAAAACATATAGCATCACACCGATCACCAGGAACAGGGAGAATTGAACGAAAATGATCACGCCGCTCGCCAGCAGCGCGGCCTTGCTCTCCCGCTCGCTGCGCGCCGCCAGCAACCGCTGCACCATCGTCTGGTCGGTACCGTGGCTGGCCATTGTCAGAAACGTGCCGCCGATGGCGCCCGCCCAGAATGTGTAGCTCTGCGTGAGGCTGAAGTTGAAGTGAAAGATCTGGAGCTTGTGGCCGGAGGCGGCTGCCACCTGCGTCACGTGCGCCCAGCCGCCGGGAATCTTGTGCAGGAGCAAGACGAATGCAACAGCGGACCCGCCCATGTACAGCAACAGCTGCGCCATGTCGGTCCAGATGACCGCTCTCATGCCGCCCGCGAATGTGTAGATGATCGTCAGCGCCGTCATCAGCGCCACCGAGACGGTCTCTCCCGTTCCCAGCGCCACGCTAACCACCAGCCCGATCGCGTTGATGCGCACGCCTTCGGCCAATGCCCGCGTGCCCAGAAACACCGTCGCGGTCGCCGATTTCATCCGCTCGCCGAACCGCTTTTCGATGAATTGGTAGGCCGTGTAGAATTCGCCACGAAAATAGTGCGGGATGAAAATCAGGCAGATGATCACGCGGGCCACCAGGTAGCCCATCACGATCTGCAGGAATCCGAGGTCTCCGGCGTAGGCGATGCCTGGCGTGCTGATGATCGTCAGCGTGGAGGTCTCGGTTGCCACGATCGAGCCTGCCAGCGCCCACCATGGCGCCGACCGGCTGCTGAGGAAGTATTCGCGCAGGCTCGTTTGCCGCCGGCGGAAGTGGATTCCAAAAAGTGTTACGCCGGCCAGATAGGCGACTACAATGAGTAGGTCAATTCCGTCGATTCTCATGTGGGGCGGGGCGCGATGCTAGCGAGTCGGCGTGATTCCTGTCAAGGATGGTTCTCACATTTGTTTTCGCTTCCAGAGGCTGAAATTTCTCGTGACGCTTGCTGAACCTCGGGCCGAAACCGGAGTTCCTTCAGCCGCTTCGGGCGGAATGGCGATTGTTGCTGCGGTCGCATTGGCCGATTTTCTGGCGCATCTTTATGCCGCAGGCCATTATGGCTATTTTCGCGACGAACTCTACTACTTGATCTGCGCCCGCCATCTAGCCTGGGGTTACGTCGACGGACCGCCGCTGATCGCCCTGATCGCAAAGGCGGGTGTTGCCTCTTTCGGATCGTCCCTTCGCGCCATTCGCCTCTTGCCGGCTTTGGCCGGCGCATTGACGGTGGTGGTCGCCGGCCTGATCGCGAGGGAACTTGGCGGCCGCCGCTTTGCCCAGGCGCTTGCGGCGCTGTCTGTCTTCCTGGCACCCGCATTTCTTGGCGCCGGCCTCCTGCTCACGCGGAACGCCTTCGCACCGCTCTTCTGGACCGCTTGCGCCTGGGTCCTCGTCCGCATGTATCGCACGGGCAATTCCCGGCTCTGGCTGCTCTACGGCTTGCTCGCCGGCGTAGGCCTCGAAAACCGCTATGCGATCCTGCTCTTCATTTTTGCCACCGTTCTCGCGCTGCTGCTGGTACCGGAGCGGCGCCTGCTCGCCGTCCGTTGGTTCTGGCTGGGTGCAGCGTTGGGACTGCTCGTCTTTCTGCCGAATCTGCTCTGGCAGGCAGCTCACGGCTTTCCAACTTTCGCGCTGTGGCGCCACGCCCTCGCCGGAGGACACGGTGTCGCATATTCGCGGCTCGATTTTCTCGGCCGCCAGATTATTCTGCTGAACCCGCTCGCGTTCCCTCTCTGGGTCGGCGGGCTGGTGTGGTGTTTCACTCGGGAAGGGAACCGCTACCGCGTGCTCGCCTGGATCTATCTGTTGGTGTTGGTCAGCCTGCTGGCTCTGCGTGCGCGCACGGACGTGATTTTCGCCGTCTACCCGATGCTGCTGGCCGTTGGAGGAGTGGCGGCCGAGCGGTGGCTCGCTCGTGCCGGAGAGCGGTGGCTGCGGCCGGCCTATGCGAGCGGACTCGTGTTGTCCGGGTTGTTGCTCGCGCCGAGCCGATTGCCGGTGCTGCCGGTGCAGTCCTACATTGGGTATGCGGGGGCGTTGCATTTAGCGTCGCGGCCGGAAACGGGCCGAGACAGGCCTTTGCCGCCGGTCTATGCCGGGATGTTCGGCTGGCGCACGATGGTCGCCAGGGTGGCGCGAATCTATTTTGGGCTCCCGCCGGAAGCGCGGGCTCGCACGATCGTCCTTTGTGCGAATGCCGGGCAAGCTTCCGCCATCGATTTTTTCGGGCCGCGTTACGGGCTACCGAAAGCGATCTGCCCGCATCTTAATTTTTACGAGTGGGGTCCCGGCGACGCGTCCACACTCAGCGTTCTTTCCGTCGGTGTTAGCCGAAAAGACCTGAAGGAGATATTTCCCTGGGTGGAACCGGTGACCGTGCTCGATAATGTCTACGCGAGGCCTTACGGTATCATTCCGATCTTCTATTGCCGCGGGCCCAACGCTCCGTTTCGGGATTCCTGGGAGAAGCTGAAACGGTGGAAGTGACGCGCCAAGGCGGTCGCACGGATTCCCATTTGCGGCGGTGCCGATGAACCTCTATCTGGGTCTCGATGGCGGCGGCACGAAAACGGCGGCTGTATTGGTTGATGACGCCGGTAAAGTCGTAGCCGAAGTGCGCGGCAACGCGTCGAATCCTTTGCGCTCGAGCTTCGGCCGCGCCTTCACGGCGCTGGACGATGCCGCGGCGCGAGCCCTGGCAACCGTTTCGGCCGAAGCCGCGGACGTGCGTGCCGTGACCGCTGGAATTGCGGGCGCCGGTCAGCCACGCGTCGCCAAGCGCTTCACCGCCTTTCTTACCACCCGTTTCCGCCAAGCGTCGGTCGAAGCGCTCACCGACCTGGAAATCGCGCTCGAAACGGTCGCCGATCAGGGACCGGCCGTTGTCCTGCTTGCCGGCACTGGATCGGCTGCTTTCGGCCGGGATGCCGAGGGCCGCACGGTGCGAGCCGGGGGCTGGGGACCTTGGTTCAGCGACGAAGGCAGCGCGTTCGATATCGGCCGCCGAGCCTTGGCCGTTCTCGCCCGGGCACACGACGCCGACCTTCCCTCCGGTCCTCTCGCGCAGAGGGTAAACGCGGCGCTGGGCATTCGCGAGTGGCAGCAGTTGATCGACCAGGTGTCGCGGAAACCCCTCGAGAAACTCCCGGTCGTTTTCCCGGCCGTGGCCGCTGCCGCCGAGGCGGGCGATGAAGCCGCTCTCAGCGTCCTACGCGAGGCGGCTGAAAGCCTTGCCACGCTGGCCGGTGTGGTGATCGGTAGGCTTGGCCTTGCGGAAAGCGATTTCGCCCTCGGCCACGTTGGTGGCGTCTTTGGTCGCGCCGCTTGTTTTGACCAGCGAGTAGACGAGCGTCTTGCCGCGCAGGCGCCTCGCGCCCGGTTAGTTCCCTCGCAATTTTCGCCGGCCGTCGCCGCTGCCCGGCGTGCGTTGCGCCTGGCCGGCGGCTCGCCCACCACCGCAAACGCCTAGGCCCTCCCGATTCCCCTTTGCCGGCGCCTGCCAGTGGGCACGACCGAGGTGCCCCACTCTTTGCAATTTGCCCGGCTTTCGGACAAGATGGGACGGCATGAACGCCAAGGTCAAATGGATCATCGCCATTTTCGTGGTGGTTTTTGCCTCTGTGATCGCCTACTCGTCCATTCAAGCCACGCGGGTGCGCTACCAGGTCTGCATGAGCATCGACGGACGCTCCCACTGCGCCGTCGCTCAGGGCCGTTCCGCGAAAGAGGCGATCCAGAGCGCCATGGAGATCGATTGCGGCCTGATTTCCCAAAGCCGGGATCAATTGATGGTCTGTGAAGGAAGCCAGCCGCAATCGGTGAAACGGCTCAGCCGATAATCCTTTCGAAATTGACTTTTCTTGCAAGTGGCGCCTAGCATCGCAAAAGAATGTTCCGCTCAGGCGTAAAGCGCTGCCTCAACTGCGATACGGTAATGACGGGCCCGGTTTGCGAGGGTTGCGACCTCACCGAAGCAGCCGCCGGCCTCGTCGTGCGCCGCAAGGTGATTCTCCGCACCGGCCTGTTTCTGCTGGGTTCTCTGGCGTTTGTCGCCGCCGCCTATCATTTCCCGCCGCTTGAGATGGACAAAATGCTGATCTTCTGCGGCATCGTCTTTTTCCTGGGGCTGGCTATGGCGGTGTGGGTGGAACGCGGCGCGCTACGCGGCAGCCAGATTACCGTCCGCAAGCGCTTGTTTCTGACTGTGGTTCCCGTCCCATGGCTGTTGGCCGCCCTGCTGGTGGTGAATGCCACGCTGGACAATGCTCCGGTACGCGACCATACGACGCAGGTTGTGCGGAAATTTTCGATGTCGGCGATGGTGCCGACGCGGCGTCTGGTAGTGGGTTCCTGGCTTCCCGGTCACCGGTACGAACGCGTGCCGGTCAGCAGCGCCGAGTACTCGCGCTTCCGCGTGGGCGAGACCGTCACCGTGGAAATTCATCCGGGGCTGGCTGGAATTCCCTGGGTTGCCGGTGTGACGGCCACGGCTTCTCCCTCGGGGATCGGGAGTCAGGGGCAGGGCGGCGGATAGAGAAAGACTCGCGCCTTCCCGGGCTTGCGTGCTGCCAGGCCACTTGGCCTGAAATCCCCCAGCCGTGCGGGCCTTGCCCGCTAGTAGTTTGCCAGCGGATGCGGTAGTTCGATGGTGATCACGTTTCCACTTTCAGCCAATTGCACCGTGACCTGCTGCGCGGGCCCGATGTCGTGCGAATCCCAGCCGGCTGTCCGGACTTCCGGTGTGCGCTTGTCCGGCTCCGGGCCCACCATGTTTCCGTCGTGAGCTTTGTAATCGCGCCGGTCCACGCGGTAGAGCCGCTTCTTCTTGAGGTTGAAGGCATACCAGTCGCGATTCACCTGGACGAGCAGCAGGTTGTGGTCTTTGTCGGCCTGTAGCACGTTCCACTTCTTGACCGCGTGATTATTCAGCTTGAGCAGGGCCTGCATCACCGGCTTCCAGGTCTGATTTTTACCTCGGGCCTCGGCCCGCGGCCCTTCCGCCAGTATCAGGCCGGCCATGATCGCGGCGGCCGTCAGAACGTGTCTTTTTGCTCGCATCATTTCCGTTTTTCCCTGCCGGTTCAGTAGGCGCTGGATTTGCGCCTCCCACCGGAGTAATCAATGTAGACCGTTTTCAGTTCGGTGAAGAAATCCAGCGTAACGCGGCCGGTTTCGCGCGACGCCGCCCCGATCGCCTTCGTCGCCGCGGGAGGAAGGTGCGGCTCGCCGCCGAAGGTGGGAGAGTTCACGTGCGCGTCGCTTGTTCCGGTCCGCTCGACGAACGCAAAAATCTTTGACGCATCGTTCGTGTAGAGCGCGCTGGAAAGCCCATGCGGCAAGGAATTCGCGACCGCCATCGCCTGCTCGAAATCGACCACGCGCACAACCGAGAGCACCGGACCGAATATCTCGTCCTGCGCCAACGGACTTCCTGGCTCAACGCGGTCGAAGATCGTCGGCGCGGCAAAGTTGCCGCCGTTGTAGGATTCTCCGCTCAATTTTTCGCCGCCGAGCACGAGTCGCGCCTGCCGCTTGCCCATCTCGATGTACCGTATGTCGGTTTCGAGGTGCTGTTCGTTCACCGCCGGACCCATATCCACCGCCGGATCGAGGCCGTTACCGACTTTCCACGACCGGGCCCGATCCGCGATCATTTCCACGAAGCGGTCGGCGACCGCCTCTTCGACCAATGCCAGTCCAGTCGCCGTGCACCGTTGCCCCGTGGAGGCAAAGGCGCCGAAGACGGCTGCGTCCGCAGCCAGCTCCAGATCGGCGTCGCGCAGCACGACGAGCGGATTCTGCCCGCCCGTCTCGCACTGGCATTTCTTTCCGCGCCCGGCCGCGGCGGCAGACACGGTCGCACCCACTGAACGTGACCCGCTGAAGACCACGGCACGGACCTCCGGATGCTCCACCAGCGCACCTCCGGCCTCGCGTCCCGAACCGACGACCATGTTGACGACGCCGGGCGGCATCCCTGCTTCGGCCAGAAGTTCGAGCAGCGCGGCGGCGGTGCGCGAAGTGAACGTCGAGGGCTTCAGGACGACGGTGTTCCCGGCCACCACCGCCGGCGCGATCTTCCGGATCGGCGTCGAAAGTGGGAAATTCCAGGGAGCAATCACGCCGACCACTCCCAGCGGCTGCCGGACCGTGCAGACAAAATGCCGCGGCCACTCGCTCGGCACCGTCTGGCCGGCCAGACGGGCGCCTTCGCCAGTCATGAATTCGAGGATGCGAATCGACTGGGCGATTTCGGCGTGCGACTCGGCCAGCGTCTTGCCTTCCTCGCGGGTGATCAATTGGGCCAGGGCATCCTTGCGCCGGTCCATTTCCTGCGCCGCGCGCGCAAGGATGCGCCCTCGGGCGGGCGCGGGTGTGTTGCGCCATGCCGGAAAGGCGGCGTGGGCGGCCGCGGCGGCATCGCGTGCCTCCTCCACCGAGGAAAGCGGCACGACGGAAACCACCTCGTCGCGGTCGGCCGGGTTTCGCCGCTCGACAAAGCGTGGCGAACGGGAAGGTGCCCATTCGCCCTTGATGAAATTGCGGCAAGTGTGTCCCTGTGCGGCGATGGTTGCCATCCTGACCCTCCTGCTGTTTGTGCTCTAGGTGCGCACCTCGGCGAAAGATTTGTCGAGCAGGCGAATCGCTTCGTCGACATCCGTCTTGGAAATGTTCAGCGGCGGCGAGAGCCGGACGCAGTTGCCGTAGAGTCCGCCCTTGCCGATCAGCAGTGCGTTCTCGCGCGCTCGCTCCAGCAGGCGGTTGGTCTCCTGCGGCGCGGGTTCCTTCGTCTTGCGGTCGCGTACCAGTTCGAGACCCTGCATCAGCCCCATGCCCCGGACGTCGCCAATGAGCGGATGTTTCTCCCGCAGCCCCTCAAGCTTCGTCCGGAAATAGGCGCCGATGGTGGCGCAGTTTTCGAGCAGATGCTCCTCCTCGATCACGTCGATCGTCGCCCGCGCGGCCACCGAGCTCACCGGATTGCCTCCGAACGTGGAAATCGTCATCCCCTGGAATTTGCCGGCCAGTTCCGGCGTGGTGACCGTGGCGCCCATCGGGGCGCCGTTGGCGATGCCCTTTGCGCAAGTGATGATGTCGGGCACCACTTCCCACTGCTCGATGCCAAACCACTTCTTCCCGGTGCGGCCGAAGCCGGTCTGCACCTCGTCGGAAATGAACAGGCCGCCATACTCTTTCACGGTGCGGAATACGATTTTGAAATATTCGGGCGGCGGCGTGATGAACCCACCCACTCCCTGGATCGGCTCGGCGATGAAGGCGGCTGGCGAACCGCTGGTGGCTGTCTCGATCAGGTTCCGGACGTCGTTTGCGCAGGCGACGCCGCAGTCCGGATAACGCAGGCCCAGCGGACAGCGATAGCAATAAGGATTGATGGCATGCTCGATGCCCACGCTGACCACGCCGCCCCGGCGCCAGGCTGCCTGCGCCGTCAGCGTCTTGCCCAGCTGCGACGCGCCCGAATAGGCGTGCCGCAGGGCGATGACGTCGTAGCGGCCCGTGGCCATGCGCGCCAGCATCACACCCGCTTCGTTGGCTTCCGTGCCCGAACTGGTGAAGAAGGTTTTGGACAGCTTGCCCGGGGTGATCTGCGCGATTTTCTCCGCCAGCCCTACGATCTGCTCGTTGGGATAGAGCGTGGAGAGATGCTGCAGCCGGCCCACCTGCTCCTGCACGCGCGACGCAACCTTCGGATTGCAGTGGCCCACCGAGATGGTGAGGATGCCGCCGAAGAAATCGAGATAGCGCCTGCCCTCGACGTCCCAGACGTACTGCATCGAGGCGCGGTCGGCGACCAGCGGATGTTCATAGAAATTCGTGACGGCCGGCCACAGGTATTCGCGATGCTTGCGCACCGCCTCGGCGCTGCGGTCGGTCTTTCCCTGGACGGGTGTGGTCATTACGCGGTCTCCCGAAAACTGTTTTTTGGCAAGGCAGGCTTTCCTCCTGTCCCGAGGGACAGCGACTTAAGGGTTTCTACGAAGGGCCATTGCCCGTGTCTTTCTCACCAACCTGGATGCCCGGCCACTCAACTGCCGGCAATTATCCATTCTTCATTTTCCGAAAGTGAAGGCGGTTTCTGGCGCCGCTCGCGACCCTTGCCAGCTCTGGCTGCGCACGCGGCGCGGCTCGTTGCCTTCCTTCTCAGACGTTGTTCCCATTCTACTCCCGCGCTGGGGTGGAGGAGACGATGCTCTTGCCGGTCAAGGGGAGCGTGCTTTCCGGTCGCATCCGCCCGGGATGCGGTTATAATCCCGCAAAATGCCGATTCGACGCTTTTACAGCCGATTGCGAACCGCGCTGCTGCGCGTCGTGCCCGCCGCGCTTACACAGGCACAGGCGATTGCTTTCGTCATGTTCCTGGCGATCTTTCCGGTGCTCTTGCTTTCGCTTGGCCTGCTCAGCCTTTCGGGCTGGAGCGCCGAGCCGGCTCGCGAACTGCCCCGCAGCTTCCGGTTGGTTTTGCCGGGCGGAAGCATCCACCTGATCAGCGAATTTCTTACACGCCTGGAAGGTACGCCGTGGCGCCTGATCCTGCTGGGGCTCTTCGGCACCTTCCTGTTCGTCACGCAGGCGATGGCCAATTACGTCGACGGCTTCGCGATCGTCTGGTGCGACGCGGAAAAACCCGGCTACTGGGACCGGTACAGGCGCGCGATTCGTATGGTCTGTTTCACGATCGTGCCCTGGCTGCTCACGGGCGTTCTGACGGTATTCGGCCGCGAGTTGCGTGCGTTTCTGGCGCTCTTTTTCGGCGGCGGAATCCTGATGCGGTTCGTCTGGGCGGTGGTTTACGACGGCGCGGCATTGGCCACGGCTTTTCTGGCACTGATTGTCATGTATCATGTGGCCCGCCCGCACCGCCGCTGGCGGAATCAGGTGCCCGGCGCCCTGCTGGCCACCATCCTCTGGTGGCTGCTCACCGCAGGTTTCAGCCTTTACGTTCGCAACATGCATTACAACCTTATCTACGGCAGCATGGCTGCGGTTATCGGCTTGATGATCTGGATGTATTTCGTGGCTTTGGTGGTGATGGTGGGCGCGGCCTACAATTGCGTCGCGGCGGAGTCCGGCGATAACTCCGGCCGCGGCCCGAGCCCGAACGTGGACCGCGAAGGCGCGGTTGCCGCGGCGGGGCACTGAAGCGGCCCCACTCCCCGGCTGGCCTGGTCTCGGCGCCCTAAGTCGATTCTTTGCTATCCCTTTCGCTTACTGCCAGTCCTCTTTTCGGGGATTGACCATCGCGGAAAACACCCTTGCGCGCGCCTCGCCTTGCCGCTCGCCGGAGCGTAGTATGAAACTATGCTGTCGATTGAGGTGCAGTGCTACGCGGGCCATCGCGCGGACCAGCGCCCCACTCGTTTCACGATCCGCGGTCGAAGCTTCAATGTCGTCGACGTTGAGGATCAGTGGTACGAGCCGAACGCCATCTATTTCCGCGTACGGGCGGACGACGGCAATCTCTACATCCTCCGCCACGACGAAATCGAGGACCAGTGGACCCTCGACGCCTTCCGCTCCGTCGCCACTTCCGAATAAGCGGAATTCGGGCCGTTTTCTTTTCCCTCTGTTTTCCCACGCCGCTTTGTTTCATCATTTATTCAAGCCCTCTCTCACGAGGTGACACATGACGACGATCGCATTTCTGGGACTCGGAGTGATTGGCCGACCGATGGCCGAGTGTCTGCTCGAATCGGGCCACGAACTCGTCGTGTGGAATCGGACGGCTGAGAAGGCGCGGCCGCTGGTCGATCGCGGCGCACGCCTGGCACCCACGCCGCGCGCGGCCGCCGAATCGGCCGAAATCGTCGTTACCATGCTCACCGACGGGCCGGCCGTTCTCGAAACCGCCGAGCGTGCAGACGGCCTGCTTGCCGGGTTCGTTCCGGGCAAAGTTCACTGCGACATGAGCACGATCGACGTCGCCAGTTCCCGCCGTCTGGCTGAACTCTACCGCTCCCGTTCGATCGGTTTCGTCCATGCGCCGGTGCTGGGCAATCGCCACGCGGCACGCGAGGGAAAGTTACTCGTTTTCGCAGGCGGTCCCGCAGACGCGCTGGACCGCGCCGAGCCCGTCTTTGCCGCGCTCGGTAAGCGGGTCTGGCGTTGGGATCGCGCCGAGCGGGCGACTGCCATGAAACTGGCCAGCAATCTGCTGCTGGGCGGCATGATGGAGATCTTCGCCGAAACACTCGTTTTTGCCGCAAGTGCCGGTATCCATCCGCGCACGGTGCTCGAAGTGATTGCCGATTCGGCCCTCGCTGCACCGATGTACCAGTCCAAGGGGCGGATGATTCTCGAGGGCGGTACGCCCAATTTTTACGTTCGCAACATGCGCAAGGATCTGGACCTGATCCTGGCGAGTGGCCGCGAGTTGCGCGCCCCGCTCCCGGCCACGCATGCCGTGCAGGCGGCCTTTGCCGCCGCCGAACCTGACCGCGGCGATCGCGACTATTCCGCCGTCATCGAATGGCTCGAGGAACAGGCTGGCGTCCGCGTCAGTGGACAGGCTGTGCGCTCGGCCGGGGCGCAGCAGTCTTCATCCTGAGGCCGGTAAGGGCGGGAGCAACATCTTCGAAATTGCGTGGAGGCGGCGGATGCGACGAATTCGAGCAAGCGAACGGCGCTGGCTGCCATCCGGTTTCCCGGAGGTGGAGATGTGCCAGCTTCACGGCGGCGAACGAGGCGGTGGTTCCGTCCTGTTTCGCTTCGGGCCGGGATCGAGTTTCCCCGCGCACGATCATCCCGCAGGCGAGGAACTCCTGGTGCTCTCGGGCAGCGTCCGATTGGGCGATGCCGTCCTGCAGCAGGGGGACTTTCAGTGGACGCCACCCGGTGAAGTCCACGACGTGCAATCCGACAACGGCGCACTCCTGCTCGTCCATTCCGGAGCCGGCATCCGCATGCTGGAATGATCTGCGGGCCGGCCGCTACGCCGGCGTTGGAAGCCTTGACTGATGAAGTTTCCGGTTTAGGGACGTTCTCTTCTTACAGCCCGACGTTCAGGAACTCTTGGTGCCCCAGACGCCTTCGGCGATGAGCGATCGCAGCACGAACAGCATGTTCGCTGGGCGTTCGACCAGCCGCCGCATGAGGTAGGGAAACCATTCAGTGCCGAACGGAACGTAAATGCGGAGTGGATGGTCTTCGCTTCGTAGCTTGATCTGCAGATCGCGCCGGATGCCGTAGAGCATCTGGAACTCGTAGCGGTCGGGCGAGAGCTTTTGCTCGCGGATGCGGCGTTCGGCGTACTCCACCAGCTTGGGATCGTGGGTGCCGATGGCCGGAAAGAAGGGACCCTCGAACAACAGGTCGAGCAGCCGCACGAAGTTCGCGTCGACTTCCGCCTTGCTGGGGAACGCGATGTTGGGCGGCTCGCGATAGGCTCCTTTCACCAGCCGGATCTTCGGCTCGAGCGGCGCCAGCCGTTTCAGGTCCTCCTCGCTGCGCCGCAGGTAACACTGGATCGCCAGCCCAACATTGTCGAACTTCCGCCGTACCGCCTCGAAAACCTCGATTGTCGTCGAGGTGTATTCCGAGCTTTCCATGTCGATCTCGACGCCCAAGCGCAGCGCTGCCGCTTGTTCGCAGATGTTCGTAGCCAGTTCGATGGCCAGATCGCGGCTCAGGTCCAGTCCGAGATGTGTCAGCTTCACGGCTGTGTTGCCATTGATGCCGCGGGCGTGAATCTGCCTGAGCATTTCCACGAAGGATTCGGCCGCTTCGCGTGCTTGCTGCTCGGTGGTTACGTTTTCGCCGAGATGATTCAGGATGATGCGCCGGCCGCCAACCGCAAGACGTTGGCTCGCCGCCAGGGCCTCTTCCAGCGTTTCCCCCGCCACGAAACGCTGCGCAAAGCCGGAACGCATGCCCGTCCGCGCCAGCCCACGGCTCACCGCCGGCTTGGTTAGGACCCAGTAAACAAAATCTCGGACACCCCTTGCCATGATTTGAATCTCCTGGCACTGCCAGCCCGTCGCTGCGCAGGGAGCGTTGCGGTGATGAGCCGCGCCCTTTATACGGCACGAGACGAAACCGGGTCAATGCGCAGGTTTACGTGTCAAGCAATGGTCCGATTCGGTACAGGGGCGGCCGCCAGGTTCGCCGCTCGGAGCGTAGCTACCTCACCCTTTGGGTTTCCCTGGATTCGATCCTGCACTACAATGCCGCCAGCCTGTTGTGGGAGGTGTCCATGCGTGCCGATCAGGTGGAAGTCTCATGGGACTCCGACAGCTCGAAATGGCTGATCCGGGTGGTGAGCGGAGAAGAAGTCATCCCCCGCCATTACGACGGCCCCAGGACGGCGGATGAAGAGACGCTCCTTGCTGCCGCGCGGAAGACCTTGCAGGACGAAGGTTACGAATTCGACGGCACCAAGATCAGCATCATCCTTTAACGAATCTTGGCGGTTTTTCTTGCTTTCTCTTGCTGAAACCACTGCCGTGGGCGGGCTCCAAGGCTTTGCATTCGTGAAGTCTCAACCCTGAGCGGCGTGATCGCGCGCCTACGGATAGTGGCTCCCAGGTCCGCGACTTGGCAGCCCCGTCGCCAGCCTGAACTTCGCACATTTTCAAGGGCTTCCTGCGCGATCCGCTGGGCTGTTTTTCAATTGGCGGTTTTGGCCGGGGTCGTGATATATTCCCACCCGTGGAAAGCGTCCTACCGCAACCATTTATACCTGATGAAATGAGTCGGAGGCATCTGGACACTGCATCCACCATCTGAGGCCGACGCGTTTCGCGATCCGCAGAGCGCTTTTATAGTCTTTATCTCTGGGCATAATCCGCATGATCCCGATCATAGGTCGGTATACTGACGGAGCGATGTCGCAACCCATCGATCTGATAAGGAAGCTGCCAGAAGGTCCCGCGTCCGGGAGTGGTTCGAACTGTCTTTAGCTGTGTCTGGCGGCTGGCGCAATCATATTCGGAAGGTCTGAGTTCCCTCAGGAAAACAGACCCGCTATGAGGTGAAATCGGCTCAACGCTTTTGAATCGATCTTAAATCGAAATGGCGTGCGATGCCGACTTTGGAGGCTGATTCATGGGTTTCAATGGGCGTACGAAGTGGAATCTGGACGGTCGCGTCGGTGGTAGGCTCTCTCGTCTCACGAAGTTCTTCCTTGGAGCTGCGGCGTTATTGCTTTCGGGACCGATCGCTTCTTCCGCGGCGACCGGAGAGCCGGTTGCGGGCGAAGCCAGTTTGAAGCTTCCCGACCTGACGCAAGTTCGTTTTCTCGGCATGAATGGTCATCACCTGCTTCTATACGGTATCCTCTTTTGCTTCTTCGGCTTCGTGTTCGGCCTGTTCATGTACAGCCGCCTGAAAGGCCTGCCCGCGCACGAATCCATGAAGGAAATGTCCCAGCTCATCTGGGAGACTTGCAAGACGTATCTTGTTCACCAAGGCAAGTTCCTGCTGCTCCTCTGGGCGTTTATCGCCGCCATCATCGTTCTCTATTTTGGAGTGCTACTCCATTTCAGTGCTGTGCGCGTGATCGTCATCCTGGCATTTAGCGTGTTCGGCATCTGCGGCAGCTATGGTGTGGCGTGGTACGGCATCCGCGTCAACACCTTCGCCAATTCCCGCACCGCCTACGCCAGCCTGCACGGCAAGGCGTATCCGCTGTATGAAATTCCAATCCGCGCCGGCATGAGCATCGGCATGATGCTAATCAGCGTCGAGTTGCTGATGATGCTCATCATCCTGCTCTTCGTTCCGGGTAGCTACGCCGGGCCGTGCTTCATCGGATTTGCCATCGGCGAATCGCTGGGCGCCGCCGCGCTGCGAATTGCCGGTGGAATCTTCACCAAGATCGCCGACATCGGCTCCGACCTGATGAAGATCATTTTCAAGGTGAAGGAAGATGACCCGCGCAACCCCGGCGTGATTGCCGATTGCACCGGCGACAACGCCGGCGATTCGGTCGGGCCGAGCGCCGACGGTTTCGAGACCTACGGCGTCACGGGCGTCGCGCTGATCGCCTTCATTCTGCTCGGCGTCAAGAACCCCGTCGTTCAGGTCCAGCTGCTCGTGTGGATCTTCGTGATCCGCATCGCCATGCTCGTCGCGGCCGGCGGGGCCTACTACATCAACAATTTCTTCGCCCGCATCCGTTACCGCAATGCCACGAAGATGAACTTCGAGGCGCCGCTCACTTCGCTCGTCTGGATCACCTCGTTCGCCTCGATCGGCTTGACCTATCTGAGTTCGGTCCTCACGATTTCCGATATCGGCGGCGATCCCACGCTGTGGTGGAAGCTCTCGACCATCGTTTCGTGCGGCACGCTGGCCGGGGCGCTCATTCCGGAATTGGTAAAGGTGTTTACGTCCACCGAGTCGCGGCACGTGAAGGAAGTTGTCGCATCGGCCAGCGAGGGCGGCGCTTCGCTCGACATTCTGTCGGGCTTCGTCGCGGGGAATTACTCCGCCTATTATCTGGGACTCACCATGATGGTGTTGATGGCCATCGGTTCGTGGGTTAGCTTGCACGGCCTCGGCAACATCATGCTGGCCGCGCCGGTCTTTGCCTTCGGCCTGGTCGCGTTTGGCTTCCTCGGCATGGGCCCGGTGACGATCGCGGTCGATTCCTACGGGCCGGTCACCGACAACGCCCAATCCATCTACGAGCTTTCGCTCATCGAAACCCAGCCCGGTGTCGCCGAAATGGTCAAGGCCGAATCGGGCGCCGAAGTGGACTTCGAGCGCGCCAAGGAGATGCTCGAAGCGAACGACGGCGCGGGCAATACGTTCAAGGCCACCGCCAAGCCAGTGCTCATCGGCACCGCCGTCGTCGGCGCCACCACGATGATCTTCGCCACCATCATGGCGCTGACCAACGGGCTGACCACCGACGTGGCCAAGCTCTCCCTCCTGCACGCGCCCTTTGTGCTGGGACTCGTGACCGGCGGCGCGATCATCTACTGGTTCACCGGCGCCTCGACCCAGGCCGTCACCACCGGCGCCTATCGCGCGGTCGAATTCATCAAGGCCAACATCCACCTGGAAGGCGTGGAAAAGGCCTCGGTCAGCGACAGCAAGAAAGTGGTGGCCATCTGCACCCAGTATGCGCAGAAGGGCATGCTGATGATCTTCATTGCCGTGTTCTTCGCTACACTGGCGTTTGCCTTCGTCGACCCCTTCTTCTTCATCGGTTACCTGATTTCCATCGCGATCTTCGGCCTCTACCAGGCGATCTTCATGGCCAACGCCGGCGGCGCCTGGGACAATGCGAAAAAGATCGTTGAGGTCGAACTGAAGCAGAAGGGCACCGAACTGCACGATGCCACGGTGGTGGGCGATACGGTCGGTGACCCGTTCAAGGACACGTCTTCGGTTGCCCTCAACCCGATCATCAAGTTCACCACGCTGTTCGGACTGCTGGCCGTGGAACTCGCGGTGAGACTCACGGCCCAGACCGGTGGCGGATTGACGCACATCCTTGCCGCCATCTTTTTCGCCATCTCTTTCTTCTTCGTCTACCAGTCGTTCTACGGCATGCGCATCCGCAAGACGCCGACGACGATGGCGCCGGAGTCCGTCGGCAGCACCACCAAGCAGTCGGGCGACCAAACCGCGCTTTCCGCAAAATAAAGCGGGTGGCGCAGACCTGCCTCGTCGGCGGGTCTGCGCCGTTCCCACGTCTCTTTTCCCACACCGCCGGAAACTGCCCCCTCAGGCCCCCTCCGCTTTTCCATTTCCGTTCAGCCAGATCCCCCCCAAAGATGCGCTCGCGATCGTGAGAATTGACGGATTCTCTACAGCACCTTGCACGGATTGCATCAAAGGCAGTAGAGGGTCCGTGAGCCTTCATTTTCGCGTCCCTTTGCCGTAGTCAGCGGAGGCCCATTTCATGAAAGCCGTCATCATTCCTCATCACGGTGGTCCGGACGTTCTCGAATATGCCGAATTCCCCGAACCGATGGTTCAGGCGAACGACGTGATCGTCAAGGTCCACGCCTGCGCGCTGAACCACCTCGACTTGTGGGTTCGGCGAGGCATCCCCGGTGTGCCTCTCACGTTGCCTCATATTCCCGGCTGCGACGTGGCCGGCGAAGTGGCTCACGTAGGGAACCATGTGCGCAGCGTCAAGGTGGGCGAGCGCGTTGTCGTTGCTCCCGGGCTGAGCTGCGGTTTTTGTCCCCAATGCCGGGCGGGCAACGACAATCGCTGCCGCCGCTACACCATCCTTGGCTTTCTGGTCGACGGCGGTTGCGCCGAATACGTTCGCGTGCCCGAAACAAACGTCTTGCCGATGCCCGAGACGATGACGTACGAGGAAGCGGCGGCCGTTCCGCTCGTCTTCCTCACCGCCTGGCACATGCTGATCGAGCGGGCCCGTCTCGAGCCGGGAGAAGACGTGTTGGTGCTCGGCGCCGGCAGCGGCGTCGGCAGCGCTGCCATCCAGGTCGCGCGGCTGACCGGTGCGCGCGTCTTTGCCACCATCGGCAAGGAAGACAAGCGCCAGAAGGCGCTGGAACTCGGCGCCGACGTCGTCTTCAATCATACGCACGCCGACATTGCCGAGGAGATTCGCCGGCTCACCAATCGCCGCGGCGTCGACGTCGTCGTCGAGCACGTTGGCGAGGCCACCTGGCAGCAGAGCGTCGGAGCGCTCGCCGTCGGCGGCCGCCTGGTCACCTGCGGCGCCACCACGGGCTCCGACGTGAAACTCGACGTGCGCACCCTCTTCAGCCGTAACCTCACCGTGCTCGGCTCCTACATGGGCCGCCGCAGTGAACTCGACACCATCATTAAATTGGTTTCCGAGCGGAAGCTCCGCGCCGTAATCGATTCGGTGATGCCGCTTTCCCACGCCGCCAGCGCCCATTTCCGCATGGAGCAGCGCGAGCACTTCGGCAAAATCGTCCTGGTCCCATAGGGAAGGCCCTTTTTCGGTTTTCGACGATCTACGAAGGCTGATGTTGTAAGCCGCGCTTCCCGGGAGCACCGCCTCCTGCCCCATCACGTCGATTGCAACGCTGCTTCGAGCGACACTATGATGTTTTTGCTCCCATGTCTTCCAGTACCAATCCGCCCGTCAGCCTGCCGAAACCGCGGCTGGTTGGCCGATTGGTGCGGCTTGTCCTCGGAGTCCTGCTCGTCTTTTTCTTTGTAGAGCTCGTGACTGCCGTTTCATCTCCAGGGAGCGCTTTCCGGCTCCCACAAACGGGCTGGAACGTCCCCGGCGGCGATTGGTGGATCGCCGCGGCGATCTGTTTTTTCGTGCTCCCCGTTGTGATCAATAGTGGCTTCGGACGCCGATGGGGTGGCTGGCCGCGAATCGCTTTTCTTGCGCTGGCCGCTGGCGCAACGCTTTGGGACTGGCTTGCCTACGGTAGCCTCTGGGCGCTGCCGCTGGCCGTGCTCATTTTGCTGCTCGTGGCTTACGTGCTCGCCCACGCAGGGATCTCCTATCTCGTCGCAGCCGTTGCCGCCACTCCCGGCTGAGAAATGCGCGCCATTCCCCACGTGCTGGGGAAAATCAGGGGCAGGGAAGTTTGCGAACACGGTTGACCCTTCGGCCTCACCCGCCTGGACCGGTGGGAAAATCGGTCATGAGCCCCCCGCAACCACCGAGAATCACTTGACACTGTTGCAGGGGGGGCAATATTGGCGCAGGCAAAAATCCAAAACCCGCAACCACGGAGGTTTCGATGCATAGGTCACGGATCTCCGGCCCATTACTGGCGAAAGTGTGCCTGGCAGTCGCCTTTTGCGGCTACTTCATGACCTTGGGCGCGCAACCTGCCCATGCCTCTCCCAGTTGCTGTTTTGGCCAGCAGATCTACTGGATCCCTTGTGGGCAGGGGTCGGTCTGCGGAATCGTAGAAGTTTACGGTTGCCAGCAAGGCATGACGGGGTACGTTCCCCAGGCAGAGTATGTGCTCTGCCCATGCAATGATTACCCCTTCCTCTCAACCCCTCCGACGTATGTAGGCTGCGGCGGTGCGGCGCCAAAGCAGGCAGCTGTCACACGACACCCTGCTACGTCGACCGTTGCATATTACGTGCCTAATCCCTCTGGGGGGTTCAAAATTGCCCACGGGCGGAAGTGACCGGGGCGCCCCGGTTGAACTCGAGGAACGTCTATGACCCTAAAATCAGCGAGCCACCTGTACCTGGCCCTCGGACTATCGCTGACGCTGGCCTCAGGTCGCTTAGCGGCCGACCAAAGCCGGGTCCGGCCGCAAAGTGTGAAAAAACAAGCGGCGACGCGAGGGAAGGCAAAGGTGAAAGCGAAGCTCCCAATCCGCTACCTCCGCGAGGAGGAAACCGTCCGATTTCCCGCCCCCTCGCCCGGCATTGTACAAGTGGGGGCGGGGTGCGCGGGGAACGACATATTTATCGTTTATGGCACTAACGCTCGGGCGGTCCTGCAGTCTCCCAACGGGTCCGCCCCCATTCCCGTGCGGAAAATCTCTCCGGATTCGCAAAGCGTGACACCCTACGCGGTAAACTCCCTGGGAAAGTACCAACGCTACCGGCGATCCACCTTCAGTGTCGACCGGTGGGGCAAGGTCTACGCCATGTATTCCGCCTTCCGCCACGGAAGGGGGCTGCCACTTGGATTGACCCTGGAGGAGAGCGAGCGCCCGGCCTACGTCATCGTCAAGTTCAACAACGACGGCAGTGTGGATTCCATTGTTCGTTTGCATGACCCGCCCTACGGCCAACTGCATCCGGTTTCATTCGGAGTTTTCTCGAACGGGCAATACCTCGTCACCGGGCTGTTAAGGTCGGAATCCGGCCTCGGCCAGACCGTCCCATATACGGTAATTTGCGACGGCTCCGGTGATTTCGTGCAATAGATCACGCTCCCCAACGACACCGCGCAATCGACGATAACCGGCGCTAAGAGGGCGAAGTCGATGGGGGCTCGGCCAGCGCCCGATCAAGCGAACGGCAAGGCGCTGAAGCCGTCCGAGAAGCCCAGGGGGAATCTCCCCGCAGTGGACCGTCAGGAGGCCGTATGGGGTGGACGCATCTTCAGCGGCCCAACGGACAATCTCTACCTGATGCGGGCCTGGAACCCGGCAAAGGTTTACGTCATCTCGCCAAGCGGCCAAATCGTTCACCATTTCGATATACGCCCCCCTCGGCCGGGCCTGCGCCTCACAACAATTGGAGCCGCAGGGAGGGGCGATCTCTTCGCGCGTTTTGTGGGGCCGGCCAGTAGCGAGCATGGTTTTAACGGGCCCCTGGTGTCGACCTTCGTTGTGGTGGACGCCGCCACCGGCAAGCAGACCGCCGCTTACCGCTTTCCGCCTAAGGAGTTCGATGACCTCCTCTCAGGCTGCGCGAGCGGACCGAATACCTTCGAGTTCGTTGGCTCTACGAAAGATCACAAGCTGAAAGTCGTGGTCTTCAGTGGAGGCTGAGGCATCCCGGCCGCGAGGGGGCAGGATGGGCTCAATCCGCCGTCGCTTCGGCAAATCGGTGGACAAGGTGGAGAAGACGAGTGACAGCGAGTTCGCCTGCTCCTGGTTATTCGGAAGTTGCCGCTTTAACGGGCGGATCGATCACTTCCGCTTCGCCATGTTCCCATCGAACGCGGTTGCCGGGCTCGCGAAATTCGCGCCGCAGATAGCCCAGACCTATGCCGCGTCCGGCGGCCGGAGAATGCGCCGCGCTGGTTACCCATCCGGCTTCCTTTTCGCCGGAATAGAGTTTCGTGCCGGGTTCCGGCAATGCTTCGCTCGAAAACGCCAGCCCCGCCAATCGGCGATTCACCTGCCCGCGCGAACGTACTCTTTCGACGATCTCCTGGCCCGTATAGCAGCCTTTCACGTAGCTGATGTGCGACTGTTCGAGCCCCGCTTCGTGCGGAATGGCATGATCATCGAAATCGGTGCCAAACCAAGCGATGCCGGCCTCGAGCCGCAGCGCGTTGATGGCCCGATAACCCACAACGCCGCCCTCATGTCGTTTCGCCGCCTCGACAAGCGAACTCCACAGTTCCGAAAGCCGGCCGCGAGCGACCAACAGTTCCACGCCGGCAATCCCGAGCGACGACGCGCGAACAATGCGGCAGGGAATTGATCCGGCCTTCGCTTCGATATGCTCACCCTCCGCCCTTGCGTCGATCTTTACTCCGGCCAGCTCCTCGATCACCGCTCCCGCTGCGGGTCCCACGATGCTGAGCGTGCCGAATTCCGCGCTGCGATCGCTGAGCGTTACGTCGTCCATAATGATGAATTTGTCGAGCATAGCCAGCGTGCGCTCTCCGACCATCGCGTGTGAGAGCACAAGCAGCCGCTCTTCGAACGCGAGCGTCCGCAGTTCAGCCAGAATGTGCCCTTGCGGATTGAGCAGCAGCCCGATCGTGCTTTGTCCCGGCGTAAGTGCGGGAATGTTGCCCGTGGAAACCGCGTTCAAATAGCGAACGCGATCGGGCCCGGTGAATTCCACGACGATCTGGAAATTCGTGTCCACGACGGCCGCCGCAGCCCGTGCGTGCCGATATTCGCTCTCGAAATCGCCGTAATCGCCCGGCAGCAGCGTGCCAAACGACGTACCCATTCGAGCGCCGAGGCTCTGTTGCTCTTCGCGCAATGGAGTTTCCAGACTCATTCTTCGCCTGCGGCCACGACCGCGCCGCAGTGCACCTCCGATGATAGCAAAGGCGCCCGCGCTCCCGTGCTCGACCCGCATGCGGGTGGGCTTCCCTCGCGGTCTGCGGAGCTTGCGCCATCCAATCTCCGCATTTCGATTTCCCCGTGCCGCGGTTATGCTTGTGGCTGCGCGAAGTTCCGAATGGACGGAGTCATGTGAGGAGCGGACACACCGTGGCATCGGGAACACGGCGGTTTTGCCGCACGAGTCGAAGAAAACCTCGCATTTTGCGATTTCGAAGACGGCAGCCAAATTGCACCGAACGATGGAGATGAACTGGGTCCCATTTTTTCGCCTCAAATGGATGGGGCGCCACCGAGCCCTGGCTGTGGCACTGGTGTTGGTGATCCTGGGAGCAGCGGCCGTGATCGGGTTGCGCGGCAGCATAAGACGTACGCGCCAGGGCGAACAGGCTCCGCCGGCTCGACGCGCGATGACGCGTTTGCCGCGCGTGATGCTCTGGGCCTGGGAACGGCCTGAAGACATGCGCTTCCTCAATCCGCGGGAGGCGGGCGTGGCATTTTTGGCGGGCACGATCGAAATTGGGACCTCGGGTTCAACGCGGAATGTTGGAGGCTCTCCCGGCGTAGTGCTCCAGCCGCGAAGGCAGCCGTTGCGAGTTCCTCCGGGTACGGAACTGATGGCTGTGGTGCGGATCGAAACGCCAAACGACCTTTGGCATCATCCGCCGGGCTGGCGCGGCAGCGCCGCCGTGGATACGGCCACATCCCTCTATTCCAAAGCGCAACGGAATCGCGTGGCGGACATGATTGCGGCCGTGGCGCGATTGCACGGCGTGCGCGCGGTGCAGGTGGATTACGACGCCACGAAAAGCGAACAGCCTTTCTATCGTCGTCTGCTCGTGGCGGTTCGACGGAGGCTGCCGCTTGGAATGCCGCTTTCGATGACGGCGCTCGCGTCGTGGTGTATAGGCGACACGTGGCTGAATTCGCTGCCTCCCGGCACCGTCGACGAAACCGTGCCGATGCTCTTTCGCATGGGACCGGACAGCTCGGCGGTGGAGGCCTTCGTGAAATCCGGCCGGGCGTTTCGCGCGCGTGCCTGTCGCGCCAGTGTGGGCGTCTCGACAGACGAGGCATTTTCGCGCCAGTTGCTCGCAGTCGGCCTGGCGCGGCACGGCGCCAAGGGAAGATCGAGGCGAGTCTATGTGTTTTCGAAACGGGCATGGACAGAGGCCAGCGTGAAGCAGATCCTCGCGGAGGTAGACAAATGGGACGCCGTATCTCGCCAGTCACGATAGCCCTTCTCGTGATCGCGGCGATTGTTCTGCCGCAGCTGATCGAAGCTTGCGGGCCGGATCTTTCCCCGCCGACGTTTACGCATGCGAGCTTTCCCGACGTTCCGCTCAACGCGTATGCGAAAGGCAAACTCGAATTGCTCCAGCCCGGTTTCCAGCGCGTCTACCTGTTTGTCGCCTACCGCAACCTGATAGGGAAACCGCTCGGCGGGACGGAAATTGCCGCGGTCAAAAAGATTCTGTCTTGGTCCAGCTACTGGAATCCGCCCGGGCAGTCCGTGACAAACGCGCAATCTGCCAATGTCCCGGTCAATTGGATCGACCGTTGGAAAGCCGCTCGCGAGAAAGTGCCCGGTCCCAAGGCGAAAATCGATTTCGGCTATCCCGGCAGGGCAGGAATCTATAAATACGTGTCGGCAAAGGACTATTACCTTGAATATCTCAACTGCCCTTCCGGTGCGTTTCAACATGCGGTGAAGATTCTCAACGGCCGCATCTCGCGGTTTGGCGCCGAAAGCCCCTACGTGAAACAGTGGCTGGCGGCGCAAGACGAAGTCTTTGCGAATTGCGCCGCAGGCTTCGGTTACCCTCCACATCCTCCCGTTGCAACCATCCCGGCTCCGGCGCCGGCCACTGATCCGAAGCTGATTCGTCAGGACCGCGCCTATCAGATCGCTGCAGCGCATTTCTACGCGGGCGATCTGGCGAAGGCGAAAACGGAATTCGCCGCGATCGGGAAGGATCCCTCTTCGCCTTACCGGGAAGTCGCTCCGTATCTGGTGGCGCGATGTCTGGTGCGCGAGGGAACGTTGACGCTGACGGACGATAAGATCAACGCGCCGCCTCTCGAGCAGGCCGAGGGCCGGCTCGAAAGTATCCTTGGCGACACGGGATTGGACGAGTATCACCACTCGGCGCGGGGGCTCCTGCAATTCGTGCGCATCCGGCTCTATCCACAGCGGCGAGAAAGGGAACTGTCTCTGGCTCTGGATGGTGCGAAGCGGGATCCTCAATTTCACCAGAATCTGGTGGACTACCTCTGGCTTTTCGATCATTCGATCTCCCGAGAGACGCCAAAGGCTCCTTCGAGTGCCGGAGGGTCATCGGATTCGCCGCCGGCCGCACCGCGCGGCGGAATGACAGACTGGATTCTCACGTATTCGAAGCCAGCCCCGGCCTCTTTCGGCCACGCGCTGTCGGTGTGGCGGCAAACGCGGCGCCTCCCGTGGTTGGTGGCGGCGATTTCGCAGGCGCAAGGAAGCGATCCCGCTTCGGCTCAACTCGTCGCCGCCGCGGCGAACGTACCTGTCGATTCTCCTGCGTATGTGACGGTGACGTTTCACCGCTTGCGGCTGCTGGCCGAAACCGGACACGCGGGGGAGGCGCGGCGCGGGCTGGACGACATGTTGGCAAACACTCGGATCGGCCTGACACAGGGCACGCGAAACGAATTCATGGCGCTGCGGATGTCGCTCAGCCGCAGTTTCGCGGAATGGCTGCGCTATGCCGCTCGGCAACCTGTGGACATGGGAGGCTACGAATACGCCACACCGGCGAAAATGGCGAAAGCCGGTATCCAAACGGACTTTTTCGACCGCGATGCCGCCGTGACGCTCACCGAAAAGCTGCCGCTGGGCATGCTGGCCAAAGCCTCGCGGTTCACCCTATTGCCGGAAGGCTTGCGTCGGGAGATCGCGACGGCTGCGTGGACGCGGGCCATCCTGGTGGGCGACGCCGCCGTGGCGCTGCGCGAGACGCCGGTTCTCGCCTCGCTGATGCCGGAGTTGCGCGGCTCGCTGGCCGCTTATCAAGCGGCAAAAACTGGGCCGCAAAGAAAATTCGCCGCAATTTTTCTGCTGTTGCGATTTCCCGGGATGAGGCCTTTCGTTCCGGTGGGCGTGCCACGCTGGTCGCTGTTCGCGGGTCCTCAATCGCCGGCGCATATCGATGCCTTTCGGAACAACTGGTGGTGCGCCATGGGTCCGCAGGCCGGTGGAGGCTCGTGGCAATTCAACTATCAGACGATGCACCGGTCATTGACGTCGCCGTTACGCCTTATCTATCCGAACGGCGCGATTCCGAGCCCCGGTTTTCCCACGGCGGACGAGCGCGCGGCTGCGGGGAAAGAATGGTCCGCGCTCGAGCGGCTTTCCACGGCGCCCAACTGGCTGGCCAGGGAGACGCTTGCCTGGGCCAGGGCGCACCCACACGATCCACGCGTGCCTGAAGCCTTGTACCTGGTGGTGCGAGCGACTCGCTATGGGTGCAACGACGCAAATACAGGCCGCTACTCGAAGCGGGCCTTTCTGCTGCTGCACCAGCGCTATCCTCGGAGTCCCTGGACGCGAAAAACGCCATACTGGTTCAACTGACGGAACGTTCCCACCCATCGTCACTGCTTGCGCTCAATTGTATTGATTGCGCCCGGCCATCACGCCGCCATCGGCGTCCCACACCGCGCCGGTCACCCATGAAGCCTTGTCGGAAAGCAGGAAACAGACGACCTGTGCCACGTCCTCCGGTTGGCCGATGCGGCCAATCGGGTGGAAACTGTTGAATCCCTGCAGCGCGGAATGTACCTGCTCCTTCGGAATGAATGCTTCGTAGATCGGCGTCTCCACCACGGCCGGCGAGACGGCGTTGACGCGAATCTTCGCGCCCGCCAGTTCCATCGCCAGATGTTGCGTCAGTGAGTGCAACCCCGCCTTGGCCATCGAATAGGCGGAAGACGGCGTCGCCTGCACCGCTTGCCGGCCCCACATCGAGCCAATGTTCACGATCGAGCCTCCTTGCCCGCGCGCGACCATGTTTTTCGCCACCCGCTGCGTCAGGAAGAAAGTGCCCTTGTTCAGGTCGAGGTAACTGTCGTAATCGGCCTCAGTGTGCTCGAGGAACGGTTTCGGCAGAAAGACGCCCGCCGCGTTCACCAGATAATCGGTTGCGGCATAGCGCGCGTCGATCTTCTCGATCATCGCGGCCAGTTCGTCTTTCTTCGTAATGTCGGTCTTTTCCGTCGTCACTTTTCCGAATGTTGCAAGTTCTTTGCCCGCCGCGGCGAGCTTGTCTTCGCGCCGCCCGACGATCGTGACGGTTGCTCCGCCGCCGAGCAGGAGCCGTGCCACCGCCTTGCCGATTCCGCTCGACCCCCCGACGATTATCGCGCTCTTGCCCGCAAATTCGTTTGCCATCGCGTGCTCCTTTCCCCTCGTTGCCCGGCGGTGCAAGCGCCGACCTCGCTCAGTGGTTCATGGTAGCAAAGCCGGGGCAATTCTCCGCCAATGCTATACTTTCAGAAATGGCCGATCGGCTGATTCATGAAATCCTTCCCGTAGGGATGCTCCAGTGCAACTGCTCGATCGTGGGTGACGCTGAAGCGCACGAAGCGGTAGTGGTCGATCCCGGTGACGAGGTTGAACGCATCACGGAAGTGCTCGAGCGCCACAATCTGAAGGTGCGCGCCATCGTCAGCACCCACGCCCACATCGACCACGTGGGAGGACTCGCCAAACTGCAGCGCGCCACCGGTGCGCCGGTCATCATGCACCCCGACGACCTCGAACTCTACTTGGCGATCCCCATCCAGGCGGAATGGCTTGGCGTCGCGCCTCCGGAAATCACGAAAGTTGACGGATTCCTTCGCGATGGCGACGAACTCGTCTGGGGCGGAATCGAAGCTCAGGTCCTCCACACTCCGGGACACTCACGCGGTAGCATGAGCCTCTATTTACCGGCGAACTCTAGCGGCGCCGATGGCTCCGGCAAGGTTCCTCCGCTCATCGAAACCCCTCGGCTGCTCGCCGGCGACACGCTCTTCGCCGGCAGTATCGGCCGGACCGATCTGTGGGGTGGTTCGCTTGACGAAATCCTGAAATCCATCCACCAGAAACTGCTTGCGCTGCCCGAAGAGACTATCGTCTATCCCGGCCATGGTCCCTCAACCAGAATTGGCGAGGAAAAACAGTCGAACCCTTTCCTCCGCATGCGCTGAGCCGGCCGGCAACCCCAAGCCTTCGGTCCTTGCCGCCTGCATGAGGAGGCACTACTCGGTACTGTTTTGGAGTTCCAGCGGAGACCCGGCTATTTGTTCTCTCGTTCCGCGCGCAACTCTTCCATTACGCTCTGGATCAGCTGTTTTGCCTTGGCCAATTCCTTCTGGATGAGTTGGATGTCCATTGCGGGTTTTTCCTGCTCGCGCACCGAGCGGCAATAGACCCCGTGCTGTCCGACGAGCACCAGAGCATTCGTGAGCAGATCGAGCGACACCGCGAGCCTGCCCCGATGCGTGCCCATCATGGTTTCGTAATGCTCGAGTTCGTCGCGATGTTCTTCAAAGACCGACATTCGGAAATTCCACCTTTTCTTCGAGAGTAGCGGTTCCTCCAGCGCGCGGCAACCCGCGATCGAAATTCACCAGCATCCACGAGTACCGCTATTGCCATGAGAGTACTGTAGTCCTAAACGGTTCCGTTACTGGCTAGCTAATATTCCTAACACGGCCCGGCTGTGCCAAACTGTGTCGCCCGCCTCCTCCCCTGTGTATATTTCCAATCGGACAGATCACCCGTTAGCAAGCGTGATCTTGGAGTGATCTTAAGGATTCCTGGCCCTCGACGGGTATCCGAGAAGAGTGGTTGCGGACGAGGCGATTACCGGGGTAGAGAGAAGCCATTCATCCCCCCTTGGAGAGCGGGGAAGTACCTGGCATCTCGACGTCGGTGGTTGCCTCGCATTGCCGCTGGCCGGTCAGCCTGACCGGCAGGGCTCATTACGCTTCCTCTCTGCCACGATGCCGGCCGCGAGCCGGAACCCAAAGAAGTTGCCCTTCAACAGGGAGAGGAGCGGGACCAGTGTCTCTGACTGCCGTGTTTCCACGCGAGGCCCTTATGCGACGATCAGACCTGGCGGCCTATGCCCGCCGCACGGCTCGAACGGGGCAAGCCTCGAAAGTAAAGCGGACGTCCCAGATCGTTTTCGGCGAGCGCCAATACCTGCTGCGTGTGCTCGACTCGATCGAGCGCACGCAACTCAGTCCGCGCCAACGCAGGGAAGAGCAGCATGTCCTTGAACAATTGATTCATGCCCGGACGCAGGAACTGAACCGGATGAATCCCGATTGGGATCTTCGCATCAGTGCCGTGCTTCGTCCGGACGTGACCGCTGATGAGCTGCACCGTATCGCTCTCGAGGCGCCTGAGGACGATTTTTTCCTGCTGCGCCTGGTCAGTGAGCATCCCCGGGCCAGTGCGGCCACTCTGTCCCTCCTGGCCGGTCATCCATATCCTGCTGTTCGCGAAAACGTGGCACGCCATCCCAACGCGGACGCAAAAACGCTGGCGCTGCTGAGCCGCGACCGCACCGAACCGCTCTGGTATTTGGTGGCGTCCAATCCCAGTGCTCCTCCCGAGTTGCGTCGCCGATTGAAACAGCAACTCAAGCCGGCTGGCCGGAAACGACGAGCCAAGTAATACTCTGGACAGCTTCCTTACCTTCCCTGGCGCACGGTGCCGGGCGAGGGCAGTCGAATCGCCCGGCCTACGCCGCGGATTCCCGAGTGTACCTAGGCTTTGCGCTTGTCTCCTACGTAGTCCGGCCGGTAAACTTTCCCTGCCGTCATGAATCATCCAAATAAACCGACGGCGGGCCTCTTGGTTCCCCACTTCTCCTTTCCTGCCTCCCATTCGAAGTGAAGTACGGTTATTGGGTCTGAAGCTTTTCCCGTTTGGTCCTGGGGAGAACCCTTCCGGAAGTGGTTGAGCTGCGTGAAAGACAATAAGACAATGTGTCTTTCAACCGGCACAGAAATGTGTAGAATTGGATTATAAAGAGGTAATGATGCTGCCACTCCAGATTCAGCCTGGAAGCCGGATTCCGCTCTACGCTCAACTCCGCGATCAGCTTCGCGCTCTGGTTCGCGTCGGGCAGTTGGCGCCCGGAGACCGTATCCCGCCAAGCCGGGAACTGGCTGCGCGCCTGGGTGTGCATCGCACTACCGTGGCTAACGCCTATGCCGACCTCGAGGCCGAGGGCCTGATTCGGGGCTACGTGGGCCGTGGCACGTTTATTTGCGGTGAGCCGGGCAATCCCAGACTTCAGAATCTGCCGGCTCCCGTCTCACCGGATGCCGGGCCAGTGCGCTGGGAAGGCCTGTTTGTCGAGGATCGCGGCGAAGAGGCACTCGATCGGTTGCTGCCCCCGACCGCACGCAAGACGATTTCCTTCACTGTGGCTCGGCCGCCAGAGGATCTGTTCCCGCTTGACGAGTTTCGTCGCTGCTGCAATGCGGTGTTGCGCAACCGCGGGCGTGAAATCCTTCAGCTCGGTTCGACCGACGGCTACCCGGCGCTGCGTGAGGGGCTGACGGCATGGCTTCGCCGCGACGGCATCGTCAATCCGAGCGATCACGTGCTGATCACCGATGGCTGCCAGCAGGGTTTTGACCTGCTGGCGCGCCTCATGCTTCGCCCGGGCGACGCAATACTGCTCGAAAATCCGACTTATCCGGGTACATTGGCCGCTTTTGCTGGAAGGCATGTCCGGGCGATCGGTGTGCCCGTACGGGCCGGTGCCGGCGTCGATCCGGAAGGGCTGGCTTTCGCGCTCGAGCGCAATCGCGTCAAGCTGATCGTGCTGATGCCCGATTTCCAGAATCCCACGGGTGCATCTCTGTCTTTGGCCGACCGCCGGCGCGTTCTTGAGATCGCCGAGCGGTACCGCGTGCCGGTGATCGAGGACCATATCTATGCACGGCTGCGGCTCCGCGGACAGCCGATTCCCTCGCTTAAGGCGCTGGACCGGTCCGGACTGGTGATTCAGATCGACAGTTTTTCGAAACTGGCCTTCCCCGGTCTGCGGGTCGGCTGGTGCGTGGCGCCTGGGCCGGTGGCCGAGCGCTTGCGGCTGGCCAAGCAGGCCGCCGATCTGCACACCGGGCAGTTGGCGCAGGCCGCGGCGGCGGAATTCCTGCGGCGCGGCTTTCTCGATCATCATGTCGAGCAAATGAAGGTTGTTTATCGACGGAGGCTCGGGGCCGTGGAGGCCGCGCTGGAGCGCTATATGCCGGAGGATGTCCGGTGGAGTTCTCCGGATGGCGGAATGTGTATCTGGGTGACTTTGCCGCCGGGTCTGGACGCGTTGGAGTTGTCGCTGAGGGCGCGGGAACGCGGCGTGGCGTTTGCCCCGGGCCGACTGTTCTATCTGGAAAATCCCCGGCCGAATACACTGCGACTCGCCTTTTCCGAGCTGAACGAGCGACGCATCACTCGTGGGGTGAAGGTGCTGGGGGAACTGATCGGCGAGCAGTGGCGCCGCGCGCGCCAGCGGCAACCATCGCGCAGCAACGGTGTTTCGCGTGCGGTGACGCTGGTATGATGGAGTCTTCGGTGTACGAGAACGGAATTCCGGAGTGATTCCTAGGGAATGATGGAGGATGGAGCGATGGCTGAGGAATTGAATTTTTCCAGCGATCCGCAATGGCGGGTCAAGGTGGGCTTGGCGGAAATGCTGAAGGGCGGCGTGATTATGGACGTCACGAACGTCGAACAGGCAGTCATCGCGGAAAAGGCTGGAGCCTGCGCGGTGATGGCGCTCGAACGCGTCCCGGCCGACATCCGCAAGGAAGGCGGCGTGGCACGAATGGCCTCGACGAAGATCATTCGCGACATTATGAAGGCGGTCACTATCCCGGTGATGGCCAAGGCCCGCATCGGGCATTTTGCCGAGGCGCAGGTGCTCGAAGCCCTCGAGGTGGATTTTATCGACGAGAGCGAAGTCCTTACGCCCGCCGACGAGGAAAACCACATCTGGAAGCATTCCTTCCGCGTGCCGTTCGTCTGCGGTGCGCGCAATCTGGGCGAGGCGCTGCGGCGGATCGGCGAAGGCGCGGCGATGATCCGCACGAAGGGCGAAGCCGGCTCGGGCAACATCGTCGAGGCGGTGCGGCACATGCGGGCAATCGTCGGCGAGATGCGGAAGCTGACCACCCTGGGCCAGGAGGAACTGATGAGCGCGGCCAAGCAGATGGGCGCGCCGCTGGATCTGGTCGCCTGGGTGGCTCGCAACGGCAAGCTGCCGGTGCCGAATTTCTCGGCGGGAGGCATTGCCACGCCGGCGGATGCTGCGCTGGTGATGCAATTGGGCGCCCAAGCGGTCTTCGTCGGCTCCGGCATCTTTAAGTCGTCCGATCCCGAACTGCGCGCAAAAGCTATCGTGAAAGCGACCACCCACGCGCACGATCCGAAGATCGTGCTCGAGGCCTGCGAGGACCTGGGCGAGGCAATGAAGGGCCTCGACGTGCGCCAGCTCGAGGAAAAAGACCTGCTGCAGACCAGAGGCTGGTAACGGCGGCGTGTTGCTCGAAGCGAACAAGGCGCTTGTGCGCCGCTATTACGACGAATTGTGGAACGGCTGGCGTTTCGACCTGGCCGAAGAGTTGATCGACCAGGACGTGAGCTTCCGCGGGTCGCTCGGCCGCATGGTGGCCGGGCGCGGCGGGCTGATCGGTTACATGAAGCACGTCCAGAGCGCTTTTCCGGATTTTTTCAACTCGATCGAGGAGCTGATCGCCGAGGACAACCGGGTGGCTGCCCGACTGATCTACACTGGGACGCACAAGGGCGAGATCTTCGGCATCCCGGCAACCGGACACCCGATTCGCTATGCGGGTGTCGGCATTTTCCAGATTTCCGGCGGGCGCATCATCGAGGGGTGGGTGCTTGGCGACTTGGCCGGCCTGTTACTCCAATTGCGACATGATGAAAAATGAAGATCGGCATTCTGGCGATTCAGGGAGATTTTGAGGCACATCGCAAGCGGCTCGAGGAGTTGGGCGCCGAAACCGTGCTCGTGAAAACGGTCGGGGACCTGGAGGGTCTCGACGGGCTGGTGCTGCCCGGCGGCGAAAGTACCACCCACATGAAGTTTCTGACCAACGAGGGGTTGTTCGACCCTTTGGTGGCGCAGGCGAAAGCCGGTATGGCGGTTTTCGGTACGTGCGCGGGCGCGATCCTGCTGGCAAAGGAAGTGAAGAATCCGCCTCAGTCGTCGCTCGGTCTGCTGGACATCAGAGTCGTCCGCAACGCCTACGGCCGCCAGTTGGAGAGCTGTGTAACCGAGGGGCCCACCCGTCTGGGCGAGCAGCCGCTCGAAATGGTTTTCATCCGCGCCCCGGTGATCGATCGCGCGGGCGCTGGCGTGGAAGTGCTGGCGGAGCGGGAGGGCAAACCGGTACTGGTTCGCCAGGGCCGCATCCTGGCTGCCACGTTTCACCCGGAGCTTTCCGGCGATCCGACCGTCCACAAGTACTTCCTGAAAATGGTGCGCGATGGCCGCTGAGGCGGGCCAGCGAAAGCGCGTGCTCTTTGTCTGCATCGGGAATTCCTGCCGGAGCCAGTTGGCCGAAGCTTTTGCACGCAAGCTAGCCGCCGACGTGATCAAGCCTTCGAGCGCCGGCCTTTCGCCGTTCGGTCGCATTGCCGAAACCACGATGGAGGTCGGCGCCGAGTTTGGGTTGTCGTTTGACGGGCAATTTTCGAAAGGTCTGGAAGCCGTGGACGTGGCCCAGTCGGACCTGGTGGTGAACATGACCGGCATGCCGAGTCGTGGACTTCTCGCGACGGCCACGTCGGTCGTCGATTGGGACGTTGAGGATCCGTTTGGCGAGGATCTTTGCGTGTACCGGCGCATCGCCGAACAGATCGAGACCAAAGTCCAAGCACTGGCGACGACGTTTCGCACCGACCTGCCCGGAGCAAGCTGAGCGAATACCATGCCGCGAGAAAAAAGCTCGGTTTCCCGCGAAGACTACCTGAAAGCCATTTGGGAACTTGTGCAGGAGGGCCAGGCACCGATCAGCGCGCGGCTGGCCAAGGACCTGGAGGTGACGCCGCCGGCCGTAACGGCGGCACTGCGGAGAATGGCGCGCGACGGTTATTTGCGCGTCGCCCGCGACGGCCGCATCCGGCTGACGTCGAAGGGCCGACAGACCGCCGAGCACCTGGTGCTGCGTCACCGGCTGGCGGAAAAGCTGCTGACCGAAGTGCTTGGACTCGACTGGACTGCGGCGCACGAAGAGGCGGAGCGGCTCGAGCACGCTATCTCCCTGCAGGTGGAAGCGCTGCTGCTGAAGCGCTTCGGGCATGAGAGCGTCTGCCCTCACGGTGTGCCGCTATACGGAGGGTTGCCGGCGCTGCGGCGGCGGGGAGCGGTGAAGATGGCCGATGCGGCGGTTGGCGACGAGCTGGAAATCCTGCACGTCTGGGAAAAAGACAAGCGGTTTCTGGAATTTATCGATGGCTTGCAACTGCGGCCCGGTGCGCGGGTGAAGGTTCGCGCCCTCGAATACGACCAGACGATGACGCTGGCCGTCAAAGGCCGACCCCGCCGCGTGATTTACCTCGGACTCCCCGCCACCAGCCGGATCTGGGTGCGGCGGGTGCTGCCCGGCCGCGCATCTCCCTAGGTAACCAGTTCCTCCAGGGGCAGGTTTGAAACCCGCCCCTACAAGACCGTCGGTTCAGGCAAGGGAACCGGTTCAGACGGGGCTCGGTAGCAGAGACGTCGCGTCGCCGGTCGATTGTGCCCTTGACAAGTCCGCCGATTTTTCCCGCCGATTTTTTCCCGTTCCGCGAACTTCACAGGCAAAATAGGGTAAACGCTCCGCTAAATGGAAATGAATTTACGTTCGTGACGCCACATTACACAGATCCGGTTGCGCCGATCCTGATCGCGCTGATGCTGATCGGCCTGAGCGCGGCGGTAGGCGGCTGGCTGGTACAGAAGATCGGGCAGCCGGCCGTGCTGGGCGAGTTGCTGGTCGGCATTGTGATCGGCAACCTGGCCTACTGGCTGCACGAGCCGATCATCACGGTGGTCCGCGAGGGCGAACTGGTGAGGGAGATCGCCAACTACGCGCTCTCGCACGGCGTGGGACTGGTGGGCGCGGCGAAGACGATGCTGCCGGCCGGTCCCGACACCATGCGCGTGCTCGCCGCTCTCGGCGGCGCAGCGGGGCCGAGGGCGGTGGGCGTCTACCTGTTCATCGACGAACTCTCGCGGCTGGCGGTGATCTTCCTGCTGTTCCTGGTGGGACTGGAGACGAGCGTTACGGAGATGCGACGCGTGGGGCACCGCGCCGTCTCGGTCGCCGTGGTTGGGGTGGTCTGCCCGATGTTTCTCGGGCTGGTGGTCATGAAGTTCCTGATGCCGCACACTTCGCTGGCGCACGACCTGTTCATCGGCGGTATCCTGACGGCGACGAGCGTGGGCATCACAGCGCGCGTGTTTCACGACCTGGGCCGCACGCAGAGCACCGAGGCGCGGATCATCCTCGGGGCCGCGGTGGTGGACGACATCCTGGGCTTGCTGGTGCTCGCCGTGGTTACCGGGCTAGTGGTGCGCGGCACGGTGAGCTTCTGGGGAATTTCGGCGATTACGCTGAAGGCGATCGTTTTCCTGTTCGGATCGATTGTGGTGGGGATCTGGCTCACGCCGCGCCTGGTGCCGCGCATCCGCCGCGCCGGTTTCCGCAACGTGCGACTACTGTTCGGCCTCGGGCTCGCGTTCGTGCTTTCGTGGCTGGCGAGCCGGATTGGCCTGGCGACGATCGTCGGCGCCTTCGCCGCCGGCCTGATCCTCGAGCGCTTCTTTACCCACGAGCTGGAGGACGAGCATTCGCTTCGCGAAGTCCTTTCGCCGCTGGAATCGCTGGTAGTCCCTGTGTTTTTTGTACTTATGGGACTTCAAGTGAAACTTGAGAGTTTTCTCAATTGGCATGCGATCGAACTGGCGGCCGTGCTTACGGTGGTGGCGATCGTGGGCAAGCTGGTAGCCGGCCCGGCTTCGGGACGAGGGGTCAGTTGGCTATCCGTGGGCGTGGGAATGCTGCCGCGTGGCGAAGTAGGGCTGATCTTCGCCAGCATCGGCAAAGCCCTGGGCGTGGTCAACGAAACTGTTTTCTCAGCCGTCATCCTGATGGTCGTCGTTACGACGCTGCTCACTCCGCCGATTCTCGGTATCGTCATGCCGCAGCGGGAACATCCACCCGGTCCGGCACCCACGCAGACAGCCGCCTGAACGTCACAGCTTGCGCCGCGAAGCGGGACACGGTGTCGAAGGTCGCGGCGTGCAAGTCCGGCAAATTCAATGAGGTGCGATTTTTTATCCGTCACATTTTTGGCTTGGTTGCCGATGGCGTAGGGCGGCCAATTGGCCATGGAATTGGCGAGAAATTGTCCACGCTTGCCGCGCCGTAGGCTAAGGGGAAAAGCAAATCTCTGGCGAGAGGATGGTGTATGTGGACTCCGGGAGGGCACGTGATTCTTGGTGGGGCGTTTACTTAGAACGTGGTGTGGCGTGTGGCCGATTCGGCTGGCGAAAATGGCTGCGGGGTGGAACGTGGTGAAGACGAAGCGAGAAGCGGAACGGGACGTGGCGAGGGAAGTTCCGACCAGCGGCGAACGAGCGCGGGCCTCCTGCGACGCGCAGATGTCCTTGGCGCGGCGTCTAACACGATCCCGGATTTGCAGGCATCCGGAACGGGAGGAGATCGAGCGGGAATTTGTCGATTGGGAGAGTCTCCGGGAGATGGCGAAGACGTGGGGATTCGCGAGTTACAGGGCGACTTATCGTCGCGCGCACGCGACGGGGCTCTGTGAGCAGCGACGGGAAAACCGGCGAGGGGCGCTCGATTGCATTATCGAGCGCGTCCGGGAATCGCCGGTGACGGCGAGCGCGGTGGTGGCGGCGATTCGACTGGGAGAGAGGCTCGATCGAGAGGAGAGAGAAGGTCGACGGGCGGGAGGGAGACAAGCGGAATTCACTTTGAGCCTGGACGGGCTGCCGAGGACGAATGCGGTGACAGGGCGCGCGCCGGACGAAGGGGCTTTGGAGGTGGGTTTGAAACCCGCTGCTACCACCGACGATGAGCAGACGAGGAAGGGCCATGGCGAGGGCGCGTTGGAAGACAGGGGCAGCGGGCGGCCCGGCAAGTTGCCTCCGCCAAACGCGGCGGCACGGCGGGGAGGGGCGGCGGCCGTGACTGGCGGCTCCGCGAAGGAGAGCAAGGAGGCGGAGACGGGCGACTATCCGGTACGCATGCCGGCGAACGCGACCGGCGACGGCACCGGCAAGCCGCTACCAGCGGAGCTTCAGGCGATTGCGTCGGGCGCGGACCCGCGCGTGGTTTTTGGGGAGGATGGTTGGGTTGCGGGGATGCCGTGGCCGAAAGGGAAGGTTGCGTTTGCGCGCGTGGGAAGACGGTGGCGGGGCAGGCGCGGTCGTCCTGGGTCGTGACAGCCAATAGCGGAGGCAAAGTAACGGGGTGGTTGCGGGAGCGGGCGCTTTTCGCAGCGCTCGCGGGCCACGATTGGCGGTGCTGGCGCGGCTGCCCGAGGGTAGCCGGGAGGCGAATCTGACCCTGACCACCGACGATGGGACCCAGTTCACCTCTTGCCGCTTCCTGGAAACGCTGGGGCGGCTTGGCATCACACGTCGGCGCACGGCCTACCATCCCCCGGAGGGTAACAGCTACATCGAACGGTTCCGTCGCAGCTTGGAGGAGGAGAAAGTCTGGACGGCGGGGTACCGCGGCTTGGAAGAAGCGCGAGCATCGATCGCCGGGTGGATCGAGGAGTACAATCACGTCCGGCCTCGTCGGGGAGTGGAATATCGCGCCCCGCACAAGGCCTTCTTGGCTTTTACTGGTGTACTAAACTCGGAGGCCCCGACTGTCTAGTTTTGAGGGGAGCACCACAGCGCCATCAACCGGACGTACATTCCACAAATCATTTAAAATGCAGAACAGTGCCATCCGGAAAGGTGCCTTTCAGTCTTCTCCCCTTCGGGCTCTTTACCGTGAGCTCACCGGAAGCTTCCATTGGCTTTAAGATCTGCCTTTTGAAGTGAGTCCTCAAAAATGGTGTTTCCGCAACAACGAAGTTCCTCAACTCCTCGATTGACGCATTGGCGCCTCCGAAATGACTCACTATCGCCTGTTTCAGCGCATCATAGTCGGGGTGTTCAGAAAACAAAGCAAGGGTTCGGCGGGCGTCGGTGAAGTCCGAAAACTGAAATGTGCCGCCGGGGTCTGCCTTCCACATCGCTTCTTTCATTTTCTCCAGACCTAACGGATTATCGCTGGCGAAAAAGAGGAAATAATCGGTCCGGTTCCCTCGATTGAGCATCTCGAAGGACCGGACATAACGGGCGACTCCTCTCAGTTGTTTAAGATAGATATCGTGAATAGCGCGCCGCCTTTCGTCCGGCTCTCGGAGATTTAAAACGTCACGCCAGTTGCCCGTTCCAAGGAGCTCATCATAAGTCTCTACGTGATCTGGATGTGCCAAAAACCTGTTAATCTCCTCATACATGAAGGTGATGAGGGCATCGCACCTGCCGTTCCTAAGAACTCGGGCAATCGTACGGAAAGGGGTATGCGAAAAGCCAAAGGGGTCGACGAAGACCAGTGCCGGGGCCAACTTTTTCCCTTGTTCTTCCAATTCCCGGAAAACGCTCTCTAGCTCCTCGTTGAATTCGCCGTGAATGCAATGAACCCTGAAATTATCGGGAAGTGAACCTGTAATCTCCTTCACCGTCCGATCCAAATGTTCTTTTCGGGCCTTATCCTTCTCCACGAAGATAAATACAACTTCGCTCTTCGGCCGGAAAGCATGGTCTCGGGCAGCTTTTAGAACAATAATAGGGGAACCATCTTCTCCTCCCTCATACTTGCCCGGACCTGCGAAACCATCGATGTAGAGGACACGCCCGGCCCATTGAGTCATGATCGGGAGCCATGCTTGAAAATAACGGCGAAGGATCTCGTGCTTCTTGATAGTGTGAGGATCAATTGGCCAAGTTGTTTCGCGGAGCCTAGCCATTGAATAGCCGATCCAGACTCATGTTGCTAACCGACATCGCCATTACAGCACGATTTCGCTGAAATGCGCGTCTTACTATGCGTTCGGTGTGGTATAACACACGTCTGGCACGTCGGAAGCTGCCATCGGGTGCGGTAATGCTTTACCATGATAAATAGGGAGGTTCTCGCCGGGAATGGCTCTGTCGGGAGACTGGCTTCAGTTAAATGTCCGCACGCGAGAGCCGGAGTGCCTTTTCGCTTGGTTTATGCTCGCATGTCGTTTCTCATGGGCGGCAGGCGCTGCACGTCCTCAGGGGGGTATAGCGGCTCACGGAGAGTCATATTGACAGGCAGGCGAATACGAGGCGAAGATGGCGGCACACAGGAGGAGGCCAGCAGAGATTTGATCTCGGGGTAAATCTCGCTGTGCACAGGCTTGATTGTGAAAGAAGTGTTGTTTTCGACATCTTCACGGTGTACCCAAAACGAGGAGAGCACTGATGTCCCTCGATTCGGCCATCGAATGGACAGACGCAACGTGGAATCCAGTGAGAGGCTGCACCAAGATAAGCTC